>NZ_CP035375.1:0-748861 GCF_004118935.1 Salinibacterium sp. UTAS2018
CCCACTTGAGGCCGGAAACTCAGCAGCAAAAGCTGACTTCGTTTTCCGCACCTTTGGGGTGACTAGAAAGAACAATACGTGCATTCTGAGTGCCCCACCAACACGATGCGCATCCCGGGCGTGTCGCCACCTAAGTGCGGGAATCGAGAGCTGCGTTGGCGTTCGAATCGCGCTGTCGCACGAGAGCCAACGCACACAGTGCGAGCAGCAAACACAGTGGCGAATACGCCAGGAGATCCCAGCGATGGAAGGTGGCATCCGCCGGGTCGATGCCCCACAGTCCTGAGCTGATGAGGAACCCCAGGATACTCCGCAGCGCGAAGACAACCGCCAAGGCGTAGCTGGCGAAGATCAACCACGGGGTCAGGATCGAACGCGGTCGCGCGAGGTCGAACATCCGGAGCACGACAGCAACACTCGCCCCGCACAGGGCTGCAGCGACAAGGAAGGTGAGCATGGGGCTTGGCCACACTCCGCTCGGCACCACTGCTCCGCCGAGTTCGTCGAAAGACTCAGCCGGAAACGGGATGCCTGAACCCCACAGGATATGGAGTATCGCCAACACTGCAAGTGTCAGAGCGAGAAAGGAACCGGCCAAGATACGCATGCGTATGTTCATGACCTCAGGCTAGCATCCACGTCCGGGTTCGCGGAGTACGATTTGCCCATGGCACTCCCCCGCACTGAGCGACTAACCCCCGAGCGCTGGGCCGTTGCTGCTCTCATTCTCGGAGCGCGAGAAGGCCTAGCGGCCATCAACATGGAACGGGTCGCAGCCGAACTCGGGGTCACCAAAGGCAGCGCTTATCACCACTTCTCCTCACGAGCCGCTCTACTCGACAGTGCCCTCGAGCTCTGGAAAAAGCGCGCTACACAGGATCTGATCGATCAGCTCAACGATCTGGCGTCACCGCACGAACGATTAGCCGCCATCTTGGGCGCCTCGATCGGCCGCGACCCGCGCGATGGGCTCGAGTACTACATCCTCACGTCGCAAGACCCGATCGCGACGCCCGTCATCGACGCCGTCACGACCGCACGGCTTCGCTTTCTCGAAGAAATTTACCGAGACTTCGGACTCGATGAACATCGCTCCCGGCTGTGGGCGCGCTCGTGCTACTCGACCTATTTGGGACTGCAGGTTTTGCGCCATACACTCCCCACCGACGCTCAAGTCGGGACCGGGACCTCAGCGGACATCACCGAGATGGTGCAGCAACTCACGCCGCCCGCAACGGACAGCGCTTCATAGAACACAACGCCAGCGAGCTAAAACGCTAGCGCGTTAGGACGTAACGAAGATTCCCGCGAGTGTCTTCTTGCCACGACGAAGGACCGCTACATTTCCGGCGAGAAGATCGCTGCCGACTATCGCCTGGTCATCCGCCACCGCAACGTTGTTGAGGTAGACGCCACCCTGCGAAATAGCGCGACGCGCTTCACTCGCGCTCGACACCAGCTTGGTATCGGCGAGCAACTGCACGATTGTGGCATCCGCTGACGTCTCTACGTGAGCAAGTTCGCGCAGTGCCGCCGCCAACGTATCGGCGTCCAAAGACGCCAGCTCTCCTTGGCCAAAGAGAGCGGCCGATGCAGCGATCGCCGCCTCGGTTGCTGCGCGACCGTGCACGAGAGATGTCACTTCGTACGCGAGGGTCTTTTGCGCCTCACGCCTAAACGGCGCCTCGGCAACTGCGGTTTCTAACCCGGTGATCTGCTCGCGCGTCAAGAAGGTGAAGATCTTGACGCGCTCGATGACATCCGCATCATCAGTATTGAGCCAGAACTGGTAAAACGCGTAGGGGCTCGTCATGTTCGAGTCGAGCCAAATGGCGTTGCCCTCGCTCTTGCCAAACTTGGTGCCGTCAGAGTTCGTAATGAGGGGGGTACCGATGGCATGAACGCTCGAACCCTCAGCCTTGTGGATGAGGTCACTCCCGCTCGTGAGGTTGCCCCACTGGTCACTGCCACCGGTCTGCAACACGCAGTCGTAGTTGCGGTAGAGCTGCAAGAAGTCCATGCCCTGCATGACCTGGTAACTGAACTCGGTGTAGCTGATGCCGGCGTCGCTGTTCAGGCGCGCGCTCACGGCATCCTTCTTGATCATGGTGCCGACACGGAAGTACTTGCCGACGTCGCGCAGGAAGTCGATGGCGCTCATCGGCGCCGTCCAATCAAGGTTGTTGACCATGCGCACGGCATTGTCACCCTCGGTGCTCAAAAACTTCGAGACCTGAGCCTGCAAGTAGCTGACCCATTCGGCAACGGTCTCGTTGTCATTAAGAGTGCGCTCGGCCGTAGGTCGCGGGTCGCCGATAAGGCCGGTCGCTCCCCCGACGAGACCAAGAGGCTTGTGGCCGGCCAGCTGAAGACGGCGCAGTAGCAGCAGTTGCACGAGGTTTCCCAAGTGGAGGCTGGGGGCCGTGGGATCGAAGCCGCAGTAGTACGTGATCGGGTCGCCGTCGAGAAGCTTCTCGAGGGCATCCGCATCGGTGGAGACATGCACGAGGCCACGCCACGTGAGTTCTTGCCACAGGCTCTCGAAAGAGCTGTCGTTACTTTGAGTGCTGAGGGATTCTGATGCTGTCGCTGACACGTCATTAACCGTAGTGCCTTTCGGCACAGCTCCGAGATCAGCGACGGAATCCGGAACAGTGCTGAGGGCCTGATTGTGAGAGATCAGTGTTGTGGGCCTGATGTTTGAGAATCAATGCTGTAGCCTTTAGGGATGTTCGTGATTACCGCAGACCAACGCAACAGTCGCAGCAGCGCGGATGCCGTAGCTGAAGCCCTGCAGCGCATTAACGTGGAGCGCACGGAAGACCTCGCACTCCCCGCCGAACGCACGGCCGGAGACGAAGCCCAGATGCTACTCACTTCAGCTCACGCTGCTCTCGGCATCACCCTTGAACTGACCCGGACAGAACAGTGGAGCGTCGGTATCGGCATCGGCACGGTGCCCCTGCCTTACGGCCCCAACGTGCGCGCTACGAGCGGCGCCGCCTTTCTCGCAGCCCGCGTGGCAATCGATCGCGCTAAGAAGAGCCCCGCCAAGTGCGCCGTAGAATCTGACCCCGAAAACGAACTGGCGCGCGACATCGAACCGCTGCTCGAGCTTCTCATTTTGCTGCGCACTCGGCGCACCGCCAACGGGTGGGAGCTCTACGATCTACTCACCACCGGCATCACTCAAGCTGATGCCGCAGAACGGCTCGGCATCTCACCGCAGTCGGCAAGCCAACGCGCACTCGTGGCCGGGCTACGCACCGAAGAAGAGGCTGTTCGTGCTCTTGCAAACCTGCTCGACAGAGCACACAGTGGAGTAGTAATCGACAATGCGCTGAGCGCAGAGGAAGGCACGTCATGATCGGCTGGTGGATCGCGGTACTCGTTCTCGTAATCGGAGCGATCGGTGCATCCATGATTGCCGCCCGCACCGAAAAGTACTGGCTCGCCACCGTGTCATTAGTGCCTATTGGCATCGCGCTCATTCTCGGATCGACCGAGAATCCTTTGCCCAGTGACACTCCCGGGCTGGTCATATTGCTCAGCGCAGCCCTCGTCGCGCTCGCCACGATTGCAGGCAGCCCGCTCGTTGCTCTCGTGCTGTCGCTCGCGTCATATCCGGCGCCACGCGGTGAACATGGCGGCATCCTCGTCATCGATGCCGACTCGCCTCTACCCGAGCGTGAGATTTTGCGCGGCGGAACAACCATCGGCTACCTCGAGCGCTTCGCGTTCATCGCCTCGTTCATGGTGTGGCAACCCGGCGCCATCGCCATCATCGTCGCTATCAAAGGACTTGGTCGTTTCTCGGAACTGGAAAACGCCGCCGCTCGCGAGCGGTTCATTATCGGCACCCTTGTGAGCCTCGTCTGGGCTGGACTCTGCACCGCGGCGCTGCTCGTCGGGCGCTAAACAGCCCCGACGCCCTTGCGTTAAGGGCGCTGCGTCAACGGCGCCGCGTTGCGGGTGCTGCGTTGCCGGTGTTGCGTCACGGATGCTCCGCTACGACTAAAGCGCTTCGCTCTCGCTAAGCGACTCGGGAGGCCGGGGCTTCTCGACCCACGTGACGAGCACCACCGACACGATCATCAGCAGCAGCCACGAGCCGAGCTTCGCGATCGAAACGAGTTCCCAGCCGTCCGACTGATTCGGGTAAACCCACGCATTCGACCAGGTCGCCACGTTTTCAGCGATCCAGATGAAAATCGACACGAGCACGAAGGCGACCAGCACGGGCATCCGGAACCGCGCCCGCGACACCCTGACGTACATGACCGTGCGCCACCACACCACCGCGATGGTCGCGAAGAGGAACCACCGAACGTCGACGATGAAATGGTGGCTGAAAAAGTTGAGGTAGATCAACGAGGCCACGACCACGGTGATCCAGCGCCGCGGATAGTGATCGAAGCGCAGTTCGAAGAGGCGGAAGACGCGCACCATGTACGAGCCGACCGCCGCGTACATGAAGCCGCTATAGAGCGGGACGCCGAAGATGTGCAGCATGCCGTCACCCTCGTACGTCCAGGACCCGGCATCCGTCTTGAAAATTTCCATCACGGTACCCACGATGTGGAACAGGATGATCACGCGCAGTTCGCGCAGCGTCTCTAGCTTGAAGACGACCATGAGAACTTGGATGGCGAGAGCCGCGAGCACTAAGAAATCGTTGCGGGCGAGGGACGCCAACTCGGGATACCAGAGGCGAGTGAGTACGAGAACGGCGAGTATCGCTCCCCCAAACACGCAGGCCCACGCCTGCTTGAGAACGAACACCGTGAACTCGATCGTCCAGGTACGAAAGCGTTGCGACGGCGAACTGACGCCGGTGGCAGAGTACGAGTTCGCGGCCGCGCCGCGCACCCGGTCGAGACGCCGATGCGCCCACTCGTCGATCCGCTGCTCGAGCGGAGTAAAGCGCGCCACTAGGAGCGCTTTCGTTTCACTGCGGCACGATACGGGGAAACGCTCGGCTCCCCCGGAATCCAGAAACGCCAGGGGTACTCGTCCGTGCCGCCAGCGCCGGCGACGCCCGTACGCGGCCCCGCAGCGAACGGCGACGGCGACTGAGGGAGCTCGAGGCGAACGCGGCCGGTCTGCAGGTTGGTGCCAGCGTCATCCAAACGGATGCTGAGTGCCACCGCAAGACGGGCGGGGCCCATCGCGAGATCGGCTGGCTTCTTGGATGTCGCACGACGTTCGGCCGCGACATCCACGCCTTCGATTACTTCGCCCGCCCGCAGCAAGATTCCGGAGGCAACGCCCTCGGGCATACACACGACGTTGGCACAGGTATGCATGCCGTAGGTGAAGTACGTGTAGAGATGACCGGGCGGACCGTACATGACGGCGTTGCGTTTGCCCGGCCCGCGAAAAGCATGGGAGCCAGGATCGACCTCGCCCATGTAGGCCTCGACCTCGGTAAGTCGTACCGCAACCTCGCCGACGCGCACGACAGCTCCCAGCAACAGCGGAGCAACCTCAGTCGCCGGTCTGCTGAGCAGTTCGAACACGTCTAGTTGAGAACCTGCGGGTCGAGAGCAGCCGCAAGAACGCGGACACGTTCGGTCAGTTCGGCACGCTGCTCGGCAACACGTACGGGAGCCGTTCCGCCGACGCCGGCACGACTCGAAACCGAGCCCTCCACCGTGAGAACTGCACGAACGTCCCCCGTGAGGTGCGGCGAAATTGCAGCGTAGTCAGCATCCGACGGTTCGTGAAGGTCGAGCGAGTTCTCTTCGCAGAAACGAACCAGCGAACCACTGATCTCGTGGGCTTCGCGGAACGGAACGTGCTGACGCACGAGCCAGTCGGCAACGTCGGTTGCAAGCGAGAAGCCTTGCGGCGCCAGTTCTGCCATACGTTCGGTGTTGAAACGCAGGGTCGCGATCATTCCGGTAAACGCGGGAAGCAAGACTTCGAGCGTCTCGACAGAGTCGAAAACGGGCTCTTTGTCTTCCTGCAGATCGCGATTGTAGGCGAGCGGCAGTGCCTTCAACGTGGCGAGCAGCCCCGTGAGGTTACCGATGAGGCGACCCGCCTTGCCGCGCGCAAGCTCGGCAATATCGGGATTCTTCTTCTGCGGCATGATGGACGAGCCTGTCGAGTAGGCATCATCAAGCTGCACGAAATCGAACTCGCGAGTGTTCCAGAGAATGATTTCTTCACTCAGTCGAGACATATCAATGCCCAACTGCGCAGTGATGAACGCGAACTCAGCCACGACATCCCGGCTCGCGGTGGCATCGATGGAATTTTCGGTCGGGCGAGCAAGGCCCAGTTCCCGCGCAACCAGCGCGGGGTCGAGCCCGAGAGTGCTGCCGGCGAGAGCACCGGAGCCATACGGCGAGGTGGATGCACGAGCCTTCCAGTCGCGGAAACGCTCGAGCGTGCGCACGAGAGGCCACGCGTGAGCAAGCAAATGATGCGCGAGCAGCACTGGCTGCGCATGCTGGAGGTGCGTGCGCCCCGGCATGATCGCCGTGTCGTGCTTCTCGGCCTGCGCCACAATGGCGTCGATGAGGTCAACGACCATCGCAGCGATAGCGCCCGCGTGATCGAGGAGATACAGGCGCACGAGAGTGGCGATCTGGTCGTTGCGGCTGCGACCGGCGCGGAGTTTGCCTCCGACCTCGGCGCCGGCACGCTCAATCAATCCACGCTCGAGAGCGGCGTGAACGTCTTCTTCCGATTCCAAGGCGGTGAAGCTGCCATCAGCAACCGCTTCGCTCAACGAGCGCAGCGCATCCTGCATGGTCTCCAGCTCGGAATCATCGAGGTACCCCGCGGCCGCGAGCGCAACAGCGTGCGCCCGCGAACCAGCGAGGTCATACTGCGCAAGCTGCCAATCGAAGTGAGTCGACTTGCTCAACCGGGCAAGCTCGGGTGAGGGTCCGCTTGCGAAGCGGGCTCCCCAGAGTTGTCCCTCACCAGTTTCGGCAGAATGCGCCATGATTAGCCCTGCTTTGCGTCGCGACGAGCCGAGATCTTGCTCGGTAGTGACCAGAGTTCGATGAAGCCCTTAGCGAGCGACTGGTCGAACGTGTCACCGGTGTCGTAGGTGGCGAGGCTGAAGTCGTAGAGGCTCTGCTCTGACTTGCGGCCGGTCGGCACGGCACGGCCAGCGTGCAACGTCATACGGATTTCTCCACTGACGTAGCGCTGGGTGTCATCGATGAAGGCGTCGAGTGAACGCTTGAGACCCGAGTACCAGAGTCCGTCGTACACGAGGTTCGACCACTCGGCTTCGACTCCACGCTTGTAACGTGAGAGGTCACGCTC
Organism: Salinibacterium sp. UTAS2018; assembly: GCF_004118935.1. Classification (NCBI taxonomy): domain Bacteria; kingdom Bacillati; phylum Actinomycetota; class Actinomycetes; order Micrococcales; family Microbacteriaceae; genus Salinibacterium; species Salinibacterium sp. UTAS2018. The sequence continues at coordinate 7,288 of NZ_CP035375.1, forward strand.
GATGGTGAGCGATTCAAGCTCTTCGTGCGCAGCGATCAAAGCCATCGCGCCAGGAGCCTCGTAAACCTCGCGGCTCTTGATACCCACGAGGCGGTCTTCCACTACATCGATGCGGCCAACGCCGTGCTTGCCGGCGAGCGCATTCATGTGCTCGACGATAGCGAGAGCCGACATCGCGACTCCGTCGATGGCGGTAGGGATTCCAGCTTCGAAAGTGATGGTCACTTCGTCGGCGGGAAGGCCGGCGGCGGGGTCAGCCGTGTACTCGTAAAGCTCTTCGATCGGTGCGTTCCACGGGTCCTCGAGGAACCCGGTCTCGACCGCGCGGCCCCAGACGTTCTTGTCGATCGAGTACGGGCTGGCAGCCGACTGGCGAATAGGAAGGTTGTGCTTTTCGGCGTAGACGATTGCCTTGTCACGCGTGAGCGCAAGGTCGCGCACGGGAGCGATGCTCGTGAGGTCGGGAGCTAGAGCCGCAACAGCAGCCTCGAAGCGAACCTGGTCGTTTCCCTTACCGGTGCAACCGTGAGCGACGCTGTCAGCGCCAAGAGCCTTGGCAGTGAGCGCAAGGTGGCGCGAGATAACCGGACGGCTGAGAGCCGAGACCAGCGGGTAGCGCTTCTGGTACAGCGCATTTGCCTTGAGTGCCGGCATCAGGAAGTCATCGGCGAACTCATCTTTGGCATCGATGACGATCGATTCAACAGCGCCACAGTCGAGCGCGCGCTGACGGATGTCATCCATGTTTTCGCCGCCCTGGCCGACGTCAATCGCGAGCGCGACGACCTCTTTGCCTGTGGCGTCCTTGAGCCAGCCGATACCTACCGAAGTGTCGAGTCCGCCCGAGTAGGCGAGAACTACGCGTTCTGACATGTGTTTATCTCCTTGACGTCGTGAATCAGTTTAGGGAACTACAGCGGCGGCGTTAAACCGCCAAGAAATTAGGCAGCTTGGTCGAGCAGCCAGATCATGAGGGCTTTCTGGGCGTGCAGGCGGTTCTCTGCCTCATCCCAAATGACGCTCTGCGGACCATCAATAACCTCGGCGTCAACCTCATAGCCGCGGTCGGCAGGGAGGCAGTGCAAGAAGATGGCGTCGGGCTTAGCGAGCGCCATCATGGCGGCATCCACCTTGTACGCTCCGAGAGAGGCCACACGAACAGCCTTCTCGTCTTCCTTACCCATTGACACCCACGTGTCGGTGACAACAACGTCGGCACCCGTCACGGCCTCAGCGGGGTCGGTGATGATGGCAATCGAACCGCCCGTGGATGCTGCGATCTTTTCGGCGTCGGCTACGACATCCGGCAGCGGCAGGTAATCTGCGGGGCAGGCGATGCGCACGTGCATTCCGGCGGTGGCGCCCGCGAGCAGGTAGGAGTGCACCATGTTGTCAGCGCCGTCGCCGAGGAAGGTCACCGTGAGGCCCTTGAGTTCGCCCTTGTGCTCGCGGATTGTGAGCAGATCGGCGAGCAGCTGGCACGGGTGAAACTCATCGCTCAGGGCGTTGATGACGGGAACCTGCGTACCGTGAGCCATCTCGATGAGGCCCTGTTGCCCATAGGTGCGCCACACGATGGCCGCGACCTGGCGCTCGAGAACGCGAGCGGTGTCGGATGCCGTCTCCTTGCCGCCCAGCTGGCTATTGGCCGTGGAGATGATGAGCGGCGAACCGCCAAGATCAGCAATGCCGACTGCGAAAGACACGCGAGTGCGCGTTGACGACTTGTCGAAGATCACCGCGACCGTTTGAGGGCCTTCGAGGGGTTTGCGGCCCCAACGGTCAGCCTTGACCTTCTCGGCAAGATCAAGAATTTCGAGTTGTTCAGCCGGGCTGAGGTCATCGTCGCGAAGAAAATGCCTGGTCATGATGCCTCCGTAAGAGTGTTCTGAAGTACTGCGTTCAGCACGACGCTGAACGTGGTGATGAATTCGGTGATCTCGGCGTCGCCAATGATCAGAGGTGGGGCGAGTCGAACGGTCGACGCATTGGGAGCGTTGACGATGAGCCCGTGGTCAAGTGCTATTGCCACAATCTGCTGGGCGACGGGCTGCGACAGGCCGATGCCGATCAGGAGCCCGCGACCGCGCAACTCGCTCACCAACGGTGATCCGATCGCTTCGATCGCTGTACGCAGCTGGGCACCTCGCGCAGCGGAGTTCGCCACGAGGTCATCGTTTTCGATCTGCTTCAGTACAGCGTTGCTCACGGCGCACACGAGCGGGTTTCCGCCAAATGTCGTGCCGTGCTGCCCGGGCTTCAGGAGAGCGGATGCCGCCCCAAAGGTCACGAGAGCACCAATCGGTACTCCCCCGCCAATGCCCTTCGCAAGGGTGATCGCATCGGGAACGATGCCACTTTCCTGGAAGCCAAACCAGCGCCCGGTGCGCCCGGCTCCGGTCTGGATCTCGTCGACAATGAGAAGCACACCGTGTTGCGTGGTGAGCTCTCGCGCTGCTTCGAGGTAACCCTCGGGAAGCGGCTGCACGCCAGCCTCGCCCTTGATGGGCTCGACGAAGAGTGCTGCGACATCCGGCCCGATCGCTGCGGCGAGCGCCTCGATCGTGGTGTCGATGTGCTCAACGTTGGGGAGCAATGGCTCGAACGGCTCGCGCAACGAGGCCTTGCCGGTGATCGACAGTGCGCCCATCGAACGGCCGTGGAACGAATCCATTAACGACAGGATGCGGGGGCGGCCTGTCAACCGAGCGAGCTTCACGGCAGCTTCGTTCGCCTCGGTGCCTGAGTTCGCGAAGAAGACACGCCCCTCGTCACCCGCCCCAGAAATGCGCAGAAGGCGTTCGGCGAGCGCGAGCTGTGGTTCCGTCGCGAAGAAGTTCGAAACGTGCAGCAGGTTCGCTTGACTCGTGAGTGCGCCCACTACCGCCGGGTGATTATGGCCGAGAGAGTTCACGGCAATACCGCCGAGAAAATCGAGGTAGCGCTTGCCGTCGGAATCGAAGACAGTACAGCCCTCACCGCGCACGAGCTCCACCTTCGGCACACCGAACGTGTTCATCATGCGATGGGCGTAGTCATCTTTCCAGGTCATGCGGGTACCACCTCAGTGCCAATTCCGTCTTGCGTGAACACTTCGAGGAGGATCGAGTGCGGAGCACGACCGTCGATGATGGCGGCCTTCGGCACACCGGCATCCACGGCTTCAAGGCACGCGGTCATCTTGGGGATCATGCCCGATTCAAGACTCGGCAGCAGTTCACGGAGTTCATCAGTGTTGATGATCGAGACGAGTGATTCACGGTTGGGCCAGTCGCTATAGAGACCAGCAACATCGGTGAGGATGACGAGCTTGGCTGCGTCAAGCGCGATGGCCAGCGCCGCCGCGGCGGAGTCAGCATTCACATTCAGCAGGCCAGACGCGTCATCCGCAATCTCGCCGGCTTCTTGAGCGAGCGTCGAGACCACGGGGATGTTGTCGCTGGCCAGCACATCGAGCACCCGCTGGGGGTCAACCTCGGTGACGTTGCCGACGAGGCCGAGGTCAACACGCTTGCCTTCAATCTCCTTGATCATGCGCTCACCGATGAAAAGGGAATGCTCATGACCGGCAATGCCATTGGCAAGATCTCCGTGCTCATTGATGAGATCGACGAGTTCAGCGCCCACCTGGTCGGTGAGCACATCGCGCACGACGTCAATCGACTCTTCGGTCGTGACCCGGTAGCCGGCGCGGAACTCCGACTCGATCCCGCGAATCTTGAGCTCCTTCGTAATCTGGGGCCCACCGCCGTGAACAATCACGGGGCGAACGCCGGCAAGGCGCAGATACACCATGTCCTGCACAAAGGCGCGTTTGAGTTCGTCGTTGATCATGGCGTTACCGCCAAACTTCACCACGATGATGCGGTTGCGAAAGCGCTTCAACCACGGGAGCGCCTCAATCAGCACTCCCGCCTTCGTCATGGCCTGCTCGTGTTCAGCGCCGTGTGTAAAAGCCGGCATCAGCTGGAGTACGCGCTGTTCTCATGCACGTAATCGTGCGTGAGGTCGTTGGTCAGAATGGTTGCTTCGGCATCGCCCGTCGCCAGATCGATCAGCACGTGCACAGCGCGTCCTGTGAGATCCACCTCGTCGCGCGAACGGTCGGGGGCACCCGCGTGGCAGACCCGCACACCGTTCATCGAAACATCGACCGCGTAGGGGTCGAACGCGGCATCCGTGGTCCCGATCGCGGCCAAGACGCGACCCCAGTTGGGGTCGTTGCCGAAGATCGCGGCCTTGAACAGATTGTTTCGGGCAACTGAGCGGCCGACGACAACAGCATCGTCTTCGCTCTCAGCGCCGACAACTTCGATGCGGATGTCGTGGCTCGCGCCCTCAGCATCGCCCTGCAGCTGTTCGGCCAGGTCGTTGCACACACTCGTGACGAGCGCGGCGAACTCGGCTGCGTCAGGCGTCACTTCCGAGGCACCGGACGCCATGAGCGTCACTTGGTCGTTCGTCGACATGCAACCGTCAGAGTCGAGGCGGTCGAAGCTCACTCGAGTGGCTTCGCGAAGCGCGGCGTCAAGGTCAGCGGCGGCGACAGCGGCGTCAGTGGTGATAACCACGAGCATGGTCGCAAGGCCGGGCGCGAGCATCCCGGCACCCTTAGCCATGCCACCGACGGTGTAACCGATGCCGGTCGCGATAGCCGTTTTGGGCTTGCTGTCGGTCGTCATGATCGCGAGAGAGGCGTTCGTACCGCCCTCGGCGCTGAGCGCGGTGGCTGCGGCGGACATGCCCGCGAGAACCTTGTCTTGCGGGAGCTGCTCGCCGATGAGACCAGTCGAACAGACAAGGATGTCGCCCGCCGACGCATCGAGTGCTTCAGCAACGTGCTCGGCGGTGGCGTGCGTCACCTGGAAACCCTGCGGCCCGGTAAAGCAGTTAGCCCCACCCGAGTTGAGGGCGATCGCCGTGACGACACCATCGTCGATGACCTGCTTCGACCAGATGATCGGATGCGCTTGGGCACGGTTGCTGGTGAAGACCGCGGCCGCATCGAAGCGGGGCCCGCGATTAACGACGAGGGCGACATCGAGGCCACCACTCGCCTTGAGACCGGCTTCGACACCGGCGGCTTCGAATCCTGCGGCTGCTGTGACACTCATGGTGCTACTCCGTCCAGCGCGAGACCGAGGGTTTCCTCAAGGCCTAACGCGATATTTGTCGATTGAATGGCGGCGCCTGCGGTGCCCTTGACGAGATTGTCGATCGCACTGATAACGACGACACGACGAGCGGCCTCGTCGATAGCCAGGCCGATGAGAGCCGTGTTGGCACCGAGGGTATCCGCCGTGCGGGGGAACTGCCCCTCGGGCAAAACGTGGACGAAAGGCTCATCGGCGTACGCGGTCTCCCACGCTTCGCGCACCTGAGCGGCAGTAACACCGTCAGCAAGTTTCGCTGTGGTCGTGGCGAGGATTCCCCGCGACATCGGCACCAGCATCGGGGTGAATGAGACGGTGACGCTCGCAGCGCCCGCAACCTTCAAGTTCTGAGCGATCTCGGGAGTATGGCGATGAGTGCCGCCCACGGCATACGCCGAGGCTGAGCCCATCATTTCACTCGCCAGCAGATTCACTTTGAGGCTCTTGCCCGCGCCAGAAGGGCCGACAGCCAGCACTGCAACGATGTCTTCGGCCTCGATGAGAGAGGAACGGATGCCGGGGGCGAGAGCCAGCGTGATCGCGGTGACATTGCATCCGGGCACCGCGATACGCTTCGACCCGGTGAGCGCCTGCCGTTGCGTGCCGCCGGCGGCATGCAGCAGTTCGGGCATCCCGTAATCCCAGGCACCGAAGTATTCACCGCCATAGAACGCAGCCCAGTCATCGGGGCTCGTCAGGCGGTGGTCGGCGCCACAGTCCACGACGAGGGTGTCGGGGCTGAGTTCAGCCGTCAACTCCCCCGACTTGCCATGCGGCAGGGCGAAGAAAACGACATCATGGCCGGCGAGCACAGACGGCTCGGTCGGCTGGAGTTCGAGGTGCGACAGCGACCGCAGATGCGGTTGCACATCGATCAAGCGCTGGCCAGCGTTGCTAAACGCTGTCACTGTTTGAACGTCGAGCTCTGGATGGGTGGACAAGAGGCGAAGAAGCTCGCCACCGGCATAACCGCTGGCGCCGGCCACAGCGACCGAAATTGACATGGATTTACCTTCAGTGGGGTTCGGAAACGAGAACACTTGCGGCGGCGTTTCACACGACCTCGTGGGTCATGGCAAAACTCCGCCTATCGTCGCTCGTCAGCCCCGCGCAGTACCGGCGAAGACGGCGCGACAAAGCGCAGCGAGAGTCGCTGGCAGCAGGCGCGGAGGTCGGTCACATTTCTAGCGTAGTGCCCCCAACGGGCGGCAAGCTAATCGACAAACACACAAAGCCGGTCGCCACCGCAATGGTGACGACCGGCTTTCGGCGTTTCTAGGTTTTTCTACTCGCGCAGTTCAGCTCCGACCCGCTCACCAGCGAGAGCGACGGCAGCGTTCTTCGCGTCGGTGGCTTCGACCTGCGTGAGCGTGCGATCCGGGGCGCGGAAGCGCAGAGCAAACGTCAGCGACTTGTGCGTTTCGGGGATGCCCGTGCCGCGGTAGTCGTCAACGAGGCGCACCTGTTCCAGAAGCTCGCCGGCCCCCTCGCGGATGAGAGCCAAGAGCTCTCCGGCCTGAACCTCGGTCGGCACCACCAGAGAAAGATCCTGGGTTGCCGCCGGGTAGGAGACAATTGGCGTCGCTGCGACATCCTCTGCCGCATGCTGAATCAGCACGGTGAGGTCGACTTCAAGCACCGCAACGACACGAGGCAGGTCGAGCTCCTGAGCGAGTGCGGGAAGCAGTTCACCGGCGTAGCCCACGGTCTTGTCACCCACGCGAAGTTCCGCGGTGCGGCCAGGGTGCATTGAGTGATGGCTGCCCGTGACAATGTCGATCTCCACCGAGAGCGTCGCCGCCACGTGCTGAACAGTTGCTAGAGCATCCGCGAGTCCACGGGAGACGGGCTGCTGGCCCGGTTGACGCGTCACGGCATCGCCAAGGAACAGCGCGGCGACGTGCCACGGCTGGTCCGGGATGCTCGAGCGAAGGTCCGCGAGATCAGCGTCGCTCGGCAGCTCGTAACCGAGAGGCAACGAGGCACTGCCGTAGCTACGGCCAGCTTCGGGCAGGAACACTGTTCCGACCTCGAAGAGCGCCAAGTCGGTCAGCCCACGAGACACGTTGCGGTGGGCGATCGCCGCGAGGCCTGGGATCAACGTGCGACGCATCGTGGCGGCATCCGGATCCAGAGCGTTGGCAAGCCTGATCGTTGTCGCTCCCCCGGCCTCCGGCGAACCAAAGAGGTCGTTCGAGTGCTGGGAGATGAACGGGTAGGCCAACACCTCGGTGAGACCGGATGCTGCAAGGCTGTTCGACACCGTACGTCGCAGTCGCTGCGCCCGCGTAAGCCCGCGGCCCGGAGGTGCAATCGGAAGCACGGCGGGAATGCGGTCGTAGCCCACGATGCGAGCCACTTCTTCAACGAGCGTTGTCTTATCGCCGAGGTCGGGGCGCCAGCTGGGCGGTGTGACGCTCCAGCCGGTGTCGGTTGATTCGACCGTTGCGCCGATCGCCTGCAGCGAATCAGTGATTTCGTCAGCGGAGTAGTGCACGCCGATGAGGCCCTGAGCGTAGCCCTCGGGCAGGTCAACGGCATCCGCGGTGTGATCGGCGAGCAGGTCGCTGCCGAGCTCATCGACGGTTCCGCCGCCCAACTCGACCAGCAGCTCGACGACGCGCGCCGCAGCGGCAGGAGCCACCAGCGGGTCGACTCCGCGCTCGAAGCGACGCGATGCTTCGCTGCCGAGCTTGTGGCGACGAGCGGTGCGCGCGATCGAAATAGGCTCGAAGTTTGCGGCTTCGATAAGCACGTTGGTGGAGGCATCCGTAATCTCGGTACTCGCACCACCCATGACGCCAGCAAGCCCGATCGGGCCTGACTCATCGGTGATCAGCAAATCCTCGGGGTTGAGCGTGCGGGCTTTGTCGTCGAGCGTCGTGAGGGTCTCCCCTGCGTGAGCGCGACGAACCCTGAGCCCACCGGCTACACGATCGAGGTCGTATGCGTGAATCGGCTGCCCGAGCTCGAGCATCACGTAGTTCGTAATGTCGACCGTGAGTGAGATCGAGCGGATGCCGGCCAGCGTCAGACGCGTAATCATCCACGTGGGCGTTGCCTTGGTGACATCCACGTTCCGTACGACACGCGTCACGAAGGCTCGCACTCCGGCGCGACCACGAATCGGTGCGTCATCAGCGATGACAACCGGGAATCCGCTGGCCTCGGTGATGGTAGGAGCATCAGCAGGGTCAGTAAATGTTGCCCCCGTGGAGAGCGCGTATTCGCGGGCGACGCCCCGGAGTGACATGGCGTAGCCGCGGTCGGGCGTGACATTGATCTCTACCGCGAAGTCATCGAGACCGAGCAGCTCGATCGCGCTCGTTCCGACCTCGGGATCGAGACCCAATGTGGACAACACGAGGATGCCGTCGTGCTCGTCTCCGAGACCGAGCTCACGAGTAGACGCGATCATTCCATCGGAGACGTGACCATAGGTCTTGCGCGCGGCAATGGGGAACGGGCCAGGAAGAACCGAACCGGGCAAAGTCACAACGACCTTGTCGCCGACAACAAAGTTGTGGGCTCCGCACACGATGCCGCGAGGCTCGGCTTCGCCAACGTCGACCTGGCACCAGTTGATGGTCTTGCCATTGGACTGGGGCTCGCCAACGAACTCGAGCACTTGGCCAACAACGACCGGGCCCGAGATATCGAAGCCGTGAACGTCTTCTTCTTCAAAGCCGACTTTGACGAGGGCGGCATGAACTTGCTCGTGCGTAATGTCTGCGGGGATCTCAACGAATTCCCGCAACCAACTCATGGGAACTTTCATCAGACCACCATTCCGAACTGCTGGGAGAAGCGAATATCGCCCTCGACCATGTCTCGCATGTCATTCATTTCATTGCGGAACTGGAGCGTGCGCTCAATTCCCATACCGAACGCAAAGCCCTGGTATTCCTCGGGGTCGATGCCGGCGGCACGCAAAACGTTCGGGTTGACCATGCCGCAGCCGCCCCACTCCACCCAGCGTGCGCCACCCTTAGCGTTCGGCTGCCAGACATCCATTTCAGCGCTGGGCTCCGTGAAGGGGAAGTAGTTGGGGCGCAGACGAATCTGGGCGCCCTCGCCGAACATGGCGCGAGCGAGATGCTCGAGCGTGCCGCGGAGGTGAGCCATCGTGAGGCCCTTGTCGATCGCGATGCCTTCCAGTTGGTGGAAGACGGGCGTGTGCGTGGCGTCGAGCTCGTCGGTGCGGAACACGCGACCGGGCGCGACGACGTACACCGGCAGCGGACGCTCAAGCAGAGAGCGGATCTGAACCGGGCTCGTGTGCGTGCGCAGCAGCAAGTGCGAGTCGACGGGGTCGATGAAGAAGGTGTCTTGCATCGCCCGCGCGGGGTGATCTTCGTCGAAGTTGAGCGCGTCGAAGTTGAACCACTCATTTTCGAGCTCGGGGCCTTCGGCGACCTCCCACCCCATGCCGACGAAGATGTCGCTCATGTGCTCCATGAGCAGGCTCAGCGGATGCCGGGCACCCTTAACATAGCGAGTGGCAACGGCCGTGACATCCACAGCCTCTGCCGCAAGCTTGGCCTGCTCTTCAGCGACGGCCAGCTCGGCCTCTCGCGCACTAAACGCGCCATTGACGCGACCGCGCGCGCCACCGATGAGCTTGCCCGTGGCAGCTCGGTCGGCGGGCGCCACGTTCTTCATCTGAGCGTTGAGCGCCGCCAGTGGCGAGCCCTCGGCAAGATGGGCGCCGCGCACCGTTTTGAGGTCGGCCATTGTCGCGGCGGATTCGATGGCAGCAAGAGCTGCTTCGACCGCTGCGGTTACCGCTGGTTCTGTGATCGGGGTGGGTTCAGACACAAGAACCGAGTTTAGCGGACACCGCTGTCGTGAGCGGCCCGCCGTGCAGGGCTAGTACCCGCCGCCGCCAGTGCTGCCGTTGTCAATGCCGTAGCTGGCATGACCGCGCGGTGGCATCGTGATGGCACGCGTGCCGTCGATTCCCGGTTGCTTAGGAACATCCGGAGTGGTTGCACCATCCTTCGGCCCGCTCTTCTTGGCGACGTAGCGCGCGATGTACGAGAGGCTCACGTTCATGACGAGGTAAATGACCAGACCGATGGCGAACAGTGTGAAGACGTAGCGGCTGCCGTAGAAGTTCTGGAGCTCCTTGATCGTGCGGGAGAGCTCCGGGTAGGCAACCACGTAGGCAAGCGATGTGTCCTTTAGCAGAACCACGAGTTGCGCCAGAATGATTGGCAACATCTGACGGAAAGCCTGCGGAAACTCGATGATGAACCGAGTCTGCAGCGAGGTGAGCCCGATTGACAGACCGCCTTCGCGTTGCCCCTTGGGTAGAGAACTGATGCCGGCTCGCAACGCTTCACCGATGATCGCGCCGTTGTAAATCGCGAGACCGAGTACACCGGCCCAGTAGCCACCGGTCGAGAACATCAGGAACACGAAGAAGATGAGGAGCAACAGCGGCATGCCGCGGAAGATCTCGAGAGCGATCGAGGTGGGGATACGAATCCACTTGGATGCTGCGGTGCGTCCAAAGGAGAACAAGATACCGATGATGATCGCGAGCACTGCCGCCACTCCCGCCATGCGGAGAGTGTTGACCACACCGCGGCCAAAAGCGCCCCAGATTTCGGGGTCGGAGAGGATGTCGGTTCGCGACGGGTCGAAAAGCCCGGGCTGTTCGGCGCCGTTAGCACTGACGCGAGGAGCCGCGAGGATGAAGTAGACCCAGACGATGAGCCCGATAATCAGAACGGCACCGACAACAGATGCGATGGCCGAGTTGCGCCGGGTCTTAGGACCGGGGGCGTCGTACAGTACGCTCGCGCTCATCGCAGCACCATAACCTTCTTCTCGATCGCTCCGGCTATCAGCCCAAGCGGAATAGTGATTGCCAAATACAGCGCAGCGGCGTAAACGAGGGTAAGAAGCACGAGGTCGCCGTGGTCACGCGACGCGGATCCCGTTGCTTTGAAGAGCTCGTTGACGAAGAACGCCCCGGCCACCGAAGTGTTTTTGGTCAACGCGATGAACACGTTGATGAGTGGCGGAACCACCATACGGCTGGCCTGCGGAAGAATCACGAGACCAACTGTCTGAGTGAATCCCATACCGATACTGCGGGCGGCTTCGGCCTGGCCCACGGGAACTCCGTTGAATCCGGAACGCACCGCTTCCGCAACGAATGGCGAGGTGTACAGCGTTAGGCCAAGCGCGGCTAGCAAGAAGTAGTCGAGATCCACACCAAGGATGGGAAGAACAAACGCACAGAAGAAGAGGACCAGCAGCAACGGGATATTACGCAGAATTTCCGTGTAGACGGTCGCAAAAATGCGCAAAGACGGAACCGGCGAGATACGCATCGCCGCGATCAGAACCCCAAGAATAAACGCGCCGACGCCCGCGATGCCCAGAAGGGCCAGCGTCAGAAGAAAGCCCTGCATATAGAGCGGCGTTATATCGACAAGGGCGTCGATCGCGTTAGTGATGACGTCCATCCGGGCCTCCTGGAATGTAAAAGAAAAGAACGTGAAAGGTGCTCGCTCGCGCTAGAGGCGAGCGAGCACCGAGCACACTAGTTGCTGTAGCGGTCTACAGCGGGCGGGGTCGGAAGCTTCAGGACCTGGCCTGCAGTGTCGTTCCACGCAGCATCCCACGAACCGTCAGAGTACGAAGTCTCAAGAACATCGTTGATGTAGTCGCGGAACGCGTCATCTTCGAGGCCGAGACCGATGCCGTAAGGCTCTTCGGTGAACGGGTTACTGAGAACTTCGAACTCACCAGCATTCTGGTCGGCAAGTCCTGCCAAGATCACGTTGTCAGTAGTGACAGCGATAACTTTGCCGCTACGAAGCGGCTCGAGGCAAGCGGAGTAGGCGTCAGTGGTGATGAGGTTGACGTCGTACTCAGCGATGTTCTTCTCTGAGGTCGAACCGGCAACGCTGCAGACGTCCTTGCCTGCGAGGTCCTCGGGGCCAGTGATGCCCTCGGGGTTACCTGCGAGAACGAGGATGTCCTGACCAGCGTTGTAGTAAGGACCAGCGAAGGAAATAACTTCCTTGCGAGTGTCGTTGATCGTGTAGGTCGCGATAACGATGTCTACGTCACCGTTCTGGATGAACGTCTCGCGGTTAGCGGAAACAGTTTCTTTCCACTCGATGTTGTCTTCACTAATGCCGAGCGAAGCGGCAATGATCTTGCCAATTTCGACGTCGAAGCCAACGGGGTCGCCCGACGGTCCCTTAAGACCGAACAGCGGCTGGTCAAACTTGGTGCCGATGGTGATCTTTCCGGCCTCAGCGAGGTCAGCCATCGTGGTGCCTGCTTCGAAGTCAGGAACAACCATGTCGGTGTCATCGGTAGTAGACGAAGTGTCTGCTGCACATGCGCCGAGGCCAAGAAGACCTACGACGGCGATGGCAGAAATCATCAGACCTTTTTTGAGTCTCATGTTTTTCTCCTTGCTGCTGTGAGGATTACCCGCTGAGTTAGTGGGTAAGGATTTTCGAGAGGAAGTCTTGCGCTCTCGGAGATTGAGGGTTGGTGAAGAATTGCTCGGGCTCGGCCTCTTCAACAATTTCGCCATCCGCCATGAAAATCACGCGGTCGGCCGCCTTGCGGGCGAAGCCCATTTCGTGGGTGACCACGAGCATGGTCATGCCGTCTTTTGCCAGCTGCACCATGACATCCAGAACCTCATTGATCATCTCGGGGTCAAGAGCCGAGGTGGGCTCGTCGAGAAGGATGATTTTCGGGTCCATGGCGAGAGAGCGTGCAATAGCGACGCGCTGTTGCTGGCCACCAGAGAGTTGAGCCGGCATCTTGGACGCTTGGTTGCCGATACCGACGCGATCGAGTAACTCCATCGCGTTCTTATCGGCCTCGGCCTTGGATAGCTTGCGCACGCGGCGCGGACCGAGGGTGACGTTCTCAAGAATCGTCTTGTGGGCGAAGAGATTGAACGACTGGAAGACCATGCCGACGTCTGCACGCAGCTTGGCTAGGCCGGAGCCCTCTTCAGGAAGCAGCTTGCCATCAATAGTGATGGTGCCGTCATCGATGGTCTCAAGCCGGTTAATCGCACGACAGAGCGTGGACTTACCTGAACCACTCGGCCCAATAACGACAACTACCTCACCACGTTTAATGGTGGTGGAGATGTCTTTGAGCACGTGAAGCTCACCGTAATGTTTGTTGACATGGTCGATTACGACCAGAGGTTCACCGCTCTGTGCTGCCATACAGAAAGATAATCACATGCGTTCAACCACGGTCAATCGGCGCGCCTAGTCGTAACACGCTCGTGACACTAAAACACGAACAAAGTCTCGCGCTAGTTGCTGCGTTGCGCGAATGCACTCTCGTACAGACACACCGACGCCGCGGTCGCGAGATTCATCGACTCCGCGTGGCCGTAGATGGGCACCGAAATAACCCAGTCGGCGAGCACATAGTGCTCATCCGTAAGGCCACGGGCTTCATTACCGAACAACCACGCTGACGGGTGGTTGAGCACACCTTCGTTGCGCGCAGCCAAGAGATCTCCGCCCTTGATGTCGGCGGCCAAAATACGCACGCCTTCACCTTTGACACGTTCAAGCACTTCTTCGAGCTCCGCCCCCACAGCGACAGGCACGTGGAAGAGCGATCCCGTGGTGGCGCGAACGACCTTGGGATTGTAAAGATCAACGCTGCGGCCAGTCAGGATGACTGCGTCAGCGCCAGCGGCATCCGCGGCTCGGATGATCGTGCCAGCGTTACCGGGATCGCGAACCTCCTCGAGGATCGCGATGAGCTTGGGGCCATCCGCAAGGATGTCCTTTAACGAGGTGGGGAATTGACGGCACACCGCGAGCACGCCCTGAGGCGTAACGGTGTCGGCCATTGTCTCGAGCACCTGCTCCGATACAAACTCAATTTCAACCCCCGCTTCCTCGGCGGCGCGAGCGATACCGCTGTGGCGCTCAAGGGCGGTGGGAGTGGCGTACAGCTCGACCAAGAGATCCGGACGAAACTCGAGAGCTTCGGAAACCGACTGCGGACCCTCTAAGAGAAAAAGCCCAGTCTCAGACCGGGCGCTCTTCTTAGCGAGTTTGGCTACTGCTCGTACGCGTGGAGAACGCGGGTTATCAATCACGCGTCAACCCTAAGCTTGCAGCCCCGTTAAACGGCTATCGGCACGCTGCGGGGACCAGATTGGCCTCTACAGCGTGCCGATTGCACGAATAGTTGTGCGGCTAGTTACGCAGCCGAACGGGGTGCCGACGTGTCAGCGGGCAGTGCAGCCTTAGCGGTTGCAACCAGCGAGGCGAACGTGGCGGGCTCGGTGACGGCGAGGTCAGCGAGGATACGACGGTCAACCTGAACTCCGGCCAGGTTCAAGCCCTGGATGAGACGGTTGTAGGTCAGTCCGTTGGCACGCGAAGCAGCGTTGATGCGCTGGATCCACAGGCGACGGAATTCACCCTTGCGGGCACGACGGTCGCGGTACGCGTAGACGAGCGAGTGAGTGACCTGCTCCTTGGCCTTACGGTACAGACGCGAACGCTGTCCGCGGTAACCCTTGGCGCGCTCGAGGATAACCCGGCGCTTCTTGTGAGCGTTTACCGCCCTTTTAACTCTTGCCATGATGTATTTCCTAAACCCTTACTTACCGAGAAGCTTCTTGATTGTCTTGGCGTCCTGCGGTGCAACAACCTGATCCTGGTTCAGCGCGCGCTTGCGCTTGCTGCTCTTGACCTCGAGGTTGTGTCGCATACCAGCCTGCTGCTTCATGACCTTGCCGCTACCGGTGACCTTGAAACGCTTCTTGGTGCCTGAGTGCGTCTTCTGCTTAGGCATCTTTCTCCTCTTTCTCTGGAACTTCTGCCTCACGAGGCTTTTTGTTAGCGACCTTGCGGGCCTCGGCTTCAGCCTTAGCTGTTGCCTTGGTCTTGTGTGGGCCAATGATCATGACCATGTTGCGGCCGTCAATGGTCGGAGTCGATTCGATTGCTCCGAACTCGGACACATCTTCGGCAAACTTCTGGAGCAAACGGACGCCCTGATCAGGACGTGACTGCTCACGACCACGGAACAAGATCATTGCTTTGACCTTGTCGCCGCCTGAAAGGAAACCTTCGGCACGTTTGCGCTTGGTTTCGTAGTCGTGCTTGTCGATCTTCAAACGGAAACGAACCTCTTTAAGGATCGTGTTCGTCTGATTACGACGAGCTTCTTTCGCCTTCTGCGCCTCTTCGTACTTGAACTTGCCGTAATCCATGATCTTGGCAACGGGAGGCTTGGAGCTGGGAGCAACCTCGACCAAATCAAGATCTGCCTCTTGGGCGAGTCTGAGGGCGACGTCGATAGCGACGACACCGACTTGTTCGCCACCGGGTCCGACAAGACGGACCTCAGGGACTCGGATTCGGTCGTTGGTACGGGGATCGCTGATGCGTGTTCTCCTTAGTTTTCGTGGTGCGTTGCGTAAACGCAGAGCGTTTCACAAACACAGTGTGGCGGATGCCATGGCACGAAAGAGGTTCGTCACGCAGCAATGCTGCATCACCCTTTAAAGCTGCTCAGCCGATATCCGGAACAATTCGCACAGTCAGAAATCTGATCATGCGTACTGCACCGCCAGCGGACTGTGCGGGGTGTAACTACCCGGTAACCTTGTATGCGGTTGACAGGTGGGAGAATCTCCACTTTCGTATCCGGGGCGAGCCCCGGGCCTGCATAAGGATAGCAGAGCGAACCCCAATTAGCGAAGGACATCATGAGCGAGCCCACCAATGAGGATTACAACGAACTTCGCGACATCTCAGAAGTACCCGCAGTTGAGGTAATCAATACCGTCGCGGTACACATGCTCAGCGCCGCCGCCGTAAAACTTGGCCTCTCCGACGGACCACACGCCGAGGCTGAAAAAGACCTCGACGAAGCGCGCAAGCTCATCAACGCTCTCGCCGGCTTTGTGACCGCTGCGGCTCCAGAGATCGGAAACCACCACGCTCGTCCACTTCGTGACGGTCTGCGTTCGGTGCAGCTCGCGTTCCGCGAAGCATCACGCTTCCCTGACGCTCCCGGCCAGGGGCCCGGCGAGAAGTACACCGGTCCCGTTAACTAGCCATGCTCGCCCAGTGGCTCTCGGGCCGCTGGGCGATTCAGCGTGATTGCCGTCGGCTAGATTGCTCGTCGACTCGGTTATCGGCGGGTGTGCAGCGCTACTCAGCTGCGGGAGCCCGCACGACTTGAATCGCGAGCGAATCGACTGATTCTGCGATGAGCTCGGACGAGCTCCAGCTCGTGCGAAGACGTTCCATGATGCCATCGAGAGCCTCACGATCAAGTCCCTCGCGCATAGCGATCTGCACGACCAATTCAGGGCCCTGAAGGCGGGCTCCGGGGTCCCCCGCAAGAAGCTGAACATCGACGACGTCGACTTCCTCAGCAGCAGATGCCGCGAACTCGTCCCGCACGTCTGTGCGCAAGAAGCTCGGTGTCCACTCGACTGACTGTGCAATTGCCCAGACAGCCGGACGACGGATGATGAACTCGCTATCACTCAGCGGGTCGATGATCACCAGGTCAGTATTTTCGCTCGCGGCCGCCAGCGCGACGCGGGTGCCCGCCGCCGGCACCGGCCGAGCATCCGGGTTCCACGTCTTCATCGCATCGACGGAACTAAATACCGGCAACACAGCGCGGCCATCGGGCCCGGTGACCGTCACGATCGACAGCTCTTGAGTCTTATCGACCGTGAGACCCTCGGTCGTTGTGCCGGTCTCCCCCGCCTTGGCGAGGAGCGGGATCAACAGACGCGAGGTACGTACTTGATCGACGACTTCGGTCTCGGTGGCGTCGCCGGCGTGAAAGCGAGTGATCGCGGCCATGAGCTCTTCGGGGGCGCGGCCGTCGTCATCCGGAGCAGGATTGGGCTCGAACGAGCGTCCTGCCCACGGAACACCGGCAGAGTCCGTTGCGTTCGATTCCGCTGTCATGGTTAGTGCGAGGAGACGTCGAGCGCTTCAGCGAGCGTGAAGGACTTGGCGTAGAGCGCCTTACCAATAATGGCTCCCTCAAGCCCCTGAGGAACGAGTTCACGCAGTTCGATGAGGTCGTCCAAGCTCGACACACCACCCGAAGCGATAACCGGGCGATGCGTGCGGTCCATGACCTGGCGAAGAAGTTCGAGATTCGGGCCCTGCAGCGTGCCGTCTTTTGTGACGTCAGTGACAACGTAGCGGCAGCATCCGGCGGACTCGAGGCGGTCGAGCACCGTCCAGATGTCGCCACCCTCTTGAGTCCAACCGCGGGCAGCGAGCGTCGTGCCCCGCACGTCGAGACCTACAGCGATTGCCTCGCCGTATTCGGCGATGACGTGAGCCGCCCACTCGGGGTTCTCCAACGCAGCCGTACCAAGGTTGATGCGCTTGGCGCCGGTGGCGAGAGCAGCTTCAAGCGATTCGTCGTCGCGAATGCCGCCCGACAGTTCGATGTTGACGCGCTTGGGCGTGGACTTGATGACCTTCTTGATCATCGCGTGGTTGTTGCCTCGGCCGAAAGCGGCGTCGAGGTCAACGAGGTGAATCCACTCGGCGCCCTGATCGACCCAGTCGTGGGCCGCCGCGCACGGGTCACCATAGCTCTTCTCCGTGCCAGCTTCGCCCTGCGTCAGACGCACAGCCTTGCCGTCGGCTACATCCACTGCAGGAAGCAGGGTAAGACCGGGGGTTTTGTTGAACTCGCTCATAGATACGCTCTCTCAAGACCTGACCGCGGAACGCCGCGCACAAGCATCCGATACTAGTGCACGGCGAACATCCGCAAAATCAGAGTGTCTTCAACCAGTTACTTAGAAGGGTGATTCCGGCGTGGCCGGACTTTTCGGGATGGAATTGAGTCGCCGTGAGCGGCCCGTTCTCGACCGCGGCCAAGAAGCGTCCTCCGTGGTCAGCCCAGGTGAGTTTTGGCTGCGGAAATGGTGGCTGAACGTCAAGTGTCCACTGCTGAGCAGCGTAGGAATGAACGAAGTAGAAACGCTCGTCTCGAACGGAATCGAATAACGTCGT
This sequence comes from Salinibacterium sp. UTAS2018, assembly GCF_004118935.1. NCBI lineage: Bacteria > Bacillati > Actinomycetota > Actinomycetes > Micrococcales > Microbacteriaceae > Salinibacterium > Salinibacterium sp. UTAS2018. Next base: position 25,478 of record NZ_CP035375.1, read on the forward strand.
GTCGTGAGGAGTCTCGACGGTATTCCACCCCATATGTGGCAAAACTGGCGCGGGTAACTTTTCTACAACACCCGGCCACTCATCGAGCCCCTCGGTCTGCACACCGTGTTCGTTGCCTGAGGCGAAGAGCACCTGCATGCCGACACAGATACCCAGGACGGGTCGACTACCGGTCAGGCGTTTCTCGATGATCGCACCACCCCGAACCGACTCAAGAGCCGACATGACGGCAGCAAAAGCCCCGACGCCGGGCACCAGAAGACCGTCTGCCGCTTCAGCAACCGACCGATCTGCGCTCAACCTGACGTTCGCGCCGGCCGCCTCGAGTGCTTTCGCCGCCGAGTGAACGTTTCCAGAACCGTAATCAAGAATGACAACAGAGGGAGCAGCCACTCTAGAGCGCACCCTTCGTGGAAGGGATGCCAGTGACACGAGCATCCGGCTCAACCGCGGCGCGCATCGCGCGCGCGAGAGCCTTGAACTCTGCTTCAGCAATGTGGTGCGGGTCCCGGCCGCCCAAAACAGTGACGTGGACAGTAATGCCCGCGTTGTAGCTGATCGCCTCAAAGACGTGCCGGACCATCGAACCAGTGAAGTGACCACCGATGAGGTGCATCTCAAAGCCGGCAGGCTCGCCGGTGTGCACAAGGTACGGGCGACCGGATACGTCGACGACCGCGCGCACGAGAGCTTCGTCAAGGGGCACGAGGGCGTCGCCATAGCGAGAGATTCCCGCCTTGCTCCCCAGAGCCTGCTTGATGGCGAGCCCCAAGGCGATACCGATGTCTTCCACCGTGTGGTGCACGTCGATGTGTGTGTCTCCGCTTGCCTTGACGGTGAGGTCGATCAGCGAGTGCTTAGAGAACGCCGTCAGCATGTGGTCGTAGAAAGGAACGGACGTGTCAATGGATGAGGTGCCAGTGCCGTCGAGGTTGATCGAAAGTTCGATGCTCGACTCGCTAGTTTCGCGCTTAATCGTCGCGGTGCGATCTGAAGTCATTACTCAACCCTACCCAGCGCTTGAAGGTCAGCCATCGCATCGAGGAACGCCGTTGTCTCTTCCGCAGTTCCGGCAGTCACGCGCAAGTGGTGCGGGATGCCCACATCGCGAATCAAAATGTCTTGAATGAGGAGTTTGTGGAATAGCGCTTGCGGGTCCTCGACTCCCCCAAACAGCACGAAGTTCGACTCGCTGGGCACTGGTGTGAAGCCCAGAGCCGACAGCCCGGCGCTCATTCGGTCACGCTGAGTCTTGATCTCGTCGACCATCGCGAGCATTTCCGGTGCGTGCGCTAGCGCCGCAACAGCCGCCGCTTGGGTGAGCGCGGACAAGTGATAGGGCAAGCGAACGAGGCGAAGCGCATCGGAAATGGCCGGGTCTGCTGCGAGGTAGCCCACGCGTGCTCCCGCGAAAGCGAATGCCTTGCTCATGGTGCGAGAAACGATGAGGCGCGGACGACCGTCGAGCAACGCGAGAGCTGATTCGCGGTCAGAGAACTCGGCATAGGCCTCATCCACGAGAATAATGCCGTCAGTCGCGTCGTACGCCGCGGCGATGGTGTCGTTACTCACCGGAGTACCCGTGGGGTTATTGGGCGAACACAAGAATACGACGTCTGGGGTGTGTTCGGCGATCGCCGCAACCACACTCTGTGGCGTGATGTCATAGCCCGGATCGCGCGGCGCGGTGACCCATTCGGTTCCGGTACCCGAGGCGATGATCGAGTGCATCGAGTAAGTAGGAGGGAATCCAAGTACCCGGCGCCCAGGGCCACCAAAGGCCTGCAGCGTTTGTTGCAGAACTTCGTTGGAGCCATTTGCGGCCCAGATGTTGTCCGCAGTGAGGCCGTGACCGAGGTATCCGGCTAGGGACTCACGCAGTTCGGTGAACTCACGGTCCGGGTAGCGGTTTGCATTCATCACCGCTGCCGCCAGAGCCATCACGATGTCAGTCGCGACAGCTTCTGGAATCGGATGCGTGTTCTCGTTGACATTGAGCTGAATACGCACGGGATCAGTCGGCGCACCGTACGGCTTGAGACCACGGAGGTCGTCACGAATGGGGAGATCAGAAAGCGAAGTCACTCATCAATGCTAGAGGAAGGCGGATGGGCCTGAAGCCGCACGGCTATTGATCAACACCGAGCTGTGCGCCCTTCGTCAGCGCACGCAAAATCTAATCTTGCTAACGAGAGAAGGTCGCCGGAATAGCGATCTCTTGGCCAGCGAAGATGTCGGCCGACGGAAGCTGGTTGAGCTTCACAAGCTGAGCAACCGCGTCGCGGGGATCCTGCTCTGGAGCGTGCTGCTCAGCAATGTTCCAGAGTGACTGCCCTGCTGCCACATCGACGTACACGAAAGCAGTGTCATCCGCGTCTAGCGTTGCTTCGGCCCCTCCACCGTCTAGGGAGAGAAGGAGTGCCGCAATAACAAACGGAGCGGCTGCAAGAGCCGTGAATACGATGCGACCGCGCCGAGTAAGGCGAAGACGTGGTGCGGACTGCCGCGCACGGACGACAGCGTTAGGTGCAATCACTGCAGTAGACATCATTCACTCCTCGAAGGGTTATCGCACCCGCCTCTCGGCCGGGAGAGGCGGGTGCGAAGCTGTGTTCCGAACATACATTCGAATAATTCGAATATCAAGTACATTTTCGAAGAAACCACCGACATTTGTTTCAGACACTCGAACAAATGTTTGGTTTTGGCTTCTCCTGCGGATAAAGTTTCGAATGAGCCACTGACATTGGAATCGTTACTGGCAGAAAATGAGGACTCGTGACTGACGCAACAGCCCGCCCCGACGATGCTTCTGAACGCGGAACGCGGCGGCGAACAAGCCTGAGCGCCAAGCAGCAAGCGATCCTCGAAATGATTCAGCGCTCGGTCGCGAGCCAGGGATATCCGCCGAGCATGCGAGAGATCGGCGACGCTGTCGGCCTCTCTTCGCTGTCGAGCGTGACTCACCAGCTCAACCAGCTCGAGCTGAGCGGCTACGTGCGGCGGGACCCGAATCGCCCCCGTGCGATTGAAGTACTGATCGACGTGCCGAGTGCTGTTGACGAATCCAGCACCATCAGCCCGTCAATGGGTGACGCGGCGATGGTCCCCCTGGTGGGTCGCATCGCCGCCGGTATCCCCATCACCGCGGAGCAACACGTAGAAGAGGTCTTTCCACTCCCCCGTCAGCTCGTAGGCAAGGGCGAGCTTTTCATGCTGAAGGTCGTGGGAGACTCGATGATCGACGCTGCAATCTGCGATGGTGACTGGGTTGTGGTTCGCCAGCAGCAAACTGCGGAGAACGGCGACATCGTGGCAGCAATGCTCGACGAAGAAGCCACCGTCAAGGTGTTCCGCCAGCGCGACGGCCATACGTGGCTTTTGCCCCGCAACTCTAACTTCGAGCCGATTCTGGGTGACTATGCTCAGGTGCTCGGCAAGGTCGTTACGGTACTTCGCGCGCTCTGAACCGATCGCCAAACGCTACACACTCATACCGCGCTGACATCGTCGGCGACGAGTCGTTCGGTGACGGCGACATCGGCGCGGCCAGCTCCGCGGTTTAGCCCTGCGCGTGTAGGACTAAACCGCGGCCAGTGTTATACCTCAGCGGTGACGAATTCTTCGATTTCCGGCACACGCGCGGGGTGCACGAGTGCCGTTACCAGCGTTCCGTCCTCGCGATAGTCGGTTGAGATCACTCGGCCCTGCACGTGCAGGCGAGAAATGACCTCGCCGCGGTCGTACGGCACGAGCAGCGTTACTTCGACTTCTGGCTTGGGCAACAGTTCGGAGATGCGGTCGTTGAGTTCGTCGATGCCCTCGCCGGAGCGTGCCGATACAAAGATGCCGGTAGGTTCAAGACCGCGAATTACCAAACGTTGGTCGTCATCCGCAAGATCGCTCTTGTTGAAGACGACAATCTCTGGAATGTCGCGGGCACCCAACTCACCAATTACGTCGCGCACGGTAGCAAGTTGCGCGCCAGGATCGGGATGCGAGGCGTCGACGACGTGCACGATCACGTCGGCCTGCCCCACTTCCTCCAGCGTCGAACGGAACGCCTCCACGAGCTGATGAGGGAGGTTGCGCACAAACCCGACGGTGTCGCTCAGAGTGAAGAGGCGCCCGTCTGCGGTCGTCGACTTGCGAACAGTGGCATCCAGAGTCGCGAACAGTGCGTTCTCGACGAGCACGCCCGCCTTGGTCATGCGGTTGAGCAGACTCGACTTGCCCGCGTTGGTGTATCCAGCGATCGCAACGCTCGGAACCTCGAACCGGTCACGGTTGGCGCGCTTCGCTTCTCGCGCCGGAGCAAAGCTCTTGATCTGCTTGCGCAAACGGGCCATACGGGTGTGAATGTGACGACGGTCGAGTTCGATCTTCGTCTCACCAGGACCACGGCTACCCATACCCGCGCCGGCGCCACCGACCTGACCACCAGCTTGGCGGGACATCGATTCACCCCAACCGCGCAGTCGGGGCAACAGGTATTCGAGTTGGGCAAGCTCTACTTGGGCCTTGCCCTCGCGGCTCGTGGCGTGCTGGCTGAAGATATCGAGGATGACGGCAGTACGGTCGATGACCTTCACACCGACGACGTCTTCCAGCGCGCGCCGTTGGCTTGGTGCGAGCTCAGTGTCGGCAATCACGGTATCGGCGCCCGTCGCGGCTACGACGTCCTTCAGTTCGCGCGCTTTGCCCTTGCCGAGATATGTACTCGGGTCGGGGTGGCTGCGACGCTGCAGGAGGCCGTCAAGCACCACAGCACCCGCAGTCTCAGCAAGAGCCGAGAGCTCACGGATGGAGTTCTCGGCATCGCGAAGATTGCCCTGGCCATAAATGCCAATGAGCACAACGTTCTCGATGCGCAACTGTCGGTATTCAACCTCGGTGACATCGTCAAGTTCGGTCGAGAGCCCGGCAACGCGCTTAAGCGCATGGCGGTCATCGCGATCGAACTGGTCGCCATCGCGGTCGGCTTCATAGTGGGCATCCGACTGCAACGCTTGCGCGCCGGAATTGCCAAGCCCCGCGGCTCCGAACCGCTTAACAGCGGCATGATCGGAGCCTTCGCTCGCTAGAACACGGTCGACCGAACGCTCGGCGTCGTCGCCGTTATTGGCCTCGATACTGGTTTCTGTCGTGTTTCGCGTCATTTGGGTTAACCCTACTTGTCTAGTTTTCGGTAAGTTCTGTGCATGGCCAACGAGCATTACTTCTCGTCATCACCCGAGAGTGATCTCAAGTTGCGGACGATTCACGCGACCATTGCTGGTGTTGAGCGTGAACTTGTCACATCAAATGGGATCTTCAGCCCCGAACGCATCGACGCTGGAACGAAAGTTCTGCTGTCGAATGTGCCGGCGCCTCCTCCGGGAGGAAACCTGCTTGACCTCGGTTGCGGCTGGGGACCAATGGCGCTCACCCTTGCCCTCGAGTCACCTCATGCAACGGTGTGGGCGGTGGACGTCAACGAGCGCGCACTGGATCTTGTGCGGGCTAACGCCGAGAAATTGTCCATACCCAACATTAACGCGGTTCTGCCCGCAGATGTTCCCGAAGACATAACATTTATGTCTATTTGGTCGAACCCGCCGATTCGCGTGGGCAAGAACGAACTCCACAACATTCTGCAGACGTGGCTGCCACGCCTCGAATACGATGCTGATGCCTGGCTCGTCGTACAAAAGAACCTCGGATCAGATTCCCTTCAGCGGTGGATGGAAGCGACCTTCCCGGCGAGCTTCACCTTCACTCGCGCTGCCACCAACAAGGGCTATCGCGTGTTGCGGGCGCGTCACCACGCCGATAACGACTAGCTCGCGCTCAGAGGCGGCGCTTAACCGAACGGCATCGGCTCACCGCTAGCGTGTCCACGGTCGGGCTGAATTGCCCGCCCTGCACATCGAGAGGCCCTTCAACAGCCGCGTGAGGCTCGCTAAGCGAGTTCTAGCGTGCCCGTGAACACGAGCTCGGCCGGACCGCTCAAAGAGACGTGCTCGCCGTCTTCGGTCGGGAACATTCGAACAACGACGGTGCCGCCAGGTACCGTGACACGCCATTGGTGGGGTGCGCCGCGTCCGGCATAGTGGCGAATAGCAAGCGCCGCCGCTACCGCGCCCGTTCCGCACGACAACGTTTCACCGCTGCCACGCTCATGCACTCGCATCCGGATCGAACCAACGCCGTCTTTCACGAGCGGTTCGGCCGGCACAACGAATTCGACGTTGGCACCGTGCTCGGGTACGGGGTCGATGACGGGGATGAAGTTGAGATCGACGCCGTCGAGCTCGGCTTCTTCGGCCAGAGCCACTACGACGTGGGGATTACCGACGTTAATGCCGAGGCCAGGTCGCGCCACCTCGAGCTCCTTGGCGCGCACAAGTGGCTCGCCACCGTCAAGCATCCAGCGCCCCATGTCCACCTGATAGCCGGCCATATTCTTCTGCACGTCACGAACACCACTTCGCGTACCAATCGGCAGCGTGTCGCCCGGCGCGAAATCGACGAGCCCTTCAGAAGCAAGGTATTCCGCATATACACGGATGCCGTTGCCACACATCTCGGAGATACTGCCGTCTGCATTGTGGTAATCCATGAACCACTCGGCATCAGCGTCTTCGGCAAGCGCCGCTGCTCCGGCCTCAAGGCTGCGGGAGCGCACAGCTCGGATCACGCCGTCGGCGCCCACCCCAAAACGTCGATCACAGATCGCCGCAACCTGCTGCGGAGAGAGCGTGATCTCGCCATCAGGATCAGTGAAGAGTACGAAGTCGTTGCCAGTTCCCTGACCTTTGGTGAAATTAAGCGTCGCCATGCGATCCATTCTCCCTCATCACGATCGTCAGAGCGCGTGCAGCTCGATCTGGATCGTCGTAGGCCAACCAGTGGGATTGTTCGTATCGCTTGAACCAGCCCACTTGGCGGCGAGCGTAACGGCGTGTGAGCGCCGCGGTCTGCTCGATAGCCTCGGCTTCGGAGAGCCCACCGTCAAGCTGCTCGATCGCCTGCGCGTAGCCGATCGCGCGCGCCGCCGTGACGCCGAGGCCCTTGTCGCGAAGACCACGGACCTCGTCGAGCAGACCGGCATCCCACATCTGCTGCACCCGCCGGTTGAGCCGCTGCACAAGTTCGTCACGCGGAGCGATGAGGCCAAAGATATGCGCCGGTGTCCAGAGCTTTGTCTCCTCGGGCAGGCCCGCGCCGAAGGGCTCCCCCGTGATCTCGATCACTTCGAGCGCTCGGACGATACGGCGGCCGTTGCTAGCGCCGATGGACTGTGCGGCCGCTGGGTCCACGGCTTGGAGCTTCTGAAAGAGAAGGCCGATGCCATCGCGCTCGAGCTCGGCTTCTAGCCGCGCCCGCACTTCGGCGTCCCGTGCGGGAAACTGAAAATCATGGATGACGCTCGAGACGTAGAGCCCTGATCCGCCGACCATGATCGGCACCCGCCCCGCACTCTGAATTTGAGTAACGAGTTGTCGAGCATCCACTTGGTACTGAGCGACGCTGGCGTCGTCAGTGGGGTCAAGGACATCGAGCATGTGGTGCGGGACGCCGCGGCGATCTTCTAGCGGAAGCTTGGCTGTGCCGATGTTCATACCGCGATACAGCTGCATCGCATCGGCGTTGATTATCTCAGCGGGAACACCGCGGCTCATCACAGCTTCGGCGATGTCGAGCGAAAGCTCGGACTTGCCTGTTCCTGTCGCGCCTACGACGACGACGAGGGATGGAGTGCTGCCGATACCCATCTGCGGATTAGCGCAGCGAGTCGCTGGGATCGTAGATTGGCGTCGTAGCGACGCGAATCGTGGGAAGACCCAGCGAGACGCGTGGTGCAGCGTCGCCCGCGGTCGCGGTGCTCGGGACGCCGCAGGATGCCGCCTCGGCACGATCCCACGCATCCCCGGCGCGAGTACGGCGGATGTTGAGCTGACCACCAGTGACCGTGTCTGCAACGAGGTGGAATGCTGCGGCTTCAGTGACTGTCACGGTGACGACGTCGCCCGGACGCGGAATCGCACTGCCTTCGGGCACGTTGAAATGGACGAGACGGGAGTCTTCAGCGCGGCCCGACAGTCGCGATGTCTCCGCCTGCTTCCGGCCCTCAGCGGCAGTGACCATAACTTTTAGCGTGCGGCCGATCTGCTCATCGTTCTCCTCACGGGAGATGCGATCTTGCAGGGCTGCGAGTCGCTCGAAACGCTCTTGCACTACCTCTTTAGGAATCTGATCGTCCATCGTCGCTGCCGGAGTGCCGGGACGAATCGAGTACTGGAACGTGTATGCGGAGGCGAACCGTGATTCTTCGACAACACGAAGGGTGTCTTGGAAATCCTCCTCCGTCTCGCCCGGGAAACCCACAATGATGTCGGTAGTGATGGCTGCATCCGGCATTTGGGCGCGAACCCGTTCGAGGATGCCCAAAAACTTGGTCGACCGGTAGCTGCGACGCATGGCCTTGAGGATGCGGTCGGAGCCGGACTGCAGCGGCATGTGCAGCTGAGGCATGACGTTCGGGGTCTCGGCCATCGCGTCGATCACGTCATCGGTGAATGCTGCCGGATGCGGGCTGGTGAATCGAACGCGCTCGAGGCCCTCAATCGAACCTGTCGCCCGAAGCAGCTTGCTGAACGCTTGCCGGTCACCGAACTCAACGCCGTAAGAGTTCACGTTTTGCCCGAGAAGGGTTACTTCGGTCGCGCCGTCATCAACCACCGCTTGCACTTCAGCGAGAATCTCGCCGGGCCGACGGTCTTTCTCCTTGCCCCGGAGAGTGGGAACGATGCAAAAGGTGCAGGTATTGTTGCAGCCGACCGAGATGGAGACCCACGCGCTGTGGGTCGACTCCCGACGAGTCGGAAGCGTTGAGGGGAAGACGTCTAGAGATTCAAGAATCTCCAGCTGAGCTTCTTCGTTGTGACGCGCCCGTTCGAGGAGCGTGGGCAGAGAGCCCATGTTGTGGGTACCGAATACAACATCGACCCAGGGCGCCTTTTCGAGGATGACACCTTGGTCTTTTTGAGCGAGGCATCCACCGACGGCAATTTGCATGCCTTCGTGTTCTTTCTTGACGCTCGCGAGCATGCCGAGATTGCCGTAGAGCTTGTTGTCAGCGTTTTCGCGGACTGCGCACGTGTTGATAACGACGACGTCGGCTTGACCCTCAGCGGCGCGAATGTAGCCGGCAGCTTCGAGGGAGCCACTGAGGCGCTCGGAGTCGTGCACATTCATCTGGCATCCATAGGTGCGCACTTCGTAGCTACGCGGCCTCGCCAGTTTCTCGTCAATCATGTGTTCCACCTTAAGCCTCCACGGATGCGGAGCTTGACGAGGACTAGCGAAATGTGGGCCCGTTAGATGATCCGCCGGAGGCGAGAGCGGCGTTCACCGCTGCAGAGACTATCGACCCTGAGTATCCTCGGCGCATCAAAAATCCGCTCAGGCGTCGTTTGGCCGTGACGCTGTCGAGCGAACGCAACTGCGGTGCACGCTTGAACGCCAGTTCATTAGCTCGCTCTTGCTCGTCATCTCGCTCAAAATCGACGACAACGTCGATGTGCTCTTGATCAATTTTGCGGCGGCGCAACTCTGCCGTGATGGCGGAAGCGCCAAGACCTTTGCGCTCACGCAGGGTGCGCGTGAGCGTTTCGGCGAGGGCAGCATCGTCGAGTAGCGCGGAACCTTCGAGACGTTCGATCTCGGCGTCGATTTCGTCGCTTTCGAATTCTCGGGTACCCAAAAACTGCGTCATTTCCTGGGAAGACATGCCCCTTCGGGCGAGCGCACGCATGCTCACCCTGCTGATTTCCGAAAAACCGTCCCGCGCTTCTCGACGGGCGGACCGAGACGAGCCCGTACCCTGCGAGACGGAGCTCTCAGAGCCTTCCGCGGCCAGTTCGGTGCCACTTTCGCGCGCGGCGCTGTCGACGTCGTCGTGGGCGCGACTACGCGCTGGCTCAAAGTCGCGCATTGTGGGCAGTGCCCGCACGGGGCTGATCGATGCAACCGGAGCGAGTGACGCTGCGGGAACAGCATCGAGGTCGCGGGCGTCGTAAGGCGAAGGTTCAACTGGCGCTTCCTTTGCCCAGCCGTCGTCTTCGGTCACGACATGGGCGCTGCTAGTGCTCGTGCCGCCGACGTTCTCCGACGACGGCTCCATCGCAGCCGCGTCAGGCTGAGCTGCTGGTGCCCTATCGCCAAAAAGGTTAATGACGGGGGCGATGTAGTCGTCGTCGGAGTTGGTCATGGCGTTTTCTACTGCCCGGAGGCCTTCTTGAGCGGCGCAGCAGCGGTCTTGCTCGCTACTGGCAGCGTGGGACCGTCAGCTTTGGGAGCCGCTTTCGCTGCCTTTTCTGCGGCAGCGGCCGTTTCTGCGGCAACCTTGGCCTCAAGTGCGTTCGCAGCCTTGGCCTCGGCACCAACGCCGAGCTTGCGCATGATGCGCTGTTCGATCTCGAGCGCAATCTTGGGGTTCTGAATGAGGAACGCGCGCGACTTCTCTTTACCCTGGCCAAGTTGGTCACCCTCGTAGGTGTACCAGGCGCCGGACTTACGTACGATTTCGTGGTCAACACCGAAGTCGATGAGGCTACCCTCGCGAGAGATGCCGATTCCGTACAGAATGTCGAACTCTGCCTGCTTGAAGGGCGGAGCCATCTTGTTCTTGACGACCTTGACACGCGTGCGGTTACCCACCGCATCCGTACCGTCTTTCAGCGTTTCGATACGACGAATGTCGAGGCGCACAGACGCGTAGAACTTGAGCGCCTTACCGCCGGCAGTGGTCTCGGGGCTACCGAAGAAGACACCGATCTTTTCACGCAACTGGTTAATAAAGATCATGGTCGTATTGGTCTGGCTGAGACCACCGGTGAGCTTGCGCAGCGCCTGCGACATGAGGCGCGCCTGAAGACCCACGTGGGTGTCACCCATCTCGCCCTCGATTTCTGCGCGAGGAACCAGCGCGGCGACCGAGTCAATAACGATCAAATCGATCGATCCACTTCGAACGAGCATGTCGGCGATCTCAAGCGCCTGCTCTCCAGTATCAGGCTGCGAAACAAGAAGCGCGTCGATGTCTACACCCAGTTTGGCGGCGTACTCGGGGTCGAGAGCGTGCTCGGCGTCGATGAACGCTGCGATGCCTCCGTTGCGTTGTGCATTAGCAATGGCGTGGAGCGTGAGCGTGGTCTTACCCGAAGACTCCGGACCGTAGATCTCAACGATTCGGCCGCGCGGAAGGCCGCCCGTGCCGAGTGCAACGTCGAGAGCGATCGAGCCGGTAGGGATAACCTCGACCGGAGCGCGCTCGTCGCTGCCGAGGCGCATGACTGAGCCCTTGCCGAATTGACGGTCAATCTGAGCGAGAGCGGTCTCGAGGGACTTCTCGCGGTCTGCTGCTGATGGCATTATTTTCTCCATTGGTCGTAGGTTGCTGCCCATAGGCTGTCGCGATTCGTGCGGACCGATGATGCAAGGCCCGCAGCCCCCCGACAAAGGCTGTGTTGCTAATGCCACGCTACGTGCAGGCTCTGACATTGCAGGACTACGACGGGCGTAACGCATCCATCTGAGGTATTCGAAAGGATGTTAGGGAGAAGACTAACAATATCGAACATATCTTCGAACCCGCCACGCGGGGCGAGGTGAGTTACTTCTTGGGCTCGCGCTGACCAACGCCGTACCGACGATCGGGCGCAACATCCATCGCATCGCATAGAGCTGCCCACACCTGCTTGGCTGGGACGCCGCGCGAGAGGGCTTGAGAGGCGGTAACCCCGCCAACAGAACCAAGCACTTGGTCATTCACGAGCACGCGACCGTAAGCCTCTCCGAACTCGTCAGAAACAGCCAGCCAGAACTCACTCAGTCGCATTCCACCAGCCTACGTGCGCCAGCCTGCGACCGAATGCACGAATGCCCCACTCCACACCGGAACGGGGCATCTGACGTGCTGGGTTAGCGCGTAACCAAGTTGGAATCGAATTCTGCGACGAGCTCGTCGGGCAGAGTATCGGGGATTGTGTTGGCACCTTCGATGACAGCGAGTCGATCTCCGACTTCACGCATGATCACCGAGATAGGTGTATCGAGAGCTTCAGCTACCGAGGCAAGAATTTCAGAGCTGGCTTCTTTTTGACCACGCTCTACTTCACTGAGGTAACCGAGCGCAACGCTCGCCTTGCTTGCGACCTGTCGAAGGGTGCGTCCCTTTTGCAAGCGGAAGTCACGGAGAACGTCACCGATTTCTTGACGAACTAGAACCATTGGACACTCCCTTTCTGACTGAATCGTGCGACCAGATACTTCTGGATAGCCAAGACTACAGCCACTTATATGTTGAGAACTCTAGCTGCTCCACACTGGAGAAGCCTTGTGAATTCTCTTACTGTAACCGCACCGAAACGTAAGATATTCCCGCCGTCAGGGCGATTTTGTGACCAGTTATGGGGCAGTCATCACGCCTTGCGGCCGCAGCTACTTTCTGCAGACCGTACGCGATAGCTCGCTAGACCGACCTAATCCTCCGAGGTGAGGTAGTCGTACAGACACTGAAGCGCCGCCTCGACGGCCTGCTGACGGATTTCATGGCGATCCCCCGTGAAGTGGAAGTCACGCGTCTCGACGAAGCCCGTAGCAGCGAAGCCGATGAACACGGTTCCCGGCTCCTTGCCCTCGTGCGGCCCAGGACCGGCAACACCCGTCGTGGCCAGGCCGAAGTATGCCTGCTGGTCGCCCACGCCGAGAATATCGCGCGCCCCCATAGCCATGTGGGCGGCAACATCCGGATAAACAGTGCCGTGAATCGCTAGAAGACTCGCGTCGACCCCCAGAACCTGATGCTTGATGGCCGTGTTGTAGGCAACGACGGAACCGTTCAATACGGCGGAGGCGCCGGGAACGGCGACGAGTGACGCGCAGAGCAAGCCGCCGGTAAGCGACTCTGCAAGCGCCAGCGTAAGGCGTTGTTCGGTGAGAATCGCCACAATCTTTGTAGCGAGCTCTTCAGTAGTCACGAGAGAAGGGTCACACTCCTGGAGTCGTATTTACTGGCTTGGATGCACGGGTGTGGCGCCAGGCTAGCCACAAATATTCAATGCCGGTGTAGACCGTCAGCACGACCGCGATCGCCATGACCGACCAGTTGAGCCACAATACCCACGTTCCGAGCACAGTAAACAGCGGGACAAGGAATAACGAGATCGCGACAGCCTGGAGCACGGTTTTGAGCTTGCCGCCCCGCGAGGCTGGCACCACGACCTTGGAGAGCACCGCAAAGCGATAAATCGTGATGCCGAATTCACGAACCAAAATGAGAATCGTGACCCACCACGGCAACTCGCCCAAAATGGAGAGCGCTACGAGGGCGCCGCCCGTGAGCACCTTGTCGGCAATCGGGTCGAGAATGATGCCCACGTTAGTGATCAAATTGCGACCACGTGCCAAATGACCATCAACCGCGTCTGTGACTATCGCAACGATGAAAAGCGCCGCAGCGATGTAGCGGATGGGGCCCATCTCGCCGTTATCGAGCAGCAGTAGCCAAATAAATAGCGGCGCCATGAAGATACGCACAACCGTGATGATGTTGGCAATATTGCCGTTGGATGCGGGCGAATCGCCTCGGCGAAGCACACGCCCACGCATCGAGTAGCCGTGAACTACAGGTGGAGTGGACTCCGAAATAGGTTGTTCACCCACGCGATCACTCCCGATCGGTCAAATTCCAAGCATCCTCGTCTGAGGAGCTTTCTACTTCATCGTATCCGCTGAGTGACTCAGCTACCGCGTCAACCGGTGCCGGATCGTCTTCGCCGCGCAGTCGAGCGAGCACGGCCGGGAGCTGTTCGGCAGACACCAGAACATCGCGAGCCTTCGACCCCTCGGAGGGGCCGACGATCTCTCGAGACTCCAACAGGTCCATGAGACGACCGGCCTTGGCAAAGCCAACCCGAAGCTTGCGCTGGAGCATCGACGTCGAGCCGAACTGAGTGCTGACGATGAGCTCTGTGGCGGCGAGAAGTACATCCAAGTCATCACCGATGTCGGCATCGATCTGCTTCTTTTCAGCGACAACCGTGACATCGTTGCGATACTCAGGCTGAGCTTGAGCGATCACGTGCTGCACGATCTCGGCAATCTCGCTCTCGGGCACCCACGCACCCTGAACACGAATGGCCTTCGATGCTCCCATGGGCAAGAAGAGCGCATCGCCCTGACCAATGAGTTTGTCGGCGCCTGGCTGATCGAGGATGACGCGAGAGTCGGTCATGCTCGATACCGCGAAGGCGAGTCGCGAAGGCACGTTGGCCTTGATCAGACCAGTCACGACATCCACGCTGGGGCGTTGGGTGGCCAGCACAAGGTGGATTCCCGAGGCGCGCGCCAGCTGAGTGATGCGCACGATCGAGTCTTCAACGTCACGCGGCGCGACCATCATGAGGTCGGCGAGCTCATCGACGACGATCAAAAGATACGGGTACGGCTTGAGCTTGCGTTGGCTGCCTTCGGGGAGCTTGATCTCATCGGCGATGACAGCGCGGTTGAAGTCGTCAATGTGCCGATAGCCGAAGCTGGCAAGGTCGTCGTACCGCATATCCATCTCTTTCACGACCCAGGCGAGGGCTTCGGCAGCCTTCTTCGGATTCGTGATGATGGGCGTGATGAGGTGAGGTACCCCGGCGTAGATAGAAAGCTCAACGCGCTTGGGGTCGATGAGCACCATGCGTACTTCCGCAGGCTTAGCGCGCATCAATACCGAGGTGATCATTGAGTTGACGAAGCTCGATTTACCAGATCCGGTCGACCCCGCCACCAACAAGTGAGGCATCTTGGCGAGGTTGGCTACGACGAAACCGCCCTCGACATCCTTACCAAGACCAATAGTCATGGGGTGCTCGCTCTTGGTGCTTGCGCTCGAGCGCAAAACGTCGCCTAAGGAGACGATTTCACGATCCTTATTCGGGATCTCTACACCGATAGCGCTCTTGCCCGGGATGGGCGACAAGATGTTGACCTCGTTGCTGGCGACGGCGTAGCTAATGTTGCGGGCAAGAGCTGTGACACGCTCGACCTTGACACCCGGGCCGAGTTCGAGCTCGTAGCGAGTGACCGAGGGGCCGCGGCTGAATCCGGTAACGGTGGCATCGACACTGAACTGCTTGAGGACTTCAGTGATGGCAGCGACGACCTCGTCGTTGGCTGCTGAACGCGACTTTGGCGGTGTTCCGGCCGAAAGCATAGACGCCTGAGGTAGGCGGTACGTCATGTTCGACTGCTGCGGCGTAGTTTCGTGCGGACCGTCGAATTCGCCGGCGTTACCCTTTTCGCTCGCCTTGGTGGTGAAACCGGGGAGGATGCCAGGGCCGTCGTCACGAACACCGGTGGCGGGAGCATCCACTTCACCGGTCGCATACTTCTTCACAGCGTCTTCGGCCTTGAGCAGATCTTCGAGCAGCTCGACCCCGAATTCTTCCTCTTTCTTCGTGAGGTCTTTCGCTGCAGGCGGCGGCGTGGGCCGGGCCTTGGGCACAGGGTCCACAACCTCGGTGGAGCTTTCTCGTCCAACAACCGGGCTGTCGAAGGCCTTGTCCTCTGTCGGGTGCGACTTGTTGCGACGCCACCACGGCAGCGACTCGGTGTCGTGCGCATCTAGTCCGATATCAGTCAGCGACCCGAACTGAACCGAATCAGTGTTGCCGGAACCCGCACGCAACTTTGCAGCCGCACGCTCTTCGTCAGTTTGCAGCTGAGCACCGAAGAGATACGCGTAGAGCTCGCGAAGGCGCGATCCAAGGCGGTTCGGCGGTGTCTTCGTAATGATGAAGAGTGAGAGCACGAGCAGGAATACGATGATGGGCACTGCGAGCCACATCCCACCAAGCCACAGCAGCGGATTCGCGAGAAGCCACCCAAAGACTCCCCCGGCTCGCGCAATCAGTTCGGCGCCTTCTGCCGGATGCGGCTGACCGGTATACACGTGGCACAACGCCGCCACCGTGACAATGAGAATGCTTAGGCCGATGCCGATGCGGCCATTGTCATGCACGCTCGACGGATGCCGGAACATCCACACGGCAAGCAGCAACAGAATGACAGGGAGCGCGAAAGCAACGCGGCCAACGAGACCGCCGAACGTGTAGGCATCCAGAGCGATGGCGACGGAGTCGGTCGGATTGAACCATTCCACGACCGCGCCGACGATGGCGAGCAAAAAGAACAAGAACGGCACGCCGTCGCGACGTTCGTCTTTCGTGAGTTCCTCGCGCCCGAAGACACGGAACGCTCCACCCACCATGTGAGCGAGTGCAAGCCACAATTTTGTCAATGGACCCTCGGGCTCGACCGGAGGCTGCTTGCCCCGCGGAAGCCGCTTCGTGGCTTGGGTCTTAGTAGCCGCATTCTTGGCGCGCGGTTTCGACGCACCCGAGCGCGAGGTCGACGTTGTACGCGTAGCCATAATTCAACGCTACCTGCGGCCTCTGTCAGAGCGACGCAGCGACACTCATCGCGCCGCGCTATAGCCGGCGGAGCGAGAGCGCTGCTGCTTCGACACAGCCAACGGTAAGAGCAGTCACCGCCCCCACGCACTAATAGCGAATCGCGTCAATGACCTTAACTTTCACAGCCACGAGGGCTGGAGTTAGCCCGGCAAGCACTCCTACCGCCGCAGAAGCACCGAGAGCAAGCAACGCCGCTTCTAACGGGAAAGGTGGGAGGTCTTGCACGCCCGGAGCAATGAGATTCTGCACCGCCGGATTCTGAACGATCGCGATCGCCACCGAAACCCCGATGACACCCGCGGCTACGGTCGCCACGACACTCTCCATCATTACCGCAAAGAAAACACGACTAGCGGTGGCACCGAATGCTCGCCGAACGCCAATTTCACGCACTCTATATTTGACGGTCACGAGTGAAATGTTGACCAACCCAAGCGCGCCAAGCACGAGGATGAGCCCGGCGATTCCACCCACCACCCACTGCAACGGCTCGAGCGGATCGGGACCACCCCACGCCCGATAGTCGCTGCGATTCAATTCAGAACGCCATCCCTCGCCGAAATCTACCGTCACATCTCGCGCGATCAATTGCTCCAGTTGTGCTGATTGCTCTTCGGGAACCCAGAGTTCGTAGTTGAGATTGCTTTCTTGAGAGTCGCCAGCGCCCACTAACGCGGTGAAGGGCTCCGCGAGCATCGTGAAACTCAGGCCGCTTGGGTACGGCTCCGGCGCCAGCACCCCGACGACAACGGCGGTGATGCTGGCATCCGCTTCAAGCTCAATGGTGGGGTGAGTCCTCACGTCGGGGCGCCCAAGCGCTTCGTAGAAGACGTCGTTCACGACGACCGCAGGTGCGAGCCGCTGTTGATCGGCGTCGGTCAGCCAGCGGCCGGTGCTCAGTTCAACTCGATGCATAACGCCATAAGCCGCGCTGACCCCTTGAACCGCGGAGTACTGCCGCCCATTGACCAGATTGACCGCCACGCTCCCGGCAAAACGAGGCGTGGCGTGGGAGATTTGATATCGCTCAATCACGGTAGTCATGTGCGCCACGAATTCTTCAGTAGTCGCTCGATCCTGTCCGCTCTCCATTGATGGTGGGTAGACGGAAATAGTGGCCGGCCTGCCACCGGAACGTTCGCTCTGTTCTGTCTGCGCTTGACCGAATACTGCACCGGCTCCCACGACTGTGGCGAGGGCGCACACCGCCACCCCAATGCCGATCAAGCTCAACAGGACCCTCGTGCGATTGATACGCACCTCATCCCATGCCTCGACGACCGAGCCCACGAGAGAACTGAGCCAGGAATGTCGCGACTCGTCTCGTGGCGCGGGCATCGTCGTCGATATGGGGGACGGCGTCACATGCTCGACAGCCGCTGCTGTCTTTTTCTTTCGACGCCACCACCTCATAGCGCTGCCTCGGGAAGACTCGTGGCGAGGATCCGGCGCACATCGATGGATTGAAGAACGCCATCATCGAGCCGGTAGTGTCTGCGCGCGAGTGCGGCAACAGTGGGATCGTGCGTAATCGTAATGAGCGCAGCGCCTGATTGTTCTGCCACGTCATCGAGTAGCGCCATGACTGTCTTTCCTGTTTCCACATCGAGAGCTCCCGTGGGCTCGTCAGCGAGAATCAGGCGCGGGCTGCGTACCAGAGCACGCGCGATAGCAACGCGCTGCTGCTCGCCGCCAGACAGCTTGTCGGGCATGGAGGACATCCGGTCTCCCAAGCCGACACGTTCGAGCATGTCGCTCGCGAGTGCCCGGCGTCGCCAGAATTGGCTACCGGACGCATAGAGCAGTGGAGTCATTACGTTTTCGAGAGCGGTTCGCCCCGCGAGCAGATTGAACTGCTGAAAGATGAACCCCACATCCCGGCCCCGTTTACGGTCCCTTTTACTTCCCGAAAGCTTTTCCAGCGGTTCGCCATCGAACGCGATACTGCCGGTCGAGGGGTTGTCAATGAGTCCCAGTAAATTGAGGAGCGTGGACTTTCCGGACCCCGACCGTCCGACGATGCTGAGGTGGTCGCCGACTTCGACATCAAGGTCGATTCCCTTGAGGATGTCCAGCCGTGAAAAATCCGGGAGTTCAACAGAACGCGTGACCCCCTGCAGGGAGAGTAGGGGCATTAGAAGCACACCACTTCATCGTTCTCCTGATAGCAGTTATCGGGAAGGACTTCCGGAGCCTCGGCCCCGGGAACGAACTGCAGAATCGTATCGCCCTCGTCGAGGCCTGAGACGACTTCAACGTTGATGCCGTCGTTCAGGCCCAGTGTTACTTCGCGAAGTTCAGAAGTTCCATCGGGCAGCACGATATACACGTTGCCAGAGAGTGCGGTTCCCTCGACAGCCGTTATCGGCACAATGAGCACGTCCTCAGCAACACCGCCCGCGATCGTGATCTCGGCGGTAAGACCCGGGAACACGACCACGTCCTTCGGCACCGTACACGAGACGCTGGGGCCGGATGTCGCTTCCGCCGCAGAATCGCTTTCTTCAGCGAAAGAGATGGCAAGCTTCGTGCAGGTAAAGGGCGCCGGGCCGCCGTTGATAGCGACGCTCGCGTCTTTCGGGCGGTCAATGAGGCGGTAGAGCTGTTCTGAAGGCACCGTTCCACTAACGATGTAGGTGGGCGGCGCAACGCCGCCTACAGGCGATCCCACTTGGAATGATGAACCGACAAGGGCCGTGAAGTCAGTGAGCTTTCCCGTTGCCGGCGCCTCAACGATCTTCCACTGAGTACCCGCCGTACCGTCAGAGTTCATAACGTCAGCGCGAAGTTTGAGAATCTCCTCGCCCTTCTTGACGGACTGTCCCGACGACACCGCGACTTCTCGAACTTCACCGGACAGCGTTGCGGGAATCGGAACGGTCGCCGCTGGGGCAATGCTGCCGCTGAGCGAGACATCGTTGCGGATCGTGCCCGTGACCACCTCGTAGTGCGGTTCCTCGATCGCCACCGTCGGAAACTCGAGATCGTCGGCTTTCAGCGCATCGCCAAAGAAGGCGAATTTAACCAATGCTGCAGCGATAACGCTAAAAATAACCATCCAGATAATGGGGAAAACCCATCTGCGCGCAACACCCATGGAGTCTCCGAATCCGATTGTTCCCGACCCGCACAGCCGAGCAATCTTCACATCACATCACCAAAGTGGGAGAAAAACAAGCGTGACGCGGCCTCTGTTCTCCCCCACTGTGTCGCGCTGACCCCCGCTAGTTCCGGGCGCACAACAATGGCGCGGAAGCCACAGCCTCCGCGCCATTACTGAAGGGGTTAAACCTCGATGACGACCGGAACGATCATGGGACGACGGCGGTGCTGCGTGTTGACCCAGCGGCCGACCGTGCGACGAACGACCTGCGCGAACGCGTGAGTGTCGCGCGTTCCGTTAGCTGCGGCATCCGTGAGCGCTTTGACAACCTGCGGCAGCACCGCATCGAACACTTTCTCGTCTTCAGCGAAACCGCGAGACTGAATCTCGGGTCCGACGATGACCTTGCCCGTCTGCGCATCGACGGCCACGAAGATGGAAATGAATCCCTCTTCGGCGAGGACGCGACGGTCTTTGAGGTCAGCATCCGTGATCTCACCGACGCTGGAGCCATCGACGTAGACGAGTCCGACATCGAGTTGGCCCACGACGGCAGCGTGACCGTCCTTGAGGTCGATCACGGTGCCGTCTTCGGCAATGATCGTGTTTTCGGCTGGCACGCCGGACTGGATAGCGAGGTTCGCGTTCGCTACCAAGTGGCGGTACTCGCCGTGAACCGGCAGAACGTTCTTGGGGCGCAGGATGTTGTAGCAGTAAAGCAACTCCCCCGCGGCAGCGTGACCGGAGACGTGCACCTTGGCGTTGGCCTTGTGCACGACATTGGCGCCCAGCTTCGTGAGGCCGTTGATGACGCGGTACACCGCGTTCTCGTTACCCGGGATGAGGCTCGACGCGAGAATGACGGTGTCACCCTGGCCAACCTCAATCTGGTGTTCCATATTCGCCATCCGCGCAAGCACAGCCATCGGCTCACCTTGGCTACCCGTGGACATGTAGACGAGCTGGTTGTCGGGGTAGTTGACGGCCTTCTTGGCGTCCAACAGCACTCCGTCGGGCACCTTGAGGAACCCGAGGTCGGCCGCGATACCCATGTTGCGCACCATCGAACGCCCCATAAGAACAACCTTGCGGTTGTTGGCGATCGCGGCATCCAGAACCTGCTGCACACGGTGGACGTGGCTGGAGAAACTGGCGACGATAACGCGGCGCGGAGCCTTGGCGATAACGGCTTCGAGAACCGGGCCGATGTCGCGCTCATTCGGCGTGAAGCCGGGAACGTCAGCGTTGGTCGAGTCAGAGAGGAACAGGTCGATGCCCGCTTCACCGAGACGGGCGAATGCACGCAAGTCGGTGATGCGGTTGTCGAGCGGCAGTTGATCCATCTTGAAGTCACCGGTGTGCAGCACGGTGCCGGCAACAGTGGTGATGGCGACGGCAAGCGCATCCGGAATCGAATGGTTAACCGCGACGAACTCGAGATCGAACGGCCCCATCTTCTCTTTTTGACCCTCAGCAACGTTGAGGGTGTACGGCTTGATGCGGTGCTCTTTGAGCTTGGCCTCGATGAGAGCGAGCGTGAGCGTGGAGCCGATCAGCGGGATGTCTTGGCGCAAGCGCAAGAGATACGGAACAGCGCCGATGTGGTCTTCATGGCCGTGAGTGAGCACGATGCCGAGAACGTCGTCAACACGGTCCCGAATCGAACTGAAGTCGGGCAGGATGAGGTCGACACCGGGCTGGTGTTCCTCGGGGAACAACACACCGCAGTCCACGATGAGGATCTTGCCGTCAATCTCGAACGTGGTCATATTGCGACCAATTTCGCCGAGACCACCAATCGGGGTCACACGAAGCGTGCCCTTCTCGAGTGCGGGCGGGTCATAAACAGAAACGGGCATTCAGTACCTTGCAGTTAGTGGTGTGGGGCCGTCAGCCCCCGTGCTAAAAATGTGGGCCTAGCCCAGGGCAGAGCCTACTCCTCGCGGAGAAAGCTAGCGCGTTGCTCCCGCGATTTTCGGGAGAGCTCCGCCAGCGGCCGCGTTGCGGTCAGGGCGGAAGTTGGTGAGGTCAAGCCCCTTGATCTCGCCCACCAACGCCAACTCATCCTCGATCATCGCGGCTTCGGCATCTTCAGGCCCGACGAGCGGCAAGCGAACCCGTGGGCTCGAAATGCGGCCCAAGCCATGAAGAATGTACTTGGCCGCGACGGTGCCGGGTACGTGCGTCATTGCCGCACGTACGAGAGGTTCCAAAGCTTGGTGCGCCGCAGTAGCGGTGGCTAGGTCGCCCGCGTTTACGGCATCGACCATCACGCGGTACGGGGCCGGGGCGATGTTCGCCGTGACACCGATGAGGCCAGAAGCACCGATAGACATGTGCGGAAGAGCGTTCGAGTCGTCGCCTGAGAAGTACAAGAGGTCTGTCTGGTTGAGCACACGGCTGACCTCGCTGAAGTCGCCCTTCGCATCTTTGACCGCGAGAATATTCGGGTGTTTCGCCGCCCGCAGAATCGTTTCGAAGGTGATCGGGATGCCGGTGCGGCCGGGAATGTCGTACATGATGACCGGCAGGTCGGTCGCATCCGCGATCATGCGGAAATGGGTGAGCACTCCGGCCTGGGTCGGCTTGTTGTAGTACGGAGTAACGATCATGACACCGTCGGCGCCGGCCTTCTCGCTGGCTTTGTAGAGTTCGATGGCGTGAGCAGTCTCGTTTGAGCCCCCGCCGGTAATGACCTTGGCGCGCCCGCCGGAGACCGACTTAGCGACCTCCACAAGCTTGATCTTCTCGGGGTCAGTGAGGGTGCTCGTCTCCCCCGTGGTGCCGGTGACGACGATGCCGTCTGCGCCGGAACTGATCACATCGTCAATGTGCTTCTCTACATCAGGCCAACTGACTTCACCGTCTGCGGTGAAGGGCGTGATGAGCGCAACAAGGACTTGGCCGAAGGGATTCTCAATAGTCACCCCTCTAGGCTACCGCTGCTGAGCCTGCTGATTCTCGTAACGCAGGAATCGATAGCGAAGATTAGTGGCGGAAGTGTGCCAGCCGTCGCTCGGATCGCTCGCGACGAGCATCCACTCGTCTCCGCGTTCGGGCGCCAGAGTATCGCCCTCGAATGTTTCATGAATCTCTGTGACTTCGAGGCGATCTGCACTCTTGAGCACCGACGCAAAGATCTCAGCGCCACCGATAACCCAGACAGTTTCAGCGACATCTTTCTGCGCGCGATCGGCAGCGACCCGATCGCTGGAAGCAGCGGATGCCGCCGCCAGCTCAAGAGCAGATGTCACGGTGTGAGCGACTTCAGCCCCTGGCGCGTTCCACTCTTCTTGGCGCGTGATGACGATATTGCGGCGTCCGGGTAGCGGACGAAAGCGGGGATTCAAGGAATCCCACGTTTTGCGCCCCATCATCACCGGGCTGCCGAGCGTGAGTTCCTTGAAATGCGCGAGATCTTCGGGAAGATGCCACGGCATCGAACCGTTATGGCCGATGATGCCGCCAGCGGACTGTGCCCAAATGAGCGCAACCGAGACGGGGGCAACTGTCTCGCTCACCGGGAAACTCTCGCTCACACCGCGACCGGCGCTTTGATGGCGGGATGGTGCTCATAGCCCACGATCTCGAAATCGTCGTAGACGTAGTCGAAAATGTTCGCGCGCTCGCTGGTGATCTTCAGCTGTGGTGCGGCGTAGGGCTTCCGAGCCAATTGCTCGGTCACTTGTTCGACGTGATTGTCGTAGATGTGACAATCGCCGCCGGTCCAGACGAAGTCTCCCACTTCAAGCCCTGTCTGCTCGGCCACCATGTAGGTGAGCAGCGCGTAACTCGCGATATTAAAGGGAACACCCAAGAAAAGGTCGGCGCTGCGCTGGTAGAGCTGGCACGACAGCTTGCCGTCGGCGACATAAAACTGGAAGAACGCGTGGCAGGGCGCCAACGCCATGCTGGGGATGTCAGCGGGGTTCCACGCCGAAACGATCAGGCGTCGAGAATCGGGGTTCGTCTTGATCTGCTCGATGACCTCAGAGATTTGATCGATCTGTTCGCCGGAGGGGGTGGGCCAAGAACGCCACTGCACGCCATAGACGGGGCCGAGTTCGCCAGCGGCATCCGCCCATTCGTTCCAGATAGAGACGCCGTTATCGCGCAACCATGACACGTTGCTCTCGCCGCGCAAGAACCACAAGAGCTCATAGGCAATCGACTTGAAATGAACGCGCTTGGTCGTGATGAGCGGAAAGCCCTCCGCCAGATTGAACCGCAACTGGCGCCCGAACACGCTGCGCGTGCCAGTGCCGGTGCGATCTCCTTTAGCGACGCCGTTGGTGAGCGTATCGCGCAGCAAGTCTTCGTAGGGTGTTGCGATCGTGGTTGCCATCGCATCAATAGTACGTACTTCACACGGCTTTCTCACCCCTGCCGCGCAGCCAACGCCTAGGGTTGGAAACGACGAAAGGAACGGCAATGCCTGTAACGAGCGAAGCAACAACACTCTGGTTCGGAGACCTGTTCAGCGGCAAAGGAACGACGTCTCTCGATTCCTCTGACGCTGCAGAATTCCCCGTGACGTGGGCCGCACGATCCGAAGGTCAAGAAGGAACGACCAATCCCGAGGAACTGCTCGGGGCCGCGCACGCGTCGTGCTTCGCGATGGCGTTCTCTAACGGACTCGCGGAAAACGGCACTCCCCCAGAGAGCCTTCAAGTGACTGCGGCAGTCACCTTTGATCCGGCCGAAGGCATTACGGGAAGCCACTTGCTCGTGAGCGCCACGGTGGCGAATCTCAGCGACGAAGACTTCCAGCGCTTGGCAAACGAAGCGAAAGAAGGGTGCCCCGTCTCGCGCGCCCTCTCTGGCATCCCCATCACCCTCGAAGCGAGCCTGGCGTAAGCATGAGCGAACCGACTTCTGTTCCTGATGTCTCCCGCGTCCTTGTTGCGGGTGCTTCTGGCTACATCGGCACCGAACTCGTGTCGCAGTTGGAAGCCGCCGGCTTCGAAGTACTGCGTCTCGTGCGCCGTGAACCGGAGGGTGCGGACGAATTCCGCTGGGATCCCAGCGCTGGCACAATCGACGATCGCGCCATCGAGCGAGCGGATGCCGTCATCAACCTTGCGGGAGCGTCCACAGGAAAGATCCCGTGGACTCCCGGCTACAAGCGCGAGATCCTCCGTTCGCGCGTCGATGGAACCCGCCTGCTCGCCGAAGCGATTCGCCGCGCCAGTGCGCCGCCGTCGGTGTTTTTGAGCGGTTCAGCCGTGGGCTTTTTCGGTAGCCGGCCTGGTGAAGTACTCACCGATGAGTCGAGCAAGGGCACTGGATTCTTGAGCGACGTTGTCTACGCGTGGGAGCAAGCAGCTCGTCTCACGCCGCCGACAACTCGACTCGTCATGTTTCGTACCGGAATCGTCGTAGGAAAGGGCGGAGCCTTCACCCCGCTCAATCTGTTGACCCGCTACGGCGTAGGCAGTCGGCTCGGAAGCGGGGCGCAGTACTGGCCCTGGATCAGCTTGCATGACGAGGCCGCCGCGATCGTGCACCTTCTCGGTAGCGAATTTTCTGGAGTCGTATCTCTCGTGGGCCCAACACCCGCTACCGCCGAAACCGTCACCCGAACGCTAGCGCGCGAGATGAACAAACCGCACTGGTTCGCCGTGCCGAGTTTCGCATTTCGGATGCTGGGCGACGCTGGCAAGGACCTTATTTTGGTCGACGAGAATGTTCAATCTCCGACTCTGGCGAGCACCGGGTTCACGTTCACTCACACCACCATCGAGCAGGCAATCGACGCATTTGTCGACTAGTGACTAGTCACTAGTCACTAGTCACTAGTCACTAGTCACTAGTCGAGCCGGGGCCGGGGTCGGGGAAACCGGCCGGCGTCATGGGCTAGCGCGGGGTTTTACCGCGCGACAGCGCAATAGCGCGACGAGTAGCCCAGCGCGCTCGCCCCCGGTCTCCGGCGGCGTCATACGCGATGCCTAGGCGCAGCCACGTACGCCAGGAACTGGGTTCAGCCTCTGTCTCCGTGCGGTACCGATCGAAAGCGCGATCCGCCGCAGCGGGGTCCGGGCGACCGCTCGGGAGCAACTCCACAACCTCATCCGGCAAGGCTCCCTCGGCGGTGAGCGTCGCGAGAAGACGTTCAGCGCGAACAATAAAGAACATTTCAGCCGCGAGCGCCCAGAATCCGATGAGGGGCAGCACCAACAATGCCCAGCCCATCGCGTTCACTACGGGCTCGGCTGCTCGAATCAGGATCGTCGCATAGTTGATGACGAAGATCAGGTAGATCGTGAGCAGCGCCACCATGACGAGGGCCGCGATTCGGGTCTTCACTCGAAGGCCGATCCTGCCGGGGAAAGATCGATGAGCTGGTCGAGACCAACGGTGACCCCCTGAGCAGTGGGCACAGCGCGCAGGCCGAGCAGGATGCCCGCTTCGTACGAGTCTTGCGACATTGTGCGGTGATCGACCGTGAGCACTTCTCCCGGGCCACCGAAAATAACCTGCTGATGGGCGATGACGCCCGTCATACGCAGGCTGTGCACGGGGATTCCGGCAACTTGTTCGCCGCGTGCGCGCTGGTCGACGTGCGGAGCAAGTGCGGGACCGCGTTCGCGGCGAGCGTCGGCCATAAGTTCCGCTGTACGGACGGCGGTTCCGGAGGGCGAGTCGACCTTGGCTGCGTGGTGACTCTCAATGATCTCGATCGAGTCGAAGTAGCGTGCCGCTGAGGCTGCGAACGACGTCGCGAGTGCTGAGCCAAGCGAGAAGTTGGGGATGATCACGACGCCGATTTCAGGGGTATCCGCGAGCAGCGAGCGTAAGCCTTGCACTCGATCCTCACTCCAGCCTGAGGTACCGACGAGGACGCTCTTGCCATTACGCACGGCGAAGTCGACAACCGATGGCGAGACACTGGGCTCGGTGACATCCACCACGATGTCGGCCACGAGCATGTCGCTGAGCTCTGAGCGCGAGTTGAGAGAGGCCACGAGCGAGAATTCAGCGGATGCCTCAACCACGCCGCTGATGTATGTGCCCATACGGCCGGTTGCGCCGACTACCGCTACTTTCATTGTCATGGTTCAAATCTACCAACGCTGAGTAGCCTCGCCGACTCCCCCCGGCTACTAGCGTTGAAGCGTGTGCCAGTGAGTGGGCAGCCGGCATGCGCTCCCCACGGCCGAGAGTACTGTGGTCGTGTGCCTCAGTTTCGTTCTCTCCCTGTCTCGGATGCTCTCGCTATCGAACTGCTCACCGAGTACTTCAGCTATCGCGCTGAGACCTTTCCGACGCCGTCGGGGTACGTCACGACGTTCCCTCGCGTCGAGCAGTTCACCGAACCGCACGGGGTTTTCGTCGTGATCGAGCCGGATGGCAGCGATGCCGACCATGGCACTGAACGCCGCGCTCTGGGCTGTGGCGGCATCCGCCAGTTGGAGCCCGGCCGCTTCGAGGTCAAGCATCTCTGGGTGCGGCCCGAGGGTCGCGGAGCAGGACTCGGGCGAGATCTACTGGGCGAACTAGAACGTCGTGCGCGTGCTTGGGGAGCGACCGAGCTCGTGCTCGACACCAACGAGAGCCTTGCCGCGGCTGGTGGGCTTTACCGCTCAAGCGGGTTCGAACCGTGCGCGCCGTACAACGACAATCCCAATGCGACGACCTGGTATCTCAAGACGCTCGTATCGATGAACTAGGCCTCACGTCATGTGAAGGACCAGGCGCTTAGTACGGCTGTTCGCTCGGCATTCCGGTGCGTAGTTCAACGGGAAGGTGGCCGAGGTCGTTGTGATTCACGAGAACGGGCGGTTTAGCACTGCGCACCCGGATGATCGTGAGACCGCAGTTAGCTTGGTTGAGCCCGAGCCACCGCCACTGATCGCCGCCGAGTACCTCTCGCACGAACCACGAGATCACAAAGTTGTGCGTAATCAGCAGATCGTGACGGTCTTCCCGTGCCGGAGTGAGAAATTCTGCAACGGCGTCTTCCATTTGCGCTTGACCGGCATCGATCTCTTCGTCGGTAATCGAACCGAAGAATGGCTCGAAAGCGGCAGGCATATCGTGCGTGGGACCGCTGGGAATGCAGTCCATCAGCAGCGTCGTCGGCTGTGACTCGAGGGCGGGCATCCGCTCGGTCATGATCGCGGCGGTTTCAGCGGCCCGCTGGAGCGGAGAATGGAACGCTCGCGTGAACGGCACCCCGCTCAGCCGCTCAGAGATCGCTTGAGCTTGCCGGACGCCTTTGCCCGACAGCGGGCCGTCGGGTAAACCGTGCTCTGCGTCTTGCTGCTCGCCGTGCCGCACGAGATACAAGTAATGGGCCATCATCATTCCTTTGTCGATCTAGCTCTCGGCAGCGCTGCCGAGATCGATGCCGGAGAACATCTCTTCGTTGACGGCGCCCACTGCTGCGATAGAGAGAGGGCGCGACGAAAGTTCTTGAGCAAGTTCTTGGATGTCGTCGGCGGTGACCGCAGAGATGCGGGCGATCGATGCATCAAGGTCGATGAATTCACCGAGGGTGAGTTCGCTGCGTCCGAGGCGTGACATGCGCGAGTCGGAGTCTTCAAGCGCGAGGGCGGATGCTCCACGTAATTGACCGATAGCGCGACTGATTTCTTCGTCGGTCACGTGAGCCGTGCCCATTTTGTGGAACTCCTCGAGCATGAGGTCTGTCACCTGGCTGGCCTTGGCGGGCGAGCATCCGGCATAGATGCCGAAAACTCCAGCGTCAGAGTAACTGGGCGAGAAGGAGTACACGGAGTACGCGAGGCCCCGCTTTTCGCGCACCTCTTGAAAGAGTCGCGACGACATGCCGCTGCCCAGAATGGAGTTCAGCACCGTCATCGTGGCACGGCGGCTGTCGGTGGCGGAGAGCCCTTCGACGCCGGCAATGATGTTCGCTTGCTCGATCGGTCGCTGGGTCACGTGCAGGCGCTGGCCCGGTGTTAGAACCGTGGAGTGAGCACTGCGAGAAAGGTCTCGGCGGGCGACCGGAGCCGCTTCGGTAGACAGATCCCAGCCTGCCGCCACGAGGCACGACGAGATAGCAGCCACGAGCTCGTCGTGATCGACCGCTCCCGCCACTGTGATGACGAGATCTTGGGGGCGATAGTTCGACTGGTAGTGATCCCAGACGGCTTCTCGAGAGATCGCGTTGATTGTCTCGGGGCTGCCACCAATGGGACGACCGAGCGGATGCGCGCCGAAGACGGCCTCAAAGTAACGCTCGCTTGCGACGTCGGTCGGGTCGTCATCCGCCATCGCCAGTTCTTCGAGAATCACACCGCGTTCGTTAGCGAATTCAGTGGGATCGATGAGGCTTGAGGTGAGCATGTCCCCGATGACTTCGATCGCCATCGGCAAATCGATGTCTTGCACCTTGGCGTAATAGCAGGTGTATTCCTTGGCCGTCATGGCGTTGTGTTCGCCGCCGACCGCGTCAAAGCTCACCGCGATATCGAGGGCAGAACGCGACGCGGTGCCTTTGAAAAGCAAGTGCTCTAGGAAGTGTGTCGCACCGTAGGTCTCGGGATGCTCATCGCGAGAGCCTGCTGCTACCCAGTAGCCGACCGTTGCGCTGCGTGCGCCCGGTACTTGTTCACTGAGAATGCGCACACCGCTCGGCAACACAGTTCTACGAACGAGACTGTCGCCGGTTGCGGTGAACGACAGTTCGGGAAGGTCAAGAGGAAGAATTACAGCGTCGCTCATCACCTATGAGCCTACGTCATTGCGGGTCTCGCAACGGCAAGAGCGTGGATTAGTCACGTTTACGTCCCCCAAATTGGGGGATAAAAATGAGGACAGACAGACTTGTCTGTATGTCCTCACGTGGTAATGTTCTTTCTAGGCACCCGAAGCCGACAACCCATCACCGGGACCCGAACCCGGTGATGTAAACCATGTGAGCGAGACCCGAACTCGCTCACATTCAATAAGCCGCATCGCTTGAACCCGAATTCTTGCGATGCACACAGTGGGGAAACGTTCCTGATCCGAACCTCCACGGAAGGAGTGCGCTGCGATGGTATTTGAGACTCTTGAGACTGCGCAGCGCGCTCCGGCCAAAGGCCGCATCCTCGTCACGGCCAACATACTTTTCTACCAAGACGGCATTCTGAACGTCGGTGTAGATCGCATCATCGCCCAGTCCAGCGTGACCAAGGCAACTTTTTATAAGCACTACCGCTCAAAAGACAACCTCATCCTTGAGTACGTCAAGAGCCGCCGGGCTGCGGTCGAAGCTGAGGTGCAGTCGATCATCGACAATGCCGCCTCGCCTCACGATGCCGTGCTCGGCCTCCTCGAATCGGTTGCTGGCGAGCTAACGAAGCCCGACTTTCGTGGCTGCCCGTTCCTCAATGTCGTCGCAGAGTTTCCCGACCCGACGCACCCCGTGCGTGTACTCATCGCCGACCATCGCGACTGGTACAACGAGACGCTGTACGACCTCATGCGCGCAGCAGAACACCCGTTTGCGGGTGACGCCGCTGACGAGCTCATGCTCGCTAAAGACGGCGCTCTTGCCGGCGGATATGCCGGAGACACCATTGCTGCCGGCGCCGCGATGGCTCGCGTTGTCAAGCGAGTGCTCAACGACGCCGTCAAGGTCTGACAACCCACGTTCGTTACCACGCTCGCGGCCGCAGTGCGGCCGTGCAGCGTTGTCACCGTCGCGCGCTCGGCCCTGCTGGCGCCCCCGCCGAGTCCGCGTTAGTAGCCAGAGACCCGGTCGAGCTCGGCCGACTGGTGCCGGGTCAACTGAACTCGCGCCGCAGCAATAAGCTCGGGGACCTGCTCAGCACGACTCGCGCTCACTACGGGCGCCACAATACCTGGCTTATTCAGCAACCACGCCAACGCGATGGTAGCTACGCTCTCGTCTTGCTCGTCAGCAACCTCATCGAGCGCGTTCAGGATCTTGACTCCGCGACGACGCAAGTACTGCGCAGCATCGTGGCCACGCGAGTTGAGCGCGAGATCGGCGCGCTGGCGGTACTTACCGCTCAGGAAACCGCTGGCTAGCGCGAAGCGCGGCATAACGCCGAGCCCCTGAATCGCCGCGACATGCGCGAGCCCAGTTTCATACTCCTGACGGTGGAGCAGGTTGTAATGAGCTTGCACTGCCACCATCGGAGCTACGCCCATTTGACCGCACGCGATACGGGCCTGAATGAGGCGGTTGCCGGTGTGATCAGAGCCGCCAAAGTAGCGAACCTTCCCCTCGCCAATTAGCTCATCGACCGCGAGCAATGTCTCATCGAAGTCGACAGATTCGTCGTCGACGTGCAGGTACAACAGGTCAATGTGTGACGTACCCAAGCGCGCGAGAGAGGCATCCACGGAACGCTTTATTGCGGAGGAGTCCATGCCCGGGTTATCGCGACTCTTACCCACCTTGGTCGCAACCACGATCTGATCGCGATTGCGACGCGTGCGCATCCATTTGCCGATCATGAGCTCGCTGCGACCAGAAGCATACGAGTCAGCCGTATCGATGAAGTTGCCACCGCCATCGGCAAAAGTATTCAGAATGGACGACGTCGCCGCGTCGTCTGCAGTCCAGCCGAAGATGTTTCCGCTCAGCGCGAGCGGAAAAACTCGAAGGTCAGAAGACCCGATGACTCGGGTCGAAAAGTGCTGCCCCGCTACTGGGCGCACACGAGTGGAACCCGGCAGTGATCGCGTCGGGTGCACTTGCGTCATAACGGCCTCCCACAAGGCTTTTGCTAAGAATATGTCGTCGACTGCCCCAGTAGGCGGAGGACAGACAGATCGTTATTAGTCCGTGTCGAAATACGCCGTGATGAGCTCGTCAACCCCCACCGCGGTGTCGCCTCGCGGTCATTCTCGCCATAATGGCCACAGTCGAGTTTCAGTAATCGAAAGGACCACTGCCGTGAATGACCCCAATTGGAAACTGCCCGAGGTACCGTCGTTCACTCTGGAGAGTCCCGACTTCGAAGCCGGAGGAGAGCTCCCCACGTTCGCTCGATCCGGCATCGCCAACGCCGGCGGTGAAGACCGCTCCCCTACTCTTCATTGGCACGGCTTCCCTTCCGGCACCAAGAGCTTCGCACTCACCACCTACGACCCGGATGCCCCCACTGGCAGCGGATGGTGGCACTGGGCTGTCTACAACATCCCCGCCTCCGTGGAGTCGCTGCCGCAGGACGCCGGCAACCCGGAATCTCAACTCCTGCCGAATGGCGCGATAACCGTTCCGAATGAACTCCGCCTCGAAGCGTTCCAGGGCGCCGCCCCACCCGCTGGCCACGGGCCCCACCGCTACGTATTCACCGTGAGCGCGCTTAACGTCGAGCGCCTCGATCTTGCCCCGGGCAGCACCCCCGCTATGTTGGGCTTCGCGCTGCGCGATCATGTCGTGGCGCGTGCGCAACTAATCGGATACTCCAGCACTCCGGCCGAGTAGCGCTGCAGAAGACGGGCACGACTAGCTTCCCGCAGCGGTCGTGCGGGCAGTCGGGATAGCGCGAGGGGTCTTCTTAGGTGTTACGACGGTAGTAATGCGGAACGCGTTCGTAG
This sequence comes from Salinibacterium sp. UTAS2018, assembly GCF_004118935.1. Classification (NCBI taxonomy): domain Bacteria; kingdom Bacillati; phylum Actinomycetota; class Actinomycetes; order Micrococcales; family Microbacteriaceae; genus Salinibacterium; species Salinibacterium sp. UTAS2018. The sequence goes on from NZ_CP035375.1 coordinate 57,617, forward strand.
CCACGGCTGCGCATCTTTGCAACAGCCACGCTGACGACCACGACGACGATAACTATGCCGAGGGCTGCCCAGAGGTACCAAGCGGTCTCGAGCCACAGGAGCATATCGCTCATGAAGACATCAAAAGGTGTAGTGATTCGGGTCACTCGCTCAGGATAGTGCCCAACACCCCACTATGGGGGACCCCAACGAAGGGCAGACTAGGGTGACTACCCCCGCAACTGCTGCATCTGAGGAAAAGAAAAACTCCCGCAACGCCCCGGGGCGACCGTTAACGACTGAGCGCCCATCCTCTATGAGGATGGGCGCTCAGCGTGACCTGCGTTTAGCGGGACTTAGCTTTCGTCAGCGGGAGCCGCTGCTTCTGCGTCAGCCTCGTCAGTGACGGGTGCGAGCGAGAGCTTGCCACGGTCATCAATCTTGGTGATCTCAACCTGAATCTTCTGGCCGACTCCGAGTACATCTTCGACGTTCTCCACACGCTTGCCACCGGCAAGCTTGCGAACCTCAGAGATGTGCAACAGTCCGTCCTTGCCCGGGGTGAGCGATACGAATGCACCGAAGGTAGCGATCTTGACGACCGTACCCAGGAAGCGTTCGCCAACCTCAGGGTTGAGCGGGTTCGCGATGGCGTTAACCGCCGCGCGTGCAGCCTCGGCAGAAGGACCATCGACAGCGCCGATGTAGACCGTTCCGTCATCCTCAATCGAGATGTCGGCTCCGGTGTCATCCTGGATCTGGTTGATGTTCTTGCCCTTGGGCCCGATGAGCTCACCGATCTTGTCGATCGGGATCTGAACCGAGATCACGCGAGGAGCCGTGGGGGCCATCTCGTCAGGAGCGTCGATTGCAGCGTTGATCACCGAAAGAATCGCGGTACGCGCTTCCTTAGCCTGCTTGAGTGCACCGTCGAGAACCGACGAGGGCAGACCAGCGAGCTTGGTGTCGAGCTGGATAGCAGTGATGAACTCACTCGTACCGGCAACCTTGAAGTCCATGTCGCCGAGAGCATCTTCAGCACCGAGGATGTCGGTGAGAGCTGCGTAGCGAGTTTCACCGTCGACCTCATCCGAAATCAGGCCCATAGCGATACCCGCAACCGGTGCGCGCAACGGCACACCAGCGTTGAGCAGCGACAGAGTCGATGCACAGACGGAACCCATCGACGTTGAACCGTTGGAGCCGAGAGCCTCGGATACCTGGCGGATCGCGTAAGGGAAGTCTTCACGAGCAGGAAGCACCGGTGCGATGGCGCGCTCGGCAAGGAAGCCGTGCCCGATCTCGCGACGCTTCGGGCTACCAACACGACCGGTCTCACCAGTCGAGTAGGGCGGGAAGTTGTAGTGGTGCATGTAGCGCTTCTTGGTCACTGGTGCCAGTGAGTCAATCTGCTGCTCCATCTTGAGCATGTTCAGCGTGGTGACACCCAAGATCTGAGTCTCGCCGCGCTGGAAGATTGCCGAACCGTGAACGCGAGGAATGACCTCGACCTCAGCATCGAGCGCACGAATGTCGCTCAAGCCACGGCCGTCGATACGGATGCCCTCGGTGAGTACGCGAGTACGCATGACCTTCTTGCTGACGGCCTTGTACGCTCCGCCAACCATGCCGAGAACGTCTTCGCTGAGTTCTTCAGCGTCAACCTTGGACTGAACCTCAGCCTTGACGCGAGCCTTGAGCTCATCGTCAGCGGTCTGGCGCTCGATCTTGTCAGCGATCTTGTAGACATCGCGAAGCTCAGCTTCAGCGATTTCACTGACCGCGTTGTACGCCTGGTCGGAGTACGGCGGGAAGAGCTTGAACTCGGCAACGGGCTTGGCAGCCTTGGTCGAGACCTCGAGCTGAGCCTTCACAAGCTGCTTGAGGAAGGGCTTGGATGCTTCGAGACCCTGAGCAACAACAGTCTCGTCGGGCTTCGTGGCGCCAGCCTTGATGAGCTCCCAGCTGTTCTCGGTAGCTTCTGCTTCCACCATCATGATGGCGATGTCTTCTTCACCCTGGTCGTTGGTGACCATGCGGCCAGCAACGGTGAGGTCGAAGACAGCGTCAGCAAGCTGGCTGTGCTTCGGGAAGGCAACCCACTGGTCGTTGATCAGAGCCATGCGGATGCCGGCAACCGGACCATAGAACGGGAGTCCTGAGATCTGGGTGCTGAGCGATGCGGCGTTGATCGAAAGTGCGTCGTAGAACTCGTCCGGAGCGATGCTCAGAACGGTGATGACGATCTGAACTTCGTTGCGGAGGCCCTCAACGAAGGTCGGACGCATCGGACGGTCGATGAGACGGCAGACGAGGATCGCTTCCGTCGAGGGACGACCCTCGCGACGGAAGAAGCTTCCGGGGATCTTGCCGGCAGCGTACGAACGCTCTTCGACATCCACGGTGAGCGGGAAGAAGTCGAAGCCCTCACGCGGGTGCTTACCCGCGCTCGTGGCGCTCAAGATCATTGTTTCTTCGTCGAGGTACGCAGCGACGGCACCCTGTGCCTGCTGAGCGAGTCGACCGGTTTCGAAGCGCACGGTGCGCTTGCCGAACTTGCCGTTATCGAGAACGGCTTCGGCGAATGTGATTTCTGGACCCTCCATGCGGGGGTTTCTCCTTTGTTTTACGTCGCGCACCCGTGTGGTGAGCGACTCGTCAAGGAGCAGGAGCGGGCAGAAGGACGCGATGGTTCACGCGCATGCCTAGAGTGGCGGCGCGTGTCTGGCCAACAGTAGAAAGCCTCCGAACGACTCGGAAAATTACCACCGGTGACCAGCTTCTTGCCAGCCTGCTCCGTTTGTTGCCCTACAACAACGTGGGCAACTAGCCGCAATCGTATCACTGGCGGCCTGAGAAGCCCTAGAGATTGGCGCGCGACACGGTTTCGGTGCCTGCTTCGGTGAGGGTGGTTTAAGCTGACAGGTATGGAACCCACAGAAGAAACACCCTCTGCGAGCGAAGAGAACAAGCGCAGGTTCCGCGAGGCGCTTGATCGCAAGCAGGGCAAGCAAACCGCACGCCCCGGTCACTTGGATGCCGAATCGGCTATCCATGGCACGCAAGATCGCGCAGATCACAAGCGCGACTTCCGCCGCAAAACCGGATAACGCAGCGACACCAGATAACGCAGCACAAAGACCGTTGCCGCCCGGCGACACCGGATGATTACCTCATCACGGAGTTCGCCGAGCAGCGCGGTCTTTTCTGGTTTCCAGGCCTGCTCGCTGCCTGAGGTGCGGGCGCCCTCGTGGAGTTACTGTGCGCCGAAGCTCCCCACCGGACTAAAGCCATCCGGCAGCGCGAACGGATCAACGATCTGGTCCGAACGGTCGGACACTGCGGCGAGCGCCGCCAGTTCCCCCGCGGCTCGCACGATCCGAGCCGGCAGGGTTCCCGAACTGCCTTCTCCCCCGCTGCCCCAGTCGGCGGATGCTGCGTACACGCCGGTCGGCACCGCCACGGCGTGCAAGTAGCTGAACAGCGGTCGCATCGCATAGTCGATCGCGAGCGAGTGGCGATCGGTGCCGCCGGTCGCAGCGAGCAGTACGGGCAGGTCGGTGAGCGATTGCGGGTCGAGCACGTCGATGAAGGATTTGAACAGCCCGCTGTAGCTCGTGGTGAAGATGGGCGTGACGGCGATGAGCCCGTCGGCTCCGGTCACCGCGGCGATCGCCTCATCGAGTTTCGCGCTCGGGAAGCCCGTGAGTAGGTTGTTCGTAATATCGTGCGCCAGGTCACGCAGCTCGATGACGGTCACCTCGGCGTCAACACCGCGATCGCGCAGGGCGGCAACGGCTGCCTCGGTGAGGCGGTCGGCGAGTAGTCGAGTGGATGACGGCTGACTGAGGCCAGCGGCAATGACGGCAATCTTCTTGACGTCGGACATGATGTGCTTCTTTCTGGGGAGCTAGTGGAGTGGGTGTGAGCTGGTAGCGGAGCTAGACGGTTGCCGGGGCGCCGGCGGCGGAGATAGCGAGCGCCGCATCACGCTTCGCGACGAGCGAGGCGTGAGTGGGAGCATCCGGAACTTCGGCGGGGCGGTTGGTGGCGAACTCCTTGCGGAGCACTGGCACTACTTCTTCGCCGAGGATGTCGAGCTGCTCGAGAACCGTCTTCAACGGCAAGCCGGCGTGGTCCATGAGGAAGAGCTGACGTTGGTAGTCGCCGAAGTGCTCGCGCATTCCGGCGTACTTGTCGATGACCTCTTGCGGGCTGCCGACGGCGAGCGGTGTCTGGTCAGTGAAGTCCTCCATCGATGGTCCGTGACCATACACGGGAGCATTGTCGAAGTAGGGACGGAACTCTGCCTTCGCGGCCTGCGAGTTGCTGCGCATGAACGCCTGACCACCGAGACCGACGATGGCCTGAGCTGCCGTGCCGTGGCCGTAGTGCTCGAAGCGCTGACGGTAGTAGTTGACGAGCTTCATGTAGTGCTCTTTAGGCCAGAAGATGTTGTTGGCGAAGAAGCCGTCGCCATAGTACGCAGCCTGCTCGGCAATCTCGGGGCTTCGGATCGATCCGTGCCAGACAAAGGGAGGCACGCCATCCAGGGGTCGCGGCGTTGACTGGAAGCCCTGCAGCGGTGTGCGGTACTTGCCCTGCCAGTTGACGAACTCTTCGCGCCACAGCTTGTGCAACAGCGAGTAGTTTTCGATGGCGAGCGGGATGCCCTCCCGAATGTCTTTGCCGAACCACGGGTACACGGGCCCCGTGTTGCCGCGCCCCATCATCAGGTCGGTGCGTCCATCGGAGAGGTGCTGAAGCATCGCGTAGTCTTCGGCGATCTTTACCGGATCATTGGTCGTGATGAGCGTGGTACTCGTGGAGAGAATGAGCTTCTCGGTCTGCGCCGCAATGTAGGCGAGCGTCGTCGTGGGGCTTGAGGAGACGAACGGCGGGTTGTGGTGCTCCCCCAGGGCGAATACATCGAGCCCGACTTCTTCCGCCTTCTTCGCGATCGTGACGATGTTCTTGATGCGCTCGCCCTCGGTGGGCGTGCGGCCGTTCGTCGGGTCTGTTGTGACGTCGCTGACGGTGAAAATTCCGAACTGCATGGTGTGCTCCGGTCTCCCAAAATCTGTGTGGATGGATCAGTTATCCGGTTCAACCACGCTGACGGCGGATCATTCCAGCCCCGTACCGCCACATGGCGGGTACTCGAGTTGGAGCGTCGCACACAGTACGATTATTTCTACACTCTGTAGAATTGAGATATGGACCCTGCTAACAGTGACTCTGTTGATCCCACGACAAGCGCTCCCCTCGCGCTGCCGAATACCGTCCTGCCTCCCGATGCGCCCAAGGTAGCGTGGCGGGACGGGCATCCCTACGAGACCAAGATGTCCCGGCGCGAATATGAGCGCCAGAAGCGCTTGCTTCAGATCGAGCTGCTCAAGCTTCAGTCGTGGATCAAAGAAACTGACCGCAAAGTCGTCATCATCTTCGAGGGACGCGACGCCGCCGGCAAGGGCGGCGCAATCAAGCGTTTCATGGAGCACCTGAACCCCCGAGGTGCCCGCGTCGTCGCTCTCGAAGTTCCGACCGAGCGGGAACGAAAGCAGTGGTACTTCCAACGGTACGTGCAGCATCTGCCGACCGGGGGCGAGATCGTGATCTTCGACCGTTCCTGGTACAACCGAGCGGGCGTTGAACGCGTCATGGATTACTGCACGCCGCAAGAACATCTCGAGTTCACTCGCTCCGCGCCGGAGTTCGAGCGCATGCTCGTGCAATCGGGCATCCATCTCGTCAAGTTCTGGTTCTCCGTGGGCCGCGACGAGCAGCGTGCGCGGTTTGCGGCCCGATCCCACGACGCTGTTCGACAGTGGAAGCTCTCCCCCACCGACCTCGCGAGCCTCGACAAATGGGACGACTACACGCAAGCGAAAGAGGCCATGTTTTTCTACACCAATACCCCACAAGCCCCGTGGACAGTGGTGAAATCCAACGACAAGAAGCTCGCACGCATCGAAGCAATGCGCTGGCTACTGGCACAGTTCCCCTATACGAATAAGGACTATGAGGTGGTCGGCACTCCTGACTCCCGCGTGATCGGAAGCCCGCAATCGATTTACGAAGACGGCGACACGCTGGGGGCCAACTTTCCCACGGTGTGAAGGATGATTTCGGGCTGACACCGCCATCTGGCGGCTGCTGCACGAGAAACGTGGACCGTGTGGCGGTACTGGTGCGCGGTTCCACGCTCTAGCGTGGAGACAGGCCGTCACAATGCCGTGGCGCCTGACCAATGGAGGTCACATGTCTACTCGTAAAATTCATCCCGCTCCCCCGTTTGATACCGAGCTTGCCGCCGTGTTAGCCATCGTCAATGAGCAGCTGCCCCCGACCGTTACTCCCGAGATGATTGAGCCTCTGCGGGCCGGCTTCGTCACCGCCGTCGATGAGCTGTTGCTCGATCGTCCCGTTAGCCATCGAGAAGAAACCTTCGCGGGGCCCGGTGGCGACCTGATCGTCTCCATTTTCCAGCGCACTGATCACACCACTGCCGGTCTCGGTATCCTCCACACTCATGGTGGCGGCATGATCATCGGCGATCGATTCATGGGCATGGAGACGATGCTCGCGTGGGTCGAAGAGTTGGATGCCGTAGCGGTGTCAGTCGAGTATCGTCTGGCTCCGGAGCATCCAGACCCCGCACCGGTTGACGACTGCTACGCATCTCTCGTCTGGACGGCCGAGAATGCTGAGCGGCTCGGTATTGACCCCGCCAAACTCATTATCTCTGGCGGCAGCGCCGGTGGCGGTCTTGCGGCGGGAACAACCTTGATGGCGCGCGACCGCGGCGGCCCCGCTCTCGCCGCACAATTGTTGATCTACCCGATGCTCGACGACCGCAATCAGACCGTCTCGAGTCATCAGATTGATGGCACTGGCGTGTGGGATCGCGGAAGCAACGACACGGGGTGGGACGCTCTGCTTGGCGACCGTCGCAAGACTGATCAGGTCTCGATCTATGCCGCCCCCGCTCGTGCGACAGATCTGAGCAACTTGCCGCCCACCTTTATCGACGTGGGGACCTCGGAGGTTTTCCGGGACGAAGATGTTGCGTATGCCTCGGCCATCTGGGCATCGGGCGGACACTGCGAACTCCATGTCTGGCCCGGCGGCTTCCACGGCTACGACTTCATGGCTCCGCTAGCGGCGCTCTCGGTCGCGACTCAGGATGCCCGCCTGAATTGGCTGCGTCGCACGCTCGGCCTGTAACGAGCCAACCGCACGCACCCGAAGCCGACACAACTGTGGTTCGAGTCCGCTCCCGACTGTTCGTTCTGAATGGTCCGCAATAGAGTGGGGCTCGAACCACAGAGGCGGAACGACAATGCAAGAACTAGCCGGACGATTGAAGGCACTCGATCCCGAGGCCAGCGAGACGCTGCGAGTAATCTCCTACTTCGACGCGCTCACCGCGGGTCACGCGAGCGCTGAAGTTCTGCTGCGCGGCGCCAGCATGCTGGCCGGATGCGCCACCGGGCTCCTCTCACCGTCCCTCAGCCTGCGCGTCGATGAGCGCGGGCGACGAAGCACAGAATTAGGTACGCCGGAGTCGTGGCCAGCGCGAGCAGTCACGGGCGGCGGGACCGTCTGGCTCGAACGGACCGGAAACGCGCACGCCAACGATGACATGATCCTCGAGCGCGTCACGCTTGCCCTCAGCATCCTCTTCGAACGCACCGGTCCGGCCGAATCAGTTCACAATCCGGTCGAGACCCTTCTCGACGCTGCCGAAACAGGTGAGAGCCGCCACGCCGCGGCTCAGACACTTCGTCTGGTTTCCACCACCCGCTATCGCATCATCGCGCAGCCGGCCAGTACTACACGAGTCGCTGCGGGACCTTCTGCTGTGATCACGACCATGGCCGGAGCAGTTCGCGCCGAGATCGTCCTGAGCACGGATGCCGTGGTCGCCGAGCGTGCCGGCGTCGGTATCGCTGCCTCCCCCGCCGACCTCGTGCGCTCCTGGCTCTCGGCGCTCACGGCGCTGCGGCTGACCTCCGATCATGAGCCCGTGCTGTATGGCGACGATCTAGGTTCGCTGTTGTTGCTCGCCGAGATCAGTCCCGCCGGAGCTCCGGAGAATTGCGATCTGCAATCGCTCGGTGTCGTGATTCGCGAAACCCCGCGCATCTTGCCGATGCTCGACACTCTGGCCGCGAGCGAGAGTCTGCGGGCTGCGGCGGCGACACTCGGCTTTCACCACTCCACGGTGCAATCCCGGGCAGAAGAGTTAAGCGCCAAGCTCGGCTTCGACGTGCGCACGTCGCGGGGTCGCACCCGGCTCTCCGTTGCGCTCGCCCTTCACCGCTTGGAATCCGCCCGCTTCGAGTAGGCGCCGCCCGAGTAACCACCGCTTCGATCGGACCCCGCTCGCGGCCGGCGATCCCCGGCCCGCGAGACTCTGCCCGCGACACTCTGCCAGCGACAGCAGCCTTGATCTTTACGCTTGAGTGGAGAGCTGCCCGCGCACAATCGAATCGCCCGAGTGCGCCGGGTCTCCGTCGAACTGTTCCTCCGAAATATCGACGAGGTCATAACTCGACATATCGAGGCCCTCGGGAACGGTGAACTGACCTGACGTGCCCTCCACAATTCCGAGGCTGACGAGAGCCGTGGCATCCGTCGTGATCAACCACACTTCGCGATAACCACCGTCGGTCGCGGGAGCATCGAGGTTGACGTCGATCACCCGCGTGCCATCGGGCAGTTGCTCAAGCGTCGCTTCGCCGGTGGAATCTTGCCAACCGGGAAAAGCGTCGAGCGTAGCGCTGGCGAGAATGGTCGGTTGTGCGGCGGGGCTCAGCGTCGCCCAGAGGGCGGTTCCGGCACCCGCGACCAGTGTGACGGCGGCCGCCGCGGCAACGATTCCGATCCACGGGCGGCGTCGACGCTCAGCGAGCGACTGCACGATGGCGCCTTCAGAGACGGCGGCATCAGTGGCGCTGGCGAGGGCATCCACAGAGTCGCCAGAAGCATCGAATTCTGACTCCTCACGCCCCTCGCTGAGCCGTGCGGCGCGCTTATGTGCCAAGTCATCGCTTGGCACCTCGGCTTCGCTGTCATCGATCACAGCAGTATCGGACAACACGCTGGTCGTCTGAACAGACAGAGACAGTTCGTCGCTGATGCGATCCCAAACTCGTGACGGTGCCTCGAGCAGTTCGCCAGCATCAAACGTCGAGCGGCCGATCATGGCAGCGCGCGAGAGGATTTCTATCTCACCGCGGCACCGATCGCATTCGCTGACGTGCGCGCTGTCTTCGGGGAGGGCAACTTGCTCGCCCAGGGCAAGCAGCGCAAGGACCTCAGGATCAACGTGTCGCATAGGTCGCCTCCAATCGTGTTCGCATCCGTTGCAGACTGCGCCGGATATGGCTCTTGACCGTTCCGAGAGGTAGTTCGAGACGGTCGGCTATTTGGTTGTGGGTGAGATCATCAAAAAACGCTAATCGCATAATTGCTTGGGCGTCCGGTTCGAGGCGAGAGATCTCGTCGGCCATCATGAGGGTGTCGGCCAGATCGAAGTCTTCTGCGACTGCCTCTGCTCTCGATGTCGTAGACGCCAGCTCTTCTTGAAGCCGACGAATACGGGCGCGAGCCTCGTGAGTGTCGGCAATCTTGTTCTTGGTGATGCCCACCAGCCAAGCGGAGAGACTCGAACGCTCCGGCTTGAAACTCGAGCGCCCGGTCCACGCGGAGACGAATACTTTTTGAGTGACGTCTTCCGCGTCTCCTCGATCACCGAGCGACCGCACCGCGAGCGTAAACACGAGCGATGACCACCGTTTGTACACCGCGGCGAGCGCCGCTTCGTCGCCAGCGATGAATGCCTGCGTGGTGCGGGCTTCGTCTGCGGCTTCGTCGTCGGTCATAGCTCTCCGGTTGAGGGTGTTCACAGCGGGTTGGCAATCGCTATGACATTGTCAGAGTAGTTCAAGACGTTCTCGTCGAACTGTCCCCCACACGTGATGAGCACAATTCGGGGTGCGCCATCTCTATCGAACACCTGGTCGAGAGGCAACTGCGTCTTCTTGATGTTTTGCAGGGATTCGAGGAGGTAGCGGTGGTCGACGCCGTCATCTGTCGTGACAATGATCTCGGCATCCGCGGGCATCTCTTTGAGATACGCGAAGGGGCCAAGGCCCTGCTCGAAGTCGTCGACGTGCGCGGTGATCACGGTCGAGCCGGTGTCGCTGGCCGGCGAGGGGCCGTAGCGGTACCACCCGGCGACACGAATGTTTTGGGGAATCTCCATGACGCCGTCATCTTCGACACCGACGGGAGTGATCTCGATATCGATCGAGACGGAAGGGATCTGGATGCGTACCGGAGCGGCGAGCTGCTCGACGGGAGCGATCTCACTCGACTGGCGGGGTACGTCGACCACGGCGGTCGGGGCCGCAGACGGCACGGGACGCGGAGCGATCGATTCGGCGGGGGGTGAAGCACAACCAGCAAGGAGAAGCGCCATGGCGGTGAGGGCTAGGATTCTCGAGGCCATGACGTTCTCCTTGCTGGGGTTCTGTGGGTGCTTGTTATTGAGTGTGACTGAGTTGTAGCAGGTGTTGTCTACTTGGCTGCGCGTGCGGCGAAGAGACGGGTTGCCGCAAAGCCGGCGAGGGCAAGAAGCGCTGCGAGGCCACCGAGGCCAGCGACGAGTGCGCCATTGTTGCTGTCAGCCGCGAGGCCGGCGGTTCCTGCATCTACGCCACTCGGGTTCGAGTGAAGGCCGTCAATGGTCTGTACGGCGAGGTCGAGGTTGTCGTCTTCTGCACTACCCCAGGCGTACACGATCGTGTTGACACCTTCAGCAATGTCGACATCAGCCGGGCCGATGGCCGGGTCAGTCGTTCCCGTGAGGGCTACCGCTGCGGAAATCGTTCCGACGGCGAGGTCAGCTTTCACCTCGTCGGGGTTGCTGAGGTTCTCGAAGGCCACGGCGTCATTGGCAAGGATGTCTACAGCAGGCGCTGCTGCCGTGTGGCGGACCGTCAAACGACCTTCACCAGCAGCGACCGGAGAAAGGTCGTTGGTGAAGAGGCTGGCGGTAGGGTCACCGGACTCGTCGAGGTGAGCGACCGCGGTGTAGCTCATGTTGGCTTCGAGCGTGAGGTCGATCGGGCCGATGGCCGGCTCGGAGTCGTCTTCCGCATCCGCAGCGGTGATCGCGACTGTGTACGTGTCGGCCGGAAGGTCGAGCGGGCCAGCAAGGTCACCGGGCTCGAAGTCATCGAGGGTCAGCTCGCCGTTCACGTAGACGTCAACGGTGAGTCCTGGTACTCCGTGCAGAACGTAGAGGTCTGCGGTGGTGTCTGAAATGGCGTTCGCGGGGATGGCTACTCCGACGGCGGCAATGGCTCCGGCGGCTACACCAGCAAAAATTTTGTTTCGCACTGTTCATGTCCTCTCGTGGTCGGGCGTAAATCGCCTTACATGGAGTACTTCTGGCTGAACCCCTGTTTTGGATGCAGCAATCTCAAAAAAGTTGAAAGTTTCTTTTCGTGGTGGTTCGTACGGTCATCCGTACGGCACCGGATCTATAGCCGCGCGGGCCCTTCTCTAGTGCCGCGAACCAGAGCCACGAGCGCCAGCGGATCAGTGAGCCACCGCGTGGCTCGAGCCACGGCCCGTGTGCCCAGAACCACCGCGAGCGCGACACCGAATACTCCGGCTAAGGCGACGGTGCGGATGGTCCAGTCAGACCAGTCTCCGATCAGCGGCCGCAATGGGTAGAGAACAATGGTGTGCAGCAGGTAGATCTGGAGCGTTCTCTGCCCAAGGACGGTAAGAGGGCTACTGAATCGAGGCACCAACGAGAAGAACACGAGCGACATCACTGACGCCGTGACGAGCACGCCCACCCTCACCACGACATGCTCAACCTCGGTGAGGCCGAATGTATCCATTTGGCCGTACATGTAGATCCAGCGTCGAGGCAGCACGTCGTGCGCGAGATAGGTGGCAACCACAGCAGCAGCGAACAACGTTCCGGTACCCACTCTCACCCACAGCGGAGCGGTCAGCCGCTTGAATTTATCGATGTGGTCAGGCGTGGTGAAAAGCCCGAGAGTGAAGAAGGGCAAGAACGAGAGGATGCGGGCCGCTGACAGATCCTGTGAGACGCCACCCGCCAGCACCGAAAGAATCGAGACAGCGAACGAAATCAGCACCGGATGGCGCACTGCGCGCAGTAGCGGGATCACGAGTCTCCACACCAGCAACGCCAGGAGATACCAGAGCGCGAACCCCGGAACGAAGAGTCGCAACTCGAAGTTGTTGCCGAGAATCAGCCAATTTTCGAGAGCAAAAATGATCTGGAAGAGCACGTAGGGTGCGATTAGTACCGAGATAAGACTCGCCATTTGCTTCGGGTTACCCACGAAGCTTCGCGAGAAGTAGCCCGACACGAACACGAACGCCGGCATGTGAAAGAGATAGATCCACGTGTATACGCCATCGGCTGATCCTCGATCGATGCGCTCGATCACGTGGCCGACGACGACAAGGATGATGAGAATCGCCTTGGCATTGTCGAGATAAGGGTCGCGTGAAGTGTTCTGGGTCATGTCGAACTCGGTTCTTCTGTCGTCACGGGTTTCGACCGACCGGCAGATCGGCTCCAGCCGAGCCACAGCATGATGATTGCTCCCACAAGGAGCGCCCAGAACGCGGAGCCGATTCCGATCACGGTCACCCCCGAAGCCGCGACGAGAAAGGTCGCTATCGCGGCGATCCGGTGCTCAGCAGCATCCAGAGCCGAGCGCACCGACGTAATGAGGGCGCCGATTACTGCGAGCCCCGCTATGGCGACGACAACGATGGGCGGCGCCACCGATACGAGTGCCGTTGCGAACCCGGCGGCGAGACCGATCACCACGTAGGTGCTCCCGGCGGCGACAGAGGCGATCCAGCGTCTCTTGGGGTCGTCGTGTGCCTCCTCGCTGGCGGTGAGCGCGGCAGTTATTGCGGCGAGATTGAGAGCGTGACCGCCGAAGAACGCACTTACCACCGATGCGGCTCCGGTAACAGAAAGTGCGGGGCCGGCCGGAACCGCGTAGCCATAGCTGCGCATCACGGTGAAACCCGGCACGTTCTGCCCCGCCATCGTGACGACGAAGAGAGGGATGCCGAGGCTCAGGATAAGAGTCGGATCGAACACTGGCACAACGGGCGTGAGCTGCGGCGCGACGGCTGCACCACCGAACACACTCCCTTCTGTGGTGAGTGCAATAGCGACAATCGCCGCGACGAGCGCTCCGGGTACAGCCCACCGCGGGGCAACCTTGAGCAGGAACAACCACGTCACTACCATCGGCAAGCCAAGCCGGGGATACTCGACGGACGCAGTGATGGGGGCGAGACAGATCGGGAACAGGATGCCTGCGAGCATCGCGCTCGCGATTGGCTGCGGAATCCGCGTGATCAATCGCCCCAGCGCGGGCACGAGGCCACACACCATGATGAGCACTCCGCAGACGATAAAGGCTCCGACCGCAGCCTGAAACTGCACGTCTCCCTGGGCTGCAACGATCAGCAGCGCCGCACCGGGAGTTGACCACGCCACTGTGATCGGCATCCGGTAGCGCCATGCCATCCCGATCGTGACGAGCCCCATCATCACCGTGAGGATCAAGAGACCGGATGCTGCCTGTGCATCACTCGCCCCCACCGCCTGCAGGCCAGCAACCACGAGCGTGAAGGATGACGCGAAGCCCGCGATCCCCGCAATGATGCCGGTCGAGAAGAGCTGGAAAATAGCGGAATCCTTCGGTGGGTTGACCGCACGAGAGTTGTGCGGCCCCACTCTACCGGCGCGCTCGACGAGGGCTGTCGCGCGGCGCAGTCAGAGCCGAGCTAAGGCAGCGGCCTGCGCCCGAACACGCTTTGGCCCCACCGCACAGCATCGAGGGGGTGAGTGAGCCATCGAGTCGCTTTCATTGCGAGCGGGCTGCTGAGGGCGAACGTCAGCAGCACCGCCGCGACCACCATCACTGCTACCGAAGCCCATGACCAGCCTGGCCACGAAGCTATCAGGGGAAAAAGCGGGTAGAGAATAATCGTGTGCAGCAGGTAGACCTCGAGGGTGCGCTCGCCGAGCACCGTTATTGCGCTTCTGCGTCGCGGAACGAGAGCCAGCACAGCCACCGTCATCGCCAGCGCCACGACCAGGACCATCACACGCACCAGCACGTTCTCTGCTTCGCTGAGGCCAAACTTCTCAACCTGACCATACATATAGAGCCAGCGCCGGTCGATGACGTCTCGACCGAGGTAGACGACTGGCAGCGTCGCGACAAGGAGAGACGCGATACCCGCGCGAACCCAGAGCGACGATGTGAGCCGCGTGAAGGCCTCGATCTTCTGAGGAGTCAGCATCAAACCGAGAGTGAAGAAGGGCAAGAACGAGAGGATGCGGGCGCCCGAGAGCTCTTGGGAAATACCGCCTCCGAGAACTGACAACACTGACACCGCAATCGAGAAAATCATCGGATGTCGCATGACGCGCACGAGCGGAATCGCGAGTCGCCACGCCAGCAGAGCGACGAGATACCAGAGCGAGAAAGTCGGAACGAAAAGCTGAAGCGCAAAATCGTTTCCGTTGAAAGCCCAGTTCTCGAGAGCGAGCACCGTCTGGAAGAGAAAATAAGGCGCGAGCAGGAGAGAAATAAGACTAGCGACCTGCCGCGGGGTGCCAGAAAACGATCGAGAGAGGTAGCCGGATACGAGCACAAAGGCTGGCATATGGAAAAGGTAAATCCAGGTGTACAGCGTGTCTGCAGAGCCGCGATCGATTCTTTCAATCGCGTGGCCGACGACGACGAGCACGATGAGAATCGCTTTGGCGTTGTCGAAGTAAGGATCGCGCGCACGAGCTCTGTTCGCGGCGTTATCCGACGAGCGTGCCGGAGACGCCGGCAATTCTTGGCTCACGAAAGTGGTGTCCTCTGCCGCAATGAGTTCGGCTGCTTCTCAATCGCAGCGGATCTACAGTTTATTAGAGCGCGAGCACGATCTTGCCCCGCGAATGCCCGTGCAGCAGCTTGGTATACGCCGCAGAGACCTGCTCGATCGGGAACACCTCGTCAATCGGCACCTGCACAGTGCCGGCAGCGATGAGGGCCGCCAATGACGCGAGATCCTGCGGAGTCGCACCCGCAGCGCCCACGCCCGACGTGCCGTACTCTGACACTGCCGCATAGTCGGCAATGGTGTTGATGCGGTCAGCCGGGGCGCCGAGCGCGAGTGCAGCATCCACTGTTTCGCGGCCGTTGTTGTCAAGAGCGGCCGTGAGACCTTCGGGACTGATCTCGAGAATGCGCTCGACCATACCCTCGCCATACGTGACGGGGTGGATGCCAAGAGATCGCAAGAAATCATGGTTCGACGCGCTGGCGGAACCGATGACGGTCGCACCCTTCAGCTTGGCGAGCTGAGCGGCTATGACGCCGACGCCACCCGCTGCGGCACTCACGAGAACGGTATCCGCCGCGGTAAGAGCAACAGCGTCAACGCTCGCCCACGCCGTGCGACCGGCGATATCGAGACCGCCCGCCTGTTCCCAGCCCAGTTGCGCCGGCTTGCGGACGAGCTTCTCCGCCGGAACAACAACGAAGTCCGCTTGACCGCTGAAACCCTTGCCTCCGAGTACCTCGTCGCCCACCGTCCAGCCCTCGACGCCGTCGCCGATTTCGTCGACCACGCCGGCGAAATCATTGCCATTACCACTCGGAAATGTCACGTTTTGAGGATTAGCCGTGGCCGCTCCGCTAAATACCTTCGCGTCGAACGGGTTGATGCCCGCGAATTTCACTCGCACGCGCACCTCGCCGTCGCCCGCGTGAGGAGCGGTGATTTCGGAAATCGTGAGCACTTCTGGCCCACCGAGCTGAGAGTAAGTAACGCGACGCGACATTCTTCGAGCCTAACCGGTGCGTCGCAATTGCACACCGGGGCGCTCGAACTGGGAGAATAGGGCGCGTAAGGCACGCACGGACAACTTTGGTGAGGACCGCAATGAGCTCGACTGAACACACGACTGCCCGCTCCCTCTCGGCCGAGGATCTTCTGCCCGGACTCTTGCGCGTTCACCGCGGACAACTCATGGCCGTCGCCGTGATCGGGCTCGTGCTCGGAGTCATCGGCTTGCTGTTCCCCGATGCCACACTCCTCACCATCGCGGTGCTTTTTGGCATCTATCTCATCGCGTCGGGCATGTACCGCGTCACTGCAGCCTTCGTGGCTAACAATCTCGACTCACCGATGCGCTGGACCACGGGCCTGCTTGGGCTCCTCATCGTGATCGCCGGCATCCTGTGTCTTTCTAACCCGTTCCAAACGCTCATCGCGCTCGCCCTGGTGATCGGCATCGGCTGGATTCTCGAAGGAGTCGTCGACCTCGTCGGTGGTGTGCGCGGCACCATCCACCCGCGCTGGTTCGGCTGGGTCAGCGGCATCGTCTCGATGGCCGCTGGCGTCGCCATGTTCGTGCTCCCCGCAGCTGGCGTGTTCTCGCTCGTCGCCATCGGCGCCGTTCTGATGATCGCCGTGAGCCTCACCACACTGCTCACGCTGCCGCGCAAGCCCAAGAACACCGCGACCAGCGCACCGGTAGCCGCTGAGTAGGTACAGCGATTCTCCCTCGCCCAGAAACAACCGCCCAGAAACAACACAGGCCGCCATCGCAATGCGATGACGGCCTGTGGCAAGTGTGACGAGTCGACTAGCGGCGCAGTCCCAGCTTCTCAATCAGCGTACGGTAACGCGTGATGTCAACGTTCTGCAGGTAACCCAGCAGACGACGACGCTGACCAACAAGAAGAAGCAGTCCACGACGTGAGTGGTGGTCGTGCTTGTGCATCTTGAGGTGTTCCGTGAGGTCGAGGATGCGACGAGTCATCATCGCAATCTGGACCTCGGGGGATCCCGTGTCACCTGGGTGGGTTGCGTACTCTTCGATGATCGCCTTCTTGATGCTTGCTTCTAGAGCCATAAGGTGATCCCCTTTCTAGTCGTTGCGCGGTGCCCATTGCTGAATGCGTGAGCTCTCTTTATCCGCGGCCGTTAGACGGCAACCTTGAAAGTTTAGCAGAGGCGGGGCTCCCGCAGTACTACCCGGCGAAGAGAGCGACAACGGCGGGAATCGCGACAACCACCATCGTGACGGTGGCCGCGAGCGCGACCGCTCCCCCGGCAACGAGCCACCGGTGATAGCGCCGGCGAGCGGCATCCACTTCGGTGCGCAATCGTTCAAAGCGAGCGGTAAGGCGAACGCTCGCGCCGGTAGCGGCTGGCCGCACGTTCCAGCCACTCAAGCGTGCGGCAACGGGCGCGAGAGCGGCAACCTCGGAGCGAGAGTAAACCACTTCATGGCGGATAAGCCAGGCTGCGACATCTCGCAGCGACAGCACCGGAACGGGAGCTTTCATCCGCCCGTGCACCAACTCAGAAGTACCCGTGAGAGCGACGAGGGGGTGCACCCTAACGCTCGGCGCACCGAGCGCGGCGAAGGAGTCAGTAAGCCGCTCCGCGAGAATCGAGGCGTCTCGCACGTACGCCACGCGCCCACCGTCGACAAGGATCATCCTGCCCGCCGTCACCGCTTTCGCGTCAGGATGTCGGCGACTGCACACAGCGAACACTCCAGCGGGACCCACAACAACGTGGTCCGCGCCGCGACTCGCATTTTGTTCGTCGGTGGCTGCGGCCACGATCCAGTCGGTTCCCAGCGCGGCGAGCGCGACCGCGGATTCGAGCTCCCCGACCCCGTGGGCGTAGAACTCGCTGGCCTCGGCCGACAGCGGATTGGCTCCGCGCAGCCGTTGAAACCACGTGCGCTGCTCGTGCGCGGCTTGAGCCCGCAAGCACGCTGACATGGCCAGACCGAAGCCCGTTCCCTCTGCCGCGAGTGCCGGAGCACCATTGTCGTGCACGCTTTTGCCCACCAGATCCCCCACAACTTCCCCCGTGAGAGATTATCTCGCGTGGGGCGATCGCCCAACTCGACGAAGCATCCCGCTGCTGCCGCCTAGGCTGAGACAATGAATATCGCCCCGCTACTCGACCTCATCTTGGTCGTCGTGTTGGTGGGCTACGCGATCTACGGGCTCCGGATCGGTCTGACCCGCAGCATCTTCGTCATCGCGGGAGTAGCCGTCGGCATTTTCTTCGCCGCACTGTTCGCCCGCAGCGTGGCAGAGATCGCGTCGAACCCGCAAGCGCGCGTTCTCATCGCGGTGTCCGTCGCCGTCGCGCTCGTTGCTCTCGGGCATGCATTAGGTTCCGCCGCCGGCCGAGCAATCCACGTAGCGATCGAAACCCGGGCCCTCCGTGGCGCCGACCGCGCAGTGGGCGGCCTCGCGATTGCGATGCTTGCCGCGCTAGTCATCTCGACCGTGAGCTTTAGCGCGGCTCAGCTGGGAATACCGATACTTTCCCGCACGATTGCTGCTTCTTCGGTCATCCGCACGATTCAAGACGCAACTCCTGATGTAGTCGAGGCGAACATCGCCCGCTGGCGAACAGCCCTCAGCGACCGCGCGCTTCCCTTGCTGGGTTCCCCTCTCGGCGATCCGAACGCACAAATCCCCTCCATCGACACCGAGAGCCCCGCCCTCGATGCTGCAGCCCAATCGGTCGTGCGCATCACGGGAAACGCTTACGCGTGCGGTCAAGGTCAGACAGGGAGTGGTTTTGTCGTCGCCCCAGAACGCGTCATGACCAACGCCCACGTTGTCTCTGGAACGAGCGGCCCGGTTGTCGAGGCGATGAACGGCCAAGTTCTGGGCACCACGATCGTGTACTTCGATTCCGTCAACGACCTTGCGATACTGGCGGTACCCGGCCTTACCGTTGATGCTTTGCGACTCGGTGACACGGCCCGGCCCGGTACGAGCACCGCGATTCAGGGTTATCCCTATGGCGGACCTTTTACAACAAACCCTGCCCTGGTACAGCAGGTCAGCACTTTTGAGAGCCCCGATATCTATGGAGATGGTGGCGCGCCGCGCGAGGTATATACGCTCGCCGGCCAAGTGAATCCCGGTAACTCGGGCGGCCCGTTGCTCACGCTCGACGGCGATATCGCCGGGACCATCTTTGGCAGCAGCACCGAGCAGAACAATGTGGGCTACGCCCTGACGTTGGATGCTGTTCGCCCGGTTGCGCAAAACGCTGCCGATCTCAGTACCACCGTCTCTAGTGGCGTGTGCATCGCACACTAACGAGACTCGTGGTGCCGAGTTCGGCTATCGAGTCGAGATTAGCGTTCGAAGCGCTGGTACTCCGGCGCCGCCGGGGTTCCGGGACACGTATCGACGGTGGCCCCGTCGACAGCGCTAAAGGCGAACCACGACCATTCGTCGCCCAACTTCTTGCCGATGGATCGCGGGACCACGAACCGCACGGTGTTCCCCGCGATCTCGGCGTCATCAGACTCGAGTCCATCGCTATCGTCGCGCTCAATTTCGTACGCCGTGACATCGTCGATCTCGCCATCATCGATCTCGACTGAAAATTGGTAGGAGCGATCGCCATCCGACCGCTCCGCGTAGATCCCGAGCTCGGCAGTATCGCGCTCGAGCGGTGCCGTGAACGTGATTTCGGCCACAATTACGTCGCGATCGGACTGCTCGACGCGCGCAGACTCAATATCGAGGGATTCAACCTCAGCAGTGTAATCACGGCATTCGTTCGCCGTCGTCTGTGCGCGGGGCGGGATAAGAGTCGACTCCGGCGTCGGGGCACTGGTTTGCTGGGGAGCGGCTGATGACGAATCCTGAGCCACGGGGGTCGACATTACCGAGGGCGGCGGGGATGCGGCGGCGAGAGTAATGACAACGGTCACGATCACCGCAAATATGAGGAGCCCTACGACCGCAGCGACGACCGGACCCACTGCGACCTGTCGCTGCACGACGGGTTCGGAAGGATCAGGATTCACTCGCCCACGCTAGCAGTGTTCTGCGGAGCATTCCTTGCCCGCACAACCCCGGCAGCGATCGCGCCTTGGCCGGCGATGTACAAGCTCATGATCAGCACATCCGACTGCCACCACACCGCGCTCGGAGAGAACAGAGCCCCCGCTAATGCCGTATCCGAGGCGAGGAAGAGAACCGCGCCTGCTGCGATCAGACGCTGGGTCGCGAAGGCCGCTGCTGTGGACGCCGCCAGCACTGCTCCGTAGACCGCAAGGGGAATGAAAAAGAAGCCGAGGTCGTGGCGCAGGATTACGAGCAAGCCCACCCACCACACAATCAGCAGCGCCGTTAGCCCCGGTATCCGCCGCGATCGCACTGCCGTCAGGAAAAGCACAAGGTAAAGAGCGTGGGCGCCGAAAAACGCGGCGAGCCCGACGAGAAAGCTTGAGCTCTCCGCATCCGCGACAAAAATATCGCCGAGCCACGACAATGCCAACGCTGCGAGCAGTAGATAGTCGGGCCGCGAGAACGGCCGGCGTCTCGCGATCACGACGCCAAGAATGAGCGCGGGCATGAGCGAAAATTTGCTCGCGCTCGCCACGTCATCCCACCCTGCAGCCAAACTCACCACGTGCACAGTCGCCACCACGCAGTAGGCGATAAACCCTCGCAAAAAAGTCACGGCCACAGCCTACGGTTGCTTATGGTTCAGCGGAACAGTGTCGTCAATTACGGTCGCTGCGGCGGGCGCGGGCTCGTGCCGCGGCCACGATAAGAGTAATGACCACCCCAATCGAAGAGCCAACGGAATTGGAAACGATGTCCCGAACGTCAGATACCCGTGACGGGATGAACTGCTGCACCCACTCGATCCCCGCCGTCAGTAGAACTGCCAGGGCAAGTGCGAGCCACCATTGCCGTTTTCCTACGAGCAACACGAAAAACAATCCCACGGGCACGAACAGGCCAATATTGGCCACAAACTCGAGGTCGTTAAAAGTGAGCCATTCGGTGGCCGAGAACTGATCGAGAAATACGGCGAATTGCCACAACGGACCGTCACTTTGATCCGGGGCTTGCGGGCTCAATGTCAGCCACGCCACTAGGGCTAAGTAACTGAAAGTCGCGGCGCTTAGGTAGGGATGGCGCCGAAACATCCACCAATCGTGCCCTACCGAAGATCGGAAAGCGCTTGACGCGCTAGAAACCGACGACAAGGCCAGTCAATACAGAGACCAGAGACCACACCGAGAGGAAGGTGACGACCAACGCGGCCACCACCCACAAGAAACGTCGAAGGCTCGCAGCACGAACGTCGTGGTGAATCTGCACGAAAGCGCGCGTGAGGGTGTGGGAGGTGACGGCGGAAAGCTCCGGTTCTGGCCACGTGGCGCTCGCTTCGGCTGCCGCAGAGATCGTCGCGACTTCTTCGCCACTGAGCGTGGCAGCAGACGAGAGCAACCATTGTTCTAATTGCATCGAGGTAAGAACGTGAACGCCATCCGGAAGTGCCGGCATAGACACCTTCACAGGCTCCACCATGACGAGAACCGGCACCACGTTGACGGCTGTACGCAGCGCTGCTTCAAGCGACGCCGCAACGGCCAGAGCCGATTCGCGCGCTTCGCTGATGGCGTTACTGATGGTCTTCGCGATGACGAGTTCGTCACCGCGGATTGCTACATCATCGCCTTGGCAATTAACCACCGAGATGGCGAAGACGCCAGCGCGGCCGACGGCGAAGTGATCGAGAGACGATGCCCCCAATGGCACTCCGTGAAGGACGTCCCAGCTATCACCGAGACGATCGAGGATGGAGCCGACCAGCAGTTCACCAACCGCCCCACGGTAGCGTGCTCGGCTTTCGTCCGTCAGCGGCGAGACGCCGACGACGCGCGCGAGAAATCCACGCGGCGCACAGTGTGCTTGCGCCGCGATGACGGCGGCCATGGCTGATTGTCCAGCGATCCGGCCGCGAAGATGATTATTCTGCGGCACGCAGACCCTCCAGCTCTTCCATGCAGTGACATGCATGAAGAAATACGTTGGGCCGGAGGCTCCCCCGCCTCCGGCCCGACTCGTGGCGAAGAATCGCTCCCGAGTGAAGGTTCCTCCCCCGAGGAATAACTTCTAGATCAATACTGCCTAACCTGTGAATTCACCGAAACCCCCACTATTGGGCATACCCGAGTGGGGGTCAACTCCCTCGACCACCCCTATTCCGGAGTGGGAATACCTTCAGGGAGCCCCTGGGATGCAACGATGCCAAGCCGCTGAGTGGAGCGCGTCATCGCCACATAGAGCGCCGCAGCACCGCGGGAAATCTCGTCGACAATGCGCTGAGGTTCGACAACAACCACCGAGTCGAACTCGAGTCCCTTAGATTCGCGCGGCGTGAGCACAGCAATCGGCTTATTCAGGCCGGCAGCGCCCTCGCCCACCTCTCCGGCAAAAGTCTGCTGCAGTGCATCCACAATGCTGCTCGTGAGCGAATCGCTGACGATGACCGCGAGAGTGCCGTCGCTGGAAATCGCTCGATCGGCACCGACAACGTCGCTAACGCGAGCACCCAGTTCGTGGGTCGACACCAGCGTGACATCGACGGGCCACTCACTCTGACGAACAGCACGCGACGGTGTGATCGAGACATCGTGGGCCAGCGCCACAGCTTCGGCCACTGCCACAATTTGTGATGGCGTGCGGTAGTTGACGGTGAGCTCTTCGAGACGCCAGTGGTCGCCTACATCTGCTGCGAGCGCAGCACCCCAGCTATTCGTCGCGGCAGCCGCACTGGCCTGAGCGACATCGCCCACAATCGTGAACGACTTGAGCGGGTTGCGGCGCGCAAGCAGCCGCCACTGCATGGGCGAGAGCTCTTGCGCTTCGTCGACGACAATATGGCCGTACGTCCACGAGCGGTCTGCCGCCGCGAGATCTGCCGTGGTTGCGCGTTCGGCGCTCGCTTCAAAGCCCTCGGCGAGAGTCTCAGCATCGATCATGCCTTCAACATCCATATTGCGGATGGCGGCAGCCGCGTTTTCAACGTCACGCTTGCGCTGTTGCTTGCGCTCGCGCTCTGCTGCCGTCTGAGCCACATCGACTTCACCGAGTAACTCTGCCGCTTCGTCGAGTAGCGCAACGTCGCTCACAGTGAACGGAGCATCGCGCTCGCGACGCAGCAGGTCGCGCTCTTCGGGCGTCCAGCGGGGCGTGAGGCTGCGCAGCCAGCTGGGGCGGGCATAGAGATCGTTAATAAGCTTTTCGGGCGTCAGCGGCATCCACGCTGTGTTAAGCGCAACTTTAACGTCGTGCGCTGTGCGAATATCTTCGCGCAACCACTTCTGGTCAGCGTCATCGATCGTGTTGCCGTGGGAGCGCAACTGGTCGGCGAGCAAACGACTGATTCCGGCGATCGCAGCCTTGTTGAAGATCACGCGAGCAAGGTTATGGGGCTTGTGAGAGTCCCACGCCTTCTGCATCGCCGCACGGAGCAGGTCGGCGGGTACATCCAGAATCTCGCCGTTGATTTCCATACGCTGCGTTTCGGTCGGCACCACACGCCGCGAACGAACGGCGCGCTTGATGAGCTCTGCCATCTCGAGCGAGCCCTTGAGCCGCGCGACCACGTCGACATCTTCGCGGCGCGCATCAATTCCCGGGAACAGCTGGCCAAGACTCGCGAGGACGACGCCCGTCTCGCCGAGCGAGGGCAGCACTGCTTCGATGTAGCGCAAGAACGAGCGCGAAGGCCCGACGATGAGCACACCGGATGCCGACAGCCGTTCTCGATGCGAGTACAGCAAGAACGCGGCGCGGTGAAGCGCGACCGCCGTCTTGCCCGTTCCCGGCCCACCCTGCACGACGAGAGCACCGCGAAGCTCGGAACGGATGATGGCGTCTTGCTCCGCCTGGATCGTTGCCACGATGTCGCCCATGCGACCCGTGCGCTCGGCGGTGAGACTCGCCATGAGTGCCGCTTCGCCCTGAAGGGAAGCAGCATCAGTTTCGAGAAGTTCAGAGTCGAAGATTTCGTCGTCGATGCGAACGATGTCGCGGCCGTTACTCTGCAGGTGCCGGCGCGCTCGGGCACCGAGTGGTGTCGCGGCGGTCGCTTGATAAAACGCGCGTGCTTGAGGAACTCGCCAGTCGAGCAGCAGCGGGCGCTGGTCTTCGTCCCGCAAACCAATGCGACCGATGTACCGAACGGGGCGCTCGGGGGTGCCTTCAGAATCACTCTCGACCTCGCTTTCGGCATCCACTTCGAGTTCGAGTCGACCGAACGCTAGTCGCTCGTCAATCTCGCGCAGCTGGCCGATGCGATCTTCGTAAATGCGAGCGAAAGCGTCGCGCTCAGAGCGGTTTTGGTGAGTACCACCCGGCGCGCTCCGGCGCACGGATTCCAGCTGCTCTTGCGCAGCATTGCGCAGTCCATCCAGCCGGCGATAGAGGCCGTGGACGTACGCCCGTTCGCGTTCAAGCTCACTCGATGACATCCGGTGTCCTCTCCAAATTGCGACCTTCAATCGTACGCTCCTTTTGACTATAAATTCGCCGCTTAACTCTTGCGCTCGGCGCAACTCAGTGGCACGCTGAAGTCAGTTAAAACTCATCGCTCACCAGAGTCGCAGGCAGTGCCGCACCGGTGGGCGATGAGTCTGTTAACGGGGATAAGTCTGTTAGCGGGGCTTTCTTCTCTAGCTTGTGGTCGGCAATCCTCCGACGGCCGTGATCACCCCCGAATTGAGGCTGCTGCCGGCGGCCCCCACGCCCTACGATTGTCGGATGCTGCGTTCCATCGACTATTCCGGATTGATTTATCCGGTGAATCCCCACGACGTCGCAGCGTTCAAGTCATCCCGGCGAGACCATTTCGGATACTCGACGCTTCGCCTCATGGGCACGACCGTGCTGGTCGCCAGCGGCATCGCCTTTCTCATTCTCGTCGTGAGCGGCCCGATCCTCAGCGCTCTCGGAAGCTCGTTTCTCGCGGCGTTCGTCAATGGCGAGGGCGCCGCTGCCCTGCCCTCACTCTTCATCACGCTCGCGGTCGCGTTCGCGTTCCTCGCTGTGATTGGTGGCAGCATCTACGTCGCCATACGGAGTTGGCGCAGAAGCGGCGGTCCCTGGCAGCGGTTTTATCGCATGAACAAATTTGCGGAGGACAACGAGCTGAGCTTTACCCCGCTCGATTACGACAGCCCCTACCCCGGGCTCATTTTCTCTCAGGGCGACAGTCGCACTATTCGTCACCGCTTCACCAGTGCAGCGGGCCGAACGCTCGACTACGGCAACTATGAGTACTCCACCGGCTCAGGTAAAAGCAAAACCACGCAGAAGTGGGGATTCCTAGCGCTTGAGCTCGATCGGGCTCTCCCCCACATGGTGTTGGATGCCGCCGCCAATAATCAGCTGTTCGGTGTTAGCAATTTGCCGCAAGCGTTCGCGAAGAATCAGGTGTTGAAGCTTGAGGGGGATTTTA
The DNA here is from genome assembly GCF_004118935.1 of Salinibacterium sp. UTAS2018. Lineage (NCBI taxonomy): Bacteria > Bacillati > Actinomycetota > Actinomycetes > Micrococcales > Microbacteriaceae > Salinibacterium > Salinibacterium sp. UTAS2018. The sequence goes on from NZ_CP035375.1 coordinate 83,009, forward strand.
ATTCTCACTTCACGCTCTACTGCCCCACTGCTTACGAACGTGACGCTCTCTACGTTTTCACTCCCGATCTCATGGCGTTACTGATCGACAAGGCAGCGCCCTTCGATGTCGAGGTAGTCGACAAGTGGCTTTTGGTGTACTCGCCCAAACCCTTCGACCTCATCGACCCCGCGGTTCATCGTCGACTCCTTGGGATCGCCGACACCGTAGGCACCAAGGCTCTTCGTCAGTCACGCAACTACGCTGACGACACCATCGGTGATCGAAGCGTGAACCTTGTAGCACCCCGCGGCCAGCGCCTGAGAAGTGGGATTCCGCAAGCGACTCTGATCACCGCTGCCGTGTTCGCTCTCATCTTCGGGGGCCAACTCTTGCTCAGGATGACGGGCTAACGACCAGCCCCACGGCGGCCGCTAGCGACCGCGAGCTATCGCGGTGTGCCGGTGAGAGCCTGGCGTGCTTCCACGATCGCGCCCAGCAAGACCGCTTCATCGGCGATAGCCCCGATCTGATCGCGGCCAGTAATAATGCGCTGGCGAGCGAAAGCAAGCCGGGTGGCTTCTTGGATGTACACCTTCATTACCGCCCGCTTGTTGTTGCGCGCTGCCCAAGCCAAGGCCTGACGACGACCAGCGGGCGTAGCCAACACAGCGACTTCATCCTGATTGAACCACCCCGCGTTTGCGTATTCGGCGAGACGGTCGAACGTCATCCGCGCTTCTTGACGACGCAGGTACACGACGATCACGATTGCCACAATGAACAGAGGGAACTGCACGATCGCGTAGTAACCGAAGAAGTCGTTCACGAAAAACAGCGCACCGTTCCACAGCGCATGAAGTGCGATCGCTAACGCGAGGCCCACGGCGAAAACGCCGACGGCGCGCGCATTACTGCGCGATCGTACTGCTAACCCCAGAGCGATGCCGGTGCACGCTGTGAACATCACGTGCGCGAACGGCGACATGAGACCGCGAACAAGGAACATTTGCAGGATGCTCGAGCCGCTGCCATCAAGGCTCACAAGCTCTGAACCGAAGTAGAGGATGTTTTCGGTGAAGGCGAAACCACCGGCAATCCAGGCTGCATAAACAAGCCCATCGACCGGTCCATCGAAGTGACGCCGAGCGACCCAGAAGATCACCAAAATGCCGAGTGCTTTGCCTGCCTCCTCCACGATCGGGGCTTGGATGGCGGCGGAGAAGAAGTCGTACGCCGGGCCAGGGCCACCGAGAGCGTTGATGACGTTGTCAATCTCCGCTCCGATGATGAGAGCAAGCAGCACCGCAACGCCGGCTCCCCAAAGAAACGCGAAGATCACAGCGAGTCGAGGTTCGGGCTCCCACCGGTCGATCCAGCGCACCGCAAAGAACACCACAGCAAGCGGCACGATAGCTAAGACGCCGCCGAGCGCGAAAGCATCCGTTCCGATTCCGGAGATCACGTAGACAACGACGAAGAGCAAGACGAACGACAGAGCGATAACGCCCAGGATGCCCAAGATCAGCAGCCCCGGCCCCCGTGGTTGTGGCACGTGCGGCGGCAAATGATGCTGTTGAGCATCGCGAGCGATATCAGCGGAAGCCGCGGTGGGGCTCGGTGCCGATCGCCCCGCTGCCGCCGTGTAGTCAGGAGTCACGGAAGAAGGATCGCTCGCGGTCATGACATCGAGACTAGCGTGCAGGCGCTGCGGCCCTTGTCGTTACTTGGTGCCCTCTTGCTGCTCGCGAAGGATGCTGAGCGCACGATTGACGCGATCGCCCAGGCCGGCGACACGCTTCTTTGACGATCGCTCCGCCTCCACAATCAAACTCATGAGCTCGCCGCGATACACGTCTTGAGTCGAGCGAACCGACATTGCAAGCGCGAGCGAAGCTTGAGCGGCCACGATTCCAATCGCTGCGCTCACGACGAGGGCAGCACAAGCCAGCGCAACGACGACGCCCGAGAGAGCACCCTGTGCCGTGCCGACCACGGCCGTAATAACGAACGCGATTGCGAGTACCGGCGCGATAAGCCGATGTGGCGTGCGCACGCTCAGCTGTAACGCTGCCGACACCGTGGCGGCATCCGCGGCACGATGCGCCTTGGCGGCATTATCAATAGCGGTCACTCGAGCTCGGAACTCGTCCACTTGGTCCTGGTGGATGCGCAAGCCCGCCGATTCGATGAGTTCGTCGCGTACGAGGCGGTAGCTATCGGCGGGTGGTCGCACGATCACTACCGCGATGATCGCTACGATAACGACGGCCACGACTACCGTGCCGAGAGCAAGTAGGATCGCGGCGGGCGTCTGAGCGGGTTCTGCAAAAAACAGCCGGGTGCTCCAGTCGGCAGAGATCGTGAGCGCCACGATCGCGAGTCCTGCGAGAGGAACCGTCCACGCGACGGGGTGCAGGCGCAGCCGAGTGCGAACACCGCGAGCCAGTCGCAAGTGATCGAAGCGTGCTGTCGCGTGGTCGGCGACTTGCGCTGACAAGGCAACAAGCCAGAGTGCGGCCACGATGGTAAGAGCTGTCCACGAAGATTCCACGCTGCGACTGTAGTCGCTTCCCCGCTTTCCCGACGAGACTTTGTGCCGATGCTGCGTGGAGTCACGGTGCGGTGGTGTCCGATTTCCGCTGGTCAGTACGCTGCACGAGTGGCAGAGTGAGAGCATGTTCTTCCCCGCCCTCAGCTTCGACGAGCAATACCGCGCACTCTGTTCACGAGACGCGCGTTTCGACGGGCAGTTCATTGCGGGCGTGCACTCTACGGGAATCTATTGCCGTCCCAGCTGCCCTGCCGTGGCTCCGAAACCACGCAATGTGCGCTTTTATCGCACCGCGGCCGCCGCCCACGAAGCCGGGCTCCGCGCCTGCAAACGGTGCCAACCAGATGCCGTGCCGGGGTCTCCGGAATGGAACCTCAACGATGATCTGGCTTCGCGCGCCATGCGCCTCATCGCTGACGGAGTCGTCGAGCGCGACGGCGTCGAGGGCCTCGCCACTCGACTCGGCTACACGAGCCGCCACCTCACTCGGGTGCTCACCGCGGAACTGGGAGCCGGTCCTCTCGCCCTCGCGCGTGCTCACCGCGCTCAAGCCGCCCGTACGCTGCTGGGGGCGACCGAGCTGAGTATCTCTGACGTCGCCTTCGCTGCCGGATTCTCCAGCATCCGGCAGTTCAACGACACCATTCAGGCCGTGTACGAGACCACACCGAGCCAATTGCGCACCCTCGCTCGTCGCGGAGCAGCCGCTCACCCGCACACCTCCCCCGAGCGCCCCTCAGCCCTCACGCTACGGTTGCCCACACGGGCACCATTCGACGGCGCTGGCCTCATGACATTTTTCGCGAATCACGCGGTCGCCGGCATCGAGACCGCCACCGCTACGAGCCTGGAACGCGCCATCCGCCTCCCGGGTGGGGTTGCCCAGGTGCGACTCGAACTCGGCGACCAGAGCATCACGTGTATCGCTCAGCTCGCCAGAATTTCGGATGTCGCACCGCTCGTCGCCCGCGTGCGTCGCCTCTTCGACCTCGACGCCGACTCACTCGCGATCGACGAGGCGCTCAGCGCCGACCCTGCCCTGGCTCCCTCTGTAGCGCGCGTGCCCGGAATACGGCTGCCGGGCAGCGTCGACACCGAGGAGACACTGTTCCGCACGCTCCTCGGGCAGCAGATCTCGGTCGCCGCCGCACGCACCGTGCACGCTCGGGTGGTTGCAGAGCTAGGACACGACGGACTTTTCCCGACCGCAGCAGTGCTCGCGACATCCGGAGCCGAAGTTTTGCGCGGCCCCACGGCTCGTATTGCGAGCATTCTCGGTGTTGCCGAAGCGCTTGCGTCTGGCGCGTTAGAGCTTGACGTCTCCACCCCTGTCGATGAATTCACAGCAAAGCTCGTCGCCATGCCCGGAATCGGCCCGTGGACGGCGGGCTACCTGGCGATGCGCGTGCTCGGAAGCTCCGACATCATGCTCAGCAGTGACCTCGTCGTGCGCCAAGGCGCTGGGGAGTTGGGCCTCCCCGCTACCGCGACAGCGCTCACTCAGTACTCTCGTCAGTGGGCCCCGTGGCGCAGCTACGCGTGCATGCACTTGTGGCGATCACGGCCGCTCTAGGTAGAGCAGAACACAACCTCACCGTAGGCTGGACCTATGAACGTCAGACTCTTGATCCTCGGTTTCGGTATCGCTGTCGGATACGTCGTTGGCGCGCGCGCTGGCCATGAACGTTACGACCAGATGAAGGGCAAAGCCACCGCAGTGTGGGAGAGCCCTCGTGTCACAAAGGCGCGCACTACCGCCGAAGACTACGCCCGCACGCAGGCCCCCATTCTTCGCGATAAAGCCGAAGCGGTAGCTAAAGCCACCCCCGGTTTCGTCGTCGAGAAAGCAAAAGACGTCGCCGAGAACACCCGTGAATTCGCCGAGACTGCGCGCACCACGGCGAAGGACTTGGCCGATAACGCCGAGAAATCCGCACGAGACTTTGCCGAGAGCGCCCGGGAGACGGCGAAGGGGCTCGCTGGTAACGCCAAAGAGTCGGCGAAAGAGATCGCTGATCGCGCGTCCGCCACCGCTCGCGGCGCCGTCGGCCGGGTCAGCGAGACCGCCGAAGACGTGCGAGAGAACGCGAACAAAGAACTAGCTGAGCTTCGCGAGCGCGGCGAGAGCGCCATCGACCGGGCCTTCACGACCGCGGGCAAGGCACGCGACGAAGCGCTTGCGTCGCTCGACGACGAGGATGACGACGACTTCGACGAGCGCCCGACGACGTAACGTCGCCGCCCACGGGCTCCCCGAACAACGAAACCCGGTTCCTCTCGCTGAGAGGAACCGGGTTTTTCGCGTGCGCGTTGACTACTTGTTCTCTTCTTCCAGCCAAGGAAGAGAGATTGCTGCGGTCATGGGCGAGACGCCGCTGAGCCGCTCCGGAGTCAGCACGCGGGCGACGTCTTCTTGTTTCATGAGGCCGGCTGAGACCACGAGTTGCGCGATAGACGCATTCGTCGTGAGCGCAGTATGGGCAAGGTTCGCTGCTGCTGCGTAGCCGATGTACGGGGTCAGCGCGGTAACGACGCCGACGCTCGACTCCACCTGTGCCGCGAGGCGCTCTTCGTTAGCAGTGATGCCGTCGATGCAGTTCACGCGCAGGGTGCGGCACGCATTCGTCATCCACATGACCGATTGCAGGATCGAGTGGGCAATGACGGGCTCGAAAGCGTTGAGTTGCAACTGGCCGCCTTCAGCCGCGGCGGTGACCGTGGCATCTGCACCAATAACGCTGAACGCAACCTGGTTGACGACCTCGGGGATGACCGGGTTGACCTTGCCGGGCATGATCGATGATCCCGCCTGCTTAGCCGGCAAGTTGATTTCACCAAAGCCAGCCTGTGGTCCGCTCGAGAGTAAACGGAGGTCGTTGCAGATCTTCGAGAGCTTGACCGCGGAGCGCTTGAGAACGCTACTGAGCGTCATGAAGATTCCCACGTCGCTCGTAGCCTCAATGAGGTCGAACGCCGTCTTCATCTCAATGCCGGTGGCCTCGGTGAGGTGACGGCGCACGGCTTCCGCGTAACGCGAATCGGCCGTGATACCGGTACCGATCGCGGTTGCGCCCATATTGATTTCGCTCATGAACGGCAGCACCTCAGTGAGGCGCTCATAGTCCTCTTCGAGAGTGTGGGAGAAGCCCGTGAACTCTTGCCCCAGAGTCATAGGCACGGCATCTTGCATTTGAGTACGGCCGATTTTGAGGATGTTGACGAACTCGCGCCCCTTGGCGCCAAACGATTCAGACAGCATCTGATGTTCAACGAGCAGACGCTGAACACCGAAGACCATTGCAAGCTTGATCGCCGTGGGGTACACGTCATTCGTGCTCTGGCTGCGGTTGACATCATCGATGGGATGCAAGAACGAGTACTCGCCCTTGCTGTGGCCCAAAATTTCCAGAGCACGGTTCGCGATTACTTCGTTCGCGTTCATGTTGGTGGAGGTACCAGCGCCGCCCTGAATGACGCCGACGCAGAACTCTGCGTGCAGGGCACCGTCGAGAATCTCTTGGCACGCGGTGTCGATGGCGTGGGCCTTGCGCGATTCGAGCACGCCGAGCTCAGCGTTAGCGCGCGCTGCTGCCTGCTTGATATGCGCGAGCGCACGAACGAGGTCGGGGTAAACAGAGATAGCGCGACGGGTGATCGGGAAGTTCTGCATCGCGCGAAGCGTGTGCACCCCCCAATACGCGTCTACTGGAACCTCAAGCGAACCGAGTGAATCGGATTCGATACGGGTAGCGGTGTTCTGCAAAGAGGCGTTGCTCAACTCTTTTTCTCATCTCCGTTGATTTGCGGCGCAATACACAGTCACTGTGATCACGCCTCAAGTGTACGCTCGCGCACCGGGAGACTTGAAGGAAAAGCCGTGGTTAGAAAGTCATTTCTTAACGAATGATCTATTCCTTAATAGCGTCGCGAAGCAGCGATGACAGCGCCTGCAGCTGGATGTTCGCCTCGGCCACGACATCCTCATCAGAACCGTCGAGAGCGCGCGCGGCGAGGCCAGCCTTGCTATCGATGAGTTCGGCGATTCGAGCGTCGATGGTGTGAGCGGCGATGATGCGCCAGGCCGTCACGGGGAGCTCTTGACCAATGCGGTGCACGCGGTCGATTGCCTGAGTCTGCTCCGCGTTCGTCCAACTCAACTCAGCAAGCACGACGTTGGATGCCGCCTGCAGGTTGAGCCCGACACCAGCGGCTGTGAGCGAAGCCACCACGACCGAGACCTCAGGATCGTTCGCGAACGAGTCGATTGCGTTCTGACGAGCCTTGGCGCTCTGGTCACCACGGATCGAGACCGCCTTGAGGCCGACCTTCGCGAAGTGCGCCTCGGCGGTATCCATGACATCGATGTGCTTGGCAAAGAACACAACCTTGCCTACCGAACGGGCGAGCTGCGCCGTGTAGTCCGCGGCCAGCGTTGCCTTGGCCTGACCGATACGGCGCACCATCGTGAAGACATTCTCACCGGTGGTGGCACTCTTTGACTCTTCGAGTTCGGCGTGGGCGACAACACGGATGAGGTCTTCGACAGCCACATCTGGCTTGAGCTTACGAACGCGAGTGAAGCGATCGACCAGTCGCGCGGTGAGGGCCTGCTCGGCGGCACGAATCGATCGACCGAGGTCGTTATCGAGTTCGACCGGAATGTCGGCCACACGTCGCGCAGGAATGTCGGCGGCAACGTCGACCTTTTTGCGGCGCACAATACCCATATCGATAACGGCACGACGCGCTTCGGAGAAAAAGCCGGGGTCGGCCGGAGTGAGGTCAGCATCTTCGAGTTTCGACATGAGCGGAGCGAGCGGCTTGGTACCGTCGATCCAGCCCAAGAACTGCCAGATGGCTCGGAAGTCTTCGATCGAGTTGATCAGCGGAGTTCCCGTGAGCGCCATGAGCAGCGCCTTCGGGTACGTCGCGCGGATATTCTGCGACAGGCTCAAGACGTGCTTGGACCGTTCAGATTTGAGGTTCTTAATAAAGTGGGCTTCGTCAACGACCATGCCCTTGAACCCAAAGCGGCCGAGCCAACCCACGTGACGATCGAGAACTTCGTAGTTCACAATCACGACATCGCTAAAGGCATCGACGGTGTCTCCATCGCCGTGAACGACAGTGGCGCTGCGGCCAGGAGTCCACAATTCGACTTCGCGTTCCCAGTTGGTCTTCACAACGTTGGGCACTACGACGAGCAACGGGTAGGAGTTGGAGGCTTCGGCAGCCATCAGCGCCTGAGCGGTCTTGCCGAGTCCAGGCTCATCGGCGAGCAAGAAGGTGCGGTGACCCTGCTTGACAACTTCCACAAAGCGCGCTTGGTGGCGCATGAGTTCAAGGTCTCCGCGCGTACGCAGCGATTCGGCCTCGGGCAGTTCCATGGAGGCAGCGCCGCCGCCGGAGCCGTGCTCGAACGCTCGGAACAGGGGGTCGATGAGCTCCCAGTTGGCCAAACGATTGTTGTGCTCGGGCTTAGGCGCAATCGCGCTGAAGTCGGGAGCCAAGAATGGGTTCGCCATCTGCATCTGACGAACGGATGCCGGCACGACCTGCTTGTCGACCTGCTTATCGACGGCCTTGGGCTCCTCAGCAATGATCAGTTCATCCGGGCTGAGTTCTACACCGGCGGCGATGAGGAGGTCACGGCGCAGCGCCTTGGCTGCGGGAGTGATCGGCGCGGCCTCCCCCAGCATCGAGAGCAAGCTCGTGTCACGAGCAGCCGTCTTTGCGAGGATGCCCGCGAGGCCATCAAGGCGCTTCTGTTCGTTGGCACGCTCGGATTCGGTGAGCGTGGCATCCGTTTTTACGCGGGCACGCTCTTCTCGTAGCAACAGTGCTGCGACTTGGAAGCGTGCTCGGTTAGTCGGCTTGAGCGGGCCCTTTTGAACGGCAGTCTCGACCTCGCGCGCGGCACGGGCCAATACAGGGATAACTCCCGTGTCATCGCCGGGACGGGCGCGGCGACGTTGGGTACTGCCTTGGCGCTGACCCGAGTTTTTGGATCGTTTATTGCGCTGCGAGGACTCGGTCTGTGACGAGTTGGTCAATTATTCTCCTGGCGCTAAGCAAGCGGCTCAGTAGCGGGTACGACGACTCAGAGATGTAGAACGAGCAGATGTTGCCACGAAGGTAACTTCATTTGAACGACAACTTCCACTCGAGGGAGCCAGACCCAACTGCGATGCGATTGGTGGTCTCAAGGGATGCGTTATCTAGTGTACGCAGAAATAGTGGCGAACGCGCTACTGCAGCGAATTAACCTCGGCTTGTGGCATCGGTGACGCGCGCGCCGACTCCCACCGCGATGAACACAAGAGCCGCGGCGTAGTGCAATCCCGCGAAGAGCTGCGGGTCAGCGATAGCAATCGGCACGATCGGGTTCCAGAGAATCGCAATCGGAATGAGACCGATTGCCCACCACCATTGACGCGCCTGCCACACCAAAACCACAGTGATGAGAGCGAGGATGCTGACGACGTACCGCACAATCGTGAAGATCTCGGTGCCGATGACGCCGGCACCCACCAACAACACCAGAACGGCCAGGATTGCCGCGGGCAATGCAACACGGCGGGGACGATTCGGGTACGTTGCGCTCACTCGTTCGAATATACCCGTCTGCTGATGCTGGGCTTCGCACGAACGAACGACGAGGCCATGACCGCTGCGTCTTCGGCCCTGCGGCTCCACCCCTGCGGCCGCGGCTCTGCGTCTTCGGCGCGGCTAGACGCCGCCTCCTCCACCGCCACCGCCGCCACCGCCGGAGGAACCGCCCCCGCCCGAGCCACCGCTCGAACTGCTTGACGAACTGCCAGAGTACGAACTGGCCACGGCAGTTGAGAAGCTCGAAATACTGGAGGCGAAAAGCACGCCGTTGAATCCGCTGGAGCCGCGGTACCAGTCCGGCGAATTCTCGCTGTAGTACCGGCTGAGCTCCGTTGACCATTCCTTTTCGAGACCGAACAGCACCGCGTACGGCAGAAGCTTCTCGTAGATCTTGAGCACATCGGTGGAGCCCGTTGCCTCGTTTCTCTCCCGCAACGCACCCTCGGGGCTCTGCAACATCTGCAGGCGATCAGCCTCAGCGAGTCTGATGTACAACTTGAGTCCTTCGAGGTGGTCGCGCAGTTCGGACCCCTGAGCTGTCAGCGGAGTGCGCGACAGCAGCGACATCGTCAGCACCGCTGCCATGAACGACACCATGATGATCAGGAACGGGGCAACCGAACCATAGTCACCATCGATCAGCGCGATACCGAAGACGATCGACACGATCACGGCGACGACCGAAACGAGCAAGGGAAGATAATTGCGCGCACTCAGCTTCTGCCGGTAGCCGTTCGGCGCGAGCGCAGAGTTCTCCGCCGTCAGAATCGAGTACATCTTCTTGCTGAGCTTGGAATCCGTCCTCTTCATGTCCCGGATGGCGCCATGCTGCAGCGACTGCCCGAAGAGCGCGCGCAAGATCTCCAGCTCGCGCCCCGTCACACCGGTGGGGTCCATCAATTCGAGACGGTAGGTGGTTCCCGAGGAGAAAAAGCCCTTCGATTCCTCTTCGAGAATGCGCAGCTTGCCGCGCACGGCGAAGTCCAAAATCTGCGCGGCAACCGCTTTGGGACGCTTCTTGATCACGAGCGCGGCGGTGACAACCGAGATATCGCGTGGGGGCGAATACTCCGCAATGATCGTGGGGCGGCCCCCGTCATCCGCTAGCTTGGACCGTCGGATGCGGAAAGCCCAGATCACTGCAGCGATCGCACCGATGAAACCCAGCGGCTGGCCGTAGCCTGCCGCTGACCCGAAGTAGGAACTGTCACGGGGCACGAACGTGCCGGGCTCGAATCCGAAGGCGACGGTGACGTTCTGCCCTCGCTGCAGCGCCCCCTGGGTAGCGACGTAGGTATCGTCATCGACTGCCACGATGTCGCAGCGCTCGGTGGATCGTTCGATGCCCCAATAACAGTCGGGTTCCCCGCCGAGAGCGTCGCTCAGGCCCTCGCCCAGGTGAATCGTGGCCGTAAGCGAGCCAAACGGCTGATTCCAGCCCGTTCCGTTGGTATCCCAATAGAACTCGTCGGCGCCGGTGTCGGCAGCGAACCGGGTCACGTTCGATCGTGTGTAGGTGAAGACATAGGTTTGTGGGCCCTCAACGAACGAGCTGGCGGCGCTGGTGATGAGAGTGAACTCGCCATCCTCTTCCACCTCGAAGTCGCGGGGTTGTCCGGTTTCATCAGTAACGGAGACGGTTCCCACCTCTACCGGTTCGCCCTTGTAGTAGCGGGGAACTGCTCGAAGCATCCCCCTGTTTTGATCAGGCGGGAAGACGGCAACAAAGGTTTCACTCGTCAACAGCGTCGAATGTCCTTGGGAGTCGCGATCGAGAAAGAATTCTCCGTCATAACTGTCAAACACGAAGTCATCCAGACCGGCGTGCACCACGCCAGCCACCGTAGGGCTCTGCCCCGTTAAAGCCTGCGGATGCCCGGCCGCAGCCGCAGCGAGAGGTGCTGCGCCCAACGCCACCACCACCGCGATTGCCCCCACAACCCTTGCTGCCAGTTGCGCGCTCCACTGGAATCGAGGGCGTCGCTGCGCGCTGACTGTCATCGTGTCTCCGTTTCCTAACCCCTCGGATGAACGCGAGCAGCGCGTGCTGCTCGCTAGAGTCGAGGTATGAAGAGTGCTTTGGCTGTCGAACACCTGCAGGAACTAGTGCGAATCCCGACAATTTCCCGAGTGGATCCCTCCACCACGGAATGGACAGAATTCGACCGTTTCGCTCAGACATTGCGCAAGCTGTATCCACTGTGCCACAGCCGGCTCGAGCGCGAGACGGTTCTGGAGCACTCTCTGATTTTCCGCTGGCGCGGCCGAGCATCCACCGAACCTGCTGTTCTGATGGGGCACTACGACGTTGTCGCGGCGACCGACGAAGGCTGGAAGCGACCACCCTTTGCTGCAGAACTCAGCGGCAAGGGTGGCGATCAGCTGATCTGGGGGCGGGGCACCCTCGACGACAAAGGTTCCGTCGTCGCCATTCTTGAGGCGGTCGAGGCACAGCTCGAAGAGGGCCTTGTTCCCGCTCAAGACATTTACTTGTGCTTCGGCCACGACGAGGAAACTCACGGCACGGGTGCATCCGCCATTGTCGATCTGCTCGAGAGCCGCGGCGTGAAGCCAACGCTGGTACTCGACGAGGGCGGCGCCATTGTCGACGACGTGTTCGACCAGGTTGATGCCCCCATGGCCGTCGTCGGGGTCGCCGAGAAAGGCACAGCAACCCTGCGATTGACGGTCGATCAGTCAGGGGGCCACGCCTCCACTCCCCCCAAGTTTCCTGCCGCCGTGCGGCTGGCGCAGGCCATTGTGCGGCTCAACTCACGGCCGTTCCCATCCCGTCTGACCGATACCGGGGCAGACCTCATGCGGCTGCTCGGCGAACACGCGGGCGGCTTTACCGGCTACCTGCTGCGTAACGTCTCGTGGACAAAGCCGTTCCTGCTGCCAATTTTGGTGCGCAAGAGCGACGAACTCGCGGCCATGATGCGTACCACTCAAGCCGTCACGATCCTAGAAGGTGGCCATGCGGTCAATGCCATGCCCGAGCGGGTAAGTGCGGTGATCAATGTGCGCATCGCCGTGAATTCGAGCCTCAACGAGACCATCGCCCATGTCACCCGCGCGATCAACGACAAGCGAGTTCGCATTTCAGTGGACTCGCCCGGAGAGCCCTCTCCGGTTTCCGGAACAACCGGTCTCGCCTGGGAGCTCCTGCGTTCCACAATCGAGAAGACCTTCCCCGGCACCATCGTGACGCCCTATGTGCAGAACGGAGCTACTGACAGCCGGCATTTCACCCGCATCAGCGGTGGCGTCTATCGGTTCACACCATTTGCGATGGCGCGCGAAATGCGAGACACGCTCCATGCCCGCAATGAACGGATGCTCGTGAGCAGCTTCCTCGATGGAATCGTGTTCTACCGCGCGCTTATCGCTTCGCTCTAATCGGCAGCGGCTTGACGGGGAGCGAATGGCAGCGTGTCGGAGCCGCTGACTTCTTGTGCGATCCACGTGCCAAGCTCTGCCGGCCGATCGGTGATTATTCCGTCGACTCCGAGCGCTACGGCATCCGTCCACGTGTCGGTGTCATTGAGCGTGTAAATCAGTAGGCCGAGACCGGCATCATGAACCTGTTCGACCAGAGCAGGGTTCTGAGTGATCGCGTTCTTGCTCGTGACGATCGCGACGGCACCGGCGGCGACCGCAAGTTGCGCCGGGTCACCAACGATGTCTCGCACGATCAGCATTCCGGGAAGCTCTGGACTTATCCGTTGCGCAGCCTGAAGCGTCATGATGTCGAAGCTGCCGAGGATCACATGGTCATTGACGCCATTGCGCGCCACGAGATCGGCAACGAGCGCCACTTGTTCGTCAGTCCATGATCCTTTGAGTTCAAGGATGGCGTTCTTCGTCGACCAGCGGAGAACGTTGAGGAACTGTTCGAGGGTCGGCACGGTCGCTCCCGCAAATTCATCACCGAACCATGAACCGGCATCCAACGCTGACAGTTCTTCGTAGGTATAGCTCCACACGGGGCCAGTGCCGTCGGTCGTGCGATCGACCGTCCAGTCGTGCATCAGTACGGGAACGCCGTCAGCGGTGAGCTGTACGTCCGTTTCGACGTAGTCCGCCGCACTGTCGAGGGCGAGGCTGAGCGCTTCGAGCGTGTTCTCGGGGGCGACGGTAGCGTCTCCTCGGTGACCCGCGATAAACGCCGCCTCTCCGGGCGCTCGGAGCGAAGTGAATACTCCGGCCGCGTGCACTCGCGTGACATTGGCATTCAGCACGAGCGCGAGAGTGATCGCGGTGACTATCGCAGCAGCGAGGGCTGCTCGTTGTGCTCGCAGGTGATGCTTCGGGTGTGCCAGGTTCTGCGATGTCGCCATTGACTCGCCATCCTTGTGTCGGGTTGCCGCACGTTCGCGGTGCCCCCACTATAGCGAGCCTGTTACCAATCCGTTACCTTATCGGCGAATTACTTGAGGCGTGTCTCAATCGCCTCGCGAAACGGGATCGACGGAACCGCTCCATGGTTCTCTACCGAGATGGATGCCGCGGCTCCAGCAAAACGCAGGGCGTCCTCCAGCATCATGCCCTCCACCACACCCGCGGCGAACGCACCACAAAAGGTGTCACCCGCGCCCGTAGCGTCGACGGCCGTGACCCGATGCGCCGGAACAATGACGGGCTCGGAACCGACGCGGTGAAGTGCGGCACCCTTCGAACCGAGCGTCACGATGACGGTCGAGACGAGGCTCAGCAAGCGCTCACCGATCCCATCCAATTCGCTGGAGAGATCGTTGTCGCGCGCGAGCTCGGCAGCCTCGTGCTCGTTGACGATAAGTATGTCGAGGTTCTCCAGCAGATCTGACGGCAGAGCTTGAATGGGCGCGGCGTTCAGAATGACGCGGGTGCCGACGGCCCGAGCGATTCGTGCTGCTTCGATCACGGTGGCCAGAGGAATCTCGAGTTGCATGACGAGAGCGGATGCCGCACTCAGCGCTGAGGAATCTGTCGCTGTCAGGTCGGCGACATCAGCGTTCGCCCCCGCCTCGACAATGATCGTGTTTTCGCCCGTGTTGTCCACCGCGATTAGCGCCGTGCCGGTGGGCCTTTCCGTAGTTCGCAGATGCGTGACGTCGATTGAGTCTGCCACAAGCCCCGACCGCACCATGTCACCGAATCCGTCGTTGCCGACGGCGCCGATGAAGGTAGTCGAAACACCAGCGCGCGCTGCAGCGACGGCCTGATTCTGACCTTTACCGCCCAGTGCGGTATTCACTCCTCGCGAAAGCACGGTTTCTCCCGGCGAGGGAATACGGTCTACTCGAAAGACCTGATCAATGTTTGCGCTACCAACGACGACGATTCCAGACATTAGTCAAAAGTAACGCATTCCCCGGAGGAACGGGGCTTATTCGGCTTCTGTATCCGATTCCGCCGCAGCGAGAATGCGATTCACCATTCCGCTGAAGATCACGCCGTGGAACGGAAGGATCGCCGCCCAGTAGAGGCGACCACCCAGCCCGCTCGGAAAGAAGACCGCCCGCTGACGATAGAACGATCCGGCTTCGCCACGATCTTCGACGCTCAGCTCAAGCCACGCCCGGCCCGGCAGCTTCATTTCTGCCCGGAGGCGCAAGCTATGCCCGCGCTCGATGCTCTCAACCCGCCAGAAGTCCAACGCGTCGCCGGTGTTGAGGGTGGTCGGATGACGGCGGCCACGTCGCAGGCCGACCCCACCAACCAGCTTGTCGAGCCAGCCGCGCATGGCCCACGCGAGCGGGAACGAATACCACCCGTTCTCGCCGCCGATGCCCTCAACCACAGCCCAGAGTGCGGCGGCTGACGCTGGAGTCTCTCGTTCGCGCAGGTCGGTATAGACGGTGTGACCGGTCCACTCGGGGTCACTGGGGATGGGGTCGCTCGGCGCACCAACGACGGTCGCGTCTTGCCAACTCGTCTCCACTTCGCCGTCGCCCATCTTCACCAGCGCTAGTCGCACCGACGCGCGATAACTCGTGAGCCCACCCTCTGGGGCAGGGATGAAATCTGAGACTGACTTGTCACGAACAATGCAGTCGAACTGAAGCGACTCAATGATCGGCACCGCCAAAAGACGAGGGATAGGCGTGACGAGATTCACCCATTGCGACGCCAGCCACGGAGTCAGCACGGGCAGTGAGGCGATGGGGCGCTGGTGCAGCCCCGCCTCGACGGCGTAACCGTTCATCATCTGACCGTAGCGCAGCACATCCGGTCCGCCGATGTCGAAACTGCGGTTGAGGTCAGCCGGCAATTCGAGCGCCGAAACCAAGTAGTAGAGCACATCGCGTACCGCGATGGGCTGAATGAAGTTGCGCACCCACTTCGGCGCGGGCATGTACGGCAGAACTTCCGTGAGGTGACGAATCATCTCGAAGGAGGCCGAACCGGAGCCGATAACGACCCCAGCGTTGAACGCGATGGTCGGTACACCTGACTCGAGCAGGATGTTGCCGACTTCGGCCCGGCTGCGCAAATGGCGGCTGAGCTCAGAAATATCGCCCTCGGGGTGAAGCCCGCCGAGGTAGACGATGCGCGAGACCCCCGCCTTCTTGGCGGCGTGGGCCACGTTCATGGCTGACAGCTTTTCAGTCTTCTCGAAGTCGCCAGCAGCTCCCATGGCATGGACCAAGTAGTAGAGCGCGTCAATGCCGTCGACGGCAGCGACAAGGCTGTCGGCATCGGTGAGGTCACCCACGACGACCTCAACATCGTCGCTCCATGGCACATCGCGCAGCTTTCGCGGATTGCGCACGAGAACACGGACGCTGTGCCCCGCCTCAATGAGTCGAGGCACCAATCGGCCGCCGAGATATCCAGTTGCTCCAGTTACAAGAACGCGCATGCTGTAAGCCTAGGCACGGCCGCTGGGAGGCAGCGCACAGTTACCTCGGTATCTGCCGCCGCCCTGTTCTTAGCGGGCTCGACGCGCTACCGGGCTGCGAGACTTGAGACGGCGCCAGACAACGAACCAGGCTGCGCCGCTGAGGGCGAGGATGCTGAAGAAGATGGTCCACGCCATCCAAGTCTGATCCGGCTTCGCGCCGTACACGCTCGCCTGCAATTCGGCCTGCGACAGCGTGGGAGTGATCGTTCCGTCGATTTCGCCAACGGCTCCCTCGCCAGTCGAGCCGCCCGAGGATCCGCCTGCTCCGGTCGACGACGTCGATTCGGGATCAGGAGTCTCTGTCGGAGAAGGCGTCTTGGTGGCCTTGGGCGTCGGCGTGCTACTCGAGTCGCTCGATGGCTCAGAAGTGGCAGCGGGGTCTGCGGCGGGAGGCGCGTCTGGCCCGGTATGGCCGGGGTAGGTCGCGAACACCTGCACACCCCACGTCGTGCCACCGCTTTGATAAAAAGCGATCCCGATGTCGGTGAAGGAACCCAAGATGTTCTCGCGGTGCCCCTGCGACCCCATCCAACCGTCGTGCATCGACTGCGCGGTCGGGTATCCCTGGGCGACGTTCTCGCCGGCGGAGCGCCACCCTGACGGAATCTGAGCCGAATAGTCGGGATTGTGCGACATGGTGCTGCTCGCCGCCATCTTCTTGGCCCACGCTAACGCAACGGCATCCATGTCGGCGTTGCGGATGAGGCCCTGCTGACCGTTATCCCACCGCGCTTGATTGACAAGCCCGTGGATGGTGTCGGCTTCTGCTGCAGAAGCAGGGGCTGCAGCAGCAATAGGAACGAGAAAAACCGCGAGAAGAAGTGCAAAAAATCCACTGGCGATACGGGAGGGAGTGTGGCGTGAAAAAATCATTACTCAGCAAGTATCCGTGGATACGCGCGCTGGGCAACCCCCACGCCACACCTCTCGGCTAAATCAGAGACTTCGTGTGCCACACGGTCTTTGTCTCGGTCCACTGAACGACACGTTCGATGGAGGGCGCGGGAACTCCCACGACCGGGCCTGAGACGCGCTTGAGCGTATCGGCAGCCGCGATTTGAAGGTCAACCCACTCGAGCTGTTCTGCTCCGGCAAGGTCGAGACCATTGACATCTGCGTGGCTCGCAAGCCACGGAGCGATCTCGGCGGGCGACCCCGTGAGGATGTTGACGACTCCCCCGGGAACGTCACTCGTCGCGAGCACCTCAGAGAGGCTGATCGCGCTCAGCGGAGCGTTCTGGTGGGCGACTACGACGACGGTGTTACCGCTGACGAGCGCCGGAGCGATAACGCTCACGAGGCCAAGCAGCGACGACGAGTCTTGCGGAGCAACGATCGCGATAACGCCACTCGGCTCCGGCGTTGACAGGTTGAAGTACGGGCCAGAGACGGGGTTACCGTTTCCGGCTACCTGCACGTATTTGTCAGCCCAACCGGCGTACCAGACCCACGCGTCAATGGCGGTGTCGAGCTGTGCGGTCGCAGCCGATTTCGACAGGGACTCCGTAGCCATGAGCTCGTCGATGAACTGCTCGCGACGGCCCTCAAGGAGCTCCGCAATGCGGTACAGCACCTGGCCGCGGTTGTAGCCCGTGGCCCCCGACCAGCCGCTGACCGCTGCGCGGGCGGCCACTACGGCATCCCGGGCGTCCTTGCGGCTTGCCAAGGCTGCGTTCGCAAGGAACGCGCCCTTCTTGGTAGTGACTTCGTACGTGCGACCGCTTTCGCTGCGCGGGAACTTGCCACCGATGTAGAGCTTGTAGGTCTTAGGAACCGTGAGACGGGTCATTTCTTGCCACCTTTCGTGACGGCGGGCGCAGCCCATCCAGCGGATTCTAGGTACGAAGCGAGTCCATGACGGCCGCCCTCGCGGCCGTAGCCGCTCTCCTTGTAGCCACCAAACGGCGACGCAGGATCGAAGCGGTTGAACGTGTTCGCCCAAATCACGCCCGCGCGCAGCTTGTCGGCCACAGCGAGAACGCGTGAGCCCTTCTCGCTCCAGATGCCCGCCGACAGCCCGTAGGGCGTGTTGTTGGACTTGGCGATAGCTTCTGCCGGCGTGCGGAACGTGAGCACGCTCAGTACCGGCCCGAAGACCTCTTCGCGAGCGATGCGGCTCGAGGTCGACACGTTCGTGAAGATCGTTGGAGCGAACCAGAAACCGTTTTCAGGGATCGGGCAGTCCGCGGTCCAGCGCTCGGACCCTTCGGCTTCACCGATGTCGCTGAGTTCGCGGATGCGGTCGAGCTGAGCCTTGGAGTTGATCGCACCAATGTCGGTGTTCTTGTCGAGCGGGTCGCCCATGCGCAAGGTGGAGAGTCGCGCCTTGAGACGGTCGACGACCTCGTCGTGCACGTTCTCTTGAACCAGAAGGCGTGATCCTGCACAGCAGACGTGACCCTGGTTGAAGAAGATGCCGTTGACGATTCCTTCGATGGCTTGGTCCATCGGGGCGTCATCGAAGACGATGTTCGCGGCCTTACCGCCGAGCTCGAGCGTGACCTTCTTGCCCGTACCCGCGACCGATTTGGCGATCGCACGGCCAACACCGGTCGAGCCGGTGAAGGCGACCTTGTTGACATCCGGGTGGTTAACGAGCGCGTGGCCCGTGTCGCCGGCGCCGGTGACGATATTGACAACACCCTTGGGCAGGTCAGCCTGCTGCAGGATTTCGGCAAAGATCATCGCGCTCAGCGGAGTGGTCTCAGCCGGCTTGATCACAACGGTATTTCCCGCGGCGAGCGCCGGAGCGATCTTCCACGCGAGCATGAGCAGCGGGAAATTCCACGGGATTACCTGAGCGGCAACACCGAGCGACTGCGGGTTCGGTCCGAGACCGGCGTAGTCGAGCTTGTCGGCCCACCCGGCGTAGTAGAAGAACCACGCAGCGACGAGAGGCACGTCAACGTCACGGCTCTCCTTGATCGGCTTTCCGTTGTCGAGGCTCTCGGCAACAGCAAGCTCGCGGGCCCGCTCCTGCACGAGGCGAGCGATGCGGAAGAGGTACTTGCCGCGGTCGGCGCCCGAGAGCTTCGACCAGGTGCGGTCGTAGGCCTTGCGGGCTGCAGCGACGGCAGAATCCACATCGGCGCTGTTGGCGTTGGAGATCGAAGCGATCTCCTTTTCGGTTGCCGGAGAGATCGTGGTGAACGCGTCGCCGCGGCCATCCACAAACTCGCCGTCAATGAAGAGACCGTAGTGCTTCTTCAGGTGCAGAACCGAAGTTGATTCTGGGGCTGGCGCGTAGTCGAGAAAGCTTGGTGCCTTCACGCTCAGTGCTTTGTCATTCTCAGTCATGGGGTGCCTTAGTCAATCGTGACGTAGTCGGGGCCGGAGTAGTGGCCGGTGGTGAGCTTCTGACGCTGCATGAGCACGTCATTGAGGAGACTGGAGGCTCCGAAACGGAACAGGTGCGGCTGAAGCCACTCCTCGCCCACAGTTTCGGCAACAGTCACGAGGTACTTGATGGCATCTTTCGAGCTGCGGATGCCACCAGCAGGCTTCACACCGATCTTCTCGCCGGTGAGCAGGTGCCAGTCGCGCACAACCTCAAGCATGAGCAACGTGACGGGCAGGGTCGCTGCCGGCGAAACCTTACCGGTGGAGGTCTTGATGAAGTCTCCCCCGGCGAGAATTGCCAACCACGATGCTTTGCGCACGTTGTCGTACGTGTTCAGTTCGCCGGTCTCCAGGATCACCTTGAGATGAGCGTAGGTACCGTTTTCGCGGCGGCATGCCTCTTTGACAGCAACGATCTGATCGAAAACAACACCGTACTTGCCGGAGAGGAACGCGCCACGGTCGATGACCATGTCGATTTCGTCTGCTCCGTTAGCGACGGCTTCCTTGGTGTCCATGATTTTGATGGGCAGCGAGGAACGTCCGCTCGGGAACGCGGTAGCGACAGCGGCTACGTTGATTCCGCTGTCAGAACCGTTCGACCAGGATGAGCCAAGTGCCTCTGCTGCGTACGGAACCATGTCGCCATACACGCACACGGCTGCGACCTGCGGGGTGGAGGAATCCGAAGCATCAGGCAGCACGGCCTTAGCCGCGAGCGAGCGTACCTTGCCGGGGGTATCCGCACCTTCGAGCGTAGTGAGGTCGATGAGCTTGATGATGGTGTCAAGAGCCCACGCCTTTGACGTGGTCTTGATCGAGCGCGTGCCGAGCGCTGCAGCACGCTGCTCAAGCCCGACCGCGTCAACGCCCGAAAGCCCCTCGAGGTGCAGCTTGAGTGACTTCTCGGTCAGATCTGAGCCGATGAGGTTGACCGCGCGCTCAGCAGGAGCGAGCGCGATGGCCTGTTCGATTGTCATGTGGTTTCCTCCAGAAGGGCGTGAGCGGTGGCCTCATCGGTGACGATGACGGAACACAGCCCACTGGTAACGACGGCGCGCGCGACGTCATGTTTAGCGTCGCCAGCGACGACAAAAATTGCGTGCTCGGCGGCACGGAGCTCATCAAGACCGATACCGACCGTGCGCTCATCCAGAGCGGAATCGACGATCTTTCCAGCACCGTTGATGTACCGGCCAACCACGTCTCCGACGGCTCCCTTGGAGACGAGGTCATCGACATCGCTCTCGGTCAGGTAGCCGCTATCGACGTGAACCGAACTAGCCCCGGCAACTCCGGCGCTATACAGATAGGCGGATGCCGAAGCACCCAGGGCCCGAACGCTAGCCACAGCGCGGTCGCGTTCAATCGCGCGCTTGGTCTCGACCTGCTCCAGAATGGCGGGGATCGGCAGCAGCGTTGCTTGACCGTGACCCTTCTGCGCAATCGTGACAGCGGTCTGCGCAGCGGTCCCCTGCTTGCTGTTGAGACTCACGCCGCCGTTGATCTGCACGACCTGCACACCAACGGTCCAGCCAGGAGCGAGCAATCGAGCAACCTCGTCAAGAGTGCGACCCCAGCTCACACCGAGGGTACGAGGAACGGGGCGCACAGCGGCCAAGTAATCGGCAGCCGCTTGGGCCACGCGAGGGGTGACCTCATCCGCGTCGGCGGGCAGCGGAACGACGACCGCGTCCTTAAGACCGAAGCGGTCTCGCAACTGGCGTTCGATGTCCAGTCGCCGGGCACGGGGGTGAATGATTTCGATGCGCACGATGCCGGCTTCGCGAGCGCGAGTCAGCAGGCGCCCCACCTTCCAACGGGTAATACCGAGAAGAGCACCGACTTCGTCCTGAGTCTTGTTTTCTTCGTAGTAGAGCTCGGCAACGCGCACGGCCAATAGCTCGGTTGATTCATCCACTGCTGCCTCCTGACTTCAACGATAGAGTCCTGCGCACTGTGCTGCAACATATGCAGTAGGCCTTGCTCAGATGAGCAGGCGTGATGAGCGGCGAGTGCGCACATGCGCAGCCAACACCCTGAACCTGAACACCACACGAACGTGGTCCGATGGGCGCAGCACTCCCCTTGCACCCCATAAGGTGGATGCCGTGACCACCACCACATCGAATCGCTATGCCCTCGCCATTGACATTGGCGGTACCAAAGTCGAGGCTGCCCTCGTTGACCCGAACGGCGTCGTTCTCGCGACGAGCCGCTTCCGCGCCCCCACGGGCCGCGCATCGTCGAGCGACCAGCTCGCCGACAGCGTGCGCACCGTCGTGCGACAGTCAACGGCCGCACTCCCCGATGGCGCCGAACTTCTCGGAGCCGGTATCGGAAGCGCCGGCCCCATCTCGGTATCACGCGGTGAGGTATCGCCCCTTAACTTGCCGGCCTGGCGCGACTACGGCGTGCGCGCCCTCGTCGAAGCTGAGCTTCCCGGCCTCTCCGTCGCTCTGCGCGGCGACGGCAACTGCATTGCCCTTGCCGAACACTGGATCGGCGCCGCTCAGGGAGTGAAGTACTTCATGGGAATGGTTGTCTCGACCGGTGTCGGCGGCGGCCTCATCCTCGACAACCAGCTGATCGACGGCCCCACCGGCAACGGGGGCCACTTCGGTCACGTTGAAGTCGGCGGCGAGACCGCTCGCTGCGGATGCGGCGGAACCGGTTGCGTTGAGGCGGTCGCAGCAGGTCCCAAAACCGTGGAGTGGGCCCAAAGCCAGGGCTGGACTGGCACGACCGGCGAAGAATTGGCCGCAGACTATGCCGCGGGCAACGAACTGGCGATACGCGCAGTGCGTCGGTCTGCTCGCGCGGTCGGTCACGGCATCGCCTCAGCGACGGCCCTCGTCGACCTTGAGTTGGTCGCTATCGGCGGTGGCTTCTCACATGTGGCCGCCGACTACATCGACCTTGTTGCCGAAGCAATCACTGATCGCGCACCGTTCCCCTTCATCACGAAGGTGCGGGTCGTGGCGTCCGGCCTCTCTAGCGATGGCCCCCTAATTGGCGCTGCTGCTCTCGTGCACCACCCGGAACGATTGAGCGTCTCAGCCCTCGAGCCCCGCTAGGTCCCCAGAAAGGTCGGTGCTCGCCTGAGTCGGTGCTCGCCGGACCTAGTCCTCGAGCGCCGCGACCGGGATACCCAACTCGTCTTCGACAAAACTGGGGCGCGAGAGCATCACGGCGCTGATGAGCGCTAGCAAGCTGGAGCTGAGCAGGAACATCAGCGGCCACATCCAGCCGCCGCTCAGTTCGCGCACGAGCGCTACCGCAAAGGGACCGAGAGCGGCGACCGTGTAGGCGACGCTCTGCACGAACCCACTGAGCGCTGCTGATCCCTGATGGCTGCGTGTGCGCAGGTTGATGAGTACGAGGCAGAGCGGGAAGAGAATGGTTCCGAACCCGACAAAAATCACCGAGAGCCAGGTCAGCGTCGTCGGGAAGAATGCAAGCCCGAGGTAGCCGAGCACTCCGGCAAAGACACCTCCGGCGATTACGACTCCGATGTTTGAGACGCGGCTGGCCAGAATGGGGCTGAGAATGCCCAGCGGAATACCGATAAGCCCGAAGAGGGAGAGCATTGCGCCCGCCTCAACCGGACTGAAACCCGCTGACTCGATCAGGATCTCGGGCAGCCACGCGAAGAAAGAATAAAACCCAATCGAGGAGACGCCGAACGCGATGGTGATCGCCCACGCCGTGCGCGACTTCGCTACAGCCCACACTGAGATGTCGGATGCCACGGGCACGACGGTCGCATCGAGCGCAGTGTTGCGCTTGGCACGCCGCCCACGAACGGTGAGCACGAGCCACGGGATGAGAGCGGTCAACGCCAGCACGGCCCAGACGGCGACGGATGCGCGCCAGCCAGCAACCTCGGCTACCGGGGCCGCGAAGAAGGCGGGGATGGCAGCACCCAGCGAGATGAGCATGACATAACCGCCGGTCACCGTCGCCAAACGGTCCGGGAAGTACTTCTTTACGGCGGGAGGCAGCAGGACGTTGCCGACGCCCATGCCGGCTAGCGCGATGAAGCTGCCGAGGGCCAAAAGAATGTAGTTGTCGCTGACGGCGCGCAGAGCCGATCCGGCAACCATGGCGGCCGCTGAAATCAGCAGACTCGCGTCGAGACCGCGGGCGCGAGCGAGAGCTGGAGCAGCAATACCGGCGATTGCAAAGGCGATCGGAGGCAGCATCCCGAGCACGCCCAGACCCAGACCAGAGATCGGGATGTCGTTCTCAATGACGCCGATGATGGGCGAAATAGCAGCAACCGCGGTGCGCACGTTCAGTGCGACGAAGAGGATGCCGGCGAGCGCGAGAAGACGCCCCCTCCAGAGGGTGCGCGTGGGAGTAGTCATTCGCACGAGTCTACGTTGAGAAATCAGCACCCCCTACGATGGTGGGTATCGTCGGCAACCCGTGTCGGCCACACGTCTGAGGAGACAGTTATGGGAAACAGCGGATTCGACCTTGGAGACATCGGCGATGTCGTCGGCGACCTCGTCAAAGGCAAGGGCCTCGATAAGAATGCACTCGAGCCCATCTGGGAAGGCATCCAGCCGACCCTCAAGGGACTCGACACCGACACGATCCTCGAGACTGTCGCCAACTGGGCAAAAGACCTCAACCTGCCGATCGTGGGCAACGTGCCCGACGACGTTGTTGAGAACCTCAAGAACGGCGTGAAGGTTCCCCTCGACAAGCTGCTCAAGGGCTAGTCTTACGACCTATTTCTTGGGCGTTTCCTTCGCGGGGACGCCCAAGATTTCTCTCACGGCTACCTCATCAAGGCACATCTGGTCGATGAGAGCATCGACCGTCGTGTACTTGACCATCCCGCGAACGTATTCGACGAATTCGATCTCGACTCGCTTACCGTAAATATCGAAGTCTTGGTCGAGAGCGTGGGCTTCTACTTGTTTCTCAGGCACCCCGTCAAAAGTCGGGTTGTTGCCAATGGAAACGGCAGCGGCGAAGTGAACGCCGTCAACCACGAGCCACGCCGCGTAGACTCCGTCGGCGGGAATGAACCCTTCTAAGTTGCGGTCAAGGTTGGCGGTCGGATACCCGAGCTCCCGCCCTCGCTGCTGGCCAAGCACGACAACTCCCCGCACAGAATGAGCGGCAGTGAGCAGTTGCGCTGCCTCAGCCACACGACCTTCAGAGAGCAATTCACGCACAAACGTGGATGACACCCGGCGGCCCTCTTCGAGCGCAATGTCGTCGATCACGACGACCTCGAAGTCGTGCGCTTCGCCGAGTTGACGAAGCAGCGCGACGTCGCCGGCACCACGAGCGCCGAAGCGGAAATCGGCACCGACGAGAACGACTTTGGTGTTGAGCGCACCGGCGAGAATCGTCGCGACGAAGTCCTCGGCCGAGACTTCGCTGAGGGCGCGATCGAAGGTCAGCACCAGAGTGCCGTCAATCTCAGTGGTCGCTAAACGTTCAAGCTTCTGCTCCTTGCTGAGCAAGGGCTGCGGGCACGAGGCAGGGTTCAGCAGGCTCATGGGATTGCGGTCGAAAGTCACCACGATCGAGCGCAAGCCTCGTTCAGCGGCAACCTCACGCAGACGCGCGAGCACCGCGCGGTGACCGCTGTGAACGCCATCGAACTTGCCAATAGTGACGGCGACCGGACCATAAGACTCTGGCACAGCATCAATCGATTCGAAGAGATCCATCTCAGCGCCGCCCCTCAGTGATACGCACTCGATATAGCCAGATGAGGCCGAGCACGGGAAGAGCGAGCGGCACGAAAAGGTAACCCGCACCGAAAGCTGACCACACGGTATCGGCGGGGAAGAGGACGGCATCCACGAGGCTGAGCGTACCTACGGTGATGACGCCGACAAGCTCGAAAACGATCGCGACTACGGCGATCCGGTACCAGACACGGCCCGAACGAATGAGTGCGACGGTGGCCACAATATATACGAGTCCAGCTAGCGCCGAAAGGACATATGCGATCGGAGCGTCGTCAAATTTCGTCGCGATCTGAAATAGCGAACGCGCAGTAGCGCCCAAGGCCATCACAGCGTAGACGGCGATGAGCACTCGGCCAATACCCGAGGCTGTTGAAGAACGTGTGCTTGTCATCTCTCTCAACTTTAGGCGCTCTTGGCTAGGCCAATTGCACAAACCAGATCTGGCTCATGCGGTAGACCATCACGGCAACCGACAGACAGGCGACACCCAGAATCACGGTGCTCCACCGGTTGCGTTCGATGAGGCCCCACATGACGGCGGCGGGCGGAATCAGGATGGCGGACACTAAGTAGATCCAGAACTCCAAGGCGCTACCGGTAGCGACGTTTCCCAAGAACGGAGAGACGATCGCCATGACGAGTTGCACTATCAGTAGAGCTTCAACGAGAAGCGTTGCCCCCAGGGAATAGTCGTTGGGGGTCACCTTGGCAAAGCCCGCGATGACAGCGGCGGTTCCCGCCAATACCGCAATGATCACTTGGACCCACACAAACCACTCAACCATTGTTTGGGGTACCTTCCTCAGAAACGGTATCGCCCTCGAGCGCAGCAGCCTGCTGCTGCTGGAGAGGCTGCGCATCGCGCGGAAAATTGGACAGCACGTGGGCACGCCCGTCGACGATCTGGATGAGCCCCTGGAGGCGGCCGTCGGGGGCCAGAGCGGCTATAGGCGTCGCCGCCTGTGGCGCGAGTGCGATGCGTTTGCCGTCAGAGAGATCCTTCGACTGCTGAGCGTCAAGCTGCACTGTCTCGAAGAGTTGCGCGGCCACCGTCGCTGGAGCAACCAGTTGAGTCTCGAGATCGGAATCGAGCGCGCTGGCGTTCTCGACCGAGAAAGGCCCGACCTTTGTGCGGCGAAGTACCGTCAAGTGCCCGCCGACGTTGAGGGCCTCCCCCACATCACGAGCTAGTGCCCGGATGTACGTACCCGACGAGCAATCGACCAGCACGTTCAGATCGATGAACTCTCCGCGCGTAATCGTGAGCACGTCGAAAGCAGAAACGGTCACCGCACGCTCGGCGAGAACGACCTCTTCACCAGCCCGCGCCAGCGTATACGCGCGCCTGCCATCAACTTTGATGGCGCTGACCGAACTCGGCCGCTGCGAAATGGCACCGGTGAGGGCGGCAACTGCCTGCGCGATGGCATCGTCAGTGACGGCGGCGAGAGTCGCGGCATCCGCTGGTTCTGAAAGCTCGCCCTCGGCGTCGTCGGTGTTCGACGACGCTCCCAGTCGGATCGTTGCGGTGTACTGCTTATCGAGGCCGACGAGATAGGTAAGCAGCCGAGTGGCGTTGTTCGCGCCAAGTACGAGGAGGCCAGTAGCCATGGGGTCAAGGGTGCCGGCATGGCCGATCTTGCGAGTACCGATCGCCTTGCGGGCTCGCGAAACAACGCCGTGACTCGTGATGCCTTGCGGCTTATCCACGAACAAGATTCCGCTGGCAGGATTGCGCGGTGGCTTTGCCATGCCGTTCCCTTCGCCCTGGCGACCCCGGATGGGCAGCCCAACAACTTTAGCCAATTCTGGCGCACCCGACGCACGAGTGTGCCCCGCCCTACGCTGACGAGATATCTTCATCCGCTGCACTTAGACTTGCGGCTATGCGAATCGGCATTATTGGGGCAGGTGCCGTCGGCGGCGCCATTGCAGGATTACTCGCGCGCGCCGGCAATGACGTCGAAGTTACGGCACGCGGTGCACACCTCCAGGCGCTCCGAGAATCAGGACTCACTCTGACCGGAGCTTGGGGCGACAGCGTCTCGCGAGTGCGCGCCGCCACCACTCTCAGCCGCGTCAACGAGCTCGTCATTGTTGCGACGAAAGCGCACGACGCTGAGCAAGCGCTTCGCGACAACATCCGGTATGTACGAAATGTTCCCGTCGTCATTTTTCAAAACGGTCTCGACTCTCTCGATACTGCGGCGCAGGCCTCACCGCGGTCGGACATCATCGGTGCGCTCGCCACCTTCGCCTCATCATTCCTCTCCCCCGGCACCATCCACGTAACTGCCGCTGGCCCAAGCTACCTTGGCGTCGCCGGCGATAACGATGTGCCGGCCCGCTACGCCGCCGATGTGCTCAATGCCGTGATGCCCACCTTCGCCGTCCCCAACTTTCGGGGCGCCCAATGGACCAAGCTCGTTATCAACCAAGTCAATGCGTTGCCGGCGATCACCGGACTCAGCGCGCAGGAGGTCCTTGCCGACTCCCGCCTGCGCCTCATCATGACGGCCAGCATGCGGGAAACCGCGAGGGTCGCGCTTGCTCAGGGCATTTACTTCGAAACGTTGCAGGGCCTGTCCCACCGCCGTTTACGTCAGTTCGCTCGCGCACCGTTGTGGTTCGGCCAGCTCATCCCGCTCGCCATGGGCCGCCGTATGGGTCGCACCCCCAACCCGGGCTCGACCCTGCAGAGCATCCGCCGAGGCCAACCGAGCGAAGTGGATGCGCTCAACGGCGCCGTAGTGCGCGCCGCGCAGGAACGCGGCAACGAGGCCCCACTCAACGCTCTTATGGTCGAGTTGGTGCACGACGTCGAGGCGACCGGAAACTTTCTCAGCCCCGATGACACCGTGGCGCGCTGTGCCAGCGTGATGCACCAGTGACCGCTGCTGCACCGGCCGCCGACCGCTTAGAGCTCTCCCGCCAGATTCGCGAGTGGTTTGCCGAGGCCGGGCGTGACTTGCCGTGGAGGCACGACGGGTTTGGCGCCTGGGGCATCCTCGTAAGCGAGATCATGCTGCAGCAAACGCCGGTCGTGCGAGTGATTCCTCGCCTTGAGCAATGGCTCGACCGGTGGCCGACGCCCGCAGCTCTCGCGGCCTCAGCGCCCGGGGATGCTGTCCGAGCGTGGGAACGCCTCGGCTACCCCCGACGTGCCCTCAATCTGCATGCCGCCGCGACCCTGATTGCCGAGCAGCACAACAACGTGGTGCCCGACGATGTGCCGACGTTACTGGCTCTGCCTGGTATTGGCGACTACACCGCTCGGGCAGTGGCCGCCTTCGCCTACGGGCACCGGCATCCGGTCGTCGACACCAACGTGCGACGCGTGATTGCGCGAGCCGTGGATGGCGTCGGTGAGGCTGGCCCTCCGTCGACCAAGCGCGACCTCGCCGCCATGGAACTACTGCTGCCCGACGAGCGCGTAGCCGCACAGGCAACCAATGCGGCGGTCATGGAACTCGGCGCGATTGTCTGTACCGCTAAAAAGCCGCAGTGCGAGCAATGCCCGGTGCGCGATCTCTGCGCGTGGCGTGCGGCAGGGTACCCCGCCTACGAGGGCAAGAAACAGATCGTGCAGAAGAAGTTCGAAGGATCAGACCGCCAGGTGCGCGGGCTGATTCTCGCCGAACTTCGCGCGAGCGATATCCCCGTGACGCCAACCGAAATTGAACAAATCTGGGCGGATGCCGCCCAGCGCGACCGCGCCTTGGCCGGCCTGCTCAAAGACGGCCTCGCCGTTGCGGAGGACTCGGGTTACGTTCTGCCCTAATCCGTTCGCTGGGTGACGCGCCGAGAGTCTGCTCAGACCGAGCGAAATCACTTAAGCGTTACCGCTGACGTAGTGACCATCGTCGTCGTCATCATCGTCATCGTCGAAGCCGGCGGCTTCTTCTTCGGCGGCGATGTCGCGCGGCTTCACGTAGGGGTCTTCGTCCCCGGCATACTTCGCGGTCTTCTTGAGCGCCTCGACGGAGGCGTCACGCTGGTGCGCTTCGGTCAGCAGCGAATCAATGAGAGCGGCGTTTTCGGGAATTCCGTCGGGAATGAACTGGATCGACGGGGTGAGGCGTGCGGTGAGATTCTTACCGACTTCGCGACGGACAAGGCCGGTCGCTGAGGTGAGAGCGGCGGCGCTTTCGGCGCGCTCTTCATCGCTGCCGTAGACCGTGTAGAACACGGAGGCGTGCTGGAGGTCGCCGGTTACCCGAACGTCAGTGATGGTCACGAAACCTAAACGAGGATCTCTAATGCCACGCTCAAGCGTCTTGGCAACGATTACCTTGATGCGGTCCGCCATTTTCGCGGCACGAGCTGCGTCAACCATCTCTACTCCTTCTATAACTTGTGCTGCCTCGAGATTAACTGAGGCGTTGACGGCACCCAGGCCAGGAAGCTTGCGGAGCCTGCGTAGCTCCGCTTCCTGACCTGGGTACCGTCATAAGCCAACGAGATTAGACTCGCGGCTTTTCCTTCATTTCGATTGTCTCGATCTCGTCACCGATTTGGATGTCGTTGAACTTACCGAGGCCGATTCCGGCTTCGTAGTCGGTACGAACTTCTGTGACGTCATCCTTGAAACGACGCAGCGAGTCGATTGCCAGGTTGTCGCCAACGACGACACCTTCGCGAATAACTCGTGCCCGAGCGTTTCGGGTGATCGTTCCCGATCGCACGATGACACCGGCGATGTTTCCGACCTTGGAGGAACGGAAGATCTCGCGGATCTCAGCAACACCCGACTGAACTTCTTCAAATTCAGGCTTGAGCATTCCCTTGAGCGAGTTCTCAACATCTTCGAGCGCGGCGTAGATAACCGAGTAGAAGCGCACGTCAACACCTTCACGAACCGCGCGTTCGCGCGCCTTCGGGTCAGGGCGAACGTTGAATCCGATGATGATGGCGTTGTCGACCGTGGCGAGGTTGATGTCGCTCTCGGTAACAGCACCGACACCGCGGTGGATGATGCGCAGCTGAACCGAGTCATCAACATCAATCTTGAGCAGCGACTCTTCGAGGGCTTCAACAGCACCCGATACGTCACCCTTGATGATGAGGTTGAGCGATTCGACCTTGCCGTCTTCGAGGGCCTTCGTGAAGTCCTCGAGGCTGATGCGCTTGCGGCTACGAGCGAGCAGCGCGTTACGCTCTGCTGCTTCGCGCTTCTCAGCGATCTGGCGGGCCATACGGTCGTCATCGGTAACCAAGAACACGTCGCCGGCCTTGGGTACAGAGGTCAGACCGAGTACTGCAACGGGGCGCGAAGGCTCCGCATGAGTAACCGAATCGCCGTTCTCATCGAACATGGCACGAACGCGACCGTAAGCGGTACCCGCAACGATGGGGTCTCCGACTTCAAGCGTTCCCGACTGGATGAGCACGGTAGCAACCGCACCGCGACCCTTGTCGAGCTTGGCTTCAATCGCGACACCACGTGCATCCTTGTTGGGGTTTGCGCGCAGGTCGAGTCCGGCATCCGCCGTCAAGAGCACAGCATCGAGCAGCTCGGTGATACCGATGTTGTTGAGCGCCGAAACGTCCATAAACATCGTGTCTCCGCCGTATTCTTCGGCAACGAGGCCGAATTCGGTGAGCTGCTGGCGAACCTTTGCGGGGTTGGCGCCTTCTTTATCGATCTTGTTGATCGCAACAACGATCGGAACGTTAGCTGCCTGAGCGTGGTTGAGGGCTTCAACCGTCTGCGGCATGATTCCGTCGTCTGCTGCAACCACCAGGATCGCAACGTCGGTGACCTGAGCACCACGAGCACGCATAGCGGTGAACGCTTCGTGGCCCGGGGTGTCAATGAAGGTAATCGGACGTTCGATGCCGTCGTGCTCTTTGACAACCTGGTAAGCACCGATGTGCTGGGTGATGCCACCGGCTTCGCCAGCGACAACGTTGGCGTTACGGATGGAGTCGAGCAGCTTGGTCTTACCGTGGTCGACGTGACCCATGACCGTGACAACGGGAGGGCGAACGACGAGTTCATCGTCCGATTCGTCTTCCAGCTCTTGGTCGAGGTCCATGTCAAAGCCGAGAAGCAGTTCGCGATCTTCTTCTTCAGGCGAGACCATTTCGATCTTGAACCCGAGCTCTTCACCCAGAATGTCGAAGGTCGCCTCGTCGAGAGACTCGGTAGCTGTCGCCATCTGCCCCAAGTGGAACAGAACGGTAACGAGGTTTCCGGGGCTCGTGTCGATCTTGTCAGCGAAATCGGTGATGGAGGCACCACGACGAAGGCGAATTACTTCCTTGCCATTTCCGCGGGGGACGCTAACGCCACCAAGCGACGGTGCTTCTCTCAGTTCGAACTCTGCCCGCTTCGCCCGCTTCGACTTGCGCGCCTTGCTCTTGCCGCCACCACGACCGAAGGCACCTGCGGTACCGCCGCCCGGGCCGCGACCGCGACCGCCAGCTGGCGGACGGTTAGGACCAAAGTTGTTCGGAGCTCCACCGGGACGGAATCCGCCGCCAGCTGCACCGGGACGTGCACCGGCACCGGCTGCGCCGGGACCGCCCGGACGTTGACCGAAGCCACCGGGACGCTGACCCTGACCCGGTCCACCGGGACGAGGTGAGCCCGGACGCGGGGACCCAGGACGCGGAGCACCGGGACGCGGTGCGCCAGGACGAGGAGCGCCAGGACGAGGAAGTCCGGGCCGAGGTGCACCGGGACGAGGAATCGAGCCGCCTGCGCCGCCGCCTGCTGCGGGGCGACCCATTCCCTGGTTAGAGGCGAAGGGGTTGTTTCCCGGACGGGGAGTACCCGGGCGAGGAACTGCGGAGGGATTGGGAGCATCCGCTGCGCCAGAAGGCTTTGCGCCAGACTCAGCGGACGCCTTCTCAGCAGCAGCTGCCTTTTCGGCAGCAAGAGCCTGAGCTTGACGCTCTGCGACCGTCAGCGGAGCGGGAACCGCTCCCTCTTCTGGTTCGCGAGCCTGCTCGGGCTCTGGTGCCGCAGCGGGTGCTTCCTCGGCAACCGGTGCCGGGGTCGGTGCGCTGGGCATCGGGGTCTTGGGCTTAGGCGTCGCTTTCGCGGCAGCCTTGGGCGCGGCCTTCGGAGCAGCCTTGGGCTTCTCTTCTGCGGCCGGAGCCTGTGCTGCGTCAGCCTCGAGTGCAGCCTTTAGCCGTCGGGCGACGGGGGGCTCAATGCTCGAAGATGGGCCCTTAACGAATTCGCCCATTTCTTTGAGCTTCGCTAGGGCAGCCTTGCTATCGACGCCAGCTTCGGCGGCGACTTCGTGTACGCGTGGTTTTGCAGCCACTTTTCTCCTGTCTGGGTCTGCTCCCAGACAGGGGCAGACCACTAATTACGGACGGAACTCATTTCGAGCCGCTCATTAGTTGTCCATAGGTCAATCAGCCTGTTCGTTAGGGGACATCGGTTGATGTCCCGCCTCATATTCAGCTAACACTGAAAGAAGTGCTCCGGTATCTAGCGGTGGTTCAACCTTCAACGCACGCGCAAAAGCCCTGCGTTTAACCGCAGAATCAAAACACGAAGTTGTGGGATGAAGCCACGCACCGCGACCCGGAAGTGTGGCCGATTGGTCGGCCACCACCGCACCGTGAGATGCGACAACTCTCAGTAACGAGGTTCTGCTGGCGCTTGCGCGACAACCAACACACGTTCTTACTGCATCCATAATACCCCTACTCTGCAATCCCGCACTCCCCCGCGCCCGCGCACAGCGGGTAGCGAGCAAACGCCCCGGTCAGCCCCGCAGCACACTGGCGTGCGGGACCAACACGGGCGAAGGTTAATCTTCGTCGAGAATGGAGTCGGGCTGGATGTCGATGCGAGCACCCGTGAGCTTGGCAGCAAGGCGGGCGTTCTGCCCTTCCTTACCGATCGCAAGCGACAACTGGTAGTCCGGTACCAGTGCACGAACGGCCTTGGTGGCCTCGTCGATTACGTAGGAGCTCGATACCTTGGCGGGAGAGAGCGCGTTCGCAACAAACTGAGCGAGGTTCTCGGAGTAGTCGACGATATCGATCTTCTCGCTGTTGAGCTCAGCGGTGACGGCGCGAACACGCTGACCGAGTTCACCGATACACGAACCCTTAGCGTTGATGCCCGCTTCGGTGGCACGCACGGCCATCTTGGTGCGGTGCCCGGCTTCGCGAGCAACCGAGGTGATTTCTACCAAACCGCTGGCAATCTCAGGGACCTCAAGCGCGAACAACTTGCGAACGAGCGAAGGGTGCGTTCGGCTGACCGTAATCTGCGGCCCCTTGTCACCCTTATTCACGGCGGTGACGTACACCCGGATGCGCGCACCGTGAGTGTACTCCTCGGTGGGAACTTGCTCTTCGGGAGGCATGAGAGCTTCCACTGTTCCGAGATCAACGTGAATCATGCGCGGGTTGGGGCCCTGCTGAATGACGCCGGCAACAATGTCACCCTCGCGACCCTTGAATTCACCAAGGACCTTGTCGTCACCAATGTCGCGCAAACGCTGGTTGATGACCTGTTTTGCTGCGAACGCAGCAATACGTCCGAAATCACTGGGGCTGTCTTCAGCCTCGCCAATAACCGCACCCTCTTCGTCGTACTCAGGGACCCAGACACTGACGTGGCCGGTTTTGCGGTCGAGCACAACACGAGCGGTTGGCTGCACTTCTACAGCCTTACCTTCGGGAGCCTCAACGTGCTTGAGATAGGCGCTCAAAATCGCCTGCTCAATGATCAGCACCAGTTCTTCGAACGGTATCTCTCGCTCGCGCTCCATCATGCGCAGCACGCTCAAGTCGATATCCATTGAGGACCTCCGATATTCATTTAGGGGTTGTGACTCAGAACCGTCTGCGGCTCCGAACTTGCTAGTTTAGCTGGCTTATTTCGTGAGTGCGGCGACGACGTCGGCAACGGGCGTACTAGTGCGTTCGTTGGTGGCACGATCCCAGACTTCGACCATTCCGTTGGCCGCATCGCGACCAACGATCACGATCATAGGAACGCCCAGAAGCTCAGCATCGCCGAATTTCACGCCGGGCGAGACCTTGGGACGGTCGTCGAACAGCACGTCGAGGCCGGCCTGCTCGAGCGATCCGACCAAAGTTTCCGCCGTCTCGAAGACGACAGCATCCTTGCCCGCGGCGACGATATGAACGTCGAAGGGACTGATGTTTTTGGGCCAGAGCAGGCCCTTGCCATCGTTGGTGGTCTCGGCAATCGCCGCCATCAAGCGCGTGACACCGATTCCGTAGGAGCCCATCGTGACGGTGACGAGCTTGCCATTCTCGTCGAGAACCTTGAGCCCGAGAATCTCGGCGTACTTGCGGCCGAGCTGGAACACGTGACCGATCTCCATGCCGCGAGCGGTCTCAATGGGACCACTTCCGTCAGGAGCAGGATCGCCGGCGCGGACATCCGCCACTTCAACGGTGCCATCAGCGATGAAGTCGCGCCCAGCCACGAGGCCGAGAACGTGCTTCTCGTGAACGTTGGCGCCCGTGATCCACTGGGTACCATCGACCACGCGCGGGTCGAGTACAAAACGCACCCCGGTGGTCGACTTCTCGCCGATAACGGCGCCCTCGGGCGACCACGGCCCGATGTAGCCCTTGACGAAGCCGGGGTTGCCCTCGAGTTTGGCGAGTTCGGCAAAGTCCTTTTCGGTGGCGGGCTCGACCTCAGCCGGAGCGAACGCAACTTCGGCACGCTTCATGTCGACATCGCGGTCACCGGGGAGGCCAACAACGACGAGCTCGCGAGAACCATCAATCGAGGTGAGCGCCAGCACGATGTTCTTGAGCGTGTCCGCAGCCGTCCACGGGCGGTCGTCACGAGGCTGCTGCTCGTTAGCAAGCGCCACGAGAGTGTCAATAGTGGGCGTGTTGGGCGAATCGAACACGAGCGCCGCGGGCAACCCCTCGATCGGCAACGCCGCTGGCGGAGTCGTGCGGTAAGCCTCGACGTTGGCAGCATAGCCACCAGCCGAACGGACAAAGGTGTCTTCGCCAACGGGAGTCGGGTGCAGGAACTCTTCGCTCTTCGAGCCACCCATCGCTCCCGCATCCGCCGACACGACAACGTACTCGAGGCCGAGGCGGTTGAAGATGCGCTCGTACGCGTCACGGTGCTGCTGGTACGAAATGTCGAGACCGGCATCCGTGTAATCGAAGGAGTAGCTGTCCTTCATCGAGAACTCGCGACCACGCAGCAGGCCGGCACGGGGGCGGGCCTCATCGCGGTACTTGTCCTGGATTTGGTAGATCGACAGCGGCAAATCTTTGTAGCTCGAGTACAGGTCTTTCACGAGCAATGTGAAGACCTCTTCGTGCGTGGGCGCTAAGAGGTAGTCGGCGTCTTTGCGGTCTTTGAGACGGAAGATTCCGTCGCCGTACTCGGTCCACCGGCCCGTGAGCTCGTACGGTTCGCGCGGCAACAAAGCCGGGAACAACACTTCTTGAGCACCGAACGTTTCGAGTTCTTCGCGGATGACGGCCTCGATCTTGCGGCGAACCTTGAGACCAAGCGGCAACCACGCAAAAACACCGGGAGCCTGTCGACGGATGTAGCCGGCTCGCACCAATAGGCGGTGGCTGGCAACTTCAGCATCGACGGGATCTTCGCGAAGCGTGCGGACAAAGAGTTGAGAGAGACGTGTAGACACGCCTCAATGGTAGTGCGCCTACGGGGTAAGAACTTGCGGGCTACCAATTTCTCCGGCCGGCATTTCTGCGGCGATACGGTTCGCTTCTTCGATCAGCGTGGCCACGATGTCTGCTTCGGGAACCGTCTTGATGACTTCACCCTTCACAAAGATCTGGCCCTTGCCGTTACCGCTGGCAACACCAAGGTCAGCTTCGCGGGCTTCACCCGGTCCGTTGACGACGCAGCCCATCACGGCAACGCGCAGCGGAACCGTCATACCTTCGAGGCCCTCTGTGACATCGTTGGCGAGCTTGTAGACGTCGACCTGAGCGCGACCACACGAGGGGCACGACACGATTTCGAGCTTGCGCTCGCGCAGGTTGAGCGACTGCAGAATCTGCAGGCCGACCTTGATCTCTTGAACGGGAGGAGCCGAGAGCGAGACGCGAATCGTGTCGCCGATGCCCTCCGAGAGCAGGATGCCGAAGGCCGTGGCGCTCTTGATCGTTCCCTGGAACTCGGGACCTGCCTCGGTTACGCCGAGGTGCAGCGGCCAGTCGCCGCGCTCAGCGAGCATGCGGTACGCCTTGACCATGACGATGGGGTCGTTGTGCTTGACCGAAATCTTGAAGTCGTGGAAGTCGTGCTCTTCGAACAGGCTTGCCTCCCAGACAGCGCTCTCGACGAGCGCTTCCGCAGTGGCCTTGCCGTACTTCTGGAGCAAGCTCGGCTCGAGCGAACCAGCGTTGACACCAATGCGCAGGCTCGTACCCGCATCTTTGGCAGCCTTGGCAATTTCTCCGACCTTGTCGTCGAACTTGCGAATGTTTCCGGGGTTGACGCGCACGGCACCCACTCCGGCATCGATCGCCGAAAAAACGTAGCGCGGCTGAAAGTGAATGTCGGCAATAACCGGAATCTGGCTCTTCTTCGCGATGATGTGCAATACATCCGCGTCGTCTTGGTGAGGCACAGCAACGCGCACGATGTCGCAACCGGATGCCGTCAACTCTGCAATTTGCTGCAAAGTAGCGTCGATGTTGGTGGTCTGCGTTGTCGTCATGGACTGAACACTGACTTGTGATTCACTGCCAATGCCGACTGAACCGACCTTGATCTGCCGCGTCTTGCGACGGGGAGCGAGGACTTCAGGGACTTTCGGCATTCCGAGATTGATTGCTGGCACTCATCTATCCTAAAGCCGACACCTGAACATCGGCGGAACGCTAGCGCGCGCCGAGGTGAGCAGTCAGTGCAGCAACGAATTCCCGCGGCCGTTCGAGGTGGGCCGAGTGGCCGCAGTTATCCCACACCAGCTCGGTGTAGTCGCCGCCATTGGCCTTGTACCGCTCGAAGACCGCACGGGTCTGCTCGATCATCGGCTGCGGCGGGGCTACCTCGGTGCCGGGCCAGCCCGGGATGACACCAAGCTGTCCTAAGAAGTTGAGGTCGAAACCGGAGGCATCCGACACAATCGCGTCTTTCAAACCGCGCACCCAGAGAATGCGCGGCTTCGTCGGCAACTCGGTGATGGCGCTGACGTTGAAGTGGTTGGGGGTCATGGTGTTGAGCACGCCACGACCGCCGGGGCCGAAGCCGGGCCAGGCGTCGACAGCAACCGCGTCCCCCGGGTAGTTGTCCTCGCCCGTGGCGGTCGTGAGCATTGATTCGACCCAGAGATCTTCGTGTTCGGTGTGGGCTGCGGCATCCGCCACATAAGCGGTGCGGAACACCGACCGAGCGGATGTCGGCGACTCGTCGGCCGCATCGCCCGCGTTCAACTGGGCCACGAAGTCGGGGTTCGCTCCCCCGCCTCCCGTGCCCGAGCACTCGGCGTTGAGAAGCTCACCATTCGCTCCCTTCGTACCACCGAAGCCGTAGGGCGAGACGGGAGACACCAACGAGACGGTCTCAACACGGTCGGCATAATCGAGCATGAACTGCATAACGATTCCGCCGCCCAGGCTCCACCCGACGAAGTTCGCGCTCTCGATGCTCAGCGCGTCGAGCACCGAAGCGATGTCGTCGGAGAAGTCGCGAACGCCGCGCGTGGCATCCACAGGAAGAGTTTCGCTATCGCCGAAGCCTCGAAGATCGATGGCGAGCGCGCGCACACTGCTGTCGAGCGCAAGCATCGTCGGCTGCCAGAACAGCGATGACGAGACGTTGCCGTGCACGAAAACCACGGTCGAGGTGGGGTTTTCTGCCGGGCGCTCCAACACCGACGCAACAATGCGCGGTGTCGTGACGCTGTGCTGGACAATGCCGTCGAGAAGGGTAGCCATGGTGTGTCCTTTGGTGAGTTGAACTACGGGAAGTGGCGAAACTGGTTAGGCGGTGAGCTCGACGATGAGCTCGGGTTCGGTGGCGGCGCGCACGGTTTCTTCGTCAACGCCGGGAGCGAGTTCGCGCAGAACGAGACCGCGATCGGTCACGTCGATGACCGCGAGATCGGTGATGATGCGGTGAACAACGCCGCGGCCGGTCAGCGGCAGCGAGCACTCGTTCACGATCTTGGGGCTGCCGTCTTTAGCCACGTGCTCCATCAGCACGATGACGCGGGCTGCGCCGTGCACGAGGTCCATGGCACCGCCGGGGCCCTTGATCATCTTGCCGGGGATCATCCAGTTGGCGAGATCGCCAGCGACCGAGACCTGCATAGCGCCCAAAATGGCGGCATCGATCTTGCCACCGCGGATCATGCCGAAGCTCATCGCCGAGTCGAAGAACGCGGTGCCCGGAAGGGTCGTGACCGTCTCTTTGCCCGCGTTGATGAGGTCGGGATCGACGTTTTCTTCGGTCGGGTACGGCCCAACACCGAGAATGCCGTTCTCGGATTGCAGCACGACCGTGCGACCCTCCGGAACGTAATTCGGCACGAGAGTTGGTAGCCCGATACCGAGGTTCACGTAGGAGCCGTCAGCCAGTTCGAGGGCGGCACGCGCCGCCATTTCTTCACGAGTCAAAGCCATTATGCGACCACCTTCTGCACTGTGCGACGTTCGATTCGTTTCTCGACATCGGAGCCAACTTCGATCACTCGCGAGACATAGACGCCGGGCAAGTGAACGGCATCCGGTTCAATCTCACCGGGTTCGACGAGCTCTTCGACCTGGGCAACACAGATACGCCCGGCCATCGCTGCGAGTGGCGAGAAATTGCGGGCCGACTTGGCGAAGACGAGGTTGCCATGACGGTCACCCTTGAGCGCGTGAACGAGCGAGAAGTCTGTTGTGATCGCTTCTTCGAGCACGAAGTCCTTTGCGGTTCCCCGAACATCGAACGAGCGAACCTCTTTCTGGGGCGAGGCAATCGCGATGCCACCCGAGCCGTCGTAGCGACGCGGCAGGCCACCCTCGGCCACCTGAGTACCGACGCCGGTCTGGGTAAAGAATGCAGCCACCCCCGAGCCACCGGCCCGAAGCTTCTCGGCGAGAGTTCCCTGCGGGGTCAGTTCCACTTCGAGCTCCCCCATCAAGAACTGACGCTCAAACTCTTTGTTCTCGCCCACATACGACGACGTCATCTTGCGGATGCGGCGGGCGGCGAGCAGAACGCCGAGGCCCCAGTCATCCACACCACAGTTGTTGCTGACGATGCTGAGGCCGTCGGAGCCTAATTCCAGCAGCGCCTGGATGAGAACCATCGGATTGCCACACAACCCAAAGCCGCCAACGGCTAAGGATGCCCCACTCGGAATATCAGCGACGGCTTCTGCCGCTGACCCCACTGTCTTATCGATACTCACGCTCGGACCTCCCGCGGTTGA
The DNA here is from genome assembly GCF_004118935.1 of Salinibacterium sp. UTAS2018. Classification (NCBI taxonomy): domain Bacteria; kingdom Bacillati; phylum Actinomycetota; class Actinomycetes; order Micrococcales; family Microbacteriaceae; genus Salinibacterium; species Salinibacterium sp. UTAS2018. Next base: position 122,480 of record NZ_CP035375.1, read on the forward strand.
TTGGCCAATAGTTCAGCCATGACACCCGCGACTACATCTGCGCCGCGCTGCGTCAAAGTGATTGTGTAGTGATTGACGTCTGGCGCTTCGTGGAATTTCACATGAGGAAGCTCTGACCGCCATTGGTCGCACTGTTCCGGAGAATACAACGCCGGTACCTGATTGAGAAGACCCCGCGGCGCCCGAATAAAATGCACCGGCATGCTCAGGCCGTCGAGAGCCGCACGGTAGTGGGCATCTCCGCTCAATTGCAGGGCATCGAAACTGACCGCGTCGATTGAACTGGCGGGGTGCAAGTCGGGTGCAGTGCCGACGAGGTCGTAATCGACATAGTCGCGCACTGCCGCCGTGAAGTTGTCGGCGAACGCCGGATGCACGCGCCAGAAGTCTTGGTAGCTCTCCCGATCCTGAAACGTCATCGAAAGCCGATCTACCGCAGGCCCCAGAATCACTTGAGGGAGATCCGCCATCGAGACGCCCTCGGGCGCCGGAATCGGTAGGCCTCCATCGAGCAAGAGCAGGCTGGAGACGCGCTCCGCGTGCTGCGCCGCCAGGGTTGCGGCGACGAATCCACCCATCGAATGCCCGACGACGAGCGCCGAATCAGTGCCGGTTGCCTCTAACAGAGCGTTCATGTCGGCGGCGTGCTGCGGCATCCCGAACGGCGCAGGAAGGTCGCGACTGGCGCCGCGCCCCCGCAGGTCGGGAGCGATCACTCGGTATTCGGGGAAGGCCGCGGCCACGAGCGGCCACGACATATGAGACGCCGTGATGCCGTGGATGAGCAGGATCGTGGCGCGGGGTTCCGACTCGGGCTCCCAGATTGCCGCGGTCAGGTCGCCGCCCACGACGGGAACGGTGATGGTCGTGTGCTGTTCGGTCATCGTGCGCTCCAGCCGCCATCCATCGTGTACGAGGCGCCCGTAACCATGCCGGCACTGTCGCCCGCAAGCCACAGCACGAGGTCAGCCACTTCAGCTGGCTCAACGAGGCGCTTGATAGCACTCTCAGTGAGCATGACTTTCTCGACCACTTCGGATTCCGGGATGCCGTGCACCTTGGCTTGGTCCGCAATCTGCTTCTCAACGAGCGGAGTGCGCACGTAGCCCGGGTTCACGCAATTGCTCGTGACGCCATGAGCGCCGCCTTCAAGCGCCGTGACCTTCGAGAAGCCCTCGAGCCCGTGCTTAGCGGTGACGTAGGCCGACTTGTAGGGCGATGCGCGCAATCCGTGCACTGAGCTCAGGTTGATGATGCGCCCGAAGTTGCGTTCGTACATCTTCGGCAGCGCCGCCCGCACGAGCAAGAAGGGAGCCTCAACCATCAGGTCGAGGATGCGACTGAACATCACGGGGTCGAACGTCTCGATGGGATTGACGTGTTGGATGCCCGCGTTGTTGACGATCACGTCGACGTCGAGGGTGAGGTCGGCGAGCGCCGCCGTATTCGTCAGGTCGACCTGCCAGGCTTCGCCACCCACGAGCTCGGCTTGAACCTTCGCCGCGTCACCGTTGAGGTCAGCCACGATGACGTGCGCACCGGCGTTCGCAAGCGCAACGGTGCACGCGGCACCAATGCCGCTCGCACCACCTGTTACGAGGGCTCGACGGCCCGTGAGATCGGTCATTTCTCGACTCCTTCGGTGCTCGGCTCTGGCACGGCCAGAGCGCGGCGAATAAACGTAATCATCTGATCGAGAACTTCGTCGGGCACGCGCGAGGTGCCGCTGGCGGTGGGGTCGGCATCGTTGCCGGCGTCCGCGGAGTCGCCCCAGAGTACCCAGCGCATCCCGATCATTTCGCCAATGCCCATGAGGGCCCAGGCGGCGACGGTCGGATCGATGTCACCGATTTCTCCGAGCAATTGAGCTTCTTTGAGGCCCTCGATGTAGCCGTCGACAATGCGCGAGTAGTGCAGGCGCAGAGATTTGGGCGACACGAACTCCGCTTCGCGCACGACGCGATAGAGCGCGGGATGCTCGGCGGTGAACTCGAAGAACGCGCGAAAACCAGCCCGTTCCGATTCGATGCGGTTGGAGGCTGCGCCCGAGGCTTCGCTCATGGCCCGACGCACGCGGCGGTTGAGGTCTTCCACGAGCTCCTCGAAGATTTCGAGTTTGCTCGCGAAGTACAGGTAGAAGGTTCCTTGGCCAACGCCCGCTTCTTCGGTGATGCGCACGACCGAGGCATCCGTGTAGCCGTAGCGCGCAAAGACTGTTTCGGCAGCCTCGATGAGCTTCGCCTTGGTGCGGGTGCCGCGAGCGGTGAGTGGTGTACTCATGAACTGATCCGTCCTGCTTGTGCGGACTCTTCTGTCCATTGCCCCAGCAGTACTCGGCGACGAACTTTGTCGCTGGATGACCGTGGGATGTGTTCGGTAAAGATCACGCGCCGGGGCACTTTGTACTTCGCGAGGCTTGCGCTCGCGAAGTCGAGAACATCGGTTTCATCGGTGGAGGCGCCGGAGCGAACGACAACCCACGCCACGGCGACTTCGCCCCACTTCTCATCGGGAACCCCGACGACAGCCACATCGGCAATCGCTGGATGCCCGAAAAGCACGCCCTCAATCTCGGCGGGAGCAACGGACTCTCCCCCGGTGATGAAGATGTCTTTGAGACGGTCGAGAACGCGGTAGTAGCCTTCAGAATCGCGACTGACGAGATCGCCCGTCGCGAGCCAGCCGTTGCGCAGAGCCAGCGCGGTGGCCTCGGGGGCACGGAAGTAGCCGCTGAAGACTCCGGGTCCCTTGACCAGCAGTTCGCCCTGGCCAGCACCCTCGATGCGCTCTCCCGTCACGGGGTCGGCGATGTCGACATCCACGTGCGGGTAGGGCTTACCCGCTGACCCGATGCGCGTGCGCGCTTCTTCATCGGGCAGGCACAAGACGTTCGGCGCCGCCTCGGTCAGGCCGTAGCCCTGAGTCAGCGCCACCCCGCGGCTGTGCCAGACGCGCAAGAGCGGTTCGGGCATCGGGGCTCCCCCGACGATGGCATGCGCGAGGCTCGACAGGTCGCTCGAGGCGAAGCGCGGATGCTGCGAAAGGATCAAATAGTTGGCGGGCACGCCCATCATCGTGGTGATGCGGCGGTCGGCGATGAGCTGTAGCACACGAGCGGGATCGAAGGTGCGCTCGAGCACGACGGTAGCGCCCATCCACCAGGCCAGCAGCGGCTGAATGTTCCAGCCGCCCACGTGGTACTGCGGCATGACGGCGAGCACCGTGTCAGCACTCGTGATTTCGGCCGTGCGCGAGAGCGAGAGGTTGGTCCAGAAGCAATTGGCGTGGCTGAGGATGGCGCCCTTGGCCTGATCGAGGGTTCCCGACGTGAAGATGATGAGCAGAGCGTCGTCGTCGTGGACCGGGCGATGCACGGGAGTCGTTGCCTCACTACGCAACGGCGCCACGATGTCCCGCTCAATACCGTGAGTGCCGAGAATGCCGCGAGCGATCGGAGCGACGAGACGATCGGTCGCCAGAGTGGCCAATGTCGAAAACTCGTCTTCGACAAGCAGCAGTGCGGGATCAGCCTGCTCAAGCTGTTGCGCGATCTCCCGCGGGGACAACCGCCATGAGAGCGGAACGAGCACGAGCCCCGCCTTTGCACACGCGAAGAACACGACCACGTGGTCCGAGCTGTTGCCCGTAATGGTGGCGATGCGATCACCGACACCGTAGCCGCCCGTGAGGAAGGCTTCTGCGAGCGCCGTGGCCCGGTCATCCAGTTGGCGGTAGGTCAACACCACACCGCGGTCGTCGACCGCCACTCTGTCGGGCGTCGCCAGCGCGCGATCGGCAGTCCACCGTCCAAGCGTGTGTAGCCCCTCAGACTGGGTCATTCTGCCTCCTCGAGCCGCTGACGCTTCTGCGGCGCGAGACTGGTGCCTGTAGAGAGGCGCTGCACCGCACCGGCGATTCCTCCGGGAAGGAACAACACCACAAGGATAAACAGCGTGCCGAGGATAAAGAGCGGTTCGGAGAGGGGAATCCGCAAGATTGCCGGAAGTCCGTCGATGGCATCCGAGCTGGCCAGTGCGGTGAGGCGCTGATCGAGCAGGGTGTAAATGATGCCGCCGACTATGGCACCCCAGCGGGAGCCGACGCCACCGAGCACCACGATCACGAGGATCGTGAGGGTGAAGTCAGCTGACGTGGCGCGGGGTGTTGTGCCGCTCTGCAACAGCAAGTGCACCATTCCCACGAGCGACGCCAACACGGAGGCGATAACAAACGCCATGAGCTTCACACCGAAGGGGCGGAGGCCAAGTACTCGCACGCGCAACTCGTTTTCGCGCGTTGCCGTCACCGCGTGACCGGCACGGGAGTTCTCGAACCAGGCGACAACCACGAACACCACGACGAGCAGCGCGAGGGCGAGCCAGTACAGGTTGCGCGTATTGACGACACCGATGAAGAAGTCGGGGATGTGCTCGGTATCGAGTCGCAGGCCCTCTTCGCCGCCCGTGAGGCCGGGGTTACGGCGCACAAGCACGTTACCGGCCTGAGCGAAGGCCAGGGTCACCATGGCGAAGGAGATGCCGGTTACCCGCAGACTCAGCGAGCCCAGCAGATAGGCCGCCGTAATGATAATCGCGAGCGTGAGCCCCAGTGCCGGCAGCAATGTCAGTTCGGTCTCGTGGAGCACAATGCCGAGGCCATAGGCACCCAGAGCAAAGTACAGCGCGTGGCCGAAGGAGAGCATCCCGGCGGTGCCGAACAGGAGGTGGTAGCTCAGCGCGAGAGAGGCGAAAAGCAACGCGAGCGCGAGCAACTGCAGGGTGCCCGGCGTGTAGGTTGCCCCGGGCAGCACGCCTGGAATGGAGATGTTCAGCAACGGCAGGATCGCTGCGACGGCAACGAGAACGCCACCGACAATCCACCAGGTGCGCTGGCTCAACTTCGAGAGCGACTTCATGCTTTCTTCCCCAAGATTCCGGTCGGGCGAACCAACAACACGACGGCGAGCAACAGCACGACCATCAAGTCGCCGGTTCCGCCCCAAAAGTAGTTAGCGAATTGCTGAAGCACCGCAACGACAACCGACGCGATGGCGGCACCCGCGAGTGAACCAAGCCCACCGATCACGGTGACGATGAACGCGAAAATCAGCAGGGATCCGCCCAATTGGGGCGAGACGTAGCCGAAGTAGTGCGAGGCGAGCACTCCGCCGAGGCCGGCGGCTGCACCGCCGATCGCGAACACGACCGTGAAGGCCTTGCGCACGTCGATGCCGAGCGCAGTCACCATTGAGCGGTTCTCCACGCCAGCCCTGATGATGAGCCCGAAGCGGGTGTACCGCAGGAAGGCGACGATACCGAGCAAGACCAGCACCGCAGCTCCGATCATCAAGAAGCGATCGTTAGGAACACGGGCGCCCAAGATTTCGGTTGTCTGCGAGAGCCATTCGGGGGCGGTGACATAAATCGCGTCCGTGCCCCAAATACCTTCGAAGAGCGCAACCGAGGCAAGAGCCAGACCGACCGTCACGAGCACTTGCTCGATATGGCGGTTGTAAAGCCGTCGGATCAGCAGGAACTCTGTGGCAGCGGCGACAAGAGCACCAACGGCCATTCCGAGCACCAGCGAAGCGATGAGCGTGCCCCAGCTGCTGCCATCCATTCGCCGCGCCAGCTCCCAGCCGGCGAACGCACCAAGCGTAAGGAACGAGCCGTGCGCAAAGTTGAGCACGCCCATGAGGCCGTAGATCAGCGAGAGGCCAGAAGCGACCAAGAAGTAGAGCGCACCGAGCCCGAGGCCTGTGATGAGCAGAAGAATTATGGTGCTCATGCGACCCCCAACAGTTCTTTCGTGAGCGCTTCATCGCTCAAGAGTTCTTCGGCGCTGCCGTCGTAAACCACGCGACCGCCTTCCAGCACGATGACTTTCTCGGCGAGCATCCGCACGACCTGCAAGTTTTGTTCAACCAGGAGCACTGGCACCGTCTGAGCGGCGCGCTCCAAGGCTTTGGCGACGTCCATCACGATGAGCGGCGCGAGACCCTTAGTGGGCTCGTCGACTAAGAGCACACGATTGTCGTTGACGAGAGCGCGAGCGAGCGACACCATCTGCTGCTGACCGCCCGAGAGCGTGCCCGCAAGCTGGCCGGCCCGATCGGTGAGATCAGGAAAAAGTTCGTGAATGAGTTGGCGGTTCGGCGAGGAATCCCGCTCGGCGAGCCGCAAGTTTTCGGCGACAGTGAGTGACGCAAAAACCTCACGGTCTTCCGGCACGTAGCCAACGCCGCGCTGAACGATGCGGTGAGTGGGTTCGCGATCAACGCGCTCCCCCGCAATCGTTACCTCGCCGGAGCGTTCGATGAGCCCCATGATGGCGCGCAGCGTGCTGGTCTTTCCGACGCCGTTACGACCCAGAAGCGCCGTCACTCCGACGGGCAGCATCTCGAAACTGACGTCTTCGACAACCTGCTGGCCCTCGATACTCGCGCTCAAGCCAGCAACCGACAGAATCGACTCGGTCACAATCTCGGTCATAGTGGAGCTCCCAAATAAGCTTTCTGCACCGCTTCGTCTGCCATCACGGCATCCGGGGTGTCACAGGCGAGAAGCTGGCCATGGTGCATGACCGCAACGCGGTCGACCAGGCCGAGTACGACATCCATGTGGTGTTCCACCATGAGAACCGTGCGACCCGACTTATGGACCTGACGGATCACTTCGGTGAGCCCGGCCACGTCGCCCGAAGCGACACCCGCCATCGGCTCGTCGAGCAGGATCACGCTGGGGTCGGTGGCCAGCAACATCGCGATTTCGAGCTTGCGCTTGTCGCCGTGCGAAAGCACCCCGGCTTCGGTCTCGCTGTGGTGGCTGAGCCCAACTTCGTCGAGGCGAGCTCGAGCGACGGTTGTTGCTTTGTCGTGCGCCCGCGGAAAACGGATGACTGAGGTCGCACCGCCCAGTTTCACTTGGGCTGCCAGACGAACATTCTCGAGCGCACTGAGCGCCGGAAAGAGACTGGATGTTTGAAAGGTTCTGCCGAGCCCAGCCCGGGCCCGCGCATCAATGGACTGATTCGTGACGGCACGCCCCTCGAGCGTGACGACGCCACCGGTGGGAGTCATCACCCCGGAAATGAGGTTGAAGAGCGTGGTTTTGCCGGCCCCGTTGGGGCCAATCACTCCGAGCATCTCACCCTGAGCAATCGAGAGCGACACGTCATCGATGATGACGGCGCCCCCGATCGTAAGGGCAAGGTGCTCGACCGTGAGCACGGGCTGGTTCGACATAGTTCGTTAGCTACTTACTCTGCGACGGGCGGGGTTACGGCGTCAGCATCAACGGCGTCAACCAGTTCTGGCATCCACGAGTCGCCATCGGCAACCAGCGAGACCTGGAACATCGGCTGAATCATCGCGTGATCCTCGGCGCGAACCGTGATGGAACCCTTGACTGAGTCGAAGGTCCAGCCTTCAAGCGCCGAGATCATGGCATCCACATCATCGCCACCCTCACGGACAGCCTGAACCACCATCTGGGCTGCAACGAAACCATCCGGTGAGAACAGGTCAGCCTGCTCGCCCTCTGCTTCGAGGTAGCTGATCATTGCCGCATTCGCGTCGTTGTCCGTGGCACCACCAAAGTAGTGGTTGAGGAAGCTGATCTGGTCGCTCGCAGCGCCGTAAGCGCCATAGGTCGACACGTCGCCAAGGCCGGTCGCCACGGGAACGCTATCGAACACGCCCTGCTGGCTGAGTGCTTCCCACATGGCACCGGATGTTGCACCGGCCCACGCGACGAACACGAGGTCGGGTTGAGCATCAACGATCTGCTGCGCGAAGGGAGTGAACTCGGTGGCGTCTTCGGGAACGAGGAGGCTCGTCACGTCAGCGCCCTGGCCGCCAAGAACGGCGGTTGCTGCGGCAACGTTGCCCTGGCCGAAAGCTGTGTCCTGGGCGAAGACCAGAACCGACTTGCCTGCCGGGTCACCGATGAACGTTCCCGCCGTAGCGACGTCTTGGTAGCTCTGGCGGCCCGAGCGGAACGTGTAGTCGTTCACGCCCGTGATGCCGTCAGCGGCAGCGGGGCCCGAAATGTAGAGAATCTTGTTCTGCTCTGCCTGCTCGGCGAGGGCGAGCGCGATTCCCGAGGACACTGTGCCGACGATGATCTTCTGGCCTTGACCAATCACATCTTTCGCAGCGGTGACGGCCTTATCGGCGTCTCCAGCATCATCTGTAATCGAGATGTTGAGTTCGCGACCATCGACGGTGCCTGTGCCGTCGGTGGCGTAATCGAGGCCAGCATCGAAGCCAGCTAGGTAGGCCTCGCCATAGGCCGCAAGAGGGCCCGTCTGCGAGGTGATGATCGAAACGTCGACGGGGGCGAGTTCATCGCCTCCACTTCCGCCGTCAGCGGCGGGAGCGCAACCCGCCAGTGTGAGTGCAACCGTCGCAATTAACGCCGGAGCGAGGTACTTTTTACTGACCCGCATGATGGGACCTTTCCTGCTGCCTTAGGAGGATTGTGATCTGAACCTGAGACCCGGTTCAGGTTTCATGTAGCCTATGGTTGCGCAACCACGCTGTCAACAACGGCGACCAAACAAAGGAGTTTGCACAGTGGCCAACACCCCCGCACCCAACGATGTAGTGATCCTTTCCGCAACACGCACCCCACAGGGCAAATTGCGCGGACAACTCGCTTCCCTCACCGCCGTCGAGCTCGGCGCTGTCGCCCTCCGCGCCGCCGTCGAACGCTCCGGCGTCGACGTTGACTCCATCGATCAGGTGATCTTCGGCCAGGTCATTCAGGCCGGCGCCGGACAGAACCCGGCCCGCCAGACCGCCATCGCCGCGGGGCTGGCGTGGAAAACACCCACCGTCACGATCAACAAGGTCTGCCTCTCCGGGCTCGCTGCGATCGTGGATGCTGCGCGCCTCATCCGTCTCGGAGAAGCCAACGTCGTGGCTGCCGGCGGTCAAGAATCCATGACCAACGCCCCGCACGTGCTCCCCGGATCACGCATGGGGTGGGCGTACGGAACGGTTTCGGCCCTTGACTCCGCCGCGCACGACGCCCTCACGGACGCCTTCGACGCCGAATCGATGGGTGCCAGCACAGAGCGCCACAATGGTCGCCTCGAGATCGGCCGCACCGAACAGGATGAGATCGCTGCTGCCTCGCACCAGCGCGCCGCCGCCGCTATCGAGGCCGGCGTCTTCGCCGACGAAATCGCGCCCGTGACGATCCCGCAGCGCAAGGGCGACGATCTGGTTCTCGACACCGATGAGGGCGTTCGCGCCAACACCACCGTCGAGACACTTGCCGGATTGCGCCCCGCCTTCGACCCCGAAGGCACGATCACCGCCGGTAACTCCTCCCCGCTCAGTGACGGAGCTTCCGCTGTAATCCTCGCGAGTCGCGCCTGGGCCGAAGAGCACAATCTGCCGTGGCTCGCTGTGCTCGACCGCTCGGGTCACGTCGCCGGCCCCGACAACTCGCTGCACTCGCAACCCGCCCGCGCGATCGCGGCAGCGCTTGAGAACGCCGGCTGGAGCGCGGGAGACCTCGACTTTGCCGAGATCAACGAAGCGTTCGCCGCGGTGAGCTTGCGATCGACCGCCGAACTCGGACTCAGCCATGACATCGTAAACATCCACGGTGGCGCCATCGCGATCGGTCACCCGGTCGGGGCATCCGGTGCTCGCCTAGTCGTCCATGCCGCGCACGAACTTGCACGCCGCGGCTCAGGTCGCGCTGCTGTCGCGCTGTGTGGCGGCGGCGGGCAGGGCGACGCGCTTTTGCTCACACGCTGACGCTGCCACGACCTTTAAACACAGCGCAACGGTGGCCGGAGTCGACAACGACTCCGGCCACCGTGCTGTAGCAGCAGCTGCCGCTTAGAAGATCGAGATCGGCTTCACGATGTCGGCGTAGATCAACATGGCACTCATGGCGCCCAGCAGCACGACGACAACGAGCGTCAGCGGAATGAACTTTGCAGCGTCGAAGGGGCCCGGGTCGGGCTTGCCGAAGAGCTTCGCAAAGAAACGGCGAACTCCCTCAAAGAGCGCGCCAGCGACGTGGCCGCCGTCGAGCGGCATCAGCGGCACGAGGTTGAACACGAAGAGTGCGATGTTAAGCGAGCCGATGAGGCCGACTAGAGACGCCACTTTGTCTGCCACGGGGGCAGTATCGAGACTGGTGATCTCTCCCGCGATGCGCCCAACACCTACGACGCTGATCGGGCCGTTGGGGTCGCGCTCGTCAGGACCAAAAGCCGCATTGGCAACGTCGATCATGCGCTGGGGCAAATTGAGGATCACGTTGGCGACCGATACGACGTTGTCGCCGACCGCGGGTAAGACGGCGGTCACGGGCTGCTGCACCGTCTCGAGTGCGGAACCTATGCCTAAGAAGCCATATTCTTCTGTCTGGGCGACGCCATTGGCATCCTCGACGATTTGGCCGCGATCGTCATAGACGTAGCGCTCGGTGAGCAGAGGTTCAGCAACGAGAGAAACCTCCGCACCATCGCGCTCCACGACGATGTTGAGGTCGTCACCCGCGGCAGCGCGGATAAACTCGGTCGCCTCGGCCCACGAAGAGACTTCCTGGCCATCCATAGACACCAGACGGTCACCGGGGATGATGCCAGCAGCAAAACCGGGAGCTTCGGGGTCCGCGCTCTCGCACGTTTGTCGCTCAGAAGTCGCAGGAAGCACGCACTCGGAGACACTTCCGACGGTCGTCGAAGCCTGAGCCACACCGAAACCCATGAAGAGAATCGCGAACATCACGATAGCGATCAGCAAGTTCATGACGGGGCCGCCGAGCATGATGATGACGCGCTTCAGCACCGGAAGTTTGTAGAACGCACGAGCTTCATCGACATCGACCAGAGTGTCGGCGCTGGCGCTCCGGGCATCCTGCACGAGGGCTTGAAACACTCCGGTGGTCGCTGTGCGGCTTGAGCCTTCAGCCTTGCCGGGAGGGAACATGCCCGCCATCGAAATATAACCACCGAGCGGAATAGCTTTGACGCCATACTCGGTCTCCCCTCGCTTGCGCGAGAAGATCGTCGGCCCGAAACCAATCATGTATTGGCTTACACGCACACCAAAGAGCTTGGCGGGTAGCAAGTGACCGATTTCATGCAGGCCAATAGACACAGCAAGCCCGACGAGAACGACGAGGATACCGAGAATGTACAAGAGCACGTTTTCCACTCGCTAAGAATAGCCACGCGCACCGACGGTCACCTGTACCGGTGCTGTGGAAGCGGTAGAACAACCCCGCTTTGGGGGCGAACAGGTCGTTCAGTTGCGCTGGCTTTAAACGGATCTAAGAACGAGAAGCGACGACACCGTCAGCGGTGCGTCGCGCCCACGACTCGGCCTCGGCGAGAGCATCCAGCGTCAGCTCGGTTGCTTCGTGGCTCTGCACGACCTGCTCCACAACATCCAAGATGTCGAGGTAGCCGATTGCACCCGCATGGAACGCAAGCACAGCCTGCTCGTTGGCGGCGTTGAACACCGCGGGATAGGTGAGGCCCGCAGTACCAACCGCTTTTGCCATCTCTACCGCGGGGAACACCTCGTTGTCGAGAGGTTCGAAGTTCCACGCGCTCGCCGTCGTCCAGTCAAGCGGTGCACCTACTCCGGCGACGCGGTTCGGCCAATCAAGACCGAGCGAGATCGGCAATCGCATGTCGGGTGGGCTCGCTTGAGCGATCGTGGAGCCGTCCACAAATTCGACCATCGAATGCACGATGGACTGAGGATGCACCGTCACGGCAATGCGGTCGTAGGGCACGTCGAAGAGCAAATGCGCCTCGATCACTTCGAGGCCCTTGTTCACGAGCGTCGACGAGTTGGTCGTGACGACGAGCCCCATGTCCCAGGTGGGATGCGCGAGCGCCTCGCGCGGAGTCACGTCACGCAGGGAATCACGTGTACGACCACGGAACGGGCCACCGGATGCCGTGAGCACCAAGCGGCGCACCTCCGAGTGTTCGCCCGAGCGCAGAGCCTGGGCGATCGCCGAGTGCTCCGAGTCAACAGGAACAATTTGCCCGGGCTTCGCTCGCGACATCACGAGTTCACCGCCAACGATGAGGCTCTCTTTGTTGGCGAGAGCGAGCGTTGCGCCGGATTCGAGGGCCGCGAGCGTAGGCCCCAGACCTACAGAACCGGTAATTCCGTTGACGACAACGTCGGCAGGAACATCCCGCACCAACTGTGCTGCCTGTTCAGCACCGAAGGCGATGTGCTTCACGCCGAAGCGTGCCGCCTGTTCTTCGACAAGCGTGCGATTCGTGCCTGCCGCCAGACCGACGACCTCGAAACGATCACGGTTTGCCTCGATTACCTCGAGAGTTTGCGTGCCGATCGAGCCCGTCGATCCGAGCAAAATTACTGTGCGCATGCCGCTACTTTAGTTGGCTCGTGCGCCAGAAATAGACGATGAGCGCAGATTAGCCAAGGCCCAGAATGTCGACGACGAAGACGATGGTATCGGTGCCGCCAATGCCTGCGCCCTCGTTACCGGCTTCTCCATAGCCTTCACTCGGGGGCAATACCGCGATGATTTGCGAACCGACCTGCTGGCCCTCGAGCGCGGCTTTGAAGCCGGGTACTACTTGCCCGGTGTTAAACGTCGATGGCTCTCCGCGAGCCCAGCTTTCGTCAAAGATCTCACCGGTGGTCCAGTTCATTCCCACGTAGTGAACGACGACATCCGAATTCTCTTCTACCGTCTCGCCAGCACCCTGCTTGAGAACAGCGACAGAAAGATCTGCGGGCGGATCGGTGTCAGGGATCGTGATGGTCGGGCGGCCGTCGTCGTCGAGCTCGACTGCGGGGAAGCCATCTTCAGCAGGCTGGTCTTCACCATCGGCACGCGGAAGAGCAGGTTCAGCAGGCTCGTCAACAGAGACAACATCGACGATGAAGATAATGTCGTCGTCTGCTCCGACACCCAGCTGCTCGCGAGCAGCATCATCGGCAAAGGATTCTTCAGGCGGGATGACGCCCACTACGCGCGTACCAGCGGTCGAACACTCGATCGTCTTGACGATACCGACCAAAAATTGCTCTGCATCGACGGGGAACGGGGTAAGCCCGGTCTCGTCGTAGGTTGTAGCGGAAAGCTCTTCGCCTGTCGCTCCGCTAAACAGCGTGAACTGCACGTTAGCGGTGGCCGCTTCGACAGCAACAATGTCGCCATCGCCCGCAATCGCAACAGAGCGCTCAGTTTCAGACACATCCGTCGGGAAATCGATCGTGACCTCAGGCTTAACCCCAAAGTCACCACTAACTTCGACACCTTCAGACGCCGAACCGGATGCGGTCGGCGTGCAATCGCCGGAGTTCTCAGCAGTCGTCGAGCCGGCGGGAGAACACGCGGCAAGAGACGCCACAACGCCGATGGTCAACAGAAACGGAATCGCTTTACGCACAAGAACCCTTCACAGCAAGAACACGGAGCACCAATCCTCGCGCACTCTGGCTGTGCGTAGCGTGTGGAATCGCCGACGGTCCTACTCTGCGGCCGGCTCGACGACGATTCGTGGCTGGTGAAGTACGGGAAAGTTCACGGATGCCGCGATAAAGCACTTGCTGCTGGCTTCTGCGTGAGCATCCAGAGCATCATCCACGCTGCCCGCCGAGATAGTCACGACGGGACGCAACGTGACAGACGTGAAGTGACCCCCGCCGTTGTCGGTCTGCTTCATCGTGCCCGAGACCTCATCGCGGTAAGCCGTGACCACAATCCCGCGGCTCACAGCGACGTGCAGGTAACTCAACATGTGACACTGACTCAGTGCGGCGATCAAGAGCTCTTCGGGGTTCCACCGGTCGGCCGCCCCGTGAAATACCCGGGCGCTCGAACCGTCGATCGGATGCTTACCTACGGCCGTGATCTCATTGTGCCGTGAATAGCCACGGTAGTTCGTGGTGCCTTCACCAAGATTTCCGGACCATTCAAGGCGTACCTCAAAGTTATGGTCGATGTTCATTAGAACCTCCATCTCGGCCTGCGGGGCCAGCATCGGAGACCGCGGCAAAGCGATCACGCAGAACGTCTCTAGGTTTTACCGTAGCGGTGCAGGCTGAGAGGCATCGCGCCAGTTGCACACCGTTTAACCATTCGAGCGATCTCGATGAGCCGAGCGCTATAACGTAGGAGAGTGAATTCAGCATCGACAGCGTCACCCCTCGCCCTCACTGTCAACGACACCACCCAGCTGGCGGTGCTCGAGCGGTCAGCAATGATCGAGTCTCGGCATCTCGGCGCAGCGGTTGTCCTCTCCCCCGACGGCACAGAACTTCGCCGACTGGGCAACCCGGAAGCCTTGATCTACCCACGGTCAACCCTCAAGCCGATGCAAGCCGTCGCGGTACTGCGCGCAGGCGTAACGCTGACTGACGAACAACTCGTTTTGGCCAGCGCAAGCCACACCGGCAGCCAGCGCCATCAAGATGTCGTCGCCTCCACGCTCGCCGCCTACGGCCTGACTGAAGACGACCTTCGTTGCCCGCCTGATTGGCCCGCCGACTCCGCCACGCGTCGAGCCGCACACGCTCCGCGTCGACTCGCTATGAACTGCTCGGGTAAACACGCGAGTTTCTTAGCCGCTTGTGTCGTCAATGACTGGCCGCTCGAGAGCTACCTCGAACACGAGCATCCGCTGCAAGAACGCATCAGAAGCACCATCGTGGAGTTTACGGGCCAGCCTCTAGCTCACGAGGGAACGGATGGATGCGGAGCTCCCGTTTTCGCGATGAGTCTTGTGTCTCTCGCCACCGCCATTCAACACATCGTCATGGCGACCGACGAGCAAGACACGAATGCACACGCCCTCGTGAGCGCTATTCGCGGTAATGCGTGGGGGCTCGATATGCCTCAGGTCGCTGAAGCGATGGACACGCTCGGAATTATCGCGAAACGTGGCGCCGAGGGAGTACTGATTGCCGCGGCGCCTGACGGCACCACCGTCACCTTGAAGGTTCTCGACGGCTCCATCCGGCCGTTGCTGCCCGTGGGACTCTCGCTTTTGGCCGAAGCCGGCGCCCTCGATGCGGATGCCGTCGCGGGAGTACTGAAGTCAACAACCGAGCAAGTACTCGGCCGCGGTTTCCCGGTCGGAGAACTTCGCTTCGAACTGGCCTAGCCGCGGCCTCCGCCGCGCTAGTCGGTGTGAATTAACACACTCGTCCCCGCTGGCTGTGCTCAAAGCGCAGCTAACGGGGACGAGTAATAGCCGAGTTAGCCCTTGCCCGTTATGCGACGGAACTCAGCGTTGAACGACTGATCATCCGTCGTGTTGAGTGTGCGGAACGTGCTCGCGCGAGACATCGCTGTGGCGTTGGGGAAGGTGAACTGGTTCGAGGCCAGTTTGGGGAAGTTTTCGATCGCGTATTCGAGAGTTCCATCGACCGGGCTGACACAGCGGATCCACTCCACGACCTCGGTTGCGACCGCGGGGTCGTAATAGAAGTTCAGAAGTTTCTCGGCGTTCGCTTTGTGCTGAGCGCCTGCCGGAATCACGAGAGAGTCGGTAAAAAATGTGCCGCGTGAGCCCGGGAGCAAGAATTTGAACTTCTCGTAGCCCGCTTGAGCATTGAGCACGGCAATATCGCCGGCCCGCGCGAACCCAGCGAGCGCTTCGCCGGATTTGAGCTTGTCGATGTAGTCACTGCCGTACACCCCAAGAATGTGCCGTGAGGCAAGGTTGTCTTCGAGAACAGCGCTAGCCTTCTTGAACTCGTCGATCCCCCAACCTTCGTCGGAAATATCGACGCCCTGGGCGAGCAGCAGCATTCCCATCGTGTGACGCATCTCGGCAAGAACAACTACGTTGCCTTTGAGCTCTTCGTTCCACAATTGCTCGACCGAGACGAGACCCTTCGGGTACTCGTCGGTGTTCCACGCCAGCCCGATGAATCCACTCTGCCAGGGCAGGGAGTACTCGCGGTTGGGGTCAAAGTCGGGGCTACTCAGGGACTTCGTTAGGTTCTTCTTATTCGGGATATTCGCGTCGTCGAACTTCTGCGCGTAGCCGAAACGGATCAGTCGAGCCGCCATCCAGTCGCTGACACAGATGATGTCGGCGCCAGTGGGCTGCCCTAGGGAGAGCTGATCTTTCATCGTCAGATAGAACCCGACATTATCTTTAACAATCGGCTTGTACTCGACGCTGATCCCGGTTTCGCCTGTGAATGCTTTGAGGGTGGACGAGTGCCCGCTCAAGTCCTCGTCGATATACGACGGCCAGCTAGCCCACACGAGCGAACTGTCGCTCTCTGAAATATCGGTAGCGTCTGACCCCGCCGGCGCAGCACATGCGGCGAGCGCAAGCGCGGACATACCGACGCCGGCCCCCTGCAGCAATCGCCTGCGGCTGAGTTGAGATTGCTTCGCTTGCAGCATTAGCTGCTGGATCGCATGATCCTGCGGAAGTGCTCTCGTCACGTTTTCTCCTTCGCCCCCACCAGTTACACCGATGGTAGTGAGCGCAGTTCGGGTTGTTGTAGCCCCAGTTAGGAGGGGCTTTGCGCGCTTCACAATAATTCCATGGATGAGGAGCCATTGTGTGCAAAAAATGTGCCCAATTCGGGTACCCCCAACAGAGTCACTCATGGCGTCGAACTAGCGCAATTGGGTGACGGAACTCTCCGACAAGTGATGTGCGCTCGGAAGCTGCACTCGGTCAATGGGCACCCCGTTATTCACTCGCCAGAATTCGCGTGCACCGGGGGTGAGCGGCGGCGGAAGCTCTCGCGTTCGCGCAAGCTGACGGAAATCGCTGAGGCTACAAGCATCGAACAGGACGGTGGCATGATTCTGTAGCGACTGGATAGCACCCCACCGTGACTGCCAATCGTCGACCGAACCGATGAGCGCGACTGGCCCGCGCCCGCCACCGGCACTAACCAGAAGCTCGCGTTCGGCACCCGGCGGCCCCTCAATCAGCCGCACCGACCATCCCGCAGCCTCGCACGCCGCGGCAGCGACGGCGGGCCGAGAACTCACGACGGCCAGCCCGTCACCCCGGGCAACCATCGCTACTGCGGCGCGGTCGGCAACCGGCAAATAACGATCGCTCTGAGCAACCTGCACCCGTGCGCCCTGCCACAGCCCGCCGCCCTGCGGTAAAGCATCGTCGTAGTCCTCGCCGTGTCCTCCAGAAAGTACGAAGTCATTTTTGGAGGCAAACCGCAGGCGAAGCGTCTGGGGAAACAGTTGCGTGAGCGGTTGCACTGCGGCGGTAATTCTCTGGGCTGTTGCCACGATGACGATGCCGCACGCCGCGCCCTCGCGCAAGATGCGCGACATCCGTTCGAGTACGACAGGGCGGTATTCCTCATCGAAACGCGCCACCGTCGCGTCAAGGTCATCGATGATAACGAGCACCGCCGGCTGTGCCTCCCGCTTCTCCGCAACCTCATCGAGACGCGTGTACAGCTGGGTGAGGCCATCCCACACGGTTGCAGGATCGGTTCCCACGATCTGAACCGCGGTAGACGCCGCCTGCGCAAGAGTGTTGAGCACGGTACTTTTACCGCTCGATGAAGCCCCCAATACCAAGAGATGGCCGTCGGCTGAGGGCGACCAATGAGCTACCCCCTGGCGCTGCTCATCCGGGAGATCTGTCATTCCGAACACAACGGCGTCATTGAGTCGTTTGTCGCCGCGCTCGCCACCACTCGTTGCTTCATGCTCGAGCAAAGTCGAGAGCGAAATGTGCTCGGCGAGCGGCTCACACCACGGCCGCCGGGGTCTGCTGCTAGCGGACCATCGCTCGGCAACCGCGCGGATATCGTCGGAACCGACTAACGCGAACTGCGCGAGTTCTGCAGACGAGGAACCATGGGCGACCCAGGCTCGACCTTTGAGTTGAGCGGGCAGCTCAGCCGCTTTGTCGTTACCGATGACCGCGGAGCTATCGGCACCATTGTTGACCCGTAGCGATAGTCGCAGGTCAGCGTTGGCAAGCAGTGAATCCCGCACCACGCCTGATGGGCGCTGAGTACACAGGATGAGGTGCACTCCGAGCGAACGACCGCGCGCGGCAATATCGCTGAAAAGAGTGTGCAGTTGGGGGTAATCCCCCATCATCGCCGCGAATTCGTCCACCACAATCACCAGTCGCGGCACGCTCGAGAGGTCTGAAATATCTCGTACTTGTGCCTGCGCAAGCGCACGCTCGCGGTGCCTCAACTCCGCTCGGAGGCTAGAAAAAGCGCGCGCTGCGGTACTAGCGTCAAGGTCTGTAATGATGCCCACAGTGTGCGGAAGCTGAGCGAGCGATGCGAATGCCGATCCGCCTTTGAAATCGACGAGCAGAAATGTGACGTCTTCGGGAGCTGTCTCGGCCGCCATCGCAAGCACCCATGCAATCAGCAGTTCACTTTTGCCGCTTCCTGTCGTGCCTCCGACGATCGCATGGGGCCCGTCGACTACGAGATCAAGCATCACCGGGCGAGCACTGCCCATCGCTGGACTCGCTGAGAGGGAGCGGCGACGGCTCTCACGGGAGTACTGCGCGTCGCTCACCATTCGCGTCACGTCGGAGAACTGCACAGAATCCGGCACGTCGCCGAGCGCCGATGCCAGACCATCTCGCGCCGCAATGTCGCGTGCGACTCGCACCCATTCCAGTGCTTGTTCTCGGCCGAGAAACGAGGGCTCAAAATCGCGGCGTTGATGACGGTCAGGATGCCGCACGACAGCGACACTGTTCCCGCGAGCTCGAATCACGATCCGGTGCCCGCTGGGAGCCTGTTGTTCCTCGGTTACTACTGTGATGGTCACCCCGGGGTTTGATTCACCCAACCGTCCCCAGTGAACGCTGGCGACGTCGTCTCGCACGGTGGCGGGATCAGACGCGCGCGCAGCACTCTCACTTTCTTGCAGTTGGCGGTGTGGGAGCGCTTCTGCCCAGGCTTCGGAGAGGAATGCGCCGCCAAACCTCACCCAACTCGCGGTAGGGGCAAGGGTTCGAGCCAGTTGAATCGCCAGTGCTCGCGCCAGCGCGAGAGCCATGAGTCGGTTGCCAAAGATGACGATCCCTAAGCGGGCGTTGACGGCGATAGGCGCTCGATTGAGGTATTCCGCTTGTGTCGTGAGACTGCGATACATTTCTTCCACTTCGGGCGGCTGCGCATCCTGAGCACCGGTACGGTCGATCGCCACAGTGCTTCGAACGAGGCCGTACCCCAAGTGGACAGGGAGGGAGTCGGCTGGTTCGCCCATCCAGCGCGCCGCATCAGTGTGGGCGTCCTTGACGAGCATTATCGCGGAGGGCGTTTTCTCGGCAAGCTCAAGAAGTTCCCGGCGATGGAACGCCTGAATACTGCCGAGTGTCGACTCCGAATCGACCGCGAACCGCGAGCGCTCGGCCTTCCGCAGCGACCGCGCTGATACCCGCGAGTCGATGTAACTGCCCGTAGCAGCTAACGGACCGAGGGCCGCGAATATGAGCGCGAAGGTAGACCCGGTGATGAGCCAGATCGCTACTGACGCGACTACCGGCACGGTCGCCGCGACCACCGGAAATTTGAATGGCGCTGGCCGTTGTGGAGGCGCAGGAAGGGCAACACGAGGGCCAGAAGCGGGAGTATCGTTCACACCCTCACTTCATCAGTGATGGTGCTTCTGGTTGCCCGTGTGGCACCAACAGTGCGTCCGCTGTCTCCCCTCCGAGCTGTGGAGGAACGGACTTTCGTTCCGGGACTAGCTAACGATAAAGAACTGTTCCCCGATCTCGACTCGAGTACCGCGGACGACTCGGTAGCGCTTGCCTGGCTCGCACCGTTTCGGCTCAGCGCCCGGCTCGCGGACGATCGTGCCGTTGCCCGAGTAACGATCGCTAATCCAGAACACTCCGCTCATCTGCCCGAACTCAAGATGGGTCTTTGAGACCGACTTGCTGGGGTCAGTAATGGGCACGACGATGTCGAACTTTTCGGAAGGCTCGGGCGTGGGGTTTCGACCGATCAGACCATTTCCCGTGACGATGACGCTATCCCCCGTGCTGAACTGCAGCACAAACCGCGTCCCGGTAACACTGCGCTCAACGATGCGAGTGTCCTCAATGTCGACGTCATCAGCGCCCAAAGCGGCCAACGGAGTCGGCGGTGAGATTGGAAGCTCCACGCGTTGATCCGATTTCGGAGGTGGCGCGAGCACCGAGAATCCCGGCACGCTTGACGCGCTTGACTCGCGTGCCAATGATGACTCGGCTGAGGTCTCGCCTGACGCTCCCTGCTCGCTATCGAGCGCTTGAGGCCCTGCCCCATAGACTTGGCTTTCAGCGCGTGCACTTGTGGCGGGTTCCACAGCCTCGTCACTTCCGGGCTCGATCAGAGGAATTGCTTCTTCTGGCTCACCAGATTCAGTGTCTTGAACAGCCTCAGGCATGTCGTCGACGTCAAAGCCGGCTGCGGAGTCCGCGTCAAAGTCAGCAATGAAGCCATCAGCTGGGCTCTCCACGTCGGACGCCACGAATTCAGTCTCAGCATCCGCCGGAATGGCATCGGCGTTCAGAACGTCCCGAGACTCTGCCCGGTTCGCATCGCTTTCATCGTGCTCTGCCTCGTTCGCGTCCAAGGCAGCGGAAGACAAAGGTTCCACGCTCGTGTCTGCGCGATGGTCGGGAGCGACGACCGGATCGCTCACCGTTGGAGCGCCTTCGAGGAACGAATCGAGGGCTTCGGGTGCGGGCGCAGGTACGTTACGGGAACTCGGACCGACGCCGTGCCTGACAAACCCGCAGGAGCCACAGAAGATGTCAGAATCCGACAGGGCATCTCCACACTGCCGGCACGTTTCCTCCGTCACGGTGACTGTTTCTGCCGACGCAGCGGCTGGTCCACTTTCGTGCGCTGCGACCGTTGGTCGAGGTTCGATCGTCTGGTCAGCAAGGATCGCCGAGCGCGGTTGAGTTCTGTGTCCACTCGGTTCGGAGTCAGCGGCAGCCGGCTGCTCCGGTGCTGGCGGAGCGGGCCTGTCCTCGACGCGTTCAGAAGCGACCGGGGCGAAGGCCGATGCACGAAGGCGGTCGGCAGCGGTGAAAACTGTTTCTTCTTCCGGCGGGCGCACGGGTGCAAGGCGGCGGGGTCCCGAGTCAGCGACGGTGGTGTCCGGCCTGCCAACCCGACTGAGGTCGGGTTCGAACGCAGAGCGTTGCAATGGCTCAGGCTCGACGAGTGGTTCTGGCGAGGTCGCTTCTTCTCGAGCCGAGCGGATGCCGTCGTCGCCATTACGCTCGGCTTCAGCCCTCTGCTCCTCAGCTTCGGCCGCTTCGGCTCTGGCTGTGGCGTCTGCTTCGGCGGCAGCTGCCGCTTCTGCTGCCGCTTGGGCTGCTTCGAATGCTTCCGCCTCGGCTTGGGCTTCGGCTTGCGCTTCCGCCTCGGCTTGGGCTTCGGCTTGCGCTTCCGCCTCGGCTTGGGCTTCCGCTTCGGCTTCGGCTTCAGCTTCCGCTTCCGCTTCAGCTCGGGCCGCTTCAGCGCGCCCCGCTTCCGCTTCTGCTTCAGCAACCGCCTCGGCTTCTACACGGGCTGCGTCAGCTGCCGCTTCAGCGTCGGCTTCCGTGCGCCCTTCGCCCTGGCTAGCGTCGCTACCGGCATCGAAAGCGTCATCAAGAGCCTCGTCGGCGACTTCATCTGTCAGCACTTCCTCGATGGAAGCCGCCTCGGTGTACTCGATCGGCTGATGTAAGGACTCCGCTTGCGTCGCGATCATCGGTTCTGAATCTAGAACAGACTCATCAGCAGCACCGGGCACCTCGGATTCAGCTTCGCGTTCCGACTCGGTCGCGACCTCAGGAGAAAGCTCTGCTTCGGCCACGATGGCCGCATCGGCAGGCGGTTGTTCCTCCACTGGCAGCGCCAGACCTGCTAGCGCTGATTCGACCACTGGCTCACCTTCTGGCTCTACCTCTGGCTCAAATGCTGGATCTGCCTCTGGTGCGGGCTCAGATTCCAACTGAGCGCTGTGTCGGGCATCCGTCGCGTCCTCGATGAGATCTTGCGGATGCTGCTCGTCGCTGACCGACGACGACGCAAGTACGCTCTCCTGCTGACGATTGCTGAGTTCCTCCGCTTGCGTTTGCTCTGCGCCGGCTTCGACGTCAACGCGCGTCGGCGGCAATCCGATCTCGTCTGGCGCAGCACTCGCGAGCCCTGAGCTCACGGAGATGTTGCGGTCAAATGTCAATGCTTGAGGATTCGCTACCTCGTCATACGGGCCGTCCTCGTCAAACGGGAGCACCTCGTCATAGGGGCCGTCTTCGTCGAAGGGCATCACTTCTTCGGGGGCGGCGTCGATCTCGTCGTGCGAGGAACGAGAACCGTTGGCCCCTACCGGCGCAGACTCGACAGAGCGTTCAGACTGATTCTCTGCGTCATCCACACCGGCACCAGCAGCCCCGCCGGCAGTGGCACTGGCACTGGCACTGGGCGCAACACTGATATTTGCAGCATGAGAAAGAACCAGAGGTTCACCCAAACGGAGAGTGCGAGCACCTTCAGCCAACACATCAGGATGTTCGACGAGAGCCTGGCGCAGCGCTGCGGGGAGGTCGGCCGGAGTCTCGTCTACGCCGTCGTGAATGTCCGCATCCGCGGTGACATCGTCGCGTTCATCAGCCTGCGAACTGACAGAAGCATCAGAGTGGTGCTCCGCAACAGTGGCTTCAGTCGCCGCTTCCTCACTTGCGGCAACGATTTCCGCTGATGACGCGGCCGCGATCCCGTGTGCAGATCCCGCTTCGACGACCGACTCATCCGAAGACCGCACCGGTGCAGAATGATTCGAGTCACGCGCACGACGGCGACGAGATCCCGCGGGCGCCTCTGCTTTTTTACTCGCAGAGCGTTCGCCCACCATCGCAAGCTCGGGAGCAGACTCAGGAGTTAATGCGCCCCTGCGGGCACGGCGAGACATCGCAGGTCGGCCGCATTCGGCACAGTAGACGGCGTCGGCGGGCAGTTGCGTCGCGCAGAAAGAGCAATTCACGGGTGGTCCTCTATCGCTTAAACAGACTTGTGACACTATAACCACCGAGCGATCGCAGCGATATTTTGGTCTTGAACCGCGCCCAGCGCGACAGTCCAGTGTTCAGTTGACTCTCCAATTCCTTCACGTCCGTCCAGAACGCGTCGGCTTCGGCAAGTTCGGGCTCCACTCCGGAGAAAATGGCTTGGTCAGCCTGCTCTGCGAGAGTGCGAGCATCGGGAGTCGCCATGACGGCGGCGACCTCTGTGCGCGTTCCCGACGTTGGGGGTGCATAACCATGGTCGATCAATGAGTCCTCGAATTCTCGCCAGCCACCGCTGATTTGTTCCACAGTCGAGTCGGCTTTCTTGCGCAACTGTCGGCGTCTGACTTTCGCGGCGATGATCAAGAGGAACGGCGCAGCGATGATCAACAGCACCGCAAGGGTCCAACCCGCGGCGCGCAAAGCCGCGAGCACGGCTTGAAGCGTGGCATCGATATCAGGTTGCAGTGCTTGCTCACTATCGGGATTTGACTGTCGGTTGACCGTGTCCGACTCAATCTCCGGCGGCTGAACTACCGTTTGTGGTCGAGCGACTTGGGCAGTCTCGTCAGGATCTTCCTCAGGGATTTCCCGTAGCGGCGGATTCGGATCGATCGTAACCCAGCCGTACTCTGCAGTATTTACTTCAATCCATGCGGAGGCGTCGTTGCCACGAATTTGTTCACCCGACGTCACGAAACCCAGAACCACGCGAGCCGGAAAGCCCAATTCGTTCGCCATAATGGATGCCGCTACTGCGTACTGCTCAGCGTCTCCGATCATGCGCGGCGCCGTCACCAGCTCAGCGATTCGATCAGCAGAGTGCCCGGATCGACTCGCCGGCTCATCGATCCCCACGCCATGACTGACGTATCCGTCTGCCGCAAGTCCTGAAAGCATTGCTTCGAGTCGAGCGCCTGGAGAAGTCGAGCCACCAACGTAGGAATCAAGCTTTTCGGTGAGTTCCTCGGGGGCGTTCTGAATGGCCGGAACCTGCGCAAGGCCCGGAGTGAGGGATTCGATTTCGTCTGCACTCGGCTGTACCGGGGCTACACCTTCGAAAGCGTAGGAATCGCCGCTGGCGAGACCGTCGATAATGGCGGCGGTTCCAGAAACGTTGTTGTAGTAAAAGGAATCGCGAAGATCTGCGGCCCTAGCTCCGGAGAATTCAACCTCTTCAAAGAGCCCAACGGTGGGCAGCCACACGCCGGAATATCCAGCCACGGTCAGGTTCAGGTCGACGCGAGTACCCTCGACGTCCGATTGATCGAAGCGTGCGGGAACGCGGGAGAACGCCCCTGATTCGCTCGACGCGCGATCACTGCCGACGGCGTACACAACCCCGTTATAGCTATCGAGCGTAGCGAGGCGCACTCTCGTGCCCAACGGAACCCCGGACACTTCGAAAAGCACTGAATTCGCCGTGCTTGGTTGCCAATACCGCCGGAATCCAGCCAATGGGCTCACATAGTTTTGTGGGTCGAACGGCTCAACTATCGTCGTGCGCAGCACCGAGCGATTATTCGTGGGAGGTACTGCATTAGCGGCAACGAGAGCCGCGCCTGAAGCAATCGCCATGATCAGCAGGGCGCTGAGCGCCGTACGCACGCCAGCGAATCCGAACTCGCGCTTGCGACGCTCGCTACCAGCATCACCCCTCGCCGCTTCTAATGCGTTGACCGTGTCCCGCCGGCGACGCCACCGGAACCACGCAAGGGATAGAGCGATAACCGCGAGCAGTGCAAGGGAAAGGGCGATCGGCTGATCAGGGTACGTCGGTCCGAACGCGAGCGCCATGACAAAAATTACGATGGCCGGAACCACGGAAAGCTCCGGGATCTTTGAGCGGAAAGCGAGGCTCAGCGCGATAACGCTTCCGAAGTACACCAGTACAAGAGCCGGCACCAAGAGCGACTGATAGTCCCCCACCGGCAACGAGATTGTCAGTAGCTGTTTCCAACCAAGCGCGACGCCCAGCACCAGATCGCTCAGTCCGTCGAGCGAGGGGATAACGCCCCACTGGGTTTTTGCTGGCACCGCTACCGGAACTCCGACAGCGAGGAACACGAGCATCGAAACGATCGCAGTGACCCCGAACGACCAGGAACGCCAGAGTGCGAGAGAGGCGACGAGCGAACCGGCGATGATCGAAACGGCAATCAGTACGGTGAGCGCCGGAGTGCGATAGATGGGCCAGAGCGCAGCGGATGCGATGGCGATCGAAAGCCAGAGCAAAACAGCAGAAACGACAATGAACGAGCGAGAACTAATTTTTGTCATGCTCCCGCCGATCGCGAGAGTGCTCGTTTCAATTCTTCGAGGTAACCGATCGTCAGCACGCTCAGTCCAGCCACGCGACGCAGCCCGGGAATGGCCTCGGGGTCGCAGACAATAGCAACGACTTCGATGTTCGCAGCGAACTTTGTCGAAGCGGCACGCAGCTGCTGAGGGGTAACCGTCGATCCGCAAATGAGGAAAGCAACGGAGACACCGTTCGTCTGCTCCGACGTTACTCGCGCGAGGTCGATGAGTCGAAGAGCGGTCTCAGCGCTCTGTACCCGAGTCAGATCATCTAGCAGACGCGTACCGGTCAAGGTCGAGAGTGCGCGAACCGCGAAAATCTTGCGTTTAGCGAACTGCGGCGTTTGCGCACTGGCCACGACGGTCACGCTTCGTGCATCGCGAATTGCCTGCGCACCCAGGGATCCGGCGACACTAACCGCCATCTCGAATTCGTATTCGTTGTCGTAGTCTGCGCTTGCCAGGCTCAGCGCGATTACGAGGTGACTTCGGCGAGTCTCTTCGAACTGTCGAACCATGTAGCGACCGGTGCGAGCAGTGGACTTCCAGTGGATGTTTCGCCGCTCGTCACCCCGTACATACTCACGCAAAGCATGAAACGAGATGTCGTTGTTGGCAAGGTCACGCGTGGGGTTGCCCTCAAGGTCACGAATCAAACCAGTGCTGACGCTAGGAATACTAATGGTGCGTGGGTGCACAAAGATTTCCGCCGAGTCCGTCCAGACGAGTTCTCGACGCACGAGCCCTACGGGATCGGCGCGAACGGTCCGTACCGGACCTACGGTGATCACACCGCGTCGCTGAGTGGGGATGGCGAACTCGTGCGCTGCCGTTCCGCCCGGGCGCAGACTGGGAAGGACTGCCTCCGCCACAGTCGTCGCGACGGGAATTTCAGCGACGACGCCGAAACTGCGATGCTTCCCTTCGTTCTCTCCGTGAACTTCACCCGTCGCGGACTCCCCCACCACGACGCGCTGATGCTCGACTCGAAGAGTGATGGACAGGTGACTGCGACCCAGGAGGTACACCGCAGCCATGAGAGCGATCACAATGAGGGCAAACCCCACCACAACGAGTTCCTCCCAGGCGATCGAGTAACCAACGATCAGAGTGAGCGGGATGAGAACAAGAACGACCCAACCAACAGGAGTGATGACAGACGTCACTCGCTGTGCAAACCGAGCAAAAGCTCGCCGCGCGACAACCGCAAATCGAACGAGCGCGACGATCAGGTCGGCAAGAAAACCCGTGCGGTACCCAACAATGCGTGTTCTGGCATTGTCGAGACCGCGGATCGCCGTCGGGAATTCGCTATCCGAGCGCGTTCGATCGCCGCTCGGA
The DNA here is from genome assembly GCF_004118935.1 of Salinibacterium sp. UTAS2018. Taxonomy (NCBI): domain Bacteria; kingdom Bacillati; phylum Actinomycetota; class Actinomycetes; order Micrococcales; family Microbacteriaceae; genus Salinibacterium; species Salinibacterium sp. UTAS2018. The sequence goes on from NZ_CP035375.1 coordinate 149,126, forward strand.
CCAGACTGCTCCGCCGCGGTGTGATTTGGTTGCCCTTTCGCTGAGCGGTTCAGAAGTGAACTCACACGGCTTGCCGTTCTGTGGGCGGTGGATTTTCGATCAGGATTTGAGCAATCACGCTCGAAGCCGTGACGCCTTCGAACTCTGCTTCCGCGTCGATTACTAGACGATGGGCGAGAACGGACTCGGCGAGAGCCTTGACGTCGTCCGGTACTACGTAGTGACGACCGTGAGACGCCGCAAGGGTCTTTGCCGCGCGCATAAGCGCGAGAGCACCGCGAACGCTGACGCCGAGCCGCACTTCTGTCGTGTTACGAGTCGCCTCCACCAATCGGCTGACGTAGTCGTTGATGGTCGGGTCAACGTGAACCGTGCGAGCGAGCTGCGCCATCTCCACTACGAGTTCTGCGCTGACGACGGGCTCGATAGTTGTCGAATGAGCGGCAACGCCCGCGCCGTCGAGGATGCGCAGCGTCGAGGCACGGTCGGGATAGCCGATGGACGCTTTCATCAGGAACCGGTCAAGTTGGGCTTCCGGAAGACGGTACGTTCCCGCCTGCTCGATGGGGTTCTGCGTTGCGATGACCATGAAGGGCGAGCCGACAGGGTGCGTGACGCCGTCGACAGTGACTTGCCCCTCCTCCATGACTTCGAGCAGGGCTGCCTGAGTTTTCGGGCTTGCGCGGTTAATCTCGTCAGCTAAAACGATGTTCGAGAAAACCGGCCCGGGATGAAACTCGAACTCGTTCTCGCGCTGATCGAAAATACTGACACCGGTGATGTCGCCGGGAAGCAGGTCTGGTGTGAATTGGATGCGGTTGGTTGTTCCCGAGACGCTCTGAGCGATTGCTCGCGCAAACGAAGTCTTTCCCGTACCCGGGTAGTCCTCCAGCAAAAGGTGGCCTTCGCTGAGCAAGGCAGTGAACCCGAGGCGCACGACAAAAGTCTTACCGAGCAGAACTTGCTCAACGTTCGTGACAAGTCTGTTGAAGCTTTCTGCGAACCATGCGGCTTCGTCGGGGGTCATGGTCATAGTGAACCTCTAGTCATAGTCATATCCGTTGTACGTTCTCTCGTAGATCTGGCCGCCGTTAGCTGTCACGCGAATCAGAAGAGTCGGGACTGCGAGCAAAACAACGTCAGCATGGCAACTTTGCCCCGGCACACTGGTATCGGCTGTCTGCCACGGTCCGAGGGTGATGCCGCCGCAGCGATACTGCACATTCTCGTAGTTGCCGCTTGGCCAATTGAGCCAGGTAAAGGTTCCGCTCGAATTGAGAAGGTCGTTGTCTGAGGTGAAAGTCAGGTTTCCCACTGACGGATCTACAGCAGTTCCGAGCGGGAAGGATGCTGACCAATCAGTCTGACAGATCGGCGCAGAACCATAGCTCTTGCAGGCGCGCACTTGAACCGAGAGGTCGTTACCGTAGTGCTGACCCCCCTCAGCCGTGAGGAAGGCGCCCAACGCGACCGGCCCGAACACAGTGCCCGGAACGCTGCCACCGCTGAGTCGGTAGTAGAGGGTGTAGTCGCTGTTGAGCGAGTCAGCTCCCATCGAGCCACCGTTCACGGTGAAATCAAAGCGCTTGCCGTTGGCGACCGGGCCAGAAGTGTCGAGCGCAGTGATGACGGCTGGCGGCGTATGCGCGACCACTGTCGACGACGCAGTACAACCCTGACCGTTGTCTGCAAAAACGACCAGCGTATACGTGCGGTTCGGCGTGAGCCCAGAGAGCACCACATTGCTTGACGTGCCAGCGTCGGCAATTCTGGCGCCATTGCTCGTGATCGTCCCACTAGGCGAGCACGTCGGTGGGGTGCCGGTATAGGCAGCAGCGGTGTAGGCCGTGACCGATCGGCCGTTGTTGTTAAACACGCCTGACCAACTCAACTTGACTGACGTATCGCTCTCCGGCGTCGCGACTGGAGCCGAGCTTGCAATCGGCGGGCCGGCCGGAACCGCACTCCGGGGCTCGCTGGTGTTCCACACCGACAGCGCTGTGTACGCGGCGTTTCGTGCACTCACGGTGTACGACACCGCCACGCCGTTATCGAGAACCCATGTCGATGGGGTGTCCCAGGTACAGGTCGTTTCGTTGCACTGAGCCAATCCCAAAGTCGTTTCGAATCCTCCGACGACGACACGATAGCGATCCACTGCGGTTCCTCGCGCGGGTGTGGGCACAGCGTTCCACGTTAGGCGAAGCCCATGGTCGAGCGGCGACGCGCTCAACGAACTGGGAGCTACAGGAATAATGTCTGACCAGACGGGGTCCGCGAGAGTCACCGGCTCAGACTCGCCGATTGCGTTGATCGCAACAACCGTGACCTTGACGGAATTGCTCGGGCCATTGCCGTTCGTGGGAATCGCGCAGGTAGTTCCGGGGCAGTCGGTGGTGTTTACCAGCGTGCCGACGATGCGCGTGGTTACTCGGTAGGAGGTGATCGCAGAGTTGTTGGCGGGGCCCGCGTTCCAGCGCATCATGATTGTCTTGTCGCCAAATCCACTCGGCGAGAGATTCGAGATCGCATCGGGAACGTCCTGAACCGAAATTACTACGGAGCCCCAGACGTACCGGGATGCGTCGTTGGTGGCATCGGCAACGAGATACTGCAGGTTGACATCACCAGGCGCCGCCTCAGACGACACTGTCACCGTCAGCGTGCGGTTATCGCCGCTCGGAACAATCGAGATTCCCGCAGGGATAGAGTCGCCACCGAGACCGCGAATGTCGACAACCCTCAGCGAAGATCCTGGGAATGGGTTCGTCGAGACATCGTTGGCCAAGACATCGACCACGGTCGTCTCGCCCCGCTGTGCGATTGCAAGATCAGAAGCTGGGCTAACGAGCGGACGCGTTGAGGGCACCACACTGAGTTCAATACGGCCCGATTTACCCTCGGACAGGTCGTCTCGAACGCCCAAGGAGATCGACGTGCGCGTTCCGCTGAGAGAATTACTGCTGGCGACCAGCGTCAGCAGGGTCCCGTCCAAAGAGTAAGAAAAGCCTTCGGGCAGGGGGCTCAGCACTGAATACGCGAGCTCGTCAAGGTCGTCAGGGTAGGGATACGTGGTGAGTTTGAGAAGATCTATCTCCTTCTCTTGACCGGGTTCGAAGTCGATGACCGCGCCGCCGAAGACGGGCGCCTGGTTGTCGCGAGGAAGAACCTCAATCGGCAACACCAGAATCGCGGTGCGACCCTCCGGATCGGTTGCGGACGTGCCGTCAGTAACCTCGAATGAGATCGAAGCCGGGCCGAAATACTTCTCGGCGGAGGTATAGACGAGAGTGTCTTCGTCCCGCACCAACTCCGACCCGTCGCTGTGGGTAGCTAACACTGTGCTTGAGTCCGTGAGCCGCACGGGGTTCTCCCCGACCGCGATGATGTAGTCGTTGAGATCGATCACGAGAGTGCTCTCGCTATTGACGCTGAGTTTGTTCGCGCGGCGGTCGATCTGAGGTAGAGCATCGTTATAGCCAGGCACCGAGATAAAGGCGTAGCTGAAAACCGTGGGGTCGGCGGGATTCGTGACCCGGAACGGGATAATTTGTCCGGAATCCCCGACGGAAACCTCGATGCGCTCGTCGGAGGTCACACTCGCGACATCATCAAACCCAGGGTAGATAGCGAGCGAAAGCGTGCGGGGGTCACCATCAGCGAAAAATACTCCGGCCAGAACATCGACAGTTACGCGATTTCTGTCGAGAACGTCTGACAGGGTAAGCACGCTGTCAGTGGCTATCGGATAGGCAGGCTCAGCATCCGGGTCAACGGTGACGCGGATGAAGTTTTGACTCGTTCCGCCGGTTTCGTTTTCAATCACATAGATGATGCCGTAGTCACCCGGAGTCTCTGGTGGCGTGACGTTGACGACGTCCCCATCAATCTCGGCAACAGTTTGCTCATCGTTAGGCTCGACGGACACCACAGAGAGCCTGCTGCCGTCGGGGTCGGAGTCGTTGGCCAGCACTTGAACGGAGACGGTGATTCCCGGCTTGACCGTAACCTCGTCGATAATTGCGACAGGGTTACGAGCACCCTCCAATCGCGGACTGATCCCGATGCTGATCTCGCCGTTCGCGCGCGCACCCAAAGAATCGATCAGTGTGTAGGTGAAGGAATCAGTGCCGGCCGAGTACTCCCCTGCCTGATAAACAAAAGTGTTGGAATCGACCTCGATGACGGCACCCTTGCTGGGATTCGTGGCCTGCCCCAAAAGCTGCACCGAGTCACCGTCAGGGTCTACCGCAGTGAGTGGAACTTGAATACGCACCGTATCGCCGGCAAGTACCCTCGCCGTTACCGTCGGCGGCACTGGCGGGTTGTTACTAGACACGTCGAGTTCGCGCACGGCGATGTTCACGATCGCGGTTGCCGACTGCCCATCAGGCCCAGCAACTTGGTATGCCGCGGTAAAGTTTCCTGTACGTTCCGGCGCTAGATAGCGCAGAACATCACCCGAGGTGAAGAGCAACCCCGAGTCGTCCGGAAGATCTTGGGCGAGCTTCGGAACGAGCGAGAGCTCGAGCCCGTCGGGATGCTCGTCATTTAGCAGAACCTGAATATCAACGGCCTGGCCCACACGAACGGTCACCGAGTCGTCATTGGCGATCGGCGCTTGCAACCGGGATGGTGCCGGGATCTCGACTACGGTGATCACGCCAACCGCATCTGCAAGTCCGTTGCTTATGCGGTAGTTGAAAGTGACTGGCCCGTCGTCGAGAGGTGCTTCCAAGCTGACGCGTACAAGGCGTTGCTCGAGGATTTCAGCTCGCACGCCGGAACCAGAGCTTAGGTTCATTATCTCGGTAACGAGAAGCACGCCACCTGCGGGATCGACATCGGTACCAGCAATATCGATTCGCTCGTTCTGGAGGGTCTGAACGAAGACCGTTTTCGGCACCGTGATCGGCGAAGTGTTGGCGTCCGGAGGCGCGACAACGTCGATCCGAACGGTGGCTGTATAACTAAGGTTTCCGTCCGTGACAACGTACTCAAGGTTGTGACTGCGCACTTCGTCGCTAGAGAAACGGAAGGTGCCCGTCTCGTAGCTGGGCAGCACTTGAGCGCCGGTTTTCGCGGGAACGCTGTTGAGACGAATGTTTCCATTGCCGCCGCGAGTGTGAATCAAAGGAGAAACAGTGATCTCTTTGCCAGCGTACGCCAGCACGACAAACGGGTCAGCTTCGATCGGGACTTCCCCCGCCGCCTTGACCGAAACTGAAACGCTGCCCGAGGACTCGCTGATTCCATCGGACACCACGAGAGTTACGACCTTGAGGTCCCCGCCCTCGCCTGAGTCGGAGAACACGAGATCTCCCCCAGGCTTGTAACTCACCACATCAGGCGCCGCCGTTGATGCGCTGGTGAGGTAGAACGGGTCGCCGTCTGGGTCAACCCAATCTCCCAGAACCTGATTCGAGATACGCCCCGCTGTTTGTACAGTGAACTCCGTTGCCCGCATCTGTTGTGGCGGCGAATTCTCCGAGTCGGTGCGAATCTCTACTGTCACCGTCGCCGTAGCAGAACCGCCGCGCCCATCGCTGATTGTGTAGGAAAAGCTGACCTCTCCGCTAGCGCCCGATTCGAGAGTGATTTGGATTTGCTGACGATCGTTGATGCGGTCGATGCGGCCGATCGCCGCATCAATAGTGGGCAGTTCTTCGATGACCAACACATCGCCGTTAGCGTCATAGTCATTGAGAAGCACTGGCAATACTGTCGCTCGCCCCGGACGAGCCCCGAACGTGTCGTCCACAGCAACTGGCGGCTGTTGGACTTTATCGATTTCGGGCTCAACATCGAGCAAATTTTGCTGTACTTCTGGTTCTTCGTCATCGGCGGTGATGAGTTGGTTCCAGTTATCGATTAACGCCCCATCGCCCTGCACGTCCCACGTTCGGCCAGATAGCCGATCATTGAGCACCGCGTGCGAGCCGTTCACTGAATACGCGAGTTGCGCGTTAGCTTGCATCTCTTCGAGCTGAAGGATGACGCCCTCACCAGCGTCGGTGGGGCATCGTCGCCAATTTTGCCCACTCGACCACGCCGCGTACTCGCAGTCGCCCAGCCGCAACGGTGCAGCCGCGATGCCAGACTGCCCGGTGGCGAGCCCTACCGCGGCAGCGCCGCTCAAAGGAACGCTCAACACACCATTGCTGTACCCGATGAGTACGCGTTCGCCGCCGGCGGATGCCGCTTGAAGAACGACCCCGTTACCTCCGTCGATGAGGCCAGTTAGATCGACCTCTCGGCCGTCCATGTGCAGCAATTCAGTGTCTGAATCGAGAATCGCCCACTGACCGGCAACAGAGGTAATACTCAAGTCAGCGGTGGGATCGAGTTCAAGATTCTCGCTCGACTCCGCCGTATCCGAAATCGCGGCGTTCACTCGGAACAGCAAGCTCGTCGCCGGCGAGTATCCGAAGAGGAGTCCGTCTTCATCGACGCTAACGATCGCGTCAGCGCCGAGGCTCAGTGACGCGGGAGACTCCGAATCGAAGTTCAAGAAATCGGCGTAGGACCGGATCCACAGCTCACCCGTGCCGTGTTCCAACACCACAACATTGTCGCCCGCGAAATAAACCTCTGGCTGGTCGGGCGGTAAAGCTACGCTCTCTGCGACTTCAGAAAAGGCCGGGTCCACGACATCGATCGAACTTTCTGAACGGTCGAAGAGCAGGATGCTGTCGCCGTGCTGGATGACTTCGAGGTCAGAGCTTTGCGCGTCTACAACTGAGTTGATTTCGAGGACTTCGGTGTTCGCCCGACCAATCGCCTGCTGCTGGTTGTTAGAGACCCATACAGCGCCGTCGGCAAGATCGACGTGCTGGGCGGTATAGCCCGTCGACACAACCGCGACCGTAGCCACTAGAGCCACGATCGCAGAGACACTCACTACGCCGATTGCTGTGGAGCGGCGCGCTTTTCCCCAGAGCTTAATCACAGGCCTCCATCATCACGGCAAGACCGCGCATTTCTGAGCGCTTGCCGGGCCGGATTTGCCCTCGCGAGTGACGGTAACCGAAATGCAGACGTTTTCGCCGGGTTCAGCATCAACCACAAAACTCGGCTCTCGCTGCTGCGCCGACGGCTGGCCGTCTTCGGTATGGATTTGGTACGCGTCGCTTGGTTCGAGCCCAGGATCGAGCCACGAGAACTCGACCACGTCGGTCGAAACCGACGCCGTGATGTCGCTGACCACCGGGATATCGCTCGAACCCGATTGCAATTGCACGAAAGTGACCGTCGCTCCGAGCACTACGACAAATGCGGCGAGCGCCACACCAATCCAAGCAATGGTTTGCATTCCGCGTGTTTTGGGAATGGGACTCATCCCCGTCTTTCGACGCGACATCTTGCCTTCAGCAGCCTCGCTCTCGAACGAACCGAAGCTGTCATCTATCGCGGCCGGTCGACGACGCTTTCGTCGCTGAGAGGATGTCATCGGTGACGCTTGCCCTGGACGCACTCGGGTGCGATCCTCGAGCTCCGCGACGGTGGCAAGAGCCCAGTCATCCATGGCAACTTCGATGGGAGTTTGAGAGAGTCCCAGCTCAGATTCGACCGCTTGCAATTCGTGCACGAGCTCCAGCACGCTGCCCTGGCGAGACTCGACCTTGCGCGACATTGCACGGTTGAGAGCTCGCTCGAGACTTTCAGGAACATCACTACGGCCAGTAGGGCGCGGCTTGGCGCGATTGATGCGCGAAATCAAATCGGTCGACTTGTTGGGTTCCCCCGGCACTTCGAACGGCGAGCGCCCGGCCAAGAGCGAGTAGACCGTAGCCGCGTAGGACCACAGTTCTGATTCGATCGTGCCGGCGGTTTCATCCATCAAAACTTCCGGTGCCGACCAAGGAATCGACATGCCAACGGCTTCAAGGTTTTCGGACTCGCTGAGCGTCGCAGCGATTCCGAAGTCAGACAACACTGGATGCCCGTAGGCAGTCGTCAGGATGTTGGACGGCTTGATATCGCGGTGAAGTACCCCAGCGCGGTGGGCGGTCTCGATCGCGCTCCCAATCTTGATGGCGATGCGAAGAACTTCGGGCACAGGCAGGCGTTCGACTCGATAACGCTGGCTCAGTGTGGAGGAACAGAGTTCCATCACCAAGTACGGGCGTCCGTCGGAGGACACGCTCGCTTGATAGACCGTAAGGATTGACGGATGGGAGCTGAGCTGCGCCATCAGGTTAGCTTCGGCCTGAAACATCAGGCGAACTTGGTCGTTGACAACTTCGCTGAGCATAACTTTGACGGCGACTTGGCGTCGAGGCATATTCTGCTCATACAAAAACACATCCGCAAAACCGCCTGATCCCAAAACGTGAACGTGAGAGAATCCGGGCAGGGCAGGAGGCGCTGAAGGCAGTCTTCGAGCCACAGAACACCTCTTACTTGTCGTCGAGTTCGACCATTCTAAGTGAGTAAATCACTCAAAGATCGGATTCTGCCCCTTGTCTGGGGTCAGCAGGTCTGTCCCCAGTATGGAGGACTTTACGGCTATCGCGCTGTAGGTACTTCTAACACATCGATGACAATTGCCGTGATGTTGTCGCGTCCGCCGCTTTCAAGCGCCAATTCGATCAACTGAGCGACAGTGTCGTCGGGAGAGAGGCGTTGAGCAAAGAGGCCCTGAATCTCCGAATCGGAGACTTCGCGAGTGAGCCCGTCCGAGCAAATCAACAGTCGCTGAGCTCGACGAATGGGCAGCATCCAGAAATCGGGTGACGGTGCAGCGTTGAAACCGATTGCTCGGGTGATGATGTTGGCATCCGGATGATCGTCTGCTTCGTCTCGCGAGATCAGTCCAGCGTCGACCATGTCTTGAACCACGGAGTGGTCTCGCGTTACTTGCACCAGTCGGTCATCGTCGAAGTTGTAAACCCGACTGTCCCCCACGTTGAACACTGCAAAGCTTGCAGACTCGTGGTGCTCGGTGAGAACCACACCGGTGACCGTCGTGCCGACCCCGAGTTCGCTGTCCTGAGCGATGAGGCCGATATAGTCCGTCGCGCGTTCCAGCGCTCGCTCAACGGCGCGGGCGGGAAGGAAGTCTCCCGTAATCGCATCATCGAGCCGCTCAACGACCGCAGCACTGGCAAGATCCCCCGCGGAGTGTCCCCCCATGCCGTCGGCTACCGCGAACATCGGAAAACGCGCGACATAGCTGTCTTCGTTAGCGGCGCGCCGATACCCGGTGTGCGTTCCCGCAGCCCACGCAAACGCAAACGTCTGCTCTGATCGCCCTGGCAGGGCAATGCTATGCCCCGGGTTATTGCCGCCGATTTCGGTCACGGCTACCTTCCTGCCTTTTTACTCCAGACGCCGCCGAGGCAGAATCCTAATAATATTTCCGTCTCCAATATCCACTAGCGTGCCGGTGGAAACCACCACCGACTCACCCTGACGGAGTTTTCGTGCAGCATTACCCGGCACCTGGGCTACAGATCCGTTGGTGGAACGCAGATCCGTGACGATCACCGAAGAGCCCAATTGACGCACTTCGACGTGCGTTTCTGAAACCTCGCGTTGAGGAGATTGCACGGCGATCAGCCGCGGCCCCACGCCCTTCACGATGCGTGGCGGGCGGGGGTCGCGCCCGAAAACACAGGCATGCTCAAGCGAGTAGGCCTGCTCTGTGCCGTCGAGCTGCACTCGGTAATACAACGCAGAGGGTTCTGTCGATTCAGCGACGGGAGCCTGCGGCGGCTTTACTTGAGCTGCCGCTCGCGCCCGCAATCGCGCCGCCTCCTGAGCCGTCGTGGGCGACGCTTGTTTCGCCTGCGATTCGTCGGGTCGTTTGTACGGCCGCACGATCGCCGACTTACGCCGTGCGCTGATGATGATCGTGTCATCAAGATCAGGCATGGTCGGCTGAACGGGCGGCCTCTGGCCGGACGTTATCGTGTCCTCGACGTCATGCTTCACGCGGCAATCTTAGACACGCTTGACGAATTCTCGCGGCACCGCGTCACGCTTGTCCGATAAAACTCATCACATGCTTGATGCGCGTGTAGTCCTCGAAGCCGTAGCTCGACAGGTCCTTGCCATAACCCGAGTGTTTGAAACCGCCGTGAGGCATCTCCGCAACGATCGGAATGTGGGTGTTGATCCACACGCAGCCAAAGTCGAGATGCTTGGCGAAACGCATTGCACGGCCATGATCGCGAGTCCACACGCTAGAAGCGAGCCCGTAGTTGACATCGTTGGCCCACTCAAGCGCCTGTCCCTCATCCGTAAACTTCTGCACCGTGATTACCGGCCCAAAAATCTCGTTCTGAACAGCGGAATCGTTCTGCTGAAGCCCCGAAACAATCGTGGCTTCGTAGAAGTAGCCGCGGTCGCCCTGACGTGCGCCGCCGAGCTCCACGTGTGCGTGGGAAGGGAGTTCCTCAATCACCCGAGACACTTGCGCCAGTTGATTCGCGTTGTTTACCGCGCCAAAGAAGACGTCTTCGTGCGGAGCCCCCGTCTTCGCGTTGTCGCGAGTCCACGCGACCAGCGCAGCCACAAATTCATCGTGGATGGCGGCGTGCACGATCACGCGCGTGGCTGCCGTGCAGTCCTGACCGGCATTGAAATAGCCCGCGGCACCGATACCCGCAACGGCGGCGGGAATGTCAGCGTCGTCGAAGACAACAACGGGCGCCTTGCCGCCCAGCTCGAGGTGCACTCGCTTGAGATCTACTGACGCCGCTTTCGCAACTTCCATGCCCGCGCGAACTGAGCCTGTGATGGACACCATTTGCGGCGTCTTGTGGTCGATCATGAGCCCGCCAGTGGTGCGGTCTCCCGTCAGCACATTGAACACGCCAGCGGGAAGGAACTCCGAGGCGACTTCAGCAAACAAGAGTGTCGCTGACGGCGTTGTGTCACTGGGCTTGAGCACGGTGGTGTTTCCTGCGGCGATAGCGGGCGCAACTTTCCACACCGCCATGTTCAAGGGGTAGTTCCACGGTGCGACTTGCCCGATAACACCAATAGGTTCGCGGCGAATCGACGAGGTGTGGTCTTTCATATACTCGCCGGATGCCATGCCCGAGAGATGACGAGCTTCGCCGGCAAAGAATCGGATTTGGTCGACCGACAGCATGATCTCGTCAGCCACCAGACTGGCGCGAGGCTTGCCTGTGTCTTTCGACTCCAGGTCGGCGAACTCATCGGCGCGAGCTTCCATGGCGTCGGCAATACGGAAGAGCGCGAGCTGGCGCTCGGACGGCGTCGTCTCCCCCCAGGTTTCGAAGGCGGTCGCAGCAGCGGCGTAGGCGTCGTCGACGTCGGCACTCGACGAGACCGGTGAGTGTGCATAGCTGTCTTCAGTGGCGGGGTTGATCACATCGAATCCGCTATCGGCACGCGCTGCGACGTACTCGCCATTGATAAAGTTTTGGATGTCAGGAGCGCTCATTCCTCAAAGATAGCGACGATCGAGCTATGAATCCACCCCCGGACTATCGATTTCAGCCGCAGAATCGTAATTTTGATACGGAATCGCTTGCCAGCACCGCTTTCAACTGACAAAATCGTTACATGAGCACCCCCTCGCGCGGTTCAGCCACTAAGCCTGTACATCTCGACGACGTTTCCAAGTCGATCATCGAACAGCTACAGAACGATGGTCGCCGCTCCTATGCCGAGATCGGCAAGGCTGTGGGGCTGAGCGAAGCGGCGGTACGCCAACGTGTTCAAAAGCTCACGGAGTCTGGCGTTATGCAGATTGTTGCCGTGACCGATCCGATGCAACTGGGCTTCTTTCGCCAGGCCATGATCGGCATCCAAATCTCGGGCGACACCACAGCCGTGGCCGAAAAGATCGGCAAGCTTCCCTCAGTCGATTACGTCGTACTCACCGCCGGCAGCTTTGATCTTCTCGTAGAAGTGGTGTGCGAGAACGATGACGACCTCATCGACCTCCTCAACCGCGACATTCGTGGCATTGAGGGTGTGCGATCCACCGAAACCTTTGTCTACCTGCGTCTCCACAAGCAGTTCTATAACTGGGGAACGCGCTAAGCGCTCCGCTCCCCACCCGTTCCACCACGCACCAGTTTCCCAACGCACTAAAGAAAGTGTTCGAGATGTCAGAGTTCAACGAAGCCGATCTTCAGCAAAAAGCGAAGGACCACCTGTGGATGCACTTCTCTCGCCAGTCGGTGATGGAAGACGGCCCCGGCGTGCCCATCATTGTGCGCGGCGAGGGTCACCACATCTATGACACGCAGGGCAAAAAATACTTCGACGGCCTCAGCGGACTCTTCGTAGTCAACGCCGGTCACGGCCGCAAGCGCTTGGCCGAGGTCGCAGCGAAGCAGGCTGAAGAGCTCGCCTTCTTCCCGCTGTGGTCGTATGCCCACCCGAAGGCCATCGAGTTGGCTGACCGCTTGGCAGGCTATGCGCCCGGCGATCTCAACCGCGTCTTCTTCTCCACCGGTGGCGGCGAGGCCGTTGAGACTGCTTTCAAGCTGGCCAAGCAGTACTGGAAGCTCCAGGGCCGCCACACCAAGCACAAGGTCATCTCGCGTGCCGTCGCGTACCACGGCACCCCGCAGGGAGCACTGACTATCACCGGCATCCCCGGCATGAAGGAGATGTTCGAGCCTCTCGTTCCGGGCGGCTTCCGCGTGCCGAACACCAACTACTATCGCGCCGAAGAAATGGGCTTCCACGGCACCGAAGAGGAATTCGGACTGTGGGCGGCGAACCGCATCGAAGAAATGATCCAGTTCGAAGGCCCCGAGACCGTGGCTGCGGTCTTCTTAGAACCCGTTCAGAACTCCGGCGGATGCTTCCCGCCTCCCGCGGGTTACTTCCAGCGCGTTCGCGAGATCTGCGACGAGTACGACGTGCTGCTGGTGAGCGACGAAGTTATTTGCGCCTTCGGTCGTCTCGGTCACATGTTCGCGTGTGACGCCTACGACTACATCCCCGACATGATCACGTGCGCCAAGGGGATGACCAGCGGCTACTCGCCCATCGGCGCGACCATCGTCTCTGACCGTGTGTACGAACCCTTCAAGCACGGCGACACGACGTTCTACCACGGCTACACTTTCGGCGGACATCCGGTTTCCGCTGCAGTGGCCTTGGAGAACCTCGATATCTTCGAAGAAGAGAAGATCAATGAGCACGTTCGCGAAAACTCGCCCAAGTTCCGTGCTGCCCTTGAGCGCCTTCTCGACCTGCCGATTGTTGGCGACGTGCGCGGAGACGGCTATTTCTTCGGCATCGAACTTGTCAAAGACAAAGCGACCAAAGAAACCTTCAACGACGAGGAATCCGAGCGACTGCTCCGTGGCTTCCTCTCGAAGGCTCTCTACGACGCCGGCCTGTACTGCCGGGCGGATGACCGTGGAGATCCTGTGATTCAGCTGGCACCGCCGCTGACGATCGGCCCTGCTGAGTTCGACGAGATAGAATCGATCTTGCGTTCGGTTTTGACCGAAGCATGGAGCCGTCTTTAGAACTCACCACGTTCGCCCTCCCCTCTGACCCCACGGCTCGGATAGAGTTCCTTCCGTGAGCACTGAGGAAAATTCGCTAACACTGCGCCCCCGCGATGCCCGCGGGCGCATGACTGTCGCGCGCGCTATCGCGATCGTGCTCGCAGTGTTTTTGAACCTTGTCGTGATCGCTGCTGGCGTCTGGGCGTTGACCAACCAGCAGCGCATCACTGACCAGTTCACTGTGTGGCAGTTCGAACCATCCGCGAACGTCAGGGCATACGCCTCGGCGGCCAGCATGTCCGACGAGGGCACCTTCCTCTTCTACGCCAGCCAGCCGTCGGTCCAAGATAACCCCGAGTTCAACAGCACGTGCTCAAACGTTGAAGAGAACTTTGGCGTTCTGGGTTGCTACTTCCCCAGCAGTAAATCCATCTTTCTCTTCGATGTCACTGACGAACGACTCGCGGGGATCGAAGAGGTTGTTGCCGCTCATGAGATGTTGCATGCTGCGTGGGATCGCCTTTCAGATGCTGAACGCGCACGATTGACGCCGCTGCTCGAAGCAGAGGCCGAAAGCATGAAGGATGATCCTGAGTTTGCGACGACACTCGACTTCTACGCCAAGACGGAGCCCGGCGAGCGATCGAACGAACTCCATTCGATTATCGGCACCGAGTTCGCGGAGATTAGCCCCGAGCTAGAGGCGCACTACGCCATCTACTTCACAGACCGCTCGAGCGTCGTAGCTCTGCACGAGAAGTCGAACGCGGTATTCACCGAACAGTTGGATGCCAGCAAAAAGCTGGTCGAACAACTCGACACCCTGCGCGCGTCGATCGACGACGATTCCGCCGAGTACAACTCCGGCTATGACGTGCTCAACGCCGATATCGAAAGCTACAACGCTCGCGGTGAGCGGGGAATCTACGACCCGCAAGGCTACGACGAGCTCATCGATCGCCAGCAGCGACTCAACGATCTCTATGACTCGATTGAGCAAGATATCGACGAGTACGACGACCTCGTTGCCCAGCTGGAAGATCTGAACGCGACAATAAGCGAGCTTAACGAGAGCATCAACATCGAACCCCGAAACCAAGATGGCCTCTAAGTCTGCTCCTCCACAACGCACGCTATTCTCTCCCCGTCTCAATGTCTGAAAATGGCCAGCAGGCTCCTCGCCACGAAGCGTACGCTCGAGGCATGAACACGCTCACTCCTCCACAGACCGAAGCCGCTTTCCTGCGCCGGCTGTCATCGCCGATTGGTCGCATAGAGCTCACCAGCGACGGTGAAAGCGTGACCGGCCTCGCTATCGAGAATGACAGCGCCCTCCCCCACGATGAGCAGCCGGAGCGCTCGTGTCTCGCTCTTGAGGCCGCCGCCGATCAGCTCGCTGAATACTTTGCGGGCGACCGCCGCTCTTTCGACCTTCCTCTTTCTGCGGCGGGCACTGAGTTTCAAAAGTCCGTCTGGCAGCAGCTCAATCAGTTACCGTTCGGTTCCGCGGTCTCCTATGCCGATATCGGCCGTGCTACCGGGCGCCCCACAGCCGGTCGCGCCGTCGGCGGCGCGGTTGGCGCTAATCCCATTCCGATCATCGTTCCGTGTCACCGAGTGCTTGCCTCAAACCAAAGAATCACCGGCTATAGCGGTGGCGACGGAATCCCCACGAAGGTGTGGCTCCTCAAGCACGAAGGAATCAGCCACAAGTGAGCGAACGCGAAGCGCTTATAACCGGCCCCGATAGCCGAGCGCGTTGTAGCTGGGTTGGCGACGACGAACAATACCGCGATTACCACGACACTGAGTGGGGCAACCCGATGCGTGGTGACCACAAATTGTTCGAGAAGATAATGCTGGAGGCTTTTCAAGCCGGCCTCTCGTGGATCACCATTCTGCGACGCCGCGAAGGAATCCGCGATGCCTTCGATCAGTTTGATGCTGCCGTGATCGCGAATTACGGCGACGAAGACGTCGCGCGTCTTCTGGACGACCCACGCATCATTCGCAACAAGCTCAAAGTATCAGCGGCAATAACAAATGCTCACGCCACGCTAGAGCTCACGCGCGACGATCCCGGCGCGCTCGACAGACTGCTGTGGAGCTTCGCGCCAGCGCCGCGCACAACTCGACCGGCCACGTTTGCTGACGTTCCTGCGACGACCGCGGAATCCACGGCAATGAGTAAAGCCCTCAAAGCGCGAGGATTTCGTTTCGTGGGGCCCACCACCATGTATGCGCTCATGCAGTCGGCGGGAATGGTCGACGACCATCTCAAAGGTTGCTGGCGGGCGTCATAACACCACAGCAGCGATGGCCGAGGCTTCCGCCAGGTTGCTACGCGTTGTCGACTACGAGATCCAGCTCGCCCGGGGCGCCATGTTCCAAACGGAAGCCAGCATCACCTGCCCACGCCACCAGCGAGTCAACGGACTCGTGGCGGATGCCCGCACGGACCAACGCGCGCGTGAAAAGACCTTTGGATTTCTTATTGAAGTGGCTCAGCGCCACTCTCTTGCCGTCTGCGCCCGCCGTCACTACACGGAGATACGCGCTGTTCTCTGCCGCCGTGCCGAGCTGGGCATAGGCCTCCGAGCGCAGATCCAGCTGAAGGCCGCCCAGTTCAGAGAGAGCCTGGGTCGCCACGCCGCGCCAGTGCTTCTTCAACGGGAAACCAGGCACCTTGGAATTGTGGGACAGGCGATACGCCGGAATGAGGTCTCCGGCGCCGATCGGGCCAAATAGTGCCGAGTGCACGACCACTGTTTCATGAGCGAAAGCGACTTCGTCGCTCGTCATACTCGATGCATCAAGACCATCGAAGAGCACGCCCGTGTAGCGCTCAAGTGCAGGCATAACCGGCGCAGTCAGCAGCATCCGATTGCGTTCGACCTCGAAGAGCTGTTTGGCGCTGATACCGAGTGCGCGCTGGGAGGCTTCGGTGTCGCTCGCCAGTTCGATGACAGCGGAGGTTACAGCCTGCCGCGGCGAGGTGAGACTGGGGAACGAGAGTCGCTGCCAATCGAGCGCAACACGGGCGTCTCCCCCGTCACGTTTTGTTTCAGAGGGAGGAAGAAGAACGATCACGCGTCAAGAAACGCGGATGCCCGTTCGACGTTGACGCCGATGGGTCCTGCCGAGTCGAGGGTGATGCGTGCTACCGCACCGCTCACGCCACTCCACGGGGAATACTCTTCAACGCTCTGCTCAACGGCATCGTGAGCTGGTGCGCCAGCCTCTTCGCGCTTAGCCGCGCGCTCCACGAGTCGTTCCTTATGAAGATCTTCGTCGGAACAGACGACTTCGATGAAGCGGATGCCGGAGCCCGTGCGCTCAGCGAGCCTCACCCACTGCTCGCGGGCGGGATCAACCGCGTTGACGCCATCAATGATGATGTCGTTATCGTTCAGCAACACGGATTCAGCAAGGGTTTCTGCCACCAGATAGGCAGCGAGTCCGATAGGTTGCCCGGCACTGATGCCGGCCTTCAGAATCGCTGTCTCTATCTGGTCGACAGACAACACGGTGGTCTTGCGCCGGGCACCAACGACCTCTGCGAGAGTCGATTTTCCTGCACCCGGCAACCCGGCCATCGCTATAAGCATGATGTCAACTAAACCAGTTCTGCGGTGCTCGCCACCACGGTGACGGTGTTGTTTTCAACCGAGAGGAAACCGTTGTCCGCGATCGCGGTTACAGTCTCGCCATCTGCAGTTGTCACACGGACCTCGCCCTTGGCCAGAATCGCTAGAAGCGGTTCGTGACCGGGCAAAATTCCGATTTCACCTTCGGTGGTACGAGCGATGAGCTGGGTTGCCTCCCCCGACCAGAGTTCCTGGTCGGCGGAGACAACGCTCACTGCGAGAACTGCCATTGTTAGGAGTTCTCTTTCTGAATCTTGGCCCACTGCTCTTCGACATCGTTGATTCCACCGACGTTGAAGAACGCCTGCTCAGCAACGTGGTCGAACTCGCCCTTGACGATCGCGTCGAACGACTCGATGGTCTCCTTGAGCGGAACAGTCGATCCCTCAACACCGGTGAACTTCTTCGCCATGTAGGTGTTCTGAGAGAGGAACTGCTGGATGCGACGCGCACGCGATACCGTGATCTTGTCTTCTTCAGAGAGCTCGTCAACACCGAGGATCGCGATGATCTCCTGGAGTTCCTTGTTCTTCTGCAGAATCTGCTTCACGTTGGTCGCGACACGGTAGTGGTCAGCACCTAGGTAACGGGGGTCGAGGATACGACTCGTCGAGGTGAGGGGGTCAACCGCGGGGTAAAGACCCTTCGACGCGATTTCAC
The DNA here is from genome assembly GCF_004118935.1 of Salinibacterium sp. UTAS2018. Lineage (NCBI taxonomy): Bacteria > Bacillati > Actinomycetota > Actinomycetes > Micrococcales > Microbacteriaceae > Salinibacterium > Salinibacterium sp. UTAS2018. The sequence continues at coordinate 166,884 of NZ_CP035375.1, forward strand.
GGCTGAGCTCAGTCGTGGCGTCGAGGTGGGCGAAGGTGGTTGCCGGAGCCGGGTCAGTGTAGTCATCGGCAGGAACGTAAATTGCCTGCAGCGACGTGATCGAGTGACCACGCGTCGAGGTGATGCGCTCCTGAAGGATACCCATCTCGTCGGCGAGGTTCGGCTGGTAACCAACGGCTGAAGGCATGCGGCCCAGAAGGGTCGACACCTCAGAACCGGCCTGCGTGAAGCGGAAGATGTTGTCGATGAAGAGCAACACGTCTTGCTTCTGAACGTCACGGAAGTACTCAGCCATCGTCAGAGCCGAGAGCGCAACGCGAAGACGCGTTCCTGGCGGCTCATCCATCTGGCCGAAGACTAGCGCGGTCTTCTCGAAGACGCCCGCTTCATCCATTTCAGCGATGAGGTCGTTACCTTCACGGGTACGCTCACCAACACCGGCGAATACGGAAACTCCACCGTGGTCCTGAGCCACGCGCTGGATCATTTCCTGGATCAGAACGGTCTTACCGACACCGGCACCACCGAACAGACCAATCTTTCCACCCTGAACGTACGGGGTGAGAAGGTCGATGACCTTGATACCGGTCTCGAAGAGCTCAGTCTTCGACTCGAGCTGGTCGAATGCCGGGGGCTTGCGGTGGATGGGCCAGCGCTCAGTGATCTCAACCGTCTCACCGTTGACCTTGCCGTCTTCGTCAGCGTTGAGGATCTCGCCAGTAACGCTGAAGACCTTGCCCTTGGTGACGTCACCGACGGGCACTGTGATCTGGTTGCCTGTGTCGCGAACTTCCTGGCCGCGGACGAGTCCGTCAGTCGGCTTGAGCGCGATCGCACGAACGACGTCATCGCCGAGGTGCTGTGCAACCTCGAGTGTGATCTCAGCCGTCACACCGCCGATCGTGACGTTCGTCTTGAGAGCGTTGTAGATTCCCGGGATCGAATCGTGGGGGAACTCAACGTCTACAACCGGACCGGTTACGCGCGAGATGCGGCCGATACCGGCGACAGTTGCAGCAACAACCTTCTTGGCTGGCGCCTTTTTGGCTGGTGCTTTTTTGGCTGGGGCCTTCTTGGCCGGGGCTTTTTCAGTCATGGCTTCCCTATCTATGGTTCTTACTTAGCCGAGCTGAGGGCGTCCGCGCCGCCCACGATCTCGGAAATCTGCTGGGTAATCTCAGACTGGCGCGCGTTGTTGGCCAAGCGCGTGTAGTCGTTGATGAGCTTGTCTGCGTTGTCGCTTGCAGACTTCATTGCCTTCTGCGTTGCTGCGTGCTTTGCGGCAGCAGACTGGAGCATGGCGTTGAAGATACGGCTTTCGATGTAGACAGGCAGCAAGGCGTCGAGCACCTTGTCTACCTCAGGTTCGAACTCGTAAAGCGGAAGGATCTCCGACTCGTCCGGAGCCTCAACACCTTCAACGATCTCCAGTGGGAGAAGACGAACAACCTCAGGCACCTGCAGAAGCATGCTTACGAGGCGGTTGTACACGATGTGGATTTCGTCCACTCCGCCTTCGCTTGCCGGCTGCAAGAACTTGCTGACGACGGCGTCACCGATTTCCTTGGCAATTTCGAACTCCGGAGAGTCCGTTCCGCCGGTCCAAATCTGCTCAGCGTCACGCTTGCGGAAAGCAAAGTATGCGGCGGACTTACGCCCCACGAGGTAATAGACGACCTCTTTGCCTTCAGCTTCGAGCCGAGCGGCGAGCTCGCCAGCCTCGCGGAGAACGTTCGAGTTGAACGCTCCCGCAAGTCCGCGGTCACTTGAGAAGATGACGACCGCAGCGCGGTCAATCGTCTCCGGCTCAGTGGTCAGCACGTGATCGACGTTCGAGAAAGTTGCCACCGCCGAAACGGCGCGCGTGACCGCACGCGAGTACGGACCCGATGCAGCTACCCGCTGTTTCGCCTTTTGAATGCGCGACGCGGAGATCAGCTCCATCGCGCGTGTGATCTTCTTGGTCGTCTTGGCAGAACTAATTTTCTGCCGGTAGACCCGAAGTTGCGCTCCCATAGCTTTCTAACTTTCTCTGTCGTGTTGGTCGATGATCACTGGTTCGATGATTACTGGTGCAGAGCTCAGCGCTTCTGCTTGACGATCTTCTCTTGAGCGATGTCTTCTTCAGCAATCTCAGCGAACTCTTCGGAGCCAACGGAGTTGAGAGACTTGCCTTCGCCCGTCTGGAAGCCGAGCTTGAACGCTTCGACTCCGGCATCCATGTCAGCAATCAGCTGGTCATCGAGAGCGTTCTTCTCGCGCAAAGTATCGAGCACCTTCGTGTTGCGAGCGAGGTAGTCGTGCAGCTCGCTCTCGAAACGAAGGATGTCTTCTACAGGAACCTCGTCGAGCTTGCCGTTGGTACCGGCCCAGATCGAAACAACCTGGTTCTCGACGGGGAACGGCGAGTACTGCGGCTGGCGAAGCAGCTCGGTGAGGCGGGCGCCTCGTGCGAGCTGGCGACGGCTGGTGGGGTCGAGGTCGGATGCGAACATCGCGAATGCCTCCAGCGAGCGGTACTGAGCGAGCTCAAGCTTCAGCGTTCCTGAAACCTTCTTGATCGACTTGACCTGGGCGTCACCACCAACACGCGACACCGAGATTCCCACGTCAACAGCGGGGCGCTGGTTGGCGTTGAAGAGGTCGGACTGGAGGAAGATCTGGCCGTCGGTGATGGAGATCACGTTGGTCGGGATGTACGCAGCAACGTCGTTGGCCTTGGTCTCGATGATGGGAAGACCCGTCATCGATCCCGCACCTAGCTCGTCCGAGAGCTTGGCACAACGCTCGAGCAGACGGGAGTGCAGGTAGAACACGTCACCGGGGTATGCCTCACGCCCTGGCGGACGGCGCAGGAGCAGCGATACCGCACGGTAGGCCTCAGCCTGCTTCGAGAGGTCATCGAAAATGATCAGTACGTGCTTGCCGCCGTACATCCAGTGCTGGCCGATGGCCGAACCGGTGTAAGGAGCAAGGTACTTGAAACCTGCGGGGTCGGATGCGGGAGCAGCCACGATGGTGGTGTACTCCATGGCGCCGGCTTCTTCGAGTGCGCCCTTGACGGCAGCAATCGTCGAACCCTTTTGGCCGATAGCAACGTAGATGCAGCGAACCTGCTTGTTCTCGTCGCCCGACTCCCAGTTTTCTTTCTGGTTGATGATGGTGTCGATCGCGATGGCCGTTTTACCGGTCTGGCGGTCACCAATGATGAGCTGACGCTGGCCGCGGCCGATTGGGATCATGGCGTCGATTGCCTTGATACCGGTCTGCATGGGCTCGTGGACACTCTTACGGTCCATGACGCCGGGAGCCTGAAGCTCGAGTGCGCGACGGCCCTCAGCTTTGATCTCGCCGAGGCCGTCGATCGGGGCGCCCAGAGGGTCAACCACACGACCGAGGAATGCGTCTCCGACGGGTGCGGAAAGAACTTCGCCGGTGCGAGTAACTTCCATACCTTCGACGATGCCGGTGAATTCACCGAGGATAACAACACCGATCTCGTCTTCGTCGAGGTTCTGAGCAAGGCCCAGAGTGCCATCGGCGAAACGGATGAGTTCGTTGGCCATGACGCCGGGGAGGCCATCAACGTGGGCGATGCCGTCGGCAGCGTCTACGACGGTTCCCGTTTCGGTTGTCGCAGCCTTGCCAGGCTCGTAAGCCTTGACGAAGTCCTTGAGCGCGTCGCGGATCTCGTCCGGACTGATGCTGAGTTCTGCCATTGTGTTTTCCTATTCCGTGGAAAGGTCTGCTAACTCGCTAGCCCGCGAGTTGGATCCTGAGGTCGTTGAGCTTGGTGGAAACGCTGCCATCGATGACTTCATCACCGATCTGAACGCGTACCCCACCGATGAGCGAGGGGTCGATACGAACGTTGAGCTTAAGTTCACGTCCGTAATTCTTGGTGAGGCCGGTGCGCAAGCGTTCAAGCTGCGCAGCCTTGAGCGGGGCAGCGGTCGTGATCGTTGCGACCGACTTGCCCGCTTGGTCAGCCACGATGTCAGCGGCCGTTGCGATTAGCTCACCGATGCGGCGGCCACGCGGCTGCTGCACAAGCTGGTCGATGATCGCTGCAGCCTGTTCGGAAACTTTGCCTGCAAGCAGTTCACGCACCAAGGACGATTTCGAGGCAGCGGATCCCAGCTTGCTACCGACCGCGAGCTCGAGTTCGGCGTCGGATGACACAGTGTCACCGAAACCAAAGAGTTCGTCGTCGATCGACAGCTTTGCCGGAGCCGACTTCGCGATTGCGCGAATGCCGATTTCTTCGATTCCCGCGAGCAAATCGTCGGCACTCGACCAACGAGCGCTCACGATGGCGGAAAGCACGGTGCGCGCTGACGCGCTCAGCGACGAGAAAACCGAACCGACAATGGCGGTCTTGTCTTTCGCAGCGGCGGCAGGATCGGCTAAAGCGGAACGCAATTGAGCGGAACCGCCCACAACACGCCCTGCTTCAAACAGCTCTGCGCCAGTGGCCAGAGAGTTCTTGGCAGTGAGGGATGTCAGAGCATCCTTCGCTGCAACAAGCGCTTCTCTCGTAGCTGATCCCATTACTTCTTCGCCTTTGCCTTCTCTGAAGCCTCAAGGTCAGCCAAGAACTGGTCAACGAGTGCGGAAGACTTCTTGTCGTCCGTCAAGCTCTGCCCGATAACGCCCGACGCGAGGTCAATGGCCATTGAGCCGACTTCGCTGCGGAGTGATACGAGTGCTGCTTGACGTTCTGCTTCGATTGTGGCTTGAGCGTTCGCAGTGATGCGAGCGGCCTCAACCGTTGCCTGCTCCTTGAGCTCGTTGATGATCTCAGTGCCCTCAAGTCGTGCCTGTTCGCGAATCTTCGCGGCTTCGGCGCGGCCCTCAGCGAGCTGAGTCTTGTACTGGTCAAGAGCAGCAGCGGCTTCAGCCTGAGCGATCTCAGCCTTCTTGATGCCACCTTCGATGGCCTCAGCCCGAGCATCAAGCGTCTTCGTCAGCGCTGGAAGGAACTTCTTCCAGAAGAAGAACAAGATGATCGCGAAGCAAACCAACGACCAAATGATGTCGTAATCTGCGGGAAGGAGCGGGTTGATAACCGGTTCGCCCTCTTCTGCAGCAGCCAGTAGTGCGCTATGCATCCCAGCCTCCTCAGTCAGTTAGTGGTTACGGGAACGGGATGAATGCTACGGCGATCGCGATGAATGCGAGCGCTTCGGTGAATGCAATTCCGAGGAACATGAGGCCCGTGAGGCGCCCCTGAAGCTCAGGCTGGCGTGCTACCGACTCAACGGTCTTTCCAACAACGATGCCTACACCGATGGCGGGCCCGATGGTTGCAACACCGAATGCGAGGGGTGCAATGTTTCCAGTCAGCTCTGCGACGTTCATTTGTGTTTCCTTCCGTGGTTTTCTAATCCAGGCGAATGCCGGGATCGGTCTAGTGCTCTTCGACCAGCGCGAGCTGGATGTATACGGCGGTCAGGAATGTGAAGACATAAGCCTGAAGTACCGCAACAAGGAGTTCGAAGATTGTGAAGATGAAGCCAAAGGCAAGGGTGCCAATACTGAACAAGCCAAAGAGGCCACCAGCAGTGAACAGGAAAAAGTGCGTTGCTGAGAAGCAGAGCACGAGCAGCATGTGGCCCGCGATCATGTTCATGAGCAGACGCAAGGCGAGTGTTACCGGGCGAAGAATAAACGTGGAGACGAACTCGATCGGAGTAACGATGAAGTACAGCGGCCACGGCACACCGGCGGGGAACAGCGAAGCCTTGAAGAAGGTGATTCCCTGCTTTTTGATACCGGCGTAGATGAACACGACGTACGCCACGAGAGCGAGAACGAGCGGCACACCGATCACCGCGGTACCCGCGACGTTTAGCCCGGGGACGATACCTGTGAGGTTCATCGCGAGGACCATAAAGAACATGGTCGCGAGCAGCGGCATGAACCGCTTGCCCTCTTCCTTGCCCAGAGCGCCGTCTGCGATGTTCGACTGAACAAAGCCAACAGCCATCTCGAGGATGCTTTGGCCGCGACCGGGAATCATGCGCATGCGGCGCGTGCCGGCCCAGAACAGCAAGATCAAAATGGCTACGGCAATGAAACGCACCAACATTAGTCGGTTGATTTCGAAGGGGGTATCTACGAAGAGAAATCCGGGTGGCACGAACTCGATCAACGAGGGGCCGTGAAAGCCCCCGTCGCCTGATCCGTCATCGGTGGCAAAGGGCGCAATGAGCGCGAGAGCGTTATATAACAGCGCTGTCTCCAGAATCGGGGCGTGTAACTACGCGGCGATGAAAGATGGGGTTTGTAGCAGGCTCAACTGTATCAAGAGAATTACGCTCACGACGAATCTGAAAGCGAATCCGCGATATTAGTTTGACGTCGAGGTATCTTCACCTGGCAACTGCACTCCGGGGACGTAGCTTTCCCGGGCGCGAACAAATGCCAGCACGTCGACGACGAGGCTTCCCAGCACTGCGGCGATCATCGCGAAGAAGAACACGACCGGCTCCAAGAAGGGCTGGCTGCGCAGGATTACGAGGATCGCGATGAAGACAATGAACTTCAGGAGCCAGGCGCCGAGCACTACCGCGAAAAAGACGGTGCTTGACGAGTCTCCCCCGCTCGCGCGCGACGCAATGACGATGGTGCCGGCGGTGAGGCCCATAAATAGTGCAGTGAGACCGGCGCCAATCAGGGCACTGATGAGTCCGGAGCTGCCCGCAACGAGGTAACCAATGATGGAGCCGACGACAGCGATGCTGACGGTCAAGATCGCGCCGTAGGCGATCGCACGTCCAAGAATTGATGAAGACTTCATTCGGTGGGTTCCTTTGTGTGGGGAGGTCGTGGGGCGCGTGAAGGCGCACGATCCACGGGATCGTCATCTTCACGAAGCGAAGCAGTACCTATCGGCGCTGTGGAGGCAGCATCCAGACCGTCAAAGCGAGCGATGCTTTCGGATTCTTGCTCGGCCGCTAAGCGCTGCGCCGCGGCCTCGCGCGATTTACGACGACTGAGCGGGGCCAGCGTAAAGACGGCGCACCCGGCGAGACCCGCGATGAACATCAGCGCGGCCCATTTCCACGGCACAAAGGTGAACGCCAGTACGCCCACCGAGGCCACAAAAGTCCAGCTGTACAGGATTAATACGGCATGGAAGTGGGAGTGCCCCATATCGAGCAGACGGTGATGTAAGTGCTTGCGGTCTGCGGTGAACGGCGACTTTCCGGCACGCAATCGACGAATGATCGCGAGACCAAAGTCGAGCAGCGGGATGACGAGGACCGCGATCGGCAGAAGGATCGGGATGAAGGCGGGAAGGAATCCGAGGGTGAACTTATCGGGTTGAGCGAGGTAATTGTCGTCTACCTGACCCGTTACAGAGATCGCGGAAGCCGCCATGAGGAGCCCGACGAGCAAGGCCCCGGCATCGCCCATGAACATTCGAGCCGGATAGAAGTTCACCGGCAGCAGGCCGACACACGCCCCGATCAAGATGGCGGTTGTCAACGAGGCAAGGTTGAAGTACTCCGTTTGCGCCTGCCCCTGCAGCAGATACGCGTAAACGAAGAACACACTGCTGGCGATGATCGCGACACCGGCAACGAGCCCATCGAGGCCGTCGATAAAGTTGACGGCGTTCATGACGAGAACGATGGCGAAGATCGTAATGATGATCGAGACATGCGGCGACACGATTGTCTTGCCGCCAATCGGCAGCGTGGAGAGCTGCACACCAGGCCATGCCACCACAAAGGCAGCGATTACTTGGCCGGCCAGCTTGGTGAGCCAATCGAGATCCCAAATGTCATCGGCAACGCCGATAGCGACAATGATGAGCGCCGCACCCAGCAGCCCAAAGACTTTAGCGGGATCATTGAAGATGATCGAGAAGTTACTGAACGATGACGCAACCGCGAACGCGACCACGACACCAAAAAACATCGCGACTCCCCCCAGCCGAGGCGTGGGCGTGGAATGAACGTCACGCTGGCGCACTTGGGGATACAGCTTGTACTTGCGCGCAAGCTTCAGCACTACAAGCGAGAGCACGTACGTCACCACCGAGGCAATGCCTGCGATGAAGAAGTAGAAAACTATTCGCACAACTCGGCCCCGATCACGTCGCGAATGGCGTCGGCCGAAATAACGCCCTCACGTACGATGCGCAGCTTGCCACCGTCAACGAGCAAACCCGTGGCATCCACGATGGTCGAGGCGAGCTCTCCGCCTTCTCCGTCGCTCAGGTACACCGAGACAGAGTCGCCCAACATTTCGTGAGCGGCTTCAGCCGTACGGGCGGCTGGCAGGCCAGTGCTGTTGGCGCTCGAGACCGCAAGCGGACCCGTTTCGGAAAGGAGCTCAAGGACGATGCGGTTGGATGGCATCCGCAAAGCAACGGTGCCTTGGGTCTCCCCGAGATCCCAACTCAGAGACGGCTGGGCGGGCAGGATGATCGTGAGGCCACCAGGCCAGAATTCGGCCACGAGCGCACGAATCTCATCCGGCACCGTTGCCGCAAGAGCATCGAGGGTGGGAATTCCGGGGATGAGCACGGGCGGCGGGGACTGCCGCGTTCGCCCCTTGGCGTCAATAAGCTTCTGCACCGCATCCGGCTGAAAAGCGTCTGCTGCGAGCCCATAAACGGTGTCGGTGGGAATGACGACAAGGTCGCCACGGCCAATCGCCACTCGCGCCATCCTCATACCGGTGAGGAGCTGGGCTTCGTCGGTGCAATCGTAAAGGTCATCCATGTCCCCAACATGGTACCGGGAGAAACAGTGAAAGACTGATCACGACTAACAGATAGCGATGGCAAACAATGACGCTGCTTTTCATCTTTGACATGGATGATGTGCTCTACGGCTACGACTGGCGTGCACGGATGGCCGCCATGAGCGACCTCACCGGCCTCAGTTTTCTCGAGCTCCGCCGTAGCTGGTGGCACGATGATGGCGAGTTCGGCGCCGAAGCGGGGCTTTACCCCACCGGCGAGGAATACCTTGCCGCCTTCGAGGAAGCCATCGGGCAGCGAGTAGATCTCGCCAGCTGGCTAGCGATCAGGGCGGCCGCGATGACGCCGTGGCCCGACTCACTCGCCGCGGCCCGACGCGCCGCGGACCTCGGTCAGGCAACCCTGCTGACGAATAACGGTGCGCTTCTCGGCGACCATCTCTCGACCGTTGCACCCGATCTCGTCGAGATCTTTGGTGATCACCTGCACACCTCAAGCCATTACGGCGCCCGCAAGCCGAATCCCGTTGTGTTCGAACGTGCCCTCGAGGCGTACGGCGTTGCGCCCGAGAACGCGTTTTTTGCGGATGACATGCCCGAGAACGTTGCCGCTGCCGAAAGCCTCGGCATCACCGGCCACGAATTTCTTACGGGAGCGGCTATGCACGCAGCGATCGAGGAGTTTGCGGCCGCGCGCTCGTAGAGCGTCTCGAACGACGGCTTAGAGTAGCGCCGTCGTCGCGCGATCGCGACCGAGAAGGTCTTTGTGGTGAGCTACGGCTCTCCACCCGTCCGCCGTGAGTAGCGCGGCAAGGGCCGGAGCTTGTTCTTCGCCGTGCTCGAGCACGAGAGTGCCACCGTCGTGGAGCAGGCGGCGCGCAGTCAGCGACACGCGGCGTACGACATCCATGCCGTCTTCTCCGCCGTAGAGAGCCAGAGCGGGGTCATAGAGCTGAACTTCAACGTCGCGCGGGATCGCCGCGGCCGGAATGTACGGCGGATTGGAAATCACGACGTCGACCGTGCCGTTGAGTTCGGAAAAAGCATCGCCCAGATCGGCATTGATCAGTGTGGCGTTCGGTTCGCCATAGCGGCGGAAGTTTTCGCTCGTGTACGGCATGGCATCGGGCGACAGTTCGACCGCAAAGATGCGAGCGCGCGTGACCTCGGTGGCCATGGCGAGAGCGATAGCACCGCTACCCGTACCGAGATCGACACCGATAGGTTCGGGCGTCGCACTCGCATTGAGCGCGTCGATCGCAAACTGCACGACCGTTTCAGTCTCGGGGCGCGGAACGAAAACTCCAGGCCCCACGCTGAGCTCGAGATTGCGAAAGGGCGCCATTCCCGTGATGTGCTGCAAGGGTTCGCGGGCAGCGCGGCGCGCAAACAGTTCGTGAGCGTGTGCCGCTTTTTCCGCGGGCACGGTGGCACCGGTGACGACGCGAACGCGAAGCTCTCCACGACCCAGGTCGAGCACGTGAGCCAATAGAAGCTCCGCATCGACCTCGGGAGTGGGCACTCCCCCACCACGCAACGACTCAGTGCCGCTGGCCAGAAGGTCAGCGACACTGGGGTCGTGTGATGCGGTAGTCAACTCGCTCAGGAGTCGCTACCGACAGCAGCCAAACGAGCCTCTTCATCAGCTATGATGCACGACTGGATAACGGGCTCGAGCGCACCGTTGATCGCCTGGTCAAGGTTGTAAGCCTTGTATCCGGTGCGGTGATCAGCAATGCGGTTCTCAGGGAAGTTGTACGTGCGAATGCGCTCGGAACGATCCATCGTGCGAATCTGGCTCTTGCGGTATTCGCTCGCTTCAGCATCCGCCTCTTCTTGGTAACGAGCCAAGATGCGCGCACGAAGCACCCGCATACCGGCCTCGCGGTTCTGCAGTTGCGATTTCTCGTTCTGCATCGCCACGACGATTCCAGTCGGAAGGTGAGTAATACGAACAGCGGAGTCAGTGGTGTTCACCGACTGACCACCGGGGCCCGAGGAACGGTAGACATCAATCTTGAGATCGTTCTGGCTGATCTCGACCTCTTCAGGCTCGTCAACCTCAGGGAACACCAGCACACCCGCAGCAGACGTGTGGATGCGGCCTTGAGACTCGGTGGCGGGCACGCGCTGAACGCGGTGCACTCCACCCTCGTACTTCAAGTGCGCCCAGACGCCCTCAGCGGGATCACTCGAGTTGCCCTTAACGGCCAACTGAACGTCTTTGATACCGCCAAGGTCGCTCGAGGTCTGCTCGATGATCTCGGTCTTCCACTTCTTCGACTCTGCGTAGTGCAAGTACATGCGCAGCAGGTCCCCGGCGAAGAGCGCCGACTCAGCACCACCTTCACCCATCTTGATTTCCATGATCACATCACGGGAATCGTTAGGATCACGAGGAATCAAGATGCGGCGCAGCTTTTCCTGAGCAGCATCAAGCGACTCCGTGAGGCCAGGAATCTCTTCGGCGAATGACTCATCTTCGGCAGCCATTTCCGTGGCGGCCGCGAGGTCGTCGGTCAACTGGCGCCAGTGGTTGTATGCCGCAACAATGCGCGACAACTCGGCGTAACGTCGGTTGACCTTCTTAGAGCGGACCGGGTCGGAGTGAAGCTCGGGGTCAGCAAGCTGGCCCTCGAGATCCGCATGCTCGGTCAGCAGCGACTGTACTGACTCGAACATTATTAGACCTCTTTTTTGTTGCCGGTAGTGGAAGGAAGCGACTTCTGGATCTGCATGAGGAACTCAACGTTCGACTGCGTCTCCTTCAGCTTATTCAACACGATCTCGAGAGCAGCCTGCTGGTCGAGCCCCGCGAGCGCACGGCGCAAGTTCCAGGTGACCTTGACTTCGTCGGCGCCGAGCAGCATTTCTTCGCGACGCGTTCCGGATGCGTTGACATCGACCGCGGGGAAGATGCGCTTGTCAGCGAGCTGGCGTGAGAGACGAAGCTCCATGTTGCCGGTGCCCTTGAACTCTTCGAAGATAACCTCGTCCATCTTGGAACCGGTCTCTACGAGCGCGGTAGCGATGATGGTGAGCGAGCCGCCCTCTTCAACGTTGCGAGCCGCACCGAAGAAGCGCTTCGGCGGGTACAGCGCTGCCGAGTCGACGCCACCCGAAAGTACGCGTCCCGACGGCGGTGCCGTCACGTTGTACGCACGGCCAAGGCGAGTAATCGAGTCAAGCAGCACAACGACGTCGTGGCCGAGCTCGACGAGACGCTTGGCACGCTCGATGGCGAGTTCAGCAACCGTGGTGTGGTCTTCAGCGGGGCGGTCGAAGGTCGAAGCAATAACTTCGCCCTTGACGGTGCGCTGCATGTCGGTGACCTCTTCGGGACGTTCGTCCACAAGAACGACCATGAGGTGAACCTCGGGGTTGTTCTTGGAGATCGCGTTCGCGATGGCCTGCAGAACCTGAGTCTTGCCAGCCTTCGGAGGCGAGACGATCAAGCCGCGCTGGCCCTTTCCGATCGGAGCGGCAAGATCGATGATGCGAGTCGACAACATGGTCGGCTCGGTCTCGAGACGCAGACGCTCCTGCGGGTACAGCGGGGTGAGCTTGCCGAATTCGACGCGGTTTGCTGCCTCTTCAACGGGGAGCCCGTTGATCGAGTCGATGCGCACGATGGCGTTGTACTTCTGGCGGCCCTGATTGTTGTCACCCTCACGCGGCTGGCGAATGGCGCCAACAACGGCGTCACCCTTGCGGAGGTTGTACTTCTTGACCTGACCAAGCGAAACGTACACGTCGCTGTTACCCGGAAGGTAACCAGTGGTGCGAACGAAAGCGTAGTTGTCGAGAACGTCGAGGATGCCGGCGACCGGGATCAGTACGTCATCGTCGGTGATCTCGGGCTCGAAGTCGTCGCCCATGTTTCCACGGCCGCGCTTGCGGTCACGGTAACGGCCACGTCCACCGCGCTCGGAGTCAACGTCGCCGCCGCGCGAGTCATCATTGCTGCGGCTGTTGTTGTTGCCGTCGCCGTTGTTGCGGTTGCTGCGGTTGCTGTCGCCGCCGTTGCGGTTGCTGTCGCCGTTGTTGCCCTCGCCATTGTTGTTCTGGCGACGGTTGTTGTTCTGGCGACCAGAACCTTCACCGTTTTGGCTGTTGCGGTTGCGGTTACGGTTACGCCCGCGGCCCGAACCCGACTCGTTGTCGGCGTTGTCGCCGTCGTTGTCGCTGTCGTTGCTGTTGTTCTTGTCGCTGTTCTTGTCAGCGTTGTTGTTCTTGTCAGCGTTGCTGTTCTTGTCGCCGTTGTTGGTATCGGCGTTGTTGCTCTTATCGGCGTTGTTGCTCTTGTCCGCGTTGTCAGAGTTGTTGTCGGCGCTCTTCGCGCCCTTGTCACCTCTGTTGTTGCGGTTGCCACTCTTGGCAGCCTTGCCCTCGCTGTCGGCGGCTTTAGCGTCGCTCGCTACGGCGTCGTCGCCGGTCGATGCGACGCTGGCGTCGCTCGACGCGTCTGCTGCGGCAACGCTACGGCTGGAGCTGCGACGGCTGCGCTTGGGCGCGGCCTCTGCGGCGGGAGCGTCGCTGGATGCTGCGGCGTCGGTCGACGCTGCTGAGCCGGCGGCGGCAGTCGACTCGGCGGCGGGCGCGGAGTCAACCTTCTTCTTGCGGCTAGCCGTCTTGGGCTTCTCTGCTGCGGCATCCGCGGCAGGGGCCTGAGCTGCGACGTCGTTCGACGACGACGCGTTCTTGTCTACTTTCGGAGCGCCTGCGGGAGCCTCGGAGCCGGCGATAGCGGCACCATCAGTGCTCGTCACGCGGCGTGAAGCACGCTTGCGTGCCGGAGCGGCAACCGCTTCGGTGGCGGGAGCAGAGTCTTTGTTGCTGTTGTTCTTCTCGTTAATTGCGTCCACGAGATCTCCTTTGCGAAGTTTGGAAGTACCGGTGATGCCGCGTTCGGCCGCCATTGCTTGAAGCTCGGGCAGTCGTAACGCGCTCAGCGCGGCACGGGAATCCACGCTTGATGCGTGGTTGTTGACGTCAGTCACTACTAGGGGTTCCTTTCCCCAACCAAGAATGAATCGCTTGGCGGAGAGCTAGTCGCTCACCGATGTCTGCGCGGATGCGCAGGAATCAAAATTCGGGGATACGACGGGTGAAGTGCGACCGGGATGCTGCGGCTACGCCGTAGCTTCTACCTGGTGCTCATTCACTGTAGCACCTTTGAAGTCCACAGCTAAGAGGAGACATTCCCACGGCGTTGCGGCGTGCTCCTGCACGAGAGCAACGGCTTCGAGGCGCTTCGCGGGGTCATCCGCGAGCACGAGCACCGAGGGACCAGCGCCCGAAACAACAGCAGCGTGGCCGTGCGAGCGCAACATACGAATCAGTTCTGTGGTCTGCGGCATCGCTGCAGCACGGTAGTCCTGGTGGAGGCGATCGCCCGTGGCTTCGAGTAACACTTCGGGGCTCTGCGTGAGCGCGGCAATCAAGAGTGCTGCCCGCGAGACGTTATAAACCGCATCGGCGTAGGGCACGGCATCCGGCTGCAGACTGCGCGCGTGCGCCGTCGAGACCTGAAAGTCAGGAACGCAGACAAGCGGTGAGACTCCGCGGTGCACCATCAGCTTTTTCGCTAGCGGCCCAGAGTCAGTGCTCCACGCGATGGTGAGACCGCCCAAGAGTGCCGGCGCGACGTTGTCCGGGTGTCCCTCGAGCTCGGTAGCGAGCACGAGAAGAGTGGCGGCATCCATCTCGACGATGCCCTCGAGTAAGCCCTTCGCAGCCATAACGCCCGAGACGATAGCTGCTGCCGACGAACCCAAGCCACCACCGTGCGGGATGACGTTGGTCGCCGACACGTGCAGTGCCGGCATCGTCTGGCCGAAGTGCGTAAAGCAGTGCTGGATCGCTTGGATAACGAGGTTCGACTCATCGGTCGCAACAATTCCTGCACCAACACCGGTGACATCAATCTCGACGCCCGAGCCCTCGACCGCGTTAACAATCAGTTCGTCGTAGTGCGAGAGGGCAAGCCCGAGCGTGTCAAAGCCGGGACCGAGGTTGGCAGAGGTCGCCGGCACGCGCACGACGACGCTGCGACCGACCAGCGAGGTCATGCCTTGGCCAGCCCCAGCACGCTTGCGACCTCAGCGGTGTCGACGGGAACAACCTTCGGCGTGATGTCATCACCGCTAGCCGTCTTAAGCGCCCACTGCGGGTCCTTAAGACCATGGCCGGTAACCGTGAGCACAACGGTGGAACCACGAGGAATCTGACCAGCTTCGGCACGCTCGAGAAGTCCGGCAACGCTGATGGCGGAGGCGGGCTCGACGAAAATGCCAACTTCAGCCGAGAGGATGCGCTGAGCTTCGAGGATCTTGGCGTCGCTGATGGCGCCGAAGTAGCCATTCGACACTTTGTGGGCCTCCGTGGCGAGGTGCCACGATGCGGGGTTTCCGATGCGGATAGCGCTGGCAATTGTGTCGGGGTTCTTAACGACTTCGCCGCGAACGATCGGAGCACTGCCCTCGGCCTGGAAACCGAACATGCGGGGCAGCTTGGTGGTGGCGGAGCGCTCTAGCTCTTCGCTGTAGCCCCGGAAGTAAGCGGTGTAGTTTCCCGCGTTTCCGACGGGAACAATGTGGAAGTCAGGGGCGTCGCCCAGAACTTCGACGACCTCGAAAGCGGCAGTCTTCTGGCCTTCGATACGGTCAGGGTTCACCGAGTTGACGAGGTGCACCGGGTAGTTGTCGGCGAGGTCGCGAGCGATGTCGAGGCAATCGTCGAAGTTTCCCTGAACCTGGATGAGTTCACCGTTGTGAGCGATGGCCTGGCTGAGCTTGCCCATCGCGATCTTTCCCTCGGGCACGAGAACAGCAGCGGTGATTCCCGCGTGCGCAGCGTACGCAGCCGCCGAAGCCGAAGTGTTACCGGTCGAGGCGCAGATAACGGCCTTGGCGCCGTGCTCAACAGCCTTCGAGATGGCCATTGTCATGCCGCGGTCTTTGAACGAGCCCGTGGGGTTCATTCCTTCGAACTTGACCCAGACCTTAGCGCCGGTGCGAGCCGACAGCGCTGGTGCGGGAATCAGAGGAGTTCCGCCCTCTCCCAGCGTGATGATGGGGGTCGCGTCAGAAATGTTGAGACGGTCGGCGTACTCGTGAAGCAGACCGCGCCACTGGCGGTTCCGGATTTCGCTATTCATTATTTACAGCCCCTCAACTCTCAAAACGGACACAACTTCGCGCACAACCGAATTCTCGGCCAGCGCTGCCACCGTGGCGGCAAGCGATTCATCCGTCGCCTCGTGCGTCACAGTAATAAGGGTAGCGCTCGGCACGCCCTCTACTACTGCACCAACGGTCTGGTTGACCGCTTCTACGGAGACGTGGTGGTCACTAAATACTGCGGCGATCGTGGCGAGCACACCGGGCTCATCCACGACCGTCAAGGTGATCTGGTAGCGCGTCATCACGCGGGCGATCGGCAGGATCGGAAGGTTGGCGTGGGTCGACTCGGCAACGCCGGGGCCGCCGATGACGTGGCGTCGAGCGGCTGACACAACGTCGCCCAGAACGGCGGATGCGGTTTCAATGCCGCCGGCGCCAGCACCGTAGAACATGAGGCTGCCTGCAGCCTCGGCCTCGACGAACACCGCATTGTTGCCGCCGTGAACGGCAGCGAGTGGGTGAGTCAACGGAACAAGGGCGGGGTGAACGCGAGCACTAACGCCCTCGGTCGAGCCGTCGGCGGCAAGAACGCGCTCACAAATTGCGAGCAGTTTGACGACGTAGCCGGCCTTGCGCGCGGCAACAACTTGCTCGGCGGTGACGCTCGTGATGCCTTCGCGGTGCACGGCATCCAGCGGCACGCGCGTGTGGAACGCGAGGCTGGCCAGCAGCGCGGCCTTCTGCGCAGCGTCGTAGCCCTCGATGTCGGCGGTGGGGTCGGCCTCAGCGAAGCCCAAGCGCGTGGCCTCGGCAAGAGCGGTGTCGAAACTATCGCCCGTAGCATCCATGCGGTCAAGAATGTAGTTCGTGGTGCCGTTAACGATGCCCAGGATGCGCTCGACGCGGTCACCGGCAAGGCTGTCTCGCAGCGGGCGGATGATTGGGATCGCGCCGGCTACTGCTGCCTCGTAGTACAGCTGGGCGCCGACCTGAGCGGCTTCTTCGAAGAGTTCCGCGCCGTGGTGAGCGAGCAGGGCCTTGTTGGCCGTGATGACATCGGCCCCCGAATGCAGGGCTTTGAGAATCCAGGTGCGAGCAGGTTCGAGGCCGCCAATAAGTTCAATGACGATATCGGCGCCCACGATAAGCGACTCGGCGTCGGTCGTCAGCAGCTCTTTCGGAATGTCGGTGTCGCGCGGAGCATCGATGTCACGAACGGCAACACCGACGACTTCGAGCCCGGCTCCCGCACGGGCAGCAAGCTCGTCGGCGTGCTCGAGCAGTAGAGCGGTGACTTGTGATCCGACACTTCCTCCGCCCAAAACTGCGACACGAAGGTTGCGGTATTCGATCATACAGAGTCTCCCGATGGTGTGATTCCCGCGTCGCGGCTGAGCAAGTCGTCTTCGGTTTCGCCGCGCACAATAATGCGAGCTTCGCCGTCGCGCACGGCCACTACGGGCGGGCGCGCAAGATAGTTGTAGTTGTTGGACATCGCCCAGCCGTAAGCACCGGTGGCGGGAACGGCGACGATATCGCCGGGCTCAACGTCACCGGGCAAGTACTCGGCGCGAACGACGATATCGCCGGCCTCGCAGTGCTTGCCGGCGATGCGCACGAGCTCTGGGGCGGCATCCGACACCCGATTCGCGAGACGAGCTGAATAGTCGGCGCCGTAGAGCGCCGTACGCAGATTGTCGCTCATGCCGCCATCGACACTGACGTACTTGCGCACTGCTTCGCCATCGACGAGCACATCTTTGATGGTGCCAGCCGTGTAGAGCGTTGTAGTGGATGGCCCAATGATCGAGCGACCCGGCTCGATGGCAATCACCGGGATCGGGATCTCAAGTCGAGCGCACTCCGCCTCAACGATGTTGGCCAGCGACGCCGCCAACTCAGCAACGGGCAGTGCCTGATCGGCCGAGGTGTAAGCGATGCCGAAACCGCCGCCCAAATTCAATTCGGGCACCGGGGCCGCTACCGACAACCGTGCATGCAGCTCAAGCAAGCGACGAGCTGCCTCAGCAAAGCCCGCAGTGTCGAAAATCTGCGATCCGATATGCGAATGGATGCCTACGAACTCCAGCGAGGAGTGCGAACGAATCTGCGCCACAATCGCCTCGGCCTCGGTCAGCGGAACACCAAACTTCTGGTCTTCCCTGGCCGTTGCCAAGTACTCATGCGTGGACGCGTGAACCCCGCTATTGATGCGCAAACGCACCCGCTGGGTTCGACCGTGCCGTGCAGCGGTTTCAGCAACCCGACCGATTTCGACGACGCTGTCGATAACGATGGGGCCGATGCCCGCGCGCACAGCACGGTCGATCTCGGAAAGACTCTTGTTGTTGCCGTGGAATCCCAGTCGCGACGCATCCGTGCCAGCCGCGAGGGCAACCGCCATCTCGCCAGCGCTGGCCACGTCGATGTTGAGGCCAACGGCCGTCATCCAGCGGGCAACCTCGGTGCAGAGGAACGCCTTGCCGGCGTAGTACACCTTGACGCTCGAACCGATGCGAGCAAACTCAGCATCGAACGCACCCTTGATTTCTGTGGCACGGGCAATGGCATCCGCTTCATCGATGACGTACACGGGCGTGCCAAAGTGAGCGACAAGCTCGCTTGCGGGCACGCCGGCAATCGTGAGTTCACCGTTCTCGGCGCGCGCAGCATTGCGCGACCAGACGGTCGGTACCAAAGAATTAGCTTCGGCGGGAGCTTCGAGCCACTCGGGCGCCAGCGGGTTCGCGAACACAGTCGCACCTCACAGAGATGTAGACGGAAAACGGCGGATTGTGTCCGCACAGGCGTTGGGGATGCTGACCACTCTAACGGCTGATGCCGCTAGCGCTGAATCGAGCTACGGCGCCGGGCACGTACCGTATTGCTTCCACGCGGCATCGTCGAGGGCAATCCCATCAGCACTGAGTTCGATGACGAGGTTGTCGCTGGCGACGGCGACCGAATCGATCGTCAATGCCGTCGGCAATGATGAAGCAACGCAGAACTCTTGGGAGCTGAGTAGCCCTCCCGCCAGACCAGAAACAAGGGGGTTGTCGAGCAAGTCGGCAACGGAGATCTCTTCGTCGTTCAGGATGACGGACTCCGGCTCGAAGGCGACGGAATCGCCCGCCGCCACCGGCACAAGGTCAAGGGCAACCGGAATCTCGAAGAAGAAAACCTTGAAGACCGTCGACACCCGGATAGCGGTGCCTTCCAGCTCGATCGAGTCGAGTCCCGTGTCGCTGAGGGTGCTCGCGAGCTTCGACACTTCAGCGCCGGGGATCGACACCGTCATCGACACCGCGTCAATCGGTTGCGACGATGTCAGCGGTACGCCGGTCGCAATAACCCCTACCGCGGCATCAAGCCCATTGACCTCGAACCGATCGATGTCGACCGTCACAGCATCGAGCCCTCCGGCGAGCGCTTGCAGAATCAGCGAGCCCGAGCCGAGGTCGACGGTCACACCCTCGCTCGATTCGAGATCGAGCGATGACGCGATTTCGTCTTGCGCGAGGCGCACGGCCGTTGTGCGCCCGACGGTTTCGATGAGCACCACCGCGATCACGAGGATCGCCACAACTGCTCCGAGGACAGACCACAGAATCCAGCGACGGCGAGGCTTCTTGGGTGCTGTCGCTACGGACGACTCCGGGGCGGTCTCCCCCGGTCCGTCGAGACGCAGCTCGAGCGTGGGGTTGTCGTCGGAGGCCACGTCAGTTACATCCGCTCGGGGGCACTGACCCCGAGCATCCAGAGACTGTTGCGCAGAACCTGACCAACAGCGTCATTGACCCACAGTCGCGTGCGGTGAACGTCAGTTACTTCTTCGTCGTTCATGGGAGTGACGCGGCACTGATCGTACCAACGGTGGTAGCTGCCAGCGAGCTCTTCGGCGAAGCGCGCAATACGGTGCGGCTCACGCAATTCGGCGGCCTGAGCCACGATGCGCGGGAACTCCGCCAGAACACCCAGCAGGATGCTCTCTGACTCATTCGTGAGCAGCGAGGCATCAAACACGCTGCGGTCCACTCCCGACTCCCCCGCATTGCGAGCAACGCTGTGAGTGCGGGCGTGTGCGTACTGAACGTAGAAGACGGGGTTGTCGTTGGTGCGCTTCTGCAAAATCTCGGGGTCGAGGTTGAGCGGCGAATCGGACGGGTAACGACCGAGCGAGTAGCGCAGAGCATCCGTTCCGAGCCATTCGCGCAGGTCATCGAGCTCGATGATGTTGCCGGCACGCTTAGAGAGGCGTGCACCGTTGATGCTCACGAGTTGCCCAATGAGCACCTCAATGTCTTTATTGGGGTCGTCGCCGGCCGCGCCCGCGAGCGCCTTGAGACGGTGAACGTAGCCGTGGTGGTCGGCCCCGAGCAGGTAGATCTTGTGGGCATAGCCCCGATCGCCCTTGCTCAAGTAGTAGGCCGCATCGGCAGCAAAGTAGGTGTAGATTCCGTTGCCGCGCTTGATCACGCGGTCTTTGTCATCGCCAAAGTCGGTCGTCTTGACCCACACAGCGTCGTCGATGTCAGCAACGTGACCCTGAGCCCGCAGACGCTCCACTGCGGTATCGATGGCGCTCTTGCCATCTTCTTTCACCGCGTGCAGTTCACGCTCGCTGAACCACACGTCGAAGTGCACGTTGAAGGCAGCGAGGGACTTCTTGATCTCGCCGAGCTGAAGTTCGTAGCCCCGCTCGCGAGCGACGGCGATCGCTTCATCGTGGTCAAGCTCGAGAATCTCGGGATTTGAGGCGAGCACGCGCTGCGCGAGCTCGGCAACGTAGGCACCCGGGTAGCCGTTCTCCGGAGTCGGTTCGCCCTTGGCGGAGGCCAGAATCGATGCCCCGAAGTTGTCCATCTGGTTACCGGCGTCGTTGATGTAGAACTCGCTCACGAGTTCGGCCCCGGCTGCCTTCAGGATGCGTGCCAGCGAGTCTCCAAGAGCCGCCCACCGAGTGTGGCCGATGTGCAGCGGGCCCGTGGGGTTGGCCGACACGAACTCCAAGTTAATGGTCTGACCCGCGAGGGATTCGTTGCGACCGTACGCCTCTCCCTGCTCGACGATTGTCTTCGCAAGTGCACCCGCGGCAGCGGCATCCAAAGTGATATTGATGAAGCCTGGGCCCGCAACATCCACCGAAGCAATGCCGTCGATAGCGCGAGCCTGCTCAGCGATTTCGGTCGCGAGTTCGCGAGGGTTGGCTCCCAAGGGCTTAGCGAGCTTCATCGCGATGTTGGATGCCCAATCACCGTGATCGCGGTTGCGCGGTCGCTCTAGCACCAGGTCACTCGCGGTCAGGCCCAAATCGGGCGTGCCGCGGTCAGCCGCGATGCGGGAGACGACAGAGAGCAGGGTGGCAGAAAGGTCAGCAGGATTCACCCCTCAAGAGTACTGGTTGGTTACGGGGAATCTGTGCGAGCGGGGAGCCACATGACGTTCAGCGCTTGGCGCACACTTCACGACACTGCCGGGTCACTGCGCGGCTTTGTCCCTGCGGGTCACGACAATGGAGGTATGGCACTTCGACTTCGCACGGTTTACGCCGCAATCGCCCTCAGCACCTCCGCATTACTATTGAGCGGCTGTGTGCCGAGCGAAACTGTCACGGCTACCAACAGCCCCACTGTCTCAAGCACGCCCACACACTCGGCGCCCGAGGCCACCGCAACGCCTTCCGCGTCGGCCAGCGCAACAAAATCCGCCACCCCCACTCCCAGCCCCACACCGTCGAAGTCGGCGCAGGACACTGCCGTAAGTTTCGGCTGCAACGATCTGGTGTCGCCAAGCGCGATGTACGACTTCAACCCCAACTTCCTTCTGCTGGGCAGCTTCACCCCGGATTCGGGAACGACCGCAGCCGCTGCGCTATCAGCAAAGGGTGTCGCCTGCCGCTGGCAAAATGGAACGAACAGCACGTCGATCGACGTGTCAGTAGCGCAACCAACCTCATCCAAGCTCGCGACCTTCAAATCGAACGCGGGATCGAGCGCGGATGCCTTCAGCGGCTACTTCTCGATCACCGACCGAATCGGAACGGCTCAAATCTTCGTTGGCCCATATTGGGCAACGCTGAGTTCACGCGAATTCACCTCAGCAGACGAGGCCAGTAACCTGGTTGCTGAAGTACGCGCCGCACTTCAATAGCCAAACCAGAGCGGGCTACGACAACTCGACAGGGGTGTGGTGGTCGTCAGTCGGAAGCTGGTCTGCGGTTGCCGTGATTTCTAGCTTCTGCAAGAAGAGGTCAGCCCAGTGGTTCGTAAGGAACGCGACATCCGCGGCATCTCGGCCGGTGGCGATGCGCACGAGCGACTGACGTGGTGCGAGCCCGGTCGAATCGACGACCCACCAGCGACCGTCGACAAAGGCTTCGGCTACGGCGTGAAAATCCATCGGGCTCAACCCTGGCGCGTACACCGACGAATAGCGGGCGGGCACATCTTTGGCGCGCAACATCGCAATGGTGAGGTGGGCAAAGTCGCGGCAAACCCCGCGGCGCGTCAAGAGCGAATGTGACGCTCCATCTGTCGCCGCCGACATTCCGGGGCTGTAACGCAGATTGGTCGAAACCCAACTGCGGATAGCCTGCACCAGTTCATGGCCGGTTTGCGTCGGGAACAGCGAACGCGCCGTCGGAGTGAGCACATCTGACTCGCAATACCGGCTCGGCCGCAAATACTCGACTCGGTCGATTGCGTTGAGCGGCGCGGGCTCGGGAGTGGCCTCGACGGTGGCGGCGTAATCCACGACAAGCTGCCCCGGGCCCGCAATCAGCGAGTGCAAGCGGGTTCCGCGCGCATCGACCAACTCTGTGGGGTTCTGGGGTACGCCATCCAACACAAAATTAATTGATTCGGATGTGAGTGGCCACGGTGCCGCGACAGCAATGCTGAAGACCATTTCGGTGCGACCGCGAAGGTCAAGTTCTTGGTGGGAGGTCACGGTACGCAGCATGCTCCGATACTGTCACGAGAACCTGAAACGGGCATCCCAACGGAGTGCTAATTGTTGGGGCAATTGCTTGCTAAGCTAGCCTCCTTGCCTTCGTAGCTCAGGGGATAGAGCGCCGGTTTCCGGTACCGTAGGTCGGGGGTTCGATTCCCTCCGGGGGCACTGTTATTTAGGCGCACTGTTATTTACGGGCGCTGCTTTTGGCTGGCGCTGCTGTTAGCCGGCGTTGTTGTTCACCGGCGCTGCGGTCAGTTCGACCTCGCGATTGCGGCGGAGGTTATTCTGGCTGCCGTTGCGTGCTCGATTGGCGATAGGCCATGACACCCAGCGGCAGAACGACTAGTCCGGATGCGCTGACAAGAGCGATCCACTCGCCGGTAGCAATGCTGGCCCAGAGCCCGACCGCGATGATCGTGACGCTGTACAGAGCTAGCGACACCCACGCCCAGCGCGGCAATGGCAATGTTTGAGACTTTGTCATGAGTACACGCTACGTCACGAGGCAGCGGACCTCTAGAGAAATAGCGCTTCCGGGCTGCTATTTCACGACGCAGCAAGCCTCGGCCCCGGCATCCGTGCTGGTGGCGACTGACGCGAGCATCTTGACGGGTTCGGCGAACGCTTCGCAGCAGAGTTCATAGACGTTGGAGCGACCGCGAGGCGTCACCGTGACGAGACCGTTCTCGCGCAGCGGCGCCAAGTGGTGACTCACGAGCGTTTGGCTCAGGCCGGTGGCATCCGTCAGCTCGCGCACCGTGTGGGCGCGTTCGGTGAGGAGCAGCACGAGCTGCAGCCGGTTGGGATCGCCGAGGGCGCGCAGGAGCGGCGCCAGGCTCTGGGCCCGCTCGGCCGTTGCCGACCAGGTGGGCTTCTGAATCATCAGAAGATCGACACGTTCGCTCATGCCCTCACCTTACCTGATTTCTTTGTTATCAACAGTAAGTACTGTTATTGTGAGTGAGCGCTAGTAGCGCTGTGACGAACATCATCAAGGAGAGCAATGACCATCGCACCTTCCCCCTCCGGCCCGCTCCCCGTCGTGGTCATCGGAGCCGGCCCGATTGGACTGGCTGCTGCTGCCAACCTCGCCCAGCGAGGTATCGATGCGGTAGTGCTCGAAGCCGGCGACCATGCCGGTGCGGCCATTAGCGCCTGGGGGCACGTCTCCCTCTTCTCCTCGTGGAAATACAACATCGATCCCAGCGGGCGTGCACTTCTCGAAAAAACGGACTGGGTCTCCCCCGCCGCCGAGACCCTCCCCACCGGCACCGAGCTCGTGCGCGACTACCTCCAGCCGCTCGCCGCGACCGCCGAGCTGGCACCACTCATCCGCTACAACAGCCGCGTGATCGGGATGTCGCGCCAGAGCATCGACTCCACCAAGACGGTTGGCCGCGAGCGCCGGCCGCTCCTGGTTCGCGTTGACTCCCCCGATGGCGTGTACGACATCCTCGCTTCGGCCATCATCGATGCGTCCGGCACCTGGGGCCACACCAACCCCATTGGTGCCTCCGGGCTGCCCGCCACAGGTGAGGCCGACGCCAGTGAGTGGCTGACGGGCCCGCTTCCGGATGTTCTGGGGGCCGACCGCGCACGCTTCGCCGGCAAGCACACCCTCGTCGTGGGTATGGGTCATTCCGCCGCCAACACGCTGTTGGCTCTCGCCGAACTGCGCGCCAGCGAACCCGGTACCGAAATCACCTGGGCAATTCGCGGCCGCTCGGCCCGTCGACTCTATGGTGGCGGCAGCGCCGATGAACTACCGGGCCGCGGCGCCCTCGGCAGCAACCTCAAGGATGCGGTCGAATCCGGAGCGATCACTCTTCTGACAGATTTCACCGTCACCGAGCTCACCCCACAGCCCGATGGCCGCCTCACCGTCTCGAGCCATAATCCCGATGGCAACCAGTCAGTGACAGTGGATGCTCTCGCCGCCGCGACCGGATTCCGCCCCGATCTGGCGATCCTGAGGGAACTGCACCTCAGCCTCGATCCGGTGCTCGAAGCTCCCGTGATGCTGGCGCCCCTCATCGACCCGAATGTGCACAGCTGCGGCACCGTGGAGCCGCACGGAGCGAGTGTGCTCGCGCATCCGGAAAAGAACGTCTACATCGTCGGCATGAAGAGCTACGGCCGCGCCCCGACTTTCTTGATGGCGACCGGTTACGAGCAAGTGCGCTCGGTGGTTGCCGCTATCGCTGGCGACGTGGCGAGTGCTGGCCGTGTGAACCTCATGTTGCCCGAGACGGGCGTCTGCTGCTCAACCACCAGCGGCGGTTGCTGACTGGCTTAGTCGTCGAGCACGATCCCGAGGTGCGCGGCGAGGGCCGGTGCTAGTTCTGCCAGTTGGTAAGAGTTAATCGTCGCGCCCTTGAGGTGTTCGACCCCCGTGACGTGGCGCAATTCGAGCGATCGCAAGTCGACGTTAGTGAGCTTGGCGCGGGTGAGGTCGAGAGTGTTCACCTGCGTGTTCGTGAACGCGACACGGTTTGCCGTAGCGCCACCCAGGTCGAGCTCGTCGATCAAGCAGTCATCGAATAGAACGTCTTGCAGGTGAGCGCCGCGCAGGTTCAGATACCCGATGCGACAGTGGACGAACCGGATCGACCTCCAGGTTGACTCGTAAAATTCTGCCGACCCCAACCGGGAGCCTTCGATGCTTACGTCACGAAGGTTCGAACGCGGGGCCGCAAAGATGGGCGCGTTCAGTTTTTCGAAGCGGGTCTCCACGAAAGTGGCTGCCCGAAAGTTCGCCTCATTGGCTTCGAGCTCGATCAGCTCGCACTCCGTGAACGAGATCCCTGAAAGGTCATCTTCGCTGACATCGGATGCCGTGAACCGTTGCCCGTCATAGCTTTCGTGCGGCCGCAACAACGCCGCTTCCCCATCGACGAGATTCGCTAAACGCAACGCATCAATGAGCGGAGCTGCCGTCACTGCTCTCTTAGCCATATAGCCGGGTGCTCCTTCATTCGATGGGTTCTGCGTCGAACCGAAACTACCCCACCGCACTGACGCTGCGCCGCTAGCCTGTACGCATGACGCCTCCCGCCACCACCGCAGACCGAGTTGCCCACTTTTCGAGCAAGCTCGACTACGAAACTGATCCCTCGGATGTCGGGGCCGCATTCGAGGCCAACGACCGCTTCGTGCTCATCGACTCGCGCGGTGACGCCGCCTGGAATCAGGGTCACGCGGTCGGTGCCCTGCACATGCCGACCGCCACCATCAGCGCTCGCGCCGACGCCGAGATCCCCCACGACATGCCTGTCGTCGTCTACTGCTGGGGCCCCGGCTGCAACGGTGGCACGAAAGCCGCGCTCGAGTTCGCGAAGCTCGGCTACGAAGTGCGGGAGATGATCGGCGGTTTCGAATACTGGGCGCGCGAAGGATTCCCCGTCGAGGACAGCACCGGCCCCGTCATCCGCGACAAGGATCCCCTCACGGCTCCCGTCGCCGCGATCTCCTGCGACTGCTGAGGTCGAAAACGCTGCGCCTGCGCTAAGGATGCCTAGCCGGCGTCGCTCGAGTGCGACTCCAAGAACTCGTAGAGTTCGCGGTCGTCGACGCCCGGGAAGGTTCCCGAGGGCAACGGCGACAGGATGTGGGCGTGGAGCTTGGCGCTCGACCAGGCGTTGCCTGCCCAACGGTCGCGAAGCACGTCCTCTGGCTTACGGCAGCAGGTTTCATCGGGGCAGGTAGAGGAACGACGCACGTCGGTGGCGCGGCCGCGGAACCACTTGGAGTGAGAGAAGGGCACACCGATCGTGATGGAGAACTCTTCAGCATCCGTCGTTCCCGTTTGGGTCGACTCGAAGAAGCTCCCTTCGGGAGTATCGGTGTACTGGTAGAACTCCGTCGTGCGGTTGGTGCGCGTGAACGCGGTGCGGGCGCTCCAATTGCGGCACACGAACTGGCCTTCGGCTGAGCCCGTGACATCCACCGGTAGTCGAAGCCCATCATTTTCGTAGGCCTTGTAAACGGCGCCGTCGTCGCCGACGCGCAAGAAGTGGGTCTCGAGGTCGAGGTGCGAAGTCGCAAGGTTGGTGAAGCGCAACGCTGCTGCCTCGTGGGTGACGCCAAAGGCATCCCGAAAGTCTTCGACGGCAATGTTGCGCGCCGCTTTGGCCTCGCTCAAAAATGTCACTGACTGCTTGAGCGGCATGAGCACGGCCGCTGCGAAGTAGTTGATTTCGAGACGCTGGTGCAAGAACTCGGCATAGCTCGTCGGCTCCGCGTGACCGAGAACGCGGTGCGCCATCGCCTGAAGCGCCATCGACCGCAAACCGTGACCACCGGGAATGGATGCCGGCGGCAAGTAGATACGTCCGTGCTTCAGGTCGGTAACCGAGCGTGCCGAATGGGGCAGGTCGTGCACGTGTACGAGCTCGAAGCCGAGCGATTCTGCCATCAGGCTCACGGCACGATGCGTCAGTGCACCGGTGGTGTGGTTTCCGGCGATCGTGAGCTTCTCGGCCTCTTTCTCAAGGTCGGGCAAGTAGTTGTCGAGGGTGCGCATGCGCTGGCGCAGCTCGGTGTTTGCTCGACGCGCTTCCTCGGGAGTCGCAATCGCCTGGCGCGAACGCGTCGATAGTTCGTGGTGAAGCCCCACGATCGCTTCGAGCGTCTCGTCAGGAATGCCCTTCGACGGACGAATCTTGGGCAGGCCGAGCGAAGCGTAAATGGTGCTGCGCTGCAGCCGGTCGAGCTCAATTTCGAGAGCAGCCCGCTTGGTCGGTGGGGTCTCCTCAAGCAAATCGGCAAGCTGGATGTCCGTGGCCGAGGCGATTGCCGACAACAGAGTCAGGCGAGGTTCACGTCGCCCATTCTCCATAAGAGAGAGCTGACTGCCCGCGACTCCCACTTTGTCACCCAGTTGGTCGAGGGTCAGTCCGGCCGTGGTACGGAAATGTCGGATGCGTTGCCCGAGAGTCACAAGATCATTCACACGTTCACTATAACTAAAGAATACGCATTCTTTCGACTCTAATCGACAACAAGTGGCACAAAACTGGGTCATCATCGAATAACAACAGTTTTTCCTCACAACAACACTTCAGCGGAAGGTAGAAATGAGCATCGCCGAGATGACAAGGACGCACTTCTCCGCACCCGACGGAACAAATCAGAGCGTTATTAACTGGGTGGAAGAGATCGCCGCCCTCACTCAGCCCGACGAAGTCGTCTGGTGCAACGGAAGCCCCGCAGAGGCAGACGAGCTCGCCGAACTCATGATTGAGGCCGGCACGCTGACACGACTCAACGATGAGTACCGTCCCCACAGCTTTCTCGCCCGCAGCGACCCCAGCGATGTCGCTCGTGTCGAATCGCGCACCTTCATCTGCTCAGTCAACGAGAGCGACGCCGGCCCCTCCAACAACTGGGCTGCACCCGCAGATATGCGCAACACCCTCGGCGGGCTCTTCGAGGGCGCCATGCGCGGCCGCCGGATGTACGTTGTTCCGTTTTCCATGGGACCACTCGGTTCGCCCCTCGCCAAGATTGGCGTGCAGGTAACCGACTCCCCCTACGTCGTTATGAGCATGGGCATCATGACGCGAATGGGAACCGCCGTTCTCAACGCCATCGATGACTCCACCGAGTGGGTGCGCGCCATCCACAGTGTTGGCGCCCCGCTCGCCGCCGGCGACACGGATGTGCCGTGGCCCTGCAACCAGACCAAATACATCAGTCACTTCCCCGAGACTCGCGAAATTTGGTCGTTCGGTTCCGCTTACGGCGGCAACGCCATTCTCGCGAAGAAGTCGTTCGCTCTGCGCATCGCTTCGGTGATCGCTCGCGACGAGGGATGGCTTGCCGAGCACATGCTGCTCCTCAAACTCACGAACCCCCGTGGTCGCGTCTTCCACATCGCTGCGGCATTCCCCAGCGCCTGTGGCAAGACCAACCTCGCAATGCTTAAGCCCACCATTCCCGGCTGGAAAGCCGAAACGATTGGTGATGACATCGCGTGGCTCGGCAAGGGAGCTGACGGCCGCCTGCGCGCCATCAACCCCGAAGCTGGCTTCTTTGGTGTGGCTCCCGGAACCGGAATCACCACCAACGAAACCGCCATGGACACCATCTGGGGCAACACCGTCTTCACCAACGTCGCGCTGAAAGACAACGGCGACGTCTGGTGGGAAGGCATGAGCGATGAAGTGCCTGAGCACCTGATCGATTGGCAAGGAAACGACTGGACTCCCGAAACGGGAACCCCCTCGTCGCATCCGAACTCACGTTTTACTGTGGCAGCAGCACAATGTCCCAGCATCGCAGATGACTGGGAATCGCCACAGGGCGTCGTAATTGACGCCATAATCTTCGGCGGTCGCCGCGCGACCAACGTGCCGCTAGTGGTGGAGGCACGAGATTGGGAGCATGGCGTCTACCTGGGCGCCACTATCTCATCTGAGCGGACGGCGGCTGCCGAAGGCACCATTGGCGAACTACGGAGAGATCCGTTCGCCATGATGCCCTTCTGCGGATACAACATGGCAGACCACTGGAGCCACTGGCTCTCGGTCGGCCAGAATCTTCGCAGCTCGGGTACAGTGCCGCGCATCTTCCAAGTCAACTGGTTCCGTAAGGGTGCGGATGGCTCGTTCCTCTGGCCAGGCTTCGGCGAGAACTCTCGCGTGCTCGAGTGGATTCTCGAACGCGTCGACGGTCAAGTTGCCGCTCAGGAGAGCGCCCTCGGGCTGCTCCCCCGCGAAGGCGACCTCAATATCGACGGTCTCGGCCTCGATGAGAACGTGATGGAACAGCTTTTCGCGATCGATACCGAGTCATGGCTCGCCGAAGCGGCATCCACCGAAGAATTTTTTGCAACCTTCGATGGCCGGGTTCCCGCTGCTGTAGAACGCCAGCTTGAGCAGTTGAAAGCACGCCTCACAAGCTAACCAACGAAACCGCCTCGCCGTTCGTCTTTATTAGTGTGACCACAATTGCGCTACCTATTGGCCATTCCTCGGCCACAATAGAGACGACGGCGAGGAGGGGCTCAGTGACTGAGACCGAAAACACCCCTGCCCGCTGGGAAGACGTAGCCACACAACTCGTCGCCGAGCGAGGCGCGGCATTGACGCGTTACGCGTACCTGATTTCGGGCAACCGCGACGACGCCTCCGACCTTGTGCACGATGCCCTCGTGAAAACCTTTGGCCGTCTGCGCAACGGTTTTGGCATCGCCAGCGCCGAAGCTTATGTACGTCGAGCGATTCTGAACACCTACCTTGACCGCGGTCGACGGATCAGCCGCTGGCGCAAGATCGCTCACCTCACGGTGGAGCCCGACATCCATGAATCTGCGGATGCTGACACCGAGGCTCGCTTAGACCTGCAGTCTCAACTGATGAAACTCCGCCCGCGCGAACGGGCGTGCGTTGTGCTTCGCTATTACGAAGACCTCAAAGTGGACGACATTGCCGCAACCCTGGATATCAGCTCGGGAGCCGTGAAACGCTACCTGAGCGACGGGCTCGCCCGCATGGCTGTGAGTCTCGATCGCGCCGACGCGCACGCAGCCGCTGACTCACACAATCTGGGAGGCCACCGTGGTTGATGAAACCGAACTGCGCAACCAGTTTTCTGGCACCGAGCTGCCCCCAATCGATATTGATACCGCCGCTGTGATTTCCGGAAGCAAGCGTCGCCGTCGTCCCCGTCAGTTTGCCGTGGGCGCCATCAGCGTGCTTGCAGCGAGCGCGCTCGTGTTCGCGGGGATCAACACGTATCAGCAGGCAGACCTGATCAGCACCACGGCGGGAGTGGTCGCTGAGGATTCGGGAGAAGCAGGAAGTCAGTTCGACGCCGAGAGCGACGCCGCTCCGTCAGACGCCCCGCAGGCCGCCCAAGACACAAGCCCAATCACCGCGGCGTGTGGCACCAGCATCCGCACCGATGCGGCAACGCCGTTCGGGCTGTCACTCGAACTGCAATTTCCCGCCGAGGTTGTGGCGTCGGGTAGCGCTTACGGCACGGTGCTCATGACTAATACCTCGGATGAGCCGGTTACCGGAACGACCGCGAACGTGCCCGACGTGAACCTGCTGCGCGACTCAATCGTGATTTCTCACAGCCCGGATGTACAGATTTTGTCGGTCATGCCGGTGAATCTGCAACCGGGCCAGAGCATCGCATTCGATGTCGCAATCGACGTTTTCGACTGCACCACTATCGACACCGGCGGCATGGTGGAACCCGGAACCTACGCTGTCAACGCGACTCTCGCCTTCGTGCCCGAGGATCCCGCCGAGGGCGATACTGCCGAAGTTCGCAGCGCAAAGTCAGTAATCACGCTGCAGTAACCACAGCCGCCTTCGCTAGACTCCCCGTGTCACTGTCGTCGACGAAGGAGCACCCGTGAAGGCTCGACTAAGCGCCACTCTGGCGCTCGCTGCAACGCTCGCCTTGCTCACCGCAGGGCCTGCTTTCGCGAGCGACCCCGTGAGCCTCGACGGCGGCTATGTCGTCGACTCGGTGGGTGTGCTTGATGGTGATTCGAGCGCCATCGACGGCGCCGTCGATTCGCTGTATGACAGCCAAGGCATCCAACTTTTCGTCGTTTACGTCGACGAATTCACCAACCCCAGCGATCCCGTCGACTGGGCTGATGCGACCGCAAACAACAATGGGCTCGGCGACAACGACCTGTTGCTGGCCGTTGCCGTTTCGCAGCGTCAGTACGCGCTTTCTGTTTCCGCTGATGCCGGGGTAACGGATGCGCAGTTGGATGCCGCGGAAAGCGCGATCGAATCCGAGCTGCGCGACGACAACTGGGGTCAGGCGGCCGTTGCGGGGGCCAATTCTCTCGCCGGCGAAGACTCCGCGGCGACGGGCTCCGAAGCATCGAGCAGCATCCCGGTTTTGCCCATCGTGGGAGGCATCGCAGTGCTCGGTGCCGGAGCGTTCGTGATTTATCGCGTACGACGCGGCGGAAAGGGTGGCCGCAGCGCCGCTCCCGCCGCCGAGGTCTCGCAGGAAGAGCTAGACCGTCGCGCCGGCAGCGCCCTGGTCGACCTGGATGACGCAGTCAAGACCAGCGAACAAGAGCTCGGCTTTGCCGAAGCACAGTTCGGTGCGGCCGCGACAGCCGGATTCCAAGCGTCGCTGGCCGAGGCGAATGCCGCGGTGACGAAGGCCTTCCGCATCCGTCAGCAACTCGATGACAGTGAGCCTGAAACGGCCGAGCAGAAGCGCGCCATGACGATCGAGATCATCGAGCTGTGCGAGCACGCCGACGACTTGCTCGACGAGCAGGCTGCGGCGTTCGACGACCTTCGGCAACTTGAGACCAACGCACCCGCGGTTCTCGCTGAAACCTCCACCGCGATTGCTGCCGCAGCCCAACGCCTCCCTGCCACCGAGGCAGCCCTCGCGGCGCTCAGCGCGCGCTATGCCCCCGCCGCCATTGAGGCTGTTGCCGACAACGGTGCCCGGGCACAGGCCCTGCTGAGTTCGGCAGTTCATACGTCAACGGCGGCGCAGGCCTCCATCGAAGCCCAGAAGCCGAGTGAAGCTGCTGTCGCTGTGCGCGCCGCTCAAGCCGAACTGGGCCAGGCCATCCAATTGATGGATGCCGTCGATTCGTTGACCGCAGAGCTCCAGGCGGCAGAGCAAAAGCTTGCCGCCGCCATCACGGACACCACGAACGACATCGCTGCAGCGCGGGCGCTCCCCGCCGACAGCACGGCAGCAACTCTGCAGCCGTCGATCGCGAGGGCCGAAGCGGCGCTCGCAACCGCTCGGTCGGCAACAGCCGACCCTGTCGCCAGCTTGAGTTCGCTCGGCGATGCCAACGCTGCTCTCGAGACTGTTTTCCTGGGCGTGCGCGATCAGCAAGCCGCAATCGCTCAAGCAGCGACGCAGTTGGCGGCGGCCTTGGCGGCAGCACAATCTCGCATCACGACGACCGCGCAGTTCATCACGACGCGTCGTGGTGGCGTGGGCTCATCGGCGCGAACGAAGATCGCCGAGGCTGATCGTCAGCTCAAGCAGGCGCTCGCGCTGCAGGCATCCGACCCGGTCACTGCTTTGACGCACGCGCGCTCGGCCGACCATCTGGCGGCGAGCGCGTATGACATCGCTCAGCGCGAGGTGTCGCAGTTCTCCGGCGGCTCCAACGCGGGCCTGGGCGGGCTGCTTGGTGGCTCGGGCTCCGGCGGTGGTGGAGATCTGCTCGGCGGCATCATCGGCGGGCTCATCGGCGGCAGCCTCGGCTCGCGCTCCTCACGACCGTCCTCGGGATACTCCTGGGGCGGCGGCTCGCGCTCGTCACGTCCATCTGGCGGCGGATTCTCGGGTGGCGGGCGCTCTGGCGGACGCAGCTCGGGCGGATCGTCTCGTCGCAGTGGTGGTGGCCGCAGCCGCGGCGGTAGATTCTAATTACGGTTTCCTTCAGAAAACTCACGAAAGGCACGTCGCATGGCAAAGCAGTCAATTCTCGGACGAATCTCACAACTACTGAAGGCGAACATCAACTCGCTCCTCGACTCGGCGGAGGACCCTCAGTTGATGCTCGACCAGCTCGTGCGCGACTACACCAACTCCATTGCGGATGCGGAGAGCGCGGTAGCTCAGACCATCGGCAACCTGCGCCTCATGGAGCAGGATCACACCGAAGACATTGACGCTGCTGCTGACTGGGGCCGCAAGGCTCTCGCGGCCAGCGGCAAGGCTGACGAACTGCGTGCCGGTGGCAACAGTGCGGATGCCGACAAGTTCGACAACCTCGCTAAGGTCGCGATCGGTCGCCAGGTGTCCTCCGAGAACGAAGCTCGCACCGCGGAGCCGACGATCGCGTCGCAAACTCAAGTCGTCACCCAGCTCAAGAGTGGTCTCGATGGCATGCGCGCCAAACTGAGCGAACTCACCGCCAAGCGTGACGAGCTCGTTGCTCGCTCCAAGACGGTCGAAGCTCAGTCGCAGGTTCACGACGCCCTCAAGTCGATCGATCTCCTCGACCCGACGAGCGACCTCGGCCGCTTCGAGGACAAGATTCGCCGCGAAGAGGCCAAGGTTCTCGGCCAGCAGGAGCTCGCGGCATCCAGCCTCGACGCTCAGTTCGAAGGCCTCGAAGACCTCGGCAAGCAGACCGAAATTGAGGCTCGTCTCGCGGCTCTCAAGGCTGGCGGAACCCAGGCCCTCACCGCTGGCGAATAGCTCAGCAACTCGAAAGTTAAACGGATGACAATTAATTACGTTGTCGTTCCGCAGTGGCAGGGCTCGGGTTCGTCCCGCGCGATGCAGCTTGTGGACGGTGCCGAGTCAATTCGGGGAGATCTTCCCTCTGCGTTGACTCGCACCGTCGACATTCCCCTCGAAGCGGGCGACCATCAGGGCACGGGCGTGCACCGCTACAGTTCGCTGTTGCTCGTGCGCGACCGGCTACGCCACGCTCTCGCCGAGGGCACCGAAGCTGGTGTTGACACTCATGTCACCATCGGTGGCGATTGTGGTGTTGAGCTCGCGGCGATCGAACATGTGAGCGCGAGCGAACCTGCCGTGGTGTGGCTGGACGCGCATCCGGATCTGCACACTGCTGCGACGAGCCCCTCTGGTGCATTTACCGGCATGGTGTTGCGCACCCTTCTGGGTGAGGGGCCCCCTGAGCTGGTACCCGCGCATCCTGTTCGCGCCGATCGGGTGATTCTCGCGGGCGTGCGCTCGGTCGATATTGCTGAAGATGACTACATCGGTCAGTCCGGCATCCGGATGCTCGGTCCCGTCGATTTCTCGGCGGAGACGTTGCTTGAGGCCATCGCCGCGACGGGCGCCGATTCGGTGTATCTCCATGTCGACTTAGATGTGCTCGATCCCGCGGACTTTGCAGGACTCGGCTCCCCCGTGCCGTTCGGCATCGAAGCGGGAGTGCTCATCGACGCGATTCGCGCTGTCGTGGCGAAGTATCCGCTGGCGGGCGCGGGCATTACCGAATTTGCTCCCGCGTCAATGGCGGCCGCGGTGGATGACTCCCCCACGATCCTGCGACTGATTGGCGCTTTAGCGAGCGCCGGCAGTCATTCGCGCGGTTCTTCCGCCACCGCGACCGACACCGAGTAGTTCGCCCCGTCGACATCCGTGATCGTCACTTCGCTGTCGAAGTCTTCGCCCAGCGTGGTGTCGGTAAGAACGCAGTCGAGCTTCGTGTTGTTCTTGAGCTGAATGGTGTCGGTGCCGCAGTTCATTTCGGGCGAT
The DNA here is from genome assembly GCF_004118935.1 of Salinibacterium sp. UTAS2018. NCBI lineage: Bacteria > Bacillati > Actinomycetota > Actinomycetes > Micrococcales > Microbacteriaceae > Salinibacterium > Salinibacterium sp. UTAS2018. Next base: position 201,881 of record NZ_CP035375.1, read on the forward strand.
TCGCCCGTCGACTGCTCGAGTGCCGAAACCGCCGTCGCGGCGATGTCACTCGCGGACACTTCGACGGGCGGCTCGCTGCTGCAGCCGCTGAGAAGGGCCGCCGTCGCGACAGCACACACGAGAATTGCGGATCGCAACACAGGAGCCTCCGAAAAGTTGGGGTGGGTATGAGCTTATCGCCAGCATCCCTCCCACTGGCAGCCGCGCGGTCGTAGTCTGGGGCCATGACTGACTCCAACTCGAGCACCCCCAAGATCACTGTGGAGCGAGACGGCTACGTCTTGCTCATCGGACTCAATCGCACGGACAAGCGCAACGCCGCCGACATGGAAATGTTGCAGCAGCTGGCGCTCGCGTATGGCGAACTTGAGCGCGACCCCGACCTGCGGGCTGGCTTCGTCTTTGCCCACGGCGACCACTTCACGGGCGGCCTCGACCTCGCAGACATCGGCCCCCGCATTGGCGCCGACGGCCTCGACATGGTTCCCGAGGGCGGCATCAACCCGTGGCAGGTCTCGGGCGAAAAGCTCTCGAAGCCCGTCGTGATTGCGGTGCAGGGCACGTGCCTCACGCTCGGCATTGAGTTGCTGTTGGCGAGTGACATTGCGGTTGCCGCGGACTCCACGGTGTTCGGTCAGGTGGAGGTTTCTCGCGGCATCCTCCCCTTCGGCGGTGCGACGATTCGGTTCCCCCGCCAGGTCGGCTGGTCGAATGCCATGCGCTGGATTCTCACCGGTGACAGCTTTGATGCCGCGGAGGCGTACCGAATCGGGATGGTGCAAGAAGTTGTGCCCCACGGCGAGCAGTATGCGCGTGGTCTTGAACTGGCTCACCGCGTTGCTGCCCAGGCTCCGCTCGCGGTGCAAGCGGCGCTGGCTAACGCGAACCTTGCGATTCGCGAGGGCGATGCAGCGGCCGAGGCTGGCCTTCAGCCCGCCCTCGTAGCGGTCGCTCAGAGTAAAGATGCCAGAATTGGCATGGAAGCGTTTATGACGCGCACCACCGCCGAGTTCATCGGCAGGTAGGACCGCCGGCGCACCAGCACCATCCGCACCACCAACGTGAAGGAGTTCGCTCATGACCGAGAACAACTGGGACGTCATCGTAATCGGAGCCGGAGCGGTCGGTGAAAACGTGGCGGATCGCGCCGTTCAAGGCGGGCTAAGTGTGGTGCTCGTGGAGAGCGAACTCGTGGGTGGCGAGTGCTCGTACTGGGCCTGCATGCCGTCGAAGGCCCTCATCCGCAGCGGCCTGGCGTTGCGCGCTGTCGAGAAGCTGCCGGGCGCCGCCGAGGCCGTCACGGGTGGCATCAACGTCGAGGCTCTGCTCGCGCGCCGGAACAGCTTCACCAGCAATTGGGATGACGCTGGCCAAGTGAAGTGGGTCAAGAAAGCGGGTATCGGCCTCGAACGTGGGCACGCGCGGCTCGCGGGCCCTAAGACCGTCACGGTCACGGCCGACGACGGCACCGTCACCACGCTCACAGCCAACCACGCCGTGGTCGTGAGCACGGGTTCAGACCCGCAGCTGCCGAACGTTCCTGGCCTGATCGAAGCTCAGCCCTGGACTCCGCGCGAAGCCACCGCGGTGAAGGTCGTTCCCGAATCCCTCGCCATTATCGGCGGCGGCGTTGTCGGCGTTGAAATGGCCACCGCCTACCGGGATCTCGGCGCTGAAGTCACGATGTTTGCCCGCAGCGGGCTTCTGAACGGCCAAGAAGATTTCGCCGGTGAGATGGTCGAGAAGGCGCTCAAGGAGCGCGACGTCACGATCGTGCGCACCTCCCCCACGCGCGTGGAGCGCACCGCTGACGGCGTCGTGATTGAGACTCCGGACGGCAGCTTCACGGCATCCGAAGTTCTCATTGCTACTGGTCGCGCCGCGCGCACGAACGACATCGGGCTTGAGACCGTTGGCCTCGAGCCGGGTGACTGGATCCGGGTTGATGACACCATGCTCGTACCCGACACTGACTGGCTCTACGCCGTGGGTGACGTCAACCACCGCGCGCTGCTCACCCATCAGGGCAAGTACCAAGCGCGTGCTGCCGGTGATGTAATTGCCGCCCGCGCCAAGGGCGAGTCCGTGGATGACGCCCCCTGGGGTGCGCATGTTGCGACCGCCGACCACGGCGCTGTTCCGCAAGTCACGTTTAGCGATCCCGAAGTCGCTTCGGTCGGAGTCATGTCTCACGATGCCGAGAAGCAGGGCATTGACGCTCAGGTCGTCGACTACAACATCGGGTGGGTTGCCGGCGCGAGCCTGCAGGCTGACGGTTACGAAGGCCATGCTCGCCTCGTGATCGACCGCGAGCGTCAGGTCATTATTGGCGCGACGTTTGTAGGTCAGGATGTTGCGGAGTTGCTGCACTCGGCCACCATCGCCATCGTGGGCGAGGTTCCCATCGCGCGCCTGTGGCATGCAGTTCCCTCGTACCCCACGATCAGCGAGGTGTGGCTGCGCCTGCTTGAAACGATCGGGCGTCCGTGAGCCGAGCACTAACGCTGGGCACGCGGCTCGGGCACGCGCTCGCGCGCGCCGAACATAGTCCGCGGGCTCAGCGAGTGCTGCTGCACCCCGTCGTCACGCGACCCGGTTACTGGTTTGCTACGGCATCCGGAGCGCTGTGGGGCGCGGCGCTGAGCAAGCGCGGGCTGAAGTCGCGGGGCGGCGTGCTGGTGGCGACGCCACTGCCGAAGTGGGCGTTTGGGCGCGGTGGTACGACGATTGGCGCCGTGTTTTTGACCGGCGGCATCGCGAGCGATGCTGTGTTGGAGCATGAGGCTGTTCACCGCGAGCAGTGGCGAAAGTACGGGTTGTGGTTTATCCCGCTGTACCTGCTGGCGGGGCAGAACCCGCTGACGAACCGCTTTGAGGTTGAAGCGGGGCTGGAGCTCGGTGGCTATGTGCGCGCGAAATCATCGCGTGTGCCGAGAGACAGCACGAAAAACTAGCGGGCGGATGCGGGGCGCTAGTTAGTCGGAGGGGCGCGAGCTAGTTGGAGCTAAGCAGGCGCGCGGGGCCCTGATGGGCAACCCACGCATAGACGGTGCTCTCACCGAAGGCGCTGACGGGCAGCATTTCGCTGAGCCACGCGTCAACCGAGCGGGCAACGCTTTGGCCGCGTTCGCGCAGCAACCAGCACACGCTGAAACGACCAGGAGCCGATAGCGGCTGGATGTCGTCAGCCGAGTCAACCTCGATGAAAACCTGGCCGCGTGAACGAGCCGGCAATGTCGCAAGAATCATCGAGATGGCGTCGATTGAGGTCTCGTCTCCCGCAAGCAGCACGCGGTCAGCCGACTGGGGATTCCAGGCGATCTGCGGGGTGAAGAGTTCAGGAAACATTGATCCCAGTATAGGCATGCCTTACCTAAATTACGAAGCCCTCTCGGTAGACTCCAAGCCGCGAATTCGAGGTCCCCGCGACAGCACGACGCCCGGCCCCGAGGAACCTAAGTATTTCTATTGTTCTGCGACAATCGAGTATGACCAACAGTCACGCAACCGAGACGAACCGACGCAGAAAAGTGCTGCGGCGAGCGGCGATTGCCTTGGCAGTAATGGGAATCCTGTGGCTCGGCTCGCTCTATGCATACGCGAGCTTGGCGGAGCGAAACAGCCACTCGTCCTGCGCTGATTATGTTCCCGCGAGTTTGAGCGACTCGGAATATGTTGTGCAGACCAAATCACGGGTGACAGTTCTTCCGCTCGCGCTTGAGTGCTCGTTTTACGCCGAGGCGCCATCTGACAACCCCGACTATGTCGTGGTCGAAAAAGATCTCGGTACCGCTTGGTGGCTCGGAGCGCCAGTCAGCTTCTTGGCCGCTGCGAGCGTTTGGGTCGCGAGCCGCACGACCACGAACCCCCGGAACCGTGAACCTCACAGGACTAAAGCATGATCCCCCTCATCGATTGGCGCCTCACATGATGCACCTCCGCCCGTCCGACTTGAGTCGCGAGCAAGCGAACCGCCACTTGGCACACGCGGAGAATACGCGGGAGTTTCGGCTCACCGAGTTAGCGCATTGGATGGCCGCTAGTGGCGGACCTATCGATGAGATGGATGGCTCTTTGGCCAGCGTGGAGCCGCTATGGAGGTGGGTCCAGACCTTTCCCGAGTCTGACGAAGCGAACCTAATCCCGGCCGAGTGGCGAACAGATGAATCGATTGGCTTCGGCTTCATTCCCAAGGTTAAGTACCGTCGGCGCCAGTACATCGCTCAAGCATTGCCAAGCTACATCCTTGAAGTTCTGCGGCGCCTTGAGCCGTCAACCCACTTCAGTCTCTACAACTGGGGAGGAAAAAACCACGCTCATTTCAACACGCTGGTGTACCGGGCGGGTTTCGCCCCCACTCCAAAGTTGAATTCACTCGACATGTGGGCTGCGACTGGAATGTTTCATGGGAAGAGGGTTTCGTTTAAGAAATTCTTTGCCTGGTTCTCAACCGAGTTCGGCGATTGGACCGCTCTAGCGCGAGATAACCCTTGTGGTGCATCGATCCTCGCGCCGCTGGTCACACGCCCTCTAAGCGACTTCGATTCGTTGCGCAATCCTCCGGAGTTTGTGTCTGAGCCCAGGGTCGCCCCGGACAAGTCGGCTCCAGCCCTTGCGCAGCTGGAAGAAGACGAGTTCATGGTCGCGCCCCGCGACTATGACCCCGACGATCTTGCCGCCGGTCAACCGTTGGACTCTGCGGTCGTGCATCACGCTCTCCTAGAGATGGATGCGAGCTTGGGTGGCGGCGGCACTGTCACCGATCCCGCCGTGTGGCTTTCTGCCGGGCACGCTGATCTCGCCCTCGGCTCTTTGGCTGGTGCGACCGTCTTCGTTGCCGACGGCGCGGTGCGCGGAGTCGGGTTCGAGATCGGCGAGATTACCGAGAAGGAGTGGCGCACTCTCTCGAAACAGATGCGAGCACTAGCGAAGTCGCTGGGCGTGCATTTCGCCCCCGATCAAGATGAGAGTTGGAAAGCGAACCAGTAGCGCTAAGCCCCAAACGCCACCGGATGCCGCGAGCCCCACTGGAAGCGCCGCTCGAGTTGCGCACCAATCGCGAGTAACACGTCCTCGCGACCGGGGCGGCCAATGAGTTGCACGCCCATCGGCAGACCTTCCGCGGTTTCGTGCACGGGGAGGCTGATCGCGGGCAGGCCGGAGACGTTGACGAAGCTCGTCCACGGTGTGTACTGCACTTGCTTCGCAAAGTTCTCGAAGGCATCCTCGGCATGAAACCAACCGAGCGGGCGCGGGGTCATGGCCATCGCCGGAGTCAGGACGGCGTCGTAGGTCGAGAACTGGCGGATGACGCTGCGCTCGAACCGAGACAGCGTCGCGATGGCGACGCCCACGTCGCGCGCGCTCATCCGGCGTCCGCTTTCAATGAGCCATTTCGTGAGGGGTTCCACAAGCTCGAGTTGTTCGCCGTCGAGCGGGATTCCGGCGGCTCCCGCTTGCCACAGCACCGTGAAGGCTTCGGCGTATTCGGGTGACGGGTCGAGCGCGAAGTCTTCGCTGCCGTGGCCGAGCTGGTCGAGCGCGGTGCGAGCGAGGGTGAGAGCATCCTGAGCTTCGGGCGAAACAGAAATCTCGTAGGTGTCATCCCACGGCGAGGTTGTCATGACGCCGATGTTGAAGGTTCCCTCACCGCGGATCGCGGCGTTGAGGAAGGCGCCGCCGTCCCACGTGGGCGGACCAACCGAGAAGGGCGAGGGGCCGGCGATGCCATCGAGGAGGAGGGCAGCATCCGCCACAGTGCGAGCCAGCGGTCCGGTCACCGGAAGCTGGCCGAGACTACCGAAGCCGCTGCCCGCGGGCACACGACCACGGGAAGGCTTGAGGCCGACGAGTCCGGTCGCGGCGGCGGGAATGCGAATCGAGCCACCGCCGTCGGAGCCCGGAGCGAACGGCAAGAGCCCCGCCGAGACCGCGACGGCCGCTCCCCCGCTGCTGCCACCGGAGCCGAGAGAGGTGTCCCAGGGGTTCACGGCCGGGGCATCCGAGAGCGGTTCCGTGTAGGCAGGCAGGCCAAATTCGGGGGTTGCTGTTTTGCCGAGGCTGATCGCGCCAGCCGCGTCGAGAACGTCGGCGATCTCATCCGAGACCTCGGGCACAAAGTCGGCGAAGGCGCGCGATCCATAGGCGGTGCGCACTCCGGCGCGGGCCCACAAGTCTTTTTCGCCCGAGGGTAGACCCCAGAGGGCGGCGGCGCGGGAGCCAGAGGCCTCGAGTTCGGCGGCACGCTGGCGCGCAGCATCCGGAGTCACGACCGTGAAGGCGCCCAACTCGGGGTTGAGGCGGTCGATGCGATCGAGGTAGCACTCCACGAGTTCGCTGGGCTTTAGCTCGCCCGCTCGCACGAGATGGAGCTGCTCAAGGGCAGTGAGGCGATGAAGTTCTGACACGGATTCAGCCTAAGGGGGTTGACAACGACCCGCCATGCTGGTTGGTTAGTTACACAACCAACTAACCGACTAGCTACCGCGCTTTTACTGCTACACCGCGGCGCTGCTAGACCGCCACCCGCACTCAGAAAGGAGGCTCACATGGATGACTCTCGCCCCATTTTCGCGCAGGTCGCCGAGAACATTGAGAACGACATCATCTCCGGCGCCCTGCCCGAAGAAGGCCAGGCTCCCTCGATCAACGAGTTCGCAGCCTTCTACCGCATCAACCCCGCGACCGCCCTCAAAGGCGTGAACGTGCTCGTCGATGCCGGAATTCTCTACAAGAAACGAGGAATCGGAATGTTCGTCGCCACCGGCGCTCAAGAACAGCTCAAAGGTGCTCGCCGCGACAGCTTCAGCAGCGAGTACGTTCGCCCCCTCTTGGCCGAGGCAGAAAAGCTCGGCATCGACTCCGCCCAACTCACCCTGATGATCGCCAAGGAGGCGAATAACTCATGACCTCCACCATCGAGGTAACCAACCTCAGCAAGCACTTCGGCAAAGTAAACGCCGTCAACGACGTGAGCTTCACCGTCGAAGAGAACAAGATTTACGGCCTCCTCGGTCGCAACGGCGCTGGCAAGACCACGCTGATGCAGCTACTCACGGGTCAAGATTTCGCCTCGAGCGGCACGATCTCGCTGTTCGGGCAAGCACCGGTGGAGAACGCCAAGGTTCTGCAGAACACCTGCTTCATCAAAGAGAGCCAGCGCTACCCCGAAGACTTCCGCCCCAAAGACGTCTTCAAAACTGCCCCGTGGTTCTTCGCCAACTGGGATCAAGAATTTGCCGATCGCCTGATCGCCGACTTCCGCCTCCCCCTCGACCGCCGCATCAAGAAACTCTCGCGCGGCCAGCTCTCCTCCATCGGAGTCATCGTCGGCCTCGCCTCACGCGCACCGCTCACCTTCTTCGATGAGCCCTACCTGGGGTTGGATGCCGTGGCTCGCCAAATCTTCTACGACCGCCTTCTTGAGGACTACGCGCACCACCCCCGCACCGTGATTCTCTCCACTCACCTCATTGACGAGGTCAGCAACCTGCTCGAACACGTTCTCGTGATCGACGACGGCAAGCTCCTCATCAATGAGGATGCCGAAACTCTCCGCAACCGCGCCACGAACGTGGTCGGCATGAAGACCGCCGTCGAGGCGTTCATCGGCAACCGCGAAGTGTTGCACCGCGACGGCATCGGCGGGCTCAGCTCGGTAACCGTTGCTGGGCTCAGCGAGAGCGAGCGCCGCGACGCGCACGCTGCCGGGCTGGAACTGTCACCGGTGTCGTTGCAGCAGCTCATCATCCAACTCACCCGCACCGAGACCAAGGAATTCGAGGCCAGCGCATGACCACCACAACGGCTCTCGCCCAACCGGCAAGCCCCCTGAAGCGCATTACCAACGTAGCCAAACTGCATTTCGCCAACCCCTGGACGACCCTCGGACTGCCGTGGATCATTCTCGGCGTGATCTTTGTGGGGATGCTGACCGTCTGGTGGCTGATCTATTCCGCCATTGATGAGTCCGCCCGAGAATCAGCCCTCGAAGGAACGCAGTTCTCCGGCTCAAGCTTTTTCATCTACATCTACATGATGGTCGTGGCGATCCAAGCGATCAGCATCACATTCCCGTTTGCTCTCGGCTACGGCGTTACGCGCCGCGACTACTACCTCGGAAGCGCGCTCGCTTTCGTGGCGCTAGCCGTGATCTATACCGCAGGACTCACGATAATTTCGGTCGCGGAAACGATGACAGGCGGCTGGGGAATGGGCGTCACGATTTTCGCGCCCGTCTACTTCGGAGCGGGCATTGTGGAACGCATCTTCGTGCAATTCGTCGCGTTCTTGTTCTTCCTGTTCTTCGGCTCAGCCATTGCCGCTGTCTGGGTACGCTGGAAGGCCACCGGCGTGACGATGTTCTTCATCGTCGTCGCGGCGTTGCTCGTCGGCTTGATTGCGCTAGCAACCTTCACGGATTCGTGGGTCGCAATCGGGGCCACCTTGGTCGATCTCGGGGTCACTGGCGTCGCGGCCTGGAGCCTCGTGCTCACCGCGATCAGCGGTGTGGCTGGGTTCACGTTGCTACGGCGCGCAACTCCGCGTAACGCGGCCTAGCTCGTAACGCGGCCTAACCCGTACGCGGCAGCCAACGCGCTGACCCTCACCACCCATCAGAACGGCGGATGCCCGGCTCTCCCTTCGCGGGAGGCCGGGCATCCGTTCGTTTGTAGGGGGTTCGTTCGCGAGCTATTCGCCCGCACGAAATTCGTGCGGTACTCGATCGCGAACCGTTTGGCCGTGCGGTGTTCGTGCGCCGAGCGTTCGTGACTCCGCGCTACGCGTCGATCGACTTCTGCATCAGGAAGGTTCCAACCCAACGGTCGAACTTGAAGCCGACGCGCTTGAGGTGCCCGATGGATTCGAAACCCAGCTTCTTATGAAGGTGAATGGAAGCGTCGGCCCCGTCATCCGAAATCACAGCAATGATCTCGCGGATGCCGGCCTGGCGTCCGCGCTCGATAAGGTCGTTCAGCAGCGCACCGCCAACACCCTGCCCGGTCGCTGCTGGTGAGAGGTAAATCGAGCCTTCCACGGTTCGCTTGTAGGCGGCCTTGGGGCGCCACGGGAACATGGCGGCATAGCCGAGCACGCGCTCATCGTCGTCGACAGCGACGATGAAGGGCAGCCCCGACTCTTCCACGGCGACCCGCTTAGCGGTCATGATCTCGGGAGTGACCTCAACAATGTCGAAGGTCACGACGGTCGTGCTCACGTAGTGGCCATAGATTTCGGCGAGCGCCGCATCGTCCGCTGCGATGGCGTCTCTGAAGTGGTGTGCCATGGCTGCTCCTGGGGTGTCGTGACAAAAATGCGATGAGCGAAGGCTGCACGTGGTGACGCTTGCACGTGTCGTGGGTATCGCGACTCCTATTTTAGAGGTCGAGTGAGCGGTCAACGCGCCAGTCAATAGGGGCAGCCCCTTGCGCCTCAAGCGCCGCATTCACCCGACTAAACGGCTTCGAACCGAAGAACCCGCGGCGCGCAGACAGCGGGCTCGGGTGAGCACTCACGATCACCGGCGAATCCCCCAGTAGTGGCGCTACAGATTCCGCATCCTTACCCCACAGCACCGCAACGAGGGGCTGCGGCCTCGCCGCGAGCGCCCGAATCGCAGCGGCCGTTATCTCTTCCCAGCCGTGACGACGGTGGGAGCCCGTCTGACCCGCCTGCACCGTCAGCACCCTGTTGAGCAACAGCACGCCCTGGCTCTGCCATGCGCTCAGGTCGGCGTGCGCTGCGGGCGGGATGCCGAGGTCGTCGTGCAATTCCTTGAAAATGTTGCTGAGGCTCCGCGGTAGCGGTCGCACCATCCGTTCGGCCGAGAAAGCGAGCCCCACGGCGTGCCCCGGCGTCGGATACGGGTCTTGGCCGACAACGAGCACGCGCACCTCATCGAACGGTGTTGTGAAGGCTCGCAGTACCGCATCCGGCTGAGGAAGCCACGGTCGCCCGGCTGCGCTCTCTGCATCAAGAAACGCACCAACCGCCGCCAACGGCCCCTCGAACGGGTGCAATTCGCGAGCCCAGCCGGGGTCGACACTGCTGAAATCCATGTCACTACGCTAACGCGCGCCCTGTCTACCGATAGCATCCGTTCATGTCATTCCTGCGCGGAAAATCCGGGGCCATCACGATGGGCCTCATCGGCTACCTCTTTTTCGTCGAGCTGGTGAGCGGAATCATTCAGGGGTATTACATCCCCCTGATCCCCGACCTCGTTGAGCATCTAGGCATCCGCGATGCTGACTTCAACTGGTTCGAGGCCGCCCAGCTGCTCCTGAGCGCGATCGTGGTGCCGATTCTCGCGAAGCTCGGCGACATGCACGGCCACAAGCGCATCCTGCTGATTTCGACCGTTCTCACCGCCGGCGCAACCTGGTGGCTCGCCTTCACGGGCGACTTCACGAGCTTCTTAATTGCGTGGGCCCTGCAGGGGTTCTACGTGGTGTGGCTTCCCCTAGAAGTCGCGCTGATCTTCGACCGCGGACGCACGACCGGCATGGGCGCTTCACAAACCCGCCGTGCCGCCGGCTTCCTCGTTGTCGCCCTCGAAGCCGGTGCCATCATGGGCGCCCTCGGTGGTGGCCGCATCTTCAAAGCGTTCGGCGAAAACGTGCAGCAGACGCTCATGATCCCCGCCATCGCGGTCACGATCGTCTTCTTCGTGATCCTGTTCGGCGTGCCCGAATCGAAACCGCTGCCCGGCCGCACCCTCGATTTCTGGGGCTTCGTGCTCCTCACGATCGGCCTGTTGCTCATTACCTCGGGCCTCACGTTCTTGCGCATCAACGGCCCCGGTGCCTGGTGGGTCTACCTCGTCATGCTCGCCGGTGTCGCGACGTTCATCCCGTGGGGTCGTTACGAGCTGCGCCAGAAAGACCCTGCGATCGATCTTCGGATGTTGCGCGACCCGAGCATGTGGCCCATCCAGCTCACGGCGGGCCTCGTCGGTATTAGCTTGCTCGGCGCCCAAGCACCGCTCGCGACCTTTGCCGGCACCGACCCCATCAACGGTTACGGCCTCGGAATGGAATCGGATGAGATTTCGTACATCATCGGCGCCTACCTCGTCTCGATGATCGTGGGAGCGCTGCTGTTCCCGATTCTGTCGAAGTGGAAGAGCCCGCGCGTCGCGCTCATCGTGGCCACGTTCTTGGTCGCCACTGGCTACCTGATGTTCTTGCCGTTCCACACCACGGTGTTGAGCGTCTTTCTCAACATGAGCATCGCGGGCCTTGGCTCGGGTGCTCTCGTTGGTGCGCTCCCCGCCGCTGCGGCTGCGGCCGCTCCGCGCGGCCAGACCGGCATCGCCACGGCGCTGACCAACACCACGAAGACGATCGGTGGCTCGTTCGCCTCGGCAATCTTCGCCATCGTGCTGCTCGCCGGTGCCGCCTCCGCGGTCACCGAAACCGCGTCAAGCTTGTTCGGCTACCTGACGGTGTTCACGATCTGCGGTGCTGGCGCTCTCGTCGCGGCCGTGCTGTTGTTCTTGGTACCCAAGCTCGCGTTTGCGGATGTCGTTGACGACTTCGAGGAACTCGAACCGACCGAAACGAGCAACGAAACTCCCGTCGCCGACTAGCGCGGCTTGAGTTCGCCTCTGATCATCTTGTGCGGCGCAGCCTGAGCCACGGGCTTGATCGTAATGAGGTCAAGGTTCACAAACGGCGGCAACTCAATCGCGTGCACGATCGTTTCGGCGATGTCGTCAGCGACGAGCGGGTCGGGAACGTTGTCGTACACCGTGTCTGCCTTCGCAGCATCGCCGCCAAAACGAACGAGCGCAAATTCTTCGGTCTTCACCATGCCGGGAGCGACCTCGATTACCCGAATCGGCTCCCCCGCAAGCTCAAGCCGAAGCACAGCCGTGAGCGCATGCTGGGCAAACTTCGCGGCGTTGTAGCCGCTGCCACCTTCATACGGCACGGTCGCCGCAATCGAGGTGACCATGAGGATACTGGCCGCATCGCCCTCCACGATCGCTTCGCGGAGCAACGGCAAGAGCGCGCTCGTTACTCGCTTGGTGCCCACGACGTTGACATCGAACATCCGAATCCAGTCATCCGCATCGCTGTCTTCAACACTGGCAACGCCGAGCGCACCACCCGCATTGTTGACCAGAGCGTGGATGGGGCCAAGCTCACGCAGGAAGGCGGCGAGCGCCTCTACATCATCCTGTTTCGTCACGTCAGCTACGAATGTCTCGATGCCGGTATCGGCCGCGAGCGCAGCAAGTCGGTCTGCGCGACGCGCGACAGCGACCACCTGCCAGCCGTGTTTAGCGAACCGACGCGCGGTCGCCTCGCCAATGCCCGAACTTGCCCCTGTCACTACTACTCGCCGATTCACCATTCTTCCAAAGTAGCGGTATTACACTTCGACGAATGACCGGAGCTTCTCTCACCACCCCGCAGCCCTCCCGCACCGCCAAGGTGCGCCTGCCGCACTGGGATAACGCCCGCTTTCTTGCGGTCACCCTGGTCGTGATCGGGCACGGCATCCAGCGGATGACCTACGACTCCGACAACGCGCTCGCGCTCTACCTTTTTATCTACGCGTTCCACATGCCCGCGTTCGCGATCATTAGCGGCTACTTTTCAAAGCCGGGAGCCCCCACTGCGCTTCAGATGCGCCGGGTCATCACCGACATCATCCTGCCGTACTTCATCATGGAGACCATCTGGACCTTCGTGAAGTTTCTGGTCGAAGGCGAAACCGATCTCAACCCGTCGAAGCCGAGTTGGACTCTCTGGTTCTTGCTCGCCCTCGGCATCTTCCGCCTCATCTTGCCGTATCTCTCGCAAGTGCGGTGGCCGCTGCTCTGGGCCGTCGTCGCCTCCATCGGTGTCGGGTATCTCGACAACGTCGACAGCACGTTCTCGCTTTCGCGCGCCATCGGCATCTTGCCCTTTTTCGTTCTTGGCTGGAAACTGCGCGAATGGGGGCTCATGGACCGCTGGAACGTGGCCAAGCGACTCGTGCTGATTCGCACTCTTGCCGTAGCCATCTTTGTGGGCTTCATGGCAGTGCTGATCCTCAACATCGAGCTCTGGCGCACGATCGACCTCCGTTTCTGGTTCTTCTACGATGCCTCCTACCACGGCCTTGGCGAAGACCAATGGTGGGCCGGCGGGGTGCGACTCGGCCTCATCGTGCTCGCGGTCATTCTCAGCGCCGCCTTCTTCGCGCTTGTTCCGCGCCGTCACACGTGGGTATCGGATGCTGGCCAGGCCACGATGTACGTCTACCTCCTGCACAGCTTCATCCTCTATCCCCTCCGAGAGAGCGGGCTGCTGCTGGATGACCGGGCTTCGGCCATGTGGCTCGTGAGCATGGTGTTGGCGTCCATCGGCATTGCGCTCGCGCTCTCCACCCCGATCGTGAAGAAGATTTTCCGCCCGATCATTGAGCCGAAACCGCACTGGATCTTTATCCCCTTGCCCAAAGAGACGAATCTGTCTACCCCGAAGCGTTGAGTTACGACATATTTCACGGATGATTGACCGCTCTCGGGGGCCTGCTTAGGCTCACAGTGTGGCGGACATCCCGATCCACCAACCGACCTAGGAGGCCGCCGTGAGCGACTGGAACTTTGAAACCAAGCAGATCCACTCGGGCGCGCAGCCTGATCCCACGACCAACTCGCGGGCCACCCCGATCTACAAGACCACCGCGTACGTCTTCAACGACGCAGATCACGCCAAGAATCTCTTTGCGCTCGCCGAGTTCGGCAACATTTACACCCGTATCCAGAACCCCACCCAGGATGTCGTCGAGCAGCGCGTTGCTGCTCTCGAAGGCGGAACCGCGGCACTGCTGCTCGCCTCGGGCCAGTCGGCCACCACGTTCGCCGTTCTCAATATTGCCCAGGTCGGCGACCACATCGTCTCGTCGTCGTCTGTCTACGGCGGAACCTACAACCTCTTCAAGTACACCCTCGCGAAGCTCGGCATCGAGACCACGTTCGTCGAGAATCAGGATGACGCTGCCGAGTGGGCCGCCGCCATCCGCCCCAACACCAAGCTCCTCTTTGCGGAAACCATCGGTAACCCGCGCATCAACGTGCTCGACATCGAACTCGTGGCCAACGTTGCCCACGCCGCCGGCGTTCCGTTGATCGTCGACAACACCATCGCCACCCCGTACCTCATTCGCCCGCTCGAGCACGGCGCCGACATCATCGTGCACTCGGCGACGAAGTTCCTCGGCGGTCACGGCACCGTTCTCGGCGGCGTCATCGTGGATGGTGGCAAGTTCGAGTGGTCAAAGAACGTCGACAAGTTCCCCGGCCTCACTGAGCCCGACCCCTCGTACCATGGCGCGAGCTACACGGGAGTGCTCGGCGACGGCATCGCGTACATCATCAAGGCGCGCGTGCAGCTGCTGCGCGACCTCGGTGCCGCTATCTCCCCCGACAGCGCGTTCTCGCTCATCCAGGGCATCGAAACCCTCAGCCTGCGTATTGAACGTCACGTTCAGAACGCTCAGGCGATCGCTGAATGGCTCGACGCTCACGAGGATGTCGACACCGTGTTCTACGCGGGCCTCCCGTCGAGCCCCTGGTATGCAACCGCCAACAAATACGCTCCCCAGGGTGTCGGCGGAGTTCTCTCCTTCGAACTCAAGGGCGGCGTTGACGCCGGCCGCTCGTTTGTGAATGGCGTTTCGCTGTTCAGCCACGTTGCCAATATTGGTGATGTTCGCAGCCTCATCATTCACCCGGCCTCCACCACCCATTCACAGCTCTCCCCCGAGCAGCAGTTGACCGCCGGAGTCACACCCGGACTGGTGCGTCTCTCGGTAGGCCTCGAAAACATCGAGGACATCAAGGCCGACCTTCAGTCCGGCTTCGATGCTGCCCGCGCGAAGACGGAAGAGCTCCGCGCGAGCGCTTAGTCGCTTCGGCGTACGCACTGCTGACGGTGGCGGTGACTCCTCACGGGGGTCACCGCCACCATTGCGTTAACGCACCGGCCAGAGTTGGTCACAGAAAATTCTTTCCGGTACCGCCGTAATAATTTCGTGCCGCACAGGTTCGTTCGCGATACTGGGAGTGACATGGACTGGCAGACACCTGAAGACACTGTTCCTTCGGCATTCATCACTGACGCAAACGTGCGTTCGCTCCTCGGCAAGCCTCCGGCAACCGGTGCGTGGAGAGAAGGAGACCCCGCCGGGCACCGTCAGTTCGTCACCGTCACCGACCTGTCGCTCGAGTTCAGCGGAAAGCTGCCCTCGGCGCGTATCGCGTACGAAACCCACGGCACGCTCAACGATGATGCCTCGAACGCCATTCTTATTGCCCACGCCCTTACCGGCGACAGCCACATCATCGGAGCTCCCGGGGCCGGTCACGCTACGGGCGGATGGTGGAACGATCTCGTGGGGCCCGGTAAAGCTATCGACACCGATCGCTGGTTCGTCGTTGCCCCCAATATCTTGGGCGGCTGCCAAGGCAGCACTGGCCCCGCATCTCACGCCCCCGACGGAGCCGAATTCGGCGCCCGCTTTCCGTTCGTCACCATCCGCGACCAAGTCACCGCACAGGTCGCACTGAGCGACGCACTCGGCATTGACCGTTGGGCCGCAGTGATCGGCGGCTCGATGGGCGGCATGCACGCCCTCGAGTGGGCGGTCGGGCATCCGGAGCGTCTCGCCAAAGTGGCCATCTTGGCCGCACCGCCCGTGTCCACCGCCGACCAGATCGCACACAACTCGGTGCAGGTCGAGTCCATTCGCACCGACCCCGCCTTCGCCGACGGTGCCTACTACGACTCAGCGGATGGCGATGGTCCCCACCGCGGCTTGGCCCTCGCGCGCCGTCTGGCCCTCATCAATTACCGCTCCTCCGACGAGCTCAACGACCGCTTCGAGCGCACGTGGCAGAGCGAAGTCAGCCCCTGGGGCAAGGGCGGCCGCTACGCGGTTGAGAGCTACCTCGATTTTCACGGCAACAAGTTCGCCCGCCGTTTTGATGCCAACAGCTACATCACGCTCGTTGAGGCGATGAGTTCTCATGACATTGCGCGCGGCCGGGGAACAGTTCAGCAAGCGCTCGCCCGAGTAACGATGCCCGCGCTTGTACTCGGCATCGACAGCGACCGACTCTTCCCGGTGTCAGGCCAAGAGATCATTGCCGAGTACGTGCCCGGCAATCTCGACGGCAACGTTCCCCACGTCATCCACTCGCCGTTCGGCCACGATGGGTTTCTCATCGAAGACGAGCTGATGAGTGCACAATTGACGCGTTTGCTCGATCTCTAAGACTGCTGGGAATCGCCCGAAGGTGTGCGTGTTAGTCAAAAATTGGCGTTCCCTCATGACAAAAGCGGTGCGTCACCCCTAATTGAGGGACTGGATGTGCAAACATTGCCCCCAATGGACCTCACTGCAAAAGAACGGGATCGCCTACTGCAGCGCACAGCGCGCGTAGCGACCCTCAGTTTTTTGACCGTATCGGCCATCTGCCTGAGCATTCCCGGCGCAGTGTCAACCCTGACTCTCTTCATGTGCCTGCCGCTCTATGCGGTGATGGCTGTTCTTCACTTCAAAATGGGCAATAGTCGCTCGCTCGGGTGGGTCATCCCGCCCTTCATCGCCGGCAGCATCGTGATTCTTCTCGTGGCTGGCACCCCAGGAGGCCCCAGCCAAGCAGGCCTCTCCGCGATCGCTCAATTGTCATCCGCTTCACTGGCGTGCCTAGCAATCGTGCTGACGACCACGCTGGTGCGGCGCATCGTGCTGCTGATTAGTTTCGTCACGATCTCTAGCGTCACCGTTCTCTCGCTGGCGCCATTCCAACCGCCGGTTCGCACTCTCGCGCTTCTGGTTTTCGGCTGGGTTCTCGCGGCCCTCATCGGATTCTGGATCAGTTCGGGAGTTCCGCAGGCCGTTCGCCGTATCGCCAGCATCGGTCGCGCGCATCGCGCGGAACGACAGGCGAGCGAAACAGAAGCACAGCGCCGCCAAGGTGCTCGGCTTTTGCACGACACTGTCTTAGCTACTCTCACCCTGCTCGCTCACTCAGGAATCGGCGTCTCGGCCGAAGCGATGCGCCAGCAGTCCGGAGACGACGCGCGATTGCTGCGCCAATTGCGCCTCGGAGCAACTCCCACCCCGCAAGCTTCTGGTGACTACAACCTCAGCGGCCCTGTTAGCGAAACAGTTCTCGGCACCACGCTGGAGTCAGTGAAACAGCGATTCGGCCGGATGGGGCTCGAGGTCAGTTGGCACGGCACCGGTCAGGTGCTCCTCCCCAGCGACGTTCTCGACGCTTTCTTGCTCGCCCTCGCCGAGTGCCTCGAGAACGTGCGCCGACACTCCGGGGTCACGGAAGCGCACGTGACGATCACCGAAGACGACACCACTGTTCGCGCGATGATCACTGACTCTGGAGTCGGCTTCATCCTCGACGATGTCGATTCAGCCAGCCTCGGTTTCAAAGAATCAGTAGTCGCCCGGTTGAAAGAAGTCGGCGGTCAAGCGCGATTGTTCTCGACCCCGGGCTCAGGAACCACTGTGGTCTTGGAGGTACCTCGATGACGTATGCTCCCCCTGAAGAAAACACCCTCGGCGTGATCGTCGGCAACAAAGGACGCCACGCCAGAAGCGAAACGGTGCGACGTCTGGCCCGGGATGACAGCCCGCGCCTCACGAGTCTCGGTACCGGGTTCGTCGGTGTCGGTGCCGCTATCCTCGTCAGCTTGCGGGCCATTTACGGCCTCGTCTGGCTCGTCATCCAATGGGATGTCTACCCCAATCCGATCGTGGCCGCCCTCGCTTGGGGCCTGCTCATTCTGCTGATCGCCGCCACCATCACTGTGGTTCAAGTCACGAGCGGCCAGCTTTCTCACTGGATGTTCATCGTCTTTGTCGCAGGCTTGGCCGCCGTCATCGCCCTCGATGTTTATGCGATCTGGGACCTCCACGACATCGGCGGCTATGCCACCGCCGCAGTAGCAGCCGGCATGGCGCTCCTGCTGGTTCTCACTGTTCGGCCGCCCGCTGAGCTCATTGCCGCTGTTTCAATTGTTGGCGTGGGTCTGATTGCCGTCATTGTGGTCAACGTTCCGCTGACAACCGACAACCTCGCGCCGCAAGTCACCACGGTCGCATTCGCCGTGCTGCCCACCGTGATCGGGCTCTCGCTCATCACCAACTTTCGGCAACTCGTGCAGGTTGAGCTCGATCGAGTGTTGGTGCAGAGCACGTTGACGGCACCCCGCTTTGCGGTCGGCATGATGGCATCCGAAGAATTGGCTCGCCTCGACCTCGCCGCCGAAAAACTTCTGGACTCCGTAGCAAACGGGGCTATCGAATTGCCGCTCCAACCCAAAATCGCGTCGACAGCCGCCTCTCTCGCTACAGAATTGCGGCTTCACCTCATTGAGGGACGCCGTGAAACCTGGCTTTATCACGCGATCACCGAGTCTGACCTTCTCGGCAAGTCGGTCACCCTTACCGATAAGGGAAGCCTCGCCGGTCTCCTCGACCCGGCGCAACGCGACGGTTTACTCTCGACGGCCTGGCTCTTTGTCACGGACACCCCGAAGCGCGGAGCCAAAAACTCCGTTCACATTACGATCGCACCATCAACTACCGTTGTGGCGCCCGGCTTCGAAGACAAAGTAGCGGTCGGCATCTCGATCACGTCAAGTGGAGTGGCTCGCAATCGCGTCGACGCTTCAACGTGGGAAGCAATAGCGAAAGTCGGCACTTATGCTGACTCGATCGAGAACTCAAGCGTGCGTCTCGACATTGAATGTCTTGTCGATAACCCAGCAGACCAATAAATTCGTAAGATAAGACGATCTACCAGAGGAATTATCGTGACTGAATCAACACCGCGCATCCGGCTCGCAATCGTCGACGATCACCGAATGTTGCTCGGCGCTCTCACCGAGTGGATCCGCAAAGCAGCCGAAGACATCGACATGGTCGTTGCCGTTCCCACCTGGCCCGAGCTCACGATTCACCCCGAGTTCCCCGTTGACGTCGTACTGCTCGACCTCGACCTCAAAGACAACATTCCGGTCTCGCTCAAGATCAACACTCTCAAGTCGATGAACGTTCGCGTCGTTCTCATGAGCACCTACTCCGAACCGAACGTGGTTCGCGAAGCTCTCGCTGCTGGCGCGCTCGGTTACCTTGTAAAGAGCGAAGACGCCGACATGATCGTTGAAGCGATCCGTGCGGCTTCCAAGGGCGAATCGTTCATCTCTGCAGAACTCGACTTGGCGATCAACGCCGACGAGATCGGTGGCGCCCCCAAGCTCAGCGCTCAAGAACGTCGCGTAATGGCGCTCTACGGCGGCGGCGAGCCCGTCAAGTCCGTGGCCTACCAACTCAGCATTTCTGAAGAGACTGCCAAGAGCTACCTCAAGCGCATTCGCGAAAAGTACCGCGTCGCAGGCTTCGATGTCGGAACCAAGGTTGCCCTGCGCAAGCGGGCACTCGAAGACGGCATTCTTATCGAGACCGACACAATGCACCACCTCTAAGCAGCGCCATTCCACACCTCGCACCACGCACCACACCAATCGCCCTGAACCCACTCCGGTGGGGCAGGGCGATAGTGCTGTGCGGCCTCAGCGGGGCCGGCGAGGCCGGCGTCGGCCGGTGGGCTAACTCTCGGCACGAATGATCGCCTGCTCTAGGCGCTCGACTTTACCCGTCATCTCGCCGGTATGACCGGAGCGAATGTCAGCCTTCAGCACGAGCGACACGCGCGACCCGAACTGGCCGACCGCTTCCGTCGCTGCTTTGACGACTGCAAAGACTTCATCCCAATCACCCTCGATTGTCGTGAACATCGAATCGGTCTGGTTGGGCAACCCCGAGTCCCGCACAACCTTGACTGCGGCAGCGACCGCATTGTGGACGGAATCAGTTCCATCGGAACTGCCACTGGGTGCGATTGAGAATGCGACGATCATGCTGGCTCCTTTGCCGTAAGGCGTTCTGAGAATGATGCAGGTGGTTGAAGGCTCGACACTGGGCGGCCAAGCCTCACGAGCTCTACTATTGCCCAGACCAACAGGGCCAGCAGCAATAGATTGCGCGCGCTCACGATCGCTACCAACAGCGGATCAGCGACCAACAGACGGTAGTAGAAGTATGGGTACACGAGCTGCGTGAGCACGGCGATGGCGATACTCAGCGTGGCGGGCAGCAAAAAGCTCGTGTGGGAGCGTCTGTCGTCACGCACGTGCGCGCTAGAACCGGAATTCAGTGCGGAATTCAGAAGCCCCAGCACGACTGGCACCGCCAGCCAAGACACGAACTGTGGCGAGCCGACCTTGTTCGCGACGATGAGCGCGAGAACCAGCGCGAGGCTGAGGGGTGCGAGCACCCGTGTTGCGCTGATCCCGGCGTGCAGTGCGGCTCGGGCAGCACGGATTCCGAGCGCAGCTATCGCGAGCACCACGACGGCCAGTAGCGGTGTCATGAACGCGGCTACGGCATCCACTCCCGGCCCGGCCACTTGGAAGGTCAGAATCGTGGAGTCGTAGTAAACGAACGAATCGGGCGCTCCCGCCACAATCTGCCAGAGCCAGAAACCAGCGACCGGCGATTCAACTTGGATGCCACGGCCGGTTTGTTCCGTCACGAAGCTAAACACGTTGCCGCCTGATCCCGCCAGTAAGGCAAACACGACAACCGTCGCGGTGGTGGCCGCCGCAGCAATCGCGATCGCCCACCGCTCACGCACCGCGATGAATGCAGCTAAGACAAGGGCCGCAGGCCACACCTTCACCCACGTGGCGCAGGCTAAAACTACTCCGGCGACGCGAGGGTGCGTGCTCAGCAAGCGCACCCCCACCAGAGTGATGGACACGGTGATGGCATCGATACGGCCCAACGCAATCGGGCCAAGGGCGACGATGAAGGCTAGCCACCACCATCCGATATTCACTCCCGAATGAGAGCGCCCCCAGTGGGTGATGAAGCCGAGCGCCACGAGGTTGAGCAGCATGACAAGCGTGAGCCACGTTGCCCCGATCAATTCAACACCGAAGGTCACGGACGCCAGAATGGGCACGATGGCGAGCAGCGGATACACCCACGGAATGTCAACGCCAGCCACGATGCCCGAGGCATACGCTTGCTGAGCCCAGCCGGCGTAAACGATCGTCACATCGCCAAAGGGATTGCCCGGGCCGTGGAGGTTGAGTAGGCCGAGAACGAGGTGGGCAGCAATGAAGAGCAGCCAGAGCCCGATGGCGCTGACGGAGTGACGGGTCAGCACTGCGGTCGGGAGTCAGCCGCTGCGGCGTCCGCTGAGGTCTCGACAAGTTCAGCGATGACCCGCGAGACACTGGCGCAGAGATCAAGAATGGTGAGGGGGCCGCCATCGCTCGCGAGAGTAGCTGCGCGCCCGTGCACGTACGACGCCGTAGCGGCGAGGCCGACCAGCAGGCTCGGGTCGGCGAGTACTTCGTCACTGTGGGTAGCGACGAGGGCGCCCAGGATGCCGCCGAGGGCGTCTCCAGCGCCAGCGGTAGCCAGCCACGCGGGAGCAGCCGCGATCGCCGCCGTCGATGTGCCGTCAGACACGTACGTCGTGTGACCCTTCAGCAGCACGGTGCAGCCGAGTTGGGTGGCGGCGGATTCCGCCCAGTCACGCGGAGCCTCCGCAATAGCTTCTTTTCGCTCGCCGAGCAGTCGCCCGAGTTCGCGGTAGTGCGGCGTGATCACGGTCGGGGTGGTCGCGCGGTGAACTACGTCGAGGGCTCCCCCGTCGAGGACGAGCGGCACGTGCTGTCCGAGTGCGGCCGCAATGTGGCGATCGGCAGCGGGTTCTCGTGCGGCATGATCCATCCCCGAACCGATGAGCCACGCTTGCACCCGACCATCGCCCATCACGGCCTCGGGGCGGCGCTGCAGAATGAGGTCCTGGGCGCGCTGCGCTCCGAGGTAGCGCACCATGCCCACGCCGGTGCGCGCGGCCGCCTCGACTCCCAGCACCGCGGCGCCCGGGTACAGGGCCGAACCGGTGATCACGCCGAGAACGCCCCGGCTGTACTTGTCGTCGCTATCCCGGGGCAGAGCGATGTGGCGTGCCGCGTCAGCAGCACTCCACATCGACTCAGCTTCCATGGATGACAACGATAGTTGAGAACGCCGCTAGCGACGCCGGGTGGCGTCTTGCACTTCGCCGACAAGAACCTCAATGATGTCTTCGAGGAACAGCACACCGGTTGTCTCGCCGGTTGCATCGAAGCTGCGTGCCACGTGCACTCCCGAGCGACGCATGGTCGCGAGAGCATCTTCGAGGTCAGTCTCGCAATACATCGAGATGAGCTGGCGAATCCGCTTGGGCGGAACCGGCTCGTGAAACTCGCTCTCTTCGAGGTCGATTACGTCCTTCAGGTGCAGGTAGCCGGTGGGCTCCCCCGCGTCGTTCAACAGAATGTAGCGCGAGAATCCGCGTTGCGCGACGGCCTTTTCGAGGTCGGCGGGGGCGGCATCTTCCGGCAGTGTCACAAGCCCAGACATCGGAATGGCGACATCGCGAACTTTTTTCGAGGTGAACTCGAACGCGCCAGTGAGCGTGCCACCGGCATCCGTCAATACTCCTTCGCGCGTTGACTGAGCGACGATTGTCGCGACTTCGTCGAGCGTGAAGACACTGTTTGCTTCGTTCTTGGGTTCGACCTTGAAGAGGCGCAGAATGGCGTTGGCAATCGCGTTCAGCGCAACGATGATCGGGCGGAACACCGTCGCGATAAACACGAGCGGTGGAGCGAGCACGAGCACGGCGCGATCCGGGATCGAGAACGAGAGGTTCTTCGGCACCATTTCGCCGAGCACAACGTGCAAGAACGACACAATGATGAGCGCCAGAATGAACGCGATCGTGCCGATAAGCTCCTCGCTCAAACCGGTGAGAGCAAGCGGCACCTCGAGCAGGTGGTGAATTGCAGGCTCAGAGACGTTCAGGATCAGCAGCGAACACACCGTGATGCCCAATTGGCAGGCAGCGAGCATGAGAGTGGCGTGTTCCATGGCCCACAGCGCAGTCTTCGCTGACCGTGAACCGGATGCCGCGAGCGGCTCGATCTGCGAGCGACGTGCCGAAATGACGGCGAATTCCGCGCCAACAAAGAAGGCGTTGATCAGCAGCAATACGAATAGCCAGATGATTCCCCAGACGTCCATTAGTTCACCACCTCAGCATCGGCAGCGGCAACAATCGGATCCGGGGTAAACCTCACGCGGTCGATGCGTCGACCTTCCAATCGTTCGATGCGGAACACTCCGCCAGCGGCGGTAATCGTGTCACCCGTGCGCGGAACGCGACCGAGCTCACTCATGAGCCACCCGGCCACGGTTTCGTAGGGACCTTCTTCGGGAACTTCGACGCCCGTGCGCTCGAGAAGCTCATCGGGGCGCAGAATCGCCGGGAAGGTAAACCAGTCACGAGAACGAACCACGTCGGCCTTCGATCGGTCGTGCTCATCGGAAACTTCACCGACGAGTTCTTCCACGAGATCTTCCAGAGTCGCGACTCCCGCCGTTCCGCCATATTCGTCAACGACGACAGCCATTTGGTAGCCACGGCCACGCAATTCGGCGAGTAGGGCATCCAACCGCATCGTCTCTGGCACTTGGAGCGCTTCAGTTTGCAGAGCAGAGACCGGCACGTCGGCGCGCTTCTTATGAGGCACGGCAACGGCTTGCTTGATGTGTACGAATCCCACGACGTCGTCAATGCTGTCGTCGATCACCGGAAAGCGTGAGAATCCCGTGCGCTTCGCGAGGTCGATGACGTCTTGAGCGCTGTCAGTGCGGTCGATGCTGTCCACTCGCGGGCGCGGGGTCATGACGTCTTGCGCGGTGTGGTCGGCGAAGGCGAGCGTGCGCGCGAGCAGCGTGGCGGTGTCTGCTTCGAGACTGCCCTGGCTCGCCGAGCGGCGTACGAGCGAGGTCAGCTCTTCAGCGGTGCGCGCACCGGAGAGTTCTTCTTTGGGTTCGATGCCCACGGAACGCAGAATGCCGTTTGCCGTGTTGTTGAGCAAGCTCACGGCCGGCTTGAACACGGTGGTGAAGAGAACCTGGAACGGAACGACCAACTTAGCTGTGGCGCGTGGGAGCGCAAGCGCGAAGTTCTTCGGCACGAGCTCACCGACGATCATCGAGAGCAGAGTGGCGAAGGTGATGGCCAGGATGCTGGCGATGACGGTCACTGCCGTCGACGGCAGTATGGCCGCTAACGGGATCTCGAGCCACGTGCTGAACGCAGGTTCGAGAGTGTAGCCAGCGAGCAGCGTGGTGAGAGTGATTCCTAGTTGCGCGCTCGAGAGGTGTGTCGAGGTGTGCTTGAGCGCTGCGATGGTGGTCGCGAGTCGCTTCTCGCCACGTTCTTGGCGAGCTTCGAGATCAGAGCGGTCGAGGTTGACGAGTGCAAACTCGGAGGCGACGAAGAGGCCGGTGCCGACAGTCAACACGAGGCCAGCGGCGAGGAGAAGCCATTCATTCATGACAGATCACCTCCAGCCGCGGAGGTAGGTAGAGAACGGGCGAAGAACAAGGGGAAGTCGCGCGGAACAAGGCCCGGGCGACCACTAGAGGGAGGGTCGTCCATTATGGCCTTGAGTATAGGACAAATTGCTGGGGAATAAACGACAGCTTTACCAACTCACGGGCAACGCTTTACCCTCCTCGTACCCTGCTGCCGACTGGATTCCCACGAGAGCGCGCTCACGAAACTCGCGCAGATTTGCCGCCCCGGCATAGGTGCACGAACTGCGCACCCCTGACGTGATCATGTCCACTAGGTCGTCAATAGAAGGGCGGGCGGGGTCGAGGTAGATCTTCGACCCCGAAATTCCCTCTGCGAAGAGTTCCTTGCGAGCAAGTTCGTAGGCATCGAGTCCTCCGAAACGAGCCCGCACTGCCTTCGTGGATGCCATACCCCAACTGGTTTTGTAGAGAGCGCCAGCATCGTCGGTGCGCAATTCTCCCGGCGCCTCGATCGTGCCGGCAAACCATGAGCCAATCATGACGGATGCTGCGCCGGCGGCGAGCGCGAGGGCAACGTCGCGGGGGTACCGCACCCCGCCATCGGCCCACACGCGGGCGCCGAGCTCGCGTGCGGTCGCGGCGGTCTCGAGAACGGCGGAGAACTGGGGCCGACCAACCGCGGTCATCATGCGCGTCGTGCACATAGCGCCAGGGCCAACGCCCACCTTAATAATTGTGGCGCCCGCCGTCACGAGGTCGCGCACTGCGGCACTCGTAACGACGTTGCCCGCGACCAGAGGTACGCCCAAGTTGAGCGCTGCAACGATCTCGACAGCCCGCACCATTCCCTCTTGGTGGCCGTGCGCGGTGTCGAGAACGAGCGTGCTCGCGCCGGCAGCCACCAGAGCGCGGGCCTTCGCTGCAACGTCACCGTTGATTCCGAGTGCTGCAGCGACTGCGAGCTTGCCTTCACTGTCGAGCGCGGGCGTGTAGAGGGTGGAACGGAGCGCGCTCGTCTTGCTCGTGGTACCGACAACCGTGCCCGCATCCACGACGGGGGCGAAATCGAGGTCACGCTCGACAAGCAGATCAAAAAGCTCGCGGGCATTGCCAAAATCTGCGCGATCGATGGCGCGCATATCGCCGTCGGCGATATCGCCCAGTTCGGCACCGGGCAGTGCCGTGGCCAAACGTTCGGCGTGCACAACTCCGGCGAGCGCACCGTCGTTCATCAATACGACACCATGACCCGGGAGCGGTGGAACCACGAGTAGGGCGTGTTCGACGGTGTCCTGCGGGGTCAAGAACACGGCGGAGTCGATATCGGCGGGTTGAGCGCGCACCCACGCCAGAGCATCCGCCATCTCAGTATCGCTAAGGTCTTGCGGCAGCACGCCGAGCCCACCACGACGAGCGAGACTGGCGGCCAAGCGCGGCCCGGTGACCGAATTCATATTTGAAGCGACGAGAGGGATCGTGGCCGACGTGCCATCTCCTGGCGCGAGCGAGACCGACATGCGGCTCCCCACCGCGGAGTGGCTCGGTACCAAAAACACGTCCGAGTAGGTCAAATCATGGGTGGGCGTGGTCTCGTAAAAATCCATGGTCACGAGCCTAAAGGTCACCACTCGAAAACAATCTGCAAAAAAGTCACGAAAATAACGAAGATCGCCGCCTCACGGCCAGCAGACGCACAACAAAGCGATTAACATTGGTGGGGATGTCTGGCGCGCAGACTGCGCGTCGTTTTTGT
Source organism: Salinibacterium sp. UTAS2018 (assembly GCF_004118935.1). Classification (NCBI taxonomy): domain Bacteria; kingdom Bacillati; phylum Actinomycetota; class Actinomycetes; order Micrococcales; family Microbacteriaceae; genus Salinibacterium; species Salinibacterium sp. UTAS2018. Next base: position 228,108 of record NZ_CP035375.1, read on the forward strand.
GAACACCAGAACTGAAAGTAGGCGGTTTGACGTGTCAGGCCAAGTAACCGGAATCGCAGCGGACGGAGACTCCTCGGGCGACTTCGGGGCCAACGAATGGTTGGTTGACGAGATGTACGCAAAGTACCTCGAAGACAAGAACCTTGTGGATGAGGCCTGGTGGCCCTTCCTCGAGAACTATCATCCGTCGAAAGATTCGACTCCCACCACGACGGCTCCCGCGGCGACGACGCCCACTGCCGCGGCTGCAGCACCGGCGACGACGCCCGCCGCTCCGCAGCCCGCCACCGCAGCTTCCCCCGCAGCCGCCGCAACACCCGCGGCGCCGGCAGCACCGGCAGCGGCACCCGCCGAAAAGCCCTTCGTGGATGAGGCGAACCCCAGCACGGGCAGCCAGCCCATCGCCCGCACCACGTCGGTCGAGGCGAAGCCCCAACCGATCCCCGCCGAGGCGCCGACCACGACTCCCATCGAGACGCTGAAGGCTGAGGCTGCCGCCAAGCCGAAAACCGAGAACGTCGTTGCCCCGCTGCGTGGCGCTGCGAAGGCTCTCGCTTCGAACATGGACTCGAGCCTCACCGTTCCCACCGCCACGAGTGTTCGTACTATTCCGGCGAAGCTCATGATCGACAACCGTATTGTCATCAACAATCACCTCAAGCGTGCTCGCGGTGGAAAAGTGTCGTTCACCCACCTCATCGCCTGGGCGATCATCGAGACTCTCAAAGAGTTTCCGAGCCAGAACGTTTTCTACGATGAGCCCAACGGCAAGCCTTCGGTTGTCACTCCGGCCCACATCAACCTCGGTATTGCCATTGACATGCCGAAACCTGATGGCACTCGCGCGCTCGTAGTTCCCGGCATCAAGAATGCCGAGACCATGGGCTTTGGCGAGTTCCTTGCCGCGTATGAAGACGTCGTGTCGCGTGCCCGCGCTAACAAGCTGACCGGCCCCGATTACATGGGCAACACGATCTCTCTCACCAACCCGGGCGGTATCGGCACCGAGCATTCGGTCCCCCGCCTCATGCGTGGCTCAGGAACAATCGTTGGCGCTGGAGCGCTGGAGTACCCGGCCGAGTTCCAGGGAGCGAGCCTTCGTACCCTCACCGAGCTCGGTATCGGCAAGACCGTAACCCTCACGAGCACCTACGACCACCGTGTCATTCAGGGCGCTGGTTCGGGTGAGTTCCTCAAGAAGATTCACGAGCGACTCATCGGCGGCAACAACTTCTACGAAGACATCTTCGCGGCGTTGCGCATCCCGTACGACCCCATCCACTGGGCCAACGACATCAACGTCGATCTCGCCGACAACATCAACAAGACGTCGCGCGTTCACGAGCTCATCAACTCGTTCCGCGTTCGCGGTCATCTCATGGCTGACACCGATCCGCTTGAGTACCGCCAGCGTTCGCACCCCGACCTCGACATCTCGAGCCACGGACTTACGTTCTGGGATCTTGACCGCGAGTTCGTCACCGGCGGTTTCGGTGGCAAGCGTCAGGCGCTACTGCGCGAAATCCTTGGCACTCTGCGCGACGCCTACTGCCGCACTGTCGGTATTGAGTACATGCACATTCAGAACCCGGAGCAGCGTCGCTGGATCCAGGATCACGTCGAGAAGCCGTACACCAAGCCGACCCACGACGAGCAGATGCGCATCTTGGGCAAGCTCAACGAAGCGGAAGCTTTCGAGACGTTCTTGCAGACCAAGTACGTCGGTCAGAAGCGCTTCAGTCTCGAAGGTGGCGAATCCACGATCGCGTTGCTGGATGCCGTCATTCAGAAGGCTGCCGAAGCTAACCTTGAAGAGGTTGCTATTGGCATGGCCCACCGTGGTCGCCTGAGCGTTCTCACCAACATCGCGGGAAAGACCTACGGTCAAATCTTCCGCGAGTTCGAGGGCACTCAAGACCCCCGCACTGTGCAGGGTTCGGGCGACGTCAAGTATCACCTGGGAACCGAGGGCACTTTCACTGCCGCCGACGGTCGCCAGATCCCGGTCTACCTCGCCGCTAACCCTTCGCACCTCGAAGCGGTCGATGGTGTGCTTGAGGGCATCGTTCGCGCCAAGCAAGACCGCCGCCCCATTGGTTCGTACGCGGTCCTGCCCGTAATGGTGCACGGAGACGCGGCGATGGCCGGTCAGGGCATCGTCGTTGAGATCTTGCAGATGTCACAGCTGCGCGCATACCGCACGGGTGGCACCATCCACGTCAACATCAACAACCAGGTTGGATTTACGACTCCGCCCAGCGAGGGCCGTACTTCGCAGTACTCCACCGATGTCGCTAAGACTGTTCAGGCACCGATCTTCCACGTGAACGGTGACGACCCTGAGGCCGTCGTTCGCGTAGCGGAGCTCGCCTTCGCGTACCGCCAGAAGTTCCACCGCGACGTGGTTATCGACCTCATCTGCTACCGCCGCCGTGGCCACAATGAGGGAGACGACCCCTCGATGACGCAGCCGCTCATGTACAACCTGATCGAGGCCAAGCGCTCCGTTCGTACCCTCTACACCGAGGGTCTCGTTGGTCGTGGCGATATCACTCAGGAAGAGTACGAAGCCAGCCATCAGGACTTCCAAGACCGCCTCGAGCGTGCTTTCGCCGAAACGCATGCCGCTCAGACCGGTTCGATGCCGATCCTCACCAAGGACGGCAGCGGAGTCTCTGACCTTGAGCGTCCCGGCTCTCAACGTGACGACGCCATCGGCGAGCCCATCACCACGGGAATCGACGAAAGCGTTGTTCAACTCATTGGCGACGCTCATGCCAACCCGCCAGCAAACTTCACCGTGCATAAGAAGCTTCAGGCGCTGCTCAAGAAGCGCACCGATATGAGCCGCAAGGGCGGAATCGACTGGGCCTTCGCCGAGTTGCTCGCGATCGGTTCTGTTCTCCTCGAGGGAACCCCGGTGCGTATGGCGGGTCAGGATGCTCGTCGAGGCACGTTTGTTCAGCGTCACGCCGTACTCCACGACCGCGAAAACGGTCAAGAGTGGCTGCCGCTGCAGAATCTCTCCGAGAACCAGTCACGCTTCTGGATCTACGATTCGCTGCTCAGCGAGTACGCGGCTCTCGGCTTCGAGTACGGCTACTCAGTAGAGCGTGCCGACGCTCTCGTGATGTGGGAAGCCCAGTTCGGTGACTTCGCCAACGGCGCACAAATCGTCGTGGATGAGTTCATCTCGAGCGCTGAGCAGAAGTGGGCACAACGCTCAAGTGTTGTCATGCTGCTGCCGCACGGCTACGAGGGTCAAGGCCCCGACCACTCCTCCGCCCGCATCGAGCGCTACCTTCAGATGTGTGCCGAGAACAACATGATCGTGGCTCGCCCGTCGACTCCGGCATCGTATTTCCACCTGCTGCGTCGTCAGGCTTACTCGCGTCCGCGCCGTCCCCTGATCGTGTTCACTCCCAAGGCGATGCTTCGCCTGCGCGGTGCCACGAGCGACGTTGCTGACTTCACGAGTGGCCGTTTCGAGCCCGTTCTTGACGACGTGCGTCTCGACGACAAGTCGGCCGTCACTCGGGTTATTGTCACATCGGGCAAGACGTACTACGACATCGTCGCCGAGCTCGACAAGCGCGAGATCAAGCACATCGCCGTCGTGCGCATGGAGCAGTTCTACCCGCTCCCCGTTACCGACATGACCACAGTGCTTGACCAGTACCCGAACGCTGACATCGTGTGGACTCAGGATGAGCCTGAGAACCAGGGCGCTTGGCCGTTCATCAGTCTGGAGCTGCAACGCCACATTCAGTCTCGTGACATCAAGCTCGCGTCACGTCCGGCATCCGCCTCACCGGCGACCGGTTCCTCGAAGCGCAGCGCTCTCGAGCAAGCTGAATTGATCGACCACGCGATTACCCAGCCGTAACCGCAACCGCGTTAACGAAAAGCGGGCATCTTCTTCGGAGGATGCCCGCTTTTCTGTGTCGTGATCACTGAACTCAGTGAACACGGTGCGCCGGGAGCACTAGGCGTGCTCGGCGTGCTCGGCGTTAGAGTTCTTACTTCGCGTCTGCCAGCTTCGACAGAATCGCGCTCCGCAAATCATCGGGCGCTGTTTCGCGACAGGCCTGTTTCACCTTGAGCTTCAACGCGAGAGCAACGAGGTGTTCGCTCGAGCACGACTCGCAGTTGTCCAGATGATCAGAGACATCCTGAAAATCCGCTTCGTTCAGTTCGCGGTCGAGGTATTCCTCGAGTTCAGCTTTTGCTTTTTCGCAACCGCAGTCGGTCATTTGGTGCTCCTTGATGCTGCAGGCGTGCCGGGGGTGCGGTCACGCGCATAGTCGGCCAGTAGTTCACGCAACATGCGACGGCCACGGTGCAGTCGACTCATTACGGTGCCTACGGGGGTTTTCATGATGTCGGCGATCTCTTGATACGAGAAGCCTTCGACGTCGGCAAAGTAGACCGCAAGGCGGAAGTCTTCGGGGATCGACTGCAGCGCATCCTTCACCGCACTATCGGGCAAGTGATCGATCGCTTCTGCTTCAGCCGAGCGCGTCGAGACGGATTGGGTGACCGACTCAGCGCCGCCCAATTGCCAATCTTCAAGTTCGTCAATAGTGCCCTGATAAGGGTTGCGCTGGTTCTTGCGATAAATATTGATGAACGTGTTGGTCTGGATGCGATACAGCCAGGCCTTCAGGTTCGTGCCTTGCTGAAATTGACCGAACGCCTGAAACGCTTTGATGAAGGTCTCTTGAACGAGATCTGCAGCGTCGGTGGGGTTGCGGGTCATGCGCATTGCGGCGCCGAAAAGCTGGTCCATAAAGGGCAGCGCCTGCTCTTCGAACTGTCGTCGCTTGTCGTCAGCGGCAGCTTCGGTGGCGCTGGGCTCAACTCTGTCGGTAGTCATTAGCGACAATTCTAGTTCGCTGATAACCACATCCTGCTGAGTACTCAGTACTGCTGTCATACGGGCGCCTCCTCCGTGGGGTCTTAAACGCCGATACTCTTAGTAACTGATGTTCGTATCTAAGTATTCCAACCCAGAGTTCAGCCCGTATGACGACGAGACGGTGCCAGACACCACGGTGCCCGGAAACTGGCCAGCACCGACCGTTACTCACGCCCTCTCGGCATCGCTGAGTTTGCCGGGCAGTAAGAGTCTCACGAACCGCGAATTGGTTCTGGCGGCTCTCTCCGATGGCCCCTCGCGCCTGCACTCTCCGCTGCACTCGCGCGACAGTGCCCTCATGATCCAGGCCTTGCGCGCTCTCGGCGTCGGGATCACAGAGATCCCCACCGGTAACGCCTTCGGTCCCGACCTGCAGGTCACCCCCGGTGAGCTTGAGGGGGGAACATCCATCGACTGCGGCCTTGCCGGCACAGTGATGCGCTTCCTTCCTCCCGTTGCCGCTCTCGCGCTTGGCCCTGTCGCGTTCGATGGCGATGAGGCAGCCCTTCGCCGCCCGATGCGCACCACAATTGACTCGCTGCGCGCTTTGGGCGTCGATGTCTCCGACGATGGCCGCGGAACCCTTCCCTTCAGCCTGTACGGCATGGGCACGGTTGCCGGTGGCGAAGTCAGTATCGATGCTTCGGCATCCAGCCAGTTCGTCTCGGGACTGCTGCTCGCAGCGGCGCGCTTCGATAACGGCTTGACGCTGCGTCACACCGGCGAGAAGCTGCCGAGCATGCCGCACATTGAGATGACGATCGAATGCCTCGCTGCTCGCGGCGTTGTTGTCGAGAGCCCCGAGCCCGGCGTCTGGATTGTGCCCGCAGGGCCGATCCGCGCCATCGATGTGGTTCTGGAACCCGACCTCTCTAACGCTGCACCGTTCTTGGCTGCCGCTGTTGTTGCGGGGGGTTCAGTCACGATCGAGGGATGGCCTGAGACCACCACGCAGGTCGGTGCCGACCTCGAGCAACTGCTCCCGCTGTTTGGCGCGACGGCCATTCGCAAGGATGGCGCGCTCACGATCGATGGCGGTGTTGGCGTCGTCGGCGGTCAGCGCTACCCCGGAGTCGAACTCGACCTCTCGACCGGTGGCGAACTCGCTCCCGCGATCGTCGCCCTCGCTGCTCTGGCATCCTCTGCCAGCACTATTACCGGGATCGGTCATTTGCGCGGTCATGAAACAGACCGCCTTGCTGCTCTGCGCACCGAGATCAACGCGCTCGGCGGATCCGTCACCGAACTCGATGACGGGCTTCACATCGAGCCCGCCGCCCTGCACGGCGGTATCTGGCACAGCTACGAAGATCACCGAATGTCGACCGCCGGCGCCATTATTGGCCTCGCGATCGAGGGCGTGGAGATCGAGGGCATCGAATCGACCGCTAAGACGCTCCCCCAGTTCCCCGAACTGTGGCGCACCCTCGTCGGCGATGCGCCCCTCACCACCAACACTCTCGGGCTGCTCTAACGATGAGCTGGCTCACCGGCGACGACGACGATGACGACCGCGCCTACAGCGAATACGACGAGAGTTCGGTGCGCATGCGCCCGAACCCGAAGGCCAATAAGCCCCGCAGCAAGATTCGCCCGCAGCATTCGGATGCCATCGAGGGTCGCGTGTTCAGCGTGGACCGTGGCCGCTACGGTGTGTGGGTAGCCGAGGGAACCCCTGAGGAGCGCCAAATCATCGCGGCACGCGCTCGCGAGCTCGGCCGCAACCAGCACGGCAAAGTTTCCGTCGTCACCGGCGACTGGGTTGACCTTGTGGGTGACACGAGTGGCACCGAAGGAACGCTGTCCCGCATCGTTCGCATCCGCGAACGCACCACACTGCTGCGCCGAAGCGCCGATGATACGGATGCCGTAGAACGCATCATTGTCGCCAACGCCGATCAGATGCTCATCGTTGTTGCCGCGGCTGACCCCGAGCCACGACCGCGACTCGTCGACCGCTATCTTGTTGCTGCCTACGATGCGGGAATCGATCCGATTCTGTGCATCACCAAAACTGACTTGCAGGATCCGGCTCCGTTCTTGCAGAATTTCGCCGGTCTTAATCTGAAGGTCATCGCAAGCCGCTCTGACGAGGTTCCTCTCGACGAGTTGAGGGCTGCCCTGGAAGGGCACACGACCGTTGCGGTTGGCCACTCGGGCGTTGGCAAGTCCACCCTTGTCAACGCTTTGGTGCCGGACGCTAACCGTGCCGTCGGACGCGTCAATTCGGTGACCGGCCGCGGTCGTCATACCTCATCGTCGACGATGTCGTACCGAGTGGGTTCCGGCTGGGTCGTCGATACTCCGGGCGTGCGCTCGTTTGGACTCGGGCACATCGATCCCAGCAAGATACTGTCGTCGTTCACTGATCTGGCAGAACTTGCTGAGGAGTGCCCCCGCGGCTGCACCCACTTACCGGATGCTCCCGACTGCGCTATTTCCGAGGCTGTTGCTGCTGGCGCTCTCGGCGAGGTCGGCCGGCTGCGTCTGGACTCATTCCAGCGGCTCATTACGACACTCGGTTCCGCTAGCGTGTAGCTGTGACCGAATACACTCTCGCCGACGATCTTTCCCTTGCCCTCGCTCTCGCGGGCGACGCTGACCTCATCTCCCTCGATCGCTTCACTGCGCTCGATCTCGAGGTCACGACGAAGCCTGACCGCACTCCGGTAACGGATGCTGACAAGGCTGTCGAGCGCAGCATTCGTGCGGGCATCGCCGCTGCACGACCGGGCGACTCGATTCTCGGTGAAGAGTACGGCGAGGCCGGTGACTCGAACCGCCAGTGGATCATCGACCCCATCGACGGCACCTCCAATTTTCTGCGCGGCGTCCCGATCTGGGGCACTCTCATTTCGCTCGTCATCGATGGCGTGCCGCAAGTTGGCGTCGTCAGCTCTCCGGCCCTCGGCAAACGCTGGTGGGCCGCGACCGGTCACGGCGCCTTCGCACAGGCCCGCGATGAAGAGCCCGAGCAGATTTTCGTGAGCAAAGTGGCCGCGTTAGACGCCGCATCCATCAGCTACAACAGCTTGTCGGGCTGGGATGGCGCTGGCCGCTTGGATGCCGCTGTCGCACTCACTCGCGCCACGTGGCGTTCGCGTGCGATCGGTGACATGTGGGCGTACATGTTGCTTGCCGAAGGGGCATTGGACCTCGTGGGCGAGTTTGATCTGCAGCCTTATGACATGGCGGCGCTCATCCCGATCGTGCAGGAGGCCGGTGGCCGCTTCACCTCGGTGGACGGTGAAGAGGGTCCATGGCACGGTAGTGCGCTCGCCACAAACGGCATTCTTCATAACGATTCGTTGAACTTTCTGCGATCTCATTAGCAGTTCACCCCATTTCGTTACCTGTGAAAAGGCTGTGTTCGCTAAGATTGTCGGGTACTAAGCGCGACACATTCACACGAAAGAGACCCACTTTTATGACGACTGAGACAATCTGGCGCCGCTCAATCGCGATCGCCGCGGTTGCCGCCGCCGCTGTAGTCCTGAGCGGATGCAGCATCCTCGACCAGGTCACTGACGAGATCAGTGACGCTGTCGATCCGGGCGCCGGCACCACTCAGGACATCTTCACTCTCGTCGTTGGCGACTGTGAAGTGGGCCACCAGGACGGTGGAGAGGTCTCCAGCACGAAAACCATCGACTGCGCCGAGCCTCACGACGCCGAGGTATACGCTGCTTCATACCTCGATGAAGGCGACTTCCCCGGTGACAGCGTCATCGAAGAGCAGGCCACGAATGATTGCTACGCCGGGTTCAGCAGCTTCATGGGCGTCGAGTACGAAGACTCGGTCTACGACTTCTCTTGGTACTACCCCACCGAGGGCAGCTGGTCAGAGGGCGATCGTGAGATCCTCTGCCTCGTCTATGACCCCGCGGGAAATGAGATCACCGGTTCGCTCGCGGACTCGGGTTTGTAACAGCTCTGTGGTGAATTAGTCACCTTGGAACGGTCGGCGGAGGAACTCTCCTCGCCGGCCGTTCTTTCGTTCCGGGAAGAACACCGTCGCCGCCAGCGTTGCATTGTGTGCCTCCATGCGAAACGCTGGAAGCACGACAGAACAGGGCGGTAACGAACCATGAAGATCGAATTCCCCGGCTCCACCGGCACCATGCTCGCCGCCCGCCTTGACCTTCCCGAGGGATCACCTTCGGCCTACGCACTCTTTGCCCACTGCTTCACGTGCTCCAAGGACTCCTTCGCCGCTTCGCGCATTTCACGCGCTCTCGTCGCTTATGGCATCGCCGTGTTGCGCTTCGACTTCACCGGTCTAGGCGGATCAGATGGAGACTTTTCGAACACCAACTTCAGTTCGAACATTGACGATGTCGTGGCCGCCACCGAGTATCTCCGCGACAACTACCGGGCACCCACCATTCTCATCGGACATTCCTTGGGCGGTGCCGCGGTACTCGCCGCCGCTCACCGCGTTCCCTCGACCCGCGCGGTCGCGACTCTCGGCAGCCCGAGCGATCCGGCCCACATCAGCAACCTATTCGCTGACGCGAGCGCCGAGATCGTCGCCGAGGGCGAAGCTAATGTGCAGTTGGGTGGGCGCCCTTTCCGCATCCGTAAACAACTACTCGATGACATCGCCGCCCAGCCCCAAGCGGCACGCCTGCGCAAGTTGAACGCAGCCCTGCTCGTACTGCACTCCCCGATCGACCAAACCGTCGGGGTTGATAACGCGCGCGAAATCTTCGACGCTGCACGGCATCCCAAGTCCTTCGTGGCTCTGGATGGGGCTGATCACCTTCTCAGCGACCGGGATGACGCCACCTTCGCAGCGAGCGTGATTGCCGCCTGGGCGGCGCGCTACGCTTTCGATCGCTCCGATGTTTCAGCTGGTGTTTCGGCCTCAGCCGCACAGCGCACCTCAGTCCCGGCGGAGCCCGCCCCCGCAACCGCAACCGGCGCAGCACCGAGTGTAAACCCCAGCGCAACCGTGACCGTCGATGGCAGCGCTGTCATTGTCACCGAGAGCGGTCCGGCGCGATACGAGCAGCGGGTCTTCGCTTCCGGCCACGAAATTATCGCCGATGAGCCGCAACCGCTCAGCGAGAACCACGGGGCCGCTCCCTACGATTTCATTCTGGCGGGTCTTGGTACCTGCACCTCGATAACTATCCGTATGTACGCGGACCGCAAGAAGATACCGCTCACCGGCGTCAGCGTGCGACTCATGCGGGAACGAATTGCTGCGGCAGACTGCGACCACTGCACGTCAACTGAGGGAATGGTTGAGCACTTCACGCGCGAACTCACCTTCGACGGCGAACTCACCGACGAGCAACGCGACTCGCTCCTCGTGATCGCCGATAAGTGCCCCGTTCACCGCTCTCTCGAGGGTGAAATCTCGATAACCACGACACTCACTGGCACTCAGTAGCCCAGACAGATACAGTAGTTAGGCAACCCTAACTTTTTAGCGAAATGAGCCGGCGCCCAGCGCCAACCGTTTATGACTTTTGAACGCGAAACCGTCAAGCACCCCTTCGCCTTGCGTCACCTCACCGTGAGTGCTGTGAGCCACCCCACGCCCTCAATCGCTCGCATCACCCTCACCGGAGATGAACTCGATGGATTCGTGAGCGGTGGCCCCACAGACCACGTCAAGGTGTTCTTCCCCGACCCCGCGACCGGCATCCTTACCCCGCCCACCGTGACCGCCGATGGCTTTAAGCGAGCCGGCGACAGCAAAGTTATTTACCGCGACTACACCCCGCTCGGCTTTCGCAGCGACGGGGTCCGTCACGAACTCGACCTTGACTTCGTCGCCCACGGTGACGAAGGAGTAGCCTCCGCCTGGGCTGCACACGCGAGCGTGGGCGACCCGATCATGATTGCCGGCCCGCGCGGTTCGCGCTTTCTGCCTCAGGGTGCAACCCACGTGATCCTGATCGCTGACGAAACAGCACTGCCCTCCGCATCGCGTTGGATAGATATGCTTCCGACGTCGGTCCGCATCACCGCGCTGTTCGATGTTGCCGATGAAAGCATGGAGGCTTACTTCAGCGACGAGCTCAAGGCCCGGATGACCGCGCAGTGGTTCTACCGTCGCGAGGGTCTCGGCCAGCTAGACGCAGCACTCCGCTCGTTGGGCGAGATTGGCGAATCGACCTTTGTCTTTATGGCCGGTGAGGCTGCAACCCTCGTTCCGTTGCGCCGCTATTTGCGTCGAGAACTCGGTCTGCCCAAAAAGCAGGTAACCGCTGACGGATACTGGCGCCGCGGAGTGGCGAACGCTGACCACCATGCGCCGCTCGATCCGACCGACCCCGACGAGTAGAGCCTTTCGTGAGCACGTGGGAGCGCGGCTGGTTACCTGCTCCACGTGCTCTACTGAGCACCTAACCCCCTCCATTTTTCCGGTCAGTGAATTGAGCCCGAGTGTATGCTGAGGGCACAAGTGAACAGCCGTCATTCCGCCGCGGGAGAGTCCTTCCGATCGTGGGTTGGCGCCGTAGGAGCAAACCCTCTCCGGGAATCTCTCAGGCCCCAGTACCGCAGTGGATAGGCAACTCTGAAAAGTAGTCGGCCCAGCCCGACTCGCCGACGGGGCAACGCAACGCCACAAGCGTGCGGAAACTCTCAGGCCCGATACAGAGCGGAGAGGACTCGACGACACCCGCACGACGTTGTGTGGTGAAGAAACGGAGTCACCGTGGCCATTCGCAATCTGACCCCCACCACCGAAGTCCCGACCCCCTCTCTCGAAGAAGTGCCCCTCAGCAGCTTCGATCTCTTCACTGTCGGCATCGGCCCTTCCAGCTCGCACACCGTCGGCCCGATGCGCGCAGCGGCATCATTTGCCGCCGATCTTGCTGAGCACGGGATGCTCGACTCCGTCGCCACAGTGAGCGTGCGCCTCTACGGCTCTCTTGCTGCAACCGGCGCCGGCCACGGCACGATGAGTGCCGTGCTCATAGGGCTCGAAGGCAACCTTCCCGACCAGGTCCTGCCTGCTGAGATGGAAAAGATTCTGGCAAGAATCGAAGAGTCGGGAATGCTCAGCTTGGCGGGGAGTCACGAAGTACCGTTGCGCGAGTCCGGGATTGCACTGCACCCGCTGACCGTTCTCGACGGGCATCCGAACGGTATGCGTTTTGCCGCATTCTCGGATGCCGGCGACCCCATTCTCGAGGCGACCTACTTCTCCATCGGTGGGGGTTTCATCTATCGGGAGGGAGACAACCGCGATGGCGCCAACGGCCTTGACCACATCGCGGACCCGCTCCCCTTCCGCACGGCAGCTCAGCTACTCGCGCACTGCCGCTCCGAGGGTCTTCCCTTCAGCGGCGTGATGCTGCGAAACGAGCTTGCGCGCCGCACTGAAGCCGATGTGCGCGCCGGTCTGCTGCACATCCGCGATGTCATGGACGAGTGCAAGAACAACAGCCTCGAGCGCACGGGTAATCTGCCCGGCACGCTCAAGGTTCGTCGCCGCGCTCCCGACTGGCACGCGCGACTGCGAAAGGAAGACCCACACCGCGACCCGGCATTTTGGCAGGAGTGGGTCAATCTCGTGGCTCTCGCTGTCAATGAAGAGAACGCCTCCGGTGGCCGTGTCGTCACAGCGCCTACCAACGGTGCCGCTGGCATTATCCCCGCCGTGCTCTTCTACGCGACGCATTACGCTCCCGGCATGAAAGACGCCGACCAGTCGATGAAGGATGACGCTACCGTGCGCTTCTTGCTTGCCAGCGCGGCCGTGGGCGTGCTCTACAAGCGCATGGCATCGATCTCGGGCGCTGAGGTCGGATGCCAGGGAGAAGTCGGCTCAGCATCGTCGATGGCCGCTGCCGGCCTGGCCGAGATTCTCGGCGGAACGCCCGAGCAGGTAGAAAATGCCGCAGAGATCGCGATGGAACACAACCTAGGGCTCACGTGTGATCCCATCGGCGGACTAGTGCAGATCCCCTGCATCGAACGCAATGCGATTGCGGCCGCCAAGGCCATCAATGCCGCAAAAATGGCACTGTGGGGCGACGGAACGCACCGAGTTTCTCTGGATGAGGTCATCATCACGATGGCCGAGACCGGAAAAGACATGAGCTCGCGCTACAAAGAGACGTCGTTGGGCGGTCTTGCCGTCAACGTAGTCGAGTGCTAGGAGCAAGTCACGCGCGACGAGCCTTAGCTGCCGTCGCGCCGGTCCACGCCCCGAGCGACTCGCGCGACCAGCGCGACCTGCGCGAACGAATCCGCGGCACACGCCGACGCTTCTAGGCGCGCGTGTACCTCAGAAGCAGTGTGCCATCCGCTGCACTGAACGCATGGGCCAGCATCATGTCTTGAGGCGTTGCCTCCGCGGCGTCAACGATCCGGCGCGCTGAGCCGCCTTCGAGTCGCGGGCTAATGGTCAGGCACAATTCGTCGACTACTCCCTGCGCGATCATCGTGGCGAATAAAGTCGGCCCACCCTCACTGTGCAATTGCGGATACCCACGCTCGGCCAGCGCATGCTTGAGCTCGACCGTGTCGACTTGGGAGTCTCCCGCGATAATCACGTCTGCCACTTCCTCGATCCGCTTCCGTTGCTCGGCCGAGGCCTGCTCAGTGGTAATCACGAACGGCCGCGTGGCGTATGACTCAAGGTCTTTCGGTTCCAGACGCAGTGATGCGGTCACGATGGCGAAGGGCGGCTGCGCGCTGAGGCCGTTTGCGGTTCGCCAGGCTACTGACTCCTCGTCGAGAGCGAGATTGCGGTAGCCCTCGTGACGCACGGTGCCAGCACCGACGACTATGACATCCGCAAGCCGGCGCAGCAGCGGAAACACTCGTCCGTCGGCCGGTGTGCCCAAGCCGCCCGAGACACCCTCGTGGGTAGCGGCTCCATCGATGCTCGAGACGAAGTTGGCACGCAGCCATGGCTTCGCACGCTCCGCCGCTGCGTAGCTCGCGAGCAACTGCTCATCGGTCAGAGCGACGCCTGCAGTAAGGGGATGGATGTCGGATGCAGCGGCCACGGTCTACCTTTCGTTGGCGTCGGACATATTGTGCTTGAGTTCCGCCGGCTGCCGGAGCCCAAGAATCGCTTCTGCCATTCGCACGGCATCCACGGTCTCCGTTACCTCATGAGCGCGCACGACGCGCGCGCCGTTGAGCACACAGGCAACGGCAGCGGCCAACGAGCCCGCCAGCCGCTCTCGCTTCGGTTTCTCCAGCACCTCACCGATGAAGTCCTTATTCGACAGCGCGACGAGTGTCGGCAGCCCCAAGTCGGCAATCACGTCGAGTCGGCGCGTGAGCTCAAGGCTATGAAGAGTGTTCTTGTTGAGGTCGTGACCAGGATCGACAAAGAGACGGTCGTCCGGAACTCCAGCGTCCATCGCTCGATCAACGCGGCTCTGGAGAAAGTCGCGCACCTCGATAGCAACATCGTCGTACTGTGGACGAGCAAATTGGGTTCGCGGTTGAGCCCGCGAATGCACCAACACCAGCGACGCTTCGCTATCGGCCACGACGCGAGCTAAATCGGGATCGCTGAGTCCCGTGGTGTCGTTGATCACGGTCGCCCCGGCGGCGATGCTGCGGCGCGCCACCTCCGCGTGGAAGGTATCGACTGAGATCACGACGTTGGATTCCTCTCGCAGTGCTTCCACGACCGGAACAACGCGATCACACTCATCCTCAACGCTCAGCGGATCGCCCGGAGCGAACGGCACTCCCCCGATATCGATCCAATCCGCGCCATCATGGACCGCACGCAGAGACGCCGAAACGGCGTCCTCGAGTGCGTAGTTGACGCCGGCATCATAGAAGGAGTCAGGCGTGCGGTTAACGATTGCCATCACCGCCACGCGCTGCGAAAAGTCGAAGGTTCGATCACCGATGGTGCGGCGCGGGTTTCGCAACGGGGGGAGCATAAAACTCATACTCCCTATACTGGGCGACGATACTGACAACTCCATTCGAATCATAGAATTCACAACGAGAAGCTGGCCACTGTCGCACCACGACAGGCCCACGCTCAGTGAGAAAGGGCTGAGGATGACCGACGTGACCATTGCCCGCATCTACGAGCAGCCGCGGGTCGTCGATGGTTTCCGCGTCCTAGTTGATCGCTTGTGGCCCCGCGGCGTGAGCAAGCTGGCGGCACAAGTCGACGAGTGGAACAAAGATCTCGCCCCCAGCACAGCGCTCCGCAACTGGTGGAACCACGACCCCGACTTGTTCGACGACTTCGCAGTTCGTTATCGAGCGGAGTTAGACAAGTGTCTGGAGGTCGCGGCTGCCATCGATCAACTGCGCACCCACCACACGGTGACTCTGCTCTATGCCGCGCGGGATCCCGAGATTAACCACGCGATCATTCTCCGCGACTATGTCTTACGCGCTCTCGCAGTCGAGTAGGCCTGAGCTAGGCGCCCTTCGCGGTGCGCTACGAGCGGGAGAGCAGCAACACGCCGGCGATAACGGATGCCGCAGCAATAGCGAGAGCGATGCCGAGGAGCACTGCGTGGACGCGGTAGAACGCGGTCGTTCCGCCCGCTGCATCCCGAGCTCGCGAGTCACTACTGACTCTCTTGAAGAAGCGAGGCCAGGCCACCACGTTGAACAGTGCACTAACAAAAAGAACGATTGCCGCAAACAACTCCATGCGCTCAAGCCTACGCCCACGCCCCGATTCCCCCGGGCGCGTTGGCTATGCGCGACAATGGTCGAATGCCTGAATTCACCCTTCGCGGAGGACCTGGAGCCAGCGTCCACGCTGAACTCGAGGTGAAGCGTTCCCGCTTCCTGTGCACAGTCGTGCGGGTCGCGACGGAGGACGACGCCCGCGATGTCATCGAACTCGCGCGCAAGACCCACTGGGACGCTCGCCATCACTGCTCAGCCTTCGTCCTTGGCTCCACAACGGAACCGTCACAGGTGCGGCGCTCCAATGACGACGGCGAGCCCTCTGGCACCGCGGGGAGGCCGATCCTCGACGCTCTCACCGGTCGCAATCTCATCGACTGTGTCGCAGTCGTGTCACGCTACTTCGGCGGAACCTTGCTGGGCACCGGAGGGCTCATTCGCGCCTACTCCGATGCTGCGGCGCGCGCTGTCGACGCCGCCCGTGATGCACACCGTCTTGTGGCGCGCGAACGCCGCGATATCTTTCAGTTGTCGCTTGGGCATTCGGATGCCGGACGCATCGAAGCAGAGCTCCGTCACCAGGGAATCACAGTGCTCGGCACGGACTACGGCGCGCGGGCCGTGCTCACGCTAGCGACGGATGCGGGGAGCACCGCTGACCTCGCTGCCCGCGTCGCGGCTGTCACAGCTGGCGCGTCCCGTCTTGAGCCCGCTGGCTCGGAATGGGTGGATGCTGAGCCCGAGTAAGAACTCGGGTCAATCGTCCTTTCTTCCGGAATGCCAGGCACCTACAACTCGGCGCTGTCACGTCCGGTTACCGTCGCGTCTGAAAAGGATCGTTAACGCAAGAAAGCCACCCGATAGAAGTACTTTTCAGTACCCCTACGGGTGGCTTTCTCACAATTTAGCGACACGCCCGGGATGCGCATCGTGTTGGTGGGGCACTCAGAATGCACGTATTGTTCTTTCTAGTCACCCCAAAGGTGCGGAAAACGAAGTCAGCTTTTGCTGCTGAGTTTCCGGCCTCAAGTGGGGGCGAACATCCTCCAGTTTCTTTATGAAACTGGTCGAGTCAAATGCTGGTTTACCTCTTGCAGGTTGTGGCATCAGATCTTAGGATGAGTACCCGCTTCATGCGTGTGTCGGTTGGTTGTTTTGGGCTGTTTTAGTCCGGGATTGCTGGTTTGACAAACAGTCTGAAGCTGGTAAGTTAGACAGGTTGCCTCCCGCAGTCAAGCGGGGGTTGCCAACACAGGTTTTGAAAGCCCTGGGGTGAAGCCGTTTGCGGTGGAGGTCAGGAGCGTCCGATCCTTGAGAACTCAACAGCGTGCACAATGTCAAATGCCAAAAACCCGACTGTGCTTAATATGATCGTCCCGTTCGGGTCGTGATTGTGGGTGCAGCGGATTCCTTTGGAAATAGATATAAACAAACAAAGCAAGTCAGTATTGATTTGTTCTGTCAGTTTCAAACTTGTCGCCTCGACGTCCTATTCCGGACGCGGGTGACGCAAGATGTGCATCGATTGCTTGTTGGTGCAATCAAACATTTATGGAGAGTTTGATCCTGGCTCAGGATGAACGCTGGCGGCGTGCTTAACACATGCAAGTCGAACGATGAAGCTGGAGCTTGCTCTGGTGGATTAGTGGCGAACGGGTGAGTAACACGTGAGTAACCTGCCCTTGACTCTGGAATAAGCGTTGGAAACGACGTCTAATACCGGATACGAGCTTCCGCCGCATGGTGAGGAGCTGGAAAGAATTTCGGTCAAGGATGGACTCGCGGCCTATCAGGTAGTTGGTGAGGTAATGGCTCACCAAGCCTACGACGGGTAGCCGGCCTGAGAGGGTGACCGGCCACACTGGAACTGAGACACGGTCCAGACTCCTACGGGAGGCAGCAGTGGGGAATATTGCACAATGGGCGCAAGCCTGATGCAGCAACGCCGCGTGAGGGACGACGGCCTTCGGGTTGTAAACCTCTTTTAGTAGGGAAGAAGCGAAAGTGACGGTACCTGCAGAAAAAGCACCGGCTAACTACGTGCCAGCAGCCGCGGTAATACGTAGGGTGCAAGCGTTATCCGGAATTATTGGGCGTAAAGAGCTCGTAGGCGGTTTGTCGCGTCTGCTGTGAAAACTGGGGGCTCAACCCCCAGCCTGCAGTGGGTACGGGCAGACTAGAGTGCGGTAGGGGAGATTGGAATTCCTGGTGTAGCGGTGGAATGCGCAGATATCAGGAGGAACACCAATGGCGAAGGCAGATCTCTGGGCCGTTACTGACGCTGAGGAGCGAAAGCATGGGGAGCGAACAGGATTAGATACCCTGGTAGTCCATGCCGTAAACGTTGGGAACTAGATGTAGGGGCCATTCCACGGTTTCTGTGTCGCAGCTAACGCATTAAGTTCCCCGCCTGGGGAGTACGGCCGCAAGGCTAAAACTCAAAGGAATTGACGGGGGCCCGCACAAGCGGCGGAGCATGCGGATTAATTCGATGCAACGCGAAGAACCTTACCAAGACTTGACATATACGAGAACGGGCTAGAAATAGTTCACTCTTTGGACACTCGTAAACAGGTGGTGCATGGTTGTCGTCAGCTCGTGTCGTGAGATGTTGGGTTAAGTCCCGCAACGAGCGCAACCCTCGTTCTTTGTTGCCAGCACGTAATGGTGGGAACTCAAAGGAGACTGCCGGGGTCAACTCGGAGGAAGGTGGGGATGACGTCAAATCATCATGCCCCTTATGTCTTGGGCTTCACGCATGCTACAATGGCCGATACAAAGGGCTGCAATACCGCGAGGTGGAGCGAATCCCAAAAAGTCGGTCTCAGTTCGGATTGAGGTCTGCAACTCGACCTCATGAAGTCGGAGTCGCTAGTAATCGCAGATCAGCAACGCTGCGGTGAATACGTTCCCGGGCCTTGTACACACCGCCCGTCAAGTCATGAAAGTCGGTAACACCCGAAGCCAGTGGCCTAACCCGCAAGGGGAGGAGCTGTCGAAGGTGGGATTGGTAATTAGGACTAAGTCGTAACAAGGTAGCCGTACCGGAAGGTGCGGCTGGATCACCTCCTTTCTAAGGAGCATGTGCAACTCGGTTTTCGTCTCTGCGGTATACACAGAGTCAAAGATTGCCGAATTTATGTTGCATAAGTCGTACTGCCCTGTTCGGGGTAGACGGCGCTCATGGGTGGAACATTGACATTGTGATCAGAGGAACTGTTGTTTCTTTAGTACGCCAGCTTTTGTTGGTTGGAACGAGGGGTTTCAGGGGTGCTGGTCTTTGCACGTTGTTGGGTCCTGAGGGACCGGCCATGAACCTTTGGGTTCGTGTTCGTACCTTAGGGCCGGAACATCCGTAAGGGTGTTTGGGTCTAACGGATCCTGGTGCCATCTCCGACTTGTTGGGGGTGGTGGAGGATACCGCCCGTATTTTGAGAACTACACAGTGGACGCGAGCATCTTAGATTCGACCGAAAGGTCGAATCACAAGAAATAACAATTGCTGTCATGCCTTTGGGTGTGGCAGTTCATTGGTCAATCTCAACACTTTGGTGTTGCGATCGATTCTTATACTCATGTGATATCAATTTTCTAAGAGCAAACGGTGGATGCCTTGGCATCTGGAGCCGAAGAAGGACGTATAAATCTGCGATAAGCCTCGGGGAGCTGATAATAGAGCTTTGATCCGAGGATTTCCGAATGGGGAAACCCCGCTGGGCGTTGCAAGACGACTCAGTGACTCCCGCCTGAATATATAGGGCGGGTAGAGGGAACGTGGGGAAGTGAAACATCTCAGTACCCACAGGAAGAGAAAACAACCGTGATTCCGTTAGTAGTGGCGAGCGAAACCGGACGAGGCCAAACCGATCATGTGTGATAGCCGGCAGGCGTTGCATGGTCGGGGTAGTGGGACTTTTCAGCTGTTACTGCCGTACAGCAAGGATTACAACGATATATAGACGAATGGGATTGAAAGCCCAGCCATAGACGGTGCCAGCCCGGTAGTCGAAATGTGTCAATGGTCCGAAGAGTATCCCAAGTAGCACGGGGCCCGAGAAATCCCGTGTGAATCTGTCAGGACCACCTGATAAGCCTAAATACTTCCAGATGACCGATAGCGGACAAGTACCGTGAGGGAAAGGTGAAAAGTACCCCGGGAGGGGAGTGAAATAGTACCTGAAACCGTTTGCTTACAAACCGTTGGAGCAGCCTTAGTAGCTGTGACAGCGTGCCTTTTGAAGAATGAGCCTGCGAGTTAGTGATCAGTGGCGAGGTTAACCCGTGTGGGGCAGCCGTAGCGAAAGCGAGTCTTAATAGGGCGTTTTAGTCGCTGGTTCTAGACCCGAAGCGAAGTGATCTATCCATGGCCAGGTTGAAGCGCGTGTAAGAGCGCGTGGAGGACCGAACCCACTTAGGTTGAAAACTGAGGGGATGAGCTGTGGATAGGGGTGAAAGGCCAATCAAACTTCGTGATAGCTGGTTCTCTCCGAAATGCATTTAGGTGCAGCGTTGCGTGTTTCTTGCCGGAGGTAGAGCTACTGGATAGCTGATGGGCCCTAAAAGGTTACTGACGTTAGCCAAACTCCGAATGCCGGTAAGTGAGAGCGCAGCAGTGAGACGGTGGGGGATAAGCTTCATCGTCGAGAGGGTAACAGCCCAGACTACCAACTAAGGTCCCCAAGCGTGTGCTAAGTGGGAAAGGATGTGGAGTTGCATAGACAACCAGGAGGTTGGCTTAGAAGCAGCCACCCTTGAAAGAGTGCGTAATAGCTCACTGGTCAAGTGATTCCGCGCCGACAATGTAACGGGGCTCAAGCACACCACCGAAGTTGTAGATTTCGTATTTTAGGTAAGCCTTCGTGGTTCAGCCGTACGGAGTGGTAGGAGAGCGTCGTGTGGGCAGTGAAGCGGCGGTGTAAACCAGCCGTGGAGCCTACACGAGTGAGAATGCAGGCATGAGTAGCGAAAGACGGGCGAGAAACCCGTCCTCCGAATGATCAAGGGTTCCAGGGCCAGGCTAATCCGCCCTGGGTAAGTCGGGACCTAAGGCGAGGCCGACAGGCGTAGTCGATGGACAACGGGTTGATATTCCCGTACTGACGAAGAACCGCCCAAACTAATCCAGTGATGCTAAGTATCTGAATCCCCTAGATGGATCCCTTCGGGGTGAAGCGTGGGGCCTAGCGTACGACCCTATGCTGGTGCGGTTAGCGTATTAACAGGTGTGACGCAGGAAGGTAGCTGAGCCGGGCGATGGTTGTCCCGGTCTAAGAATGTAGGCCGAGAGATAGGCAAATCCGTCTCTCATTAAGGCTGAGACTCGATGGGTAGTCCTCACGGACGAAATCAGTGATCCTATGCTGCCAAGAAAAGCATCGACGCGAGGTTCAAGTTACCCGTACCCCAAACCGACTCAGGTGATCAGGTAGAGAATACTAAGGAGATCGAGAGAATCGTGGTTAAGGAACTCGGCAAAATGCCCCCGTAACTTCGGGATAAGGGGGGCCTAAGGCGTGAACGGACTTGCTCCGGGAGCGCTGCAGGGCCGCAGAGACCAGTGGGAAGCGACTGTTTACTAAAAACACAGGTCCGTGCTAAGTCGCAAGACGATGTATACGGACTGACGCCTGCCCGGTGCTGGAAGGTTAAGAGGAACGGTTAGCCGTAAGGCGAAGCTGTGAATTTAAGCCCCAGTAAACGGCGGTGGTAACTATAACCATCCTAAGGTAGCGAAATTCCTTGTCGGGTAAGTTCCGACCTGCACGAATGGCGTAACGACTTCCCAGCTGTCTCAACCGCGAACTCGGCGAAATTGCACTACGAGTAAAGATGCTCGTTACGCGCAGAAGGACGGAAAGACCCCGTGACCTTTACTATAGCTTTGTATTGGTGTTCGGTGTGGCCTGTGTAGGATAGGTGGGAGACTGTGAAGCTTGGACGCTAGTTCAGGTGGAGTCATTGTTGAAATACCACTCTGGTCATATTGGATATCTAACTTCGGACCGTAATCCGGTTCAGGGACAGTGCATGGTGGGTAGTTTAACTGGGGCGGTTGCCTCCCAAAAAGTAACGGAGGCGCCCAAAGGTTCCCTCAACCTGGTTGGTAATCAGGTGTCGAGTGTAAGTGCACAAGGGAGCTTGACTGTGAGACTGACAAGTCGAGCAGGGACGAAAGTCGGGACTAGTGATCCGGCAGTGGCTTGTGGAAGCGCTGTCGCTCAACGGATAAAAGGTACCTCGGGGATAACAGGCTGATCTTGCCCAAGAGTCCATATCGACGGCATGGTTTGGCACCTCGATGTCGGCTCGTCGCATCCTGGGGCTGGAGTAGGTCCCAAGGGTTGGGCTGTTCGCCCATTAAAGCGGTACGCGAGCTGGGTTTAGAACG
The DNA here is from genome assembly GCF_004118935.1 of Salinibacterium sp. UTAS2018. Taxonomy (NCBI): domain Bacteria; kingdom Bacillati; phylum Actinomycetota; class Actinomycetes; order Micrococcales; family Microbacteriaceae; genus Salinibacterium; species Salinibacterium sp. UTAS2018. The sequence goes on from NZ_CP035375.1 coordinate 250,007, forward strand.
TCGTGAGACAGTTCGGTCCCTATCCTCTGCGCGCGCAGGAAATTTGAGAAGATCTATCCCTAGTACGAGAGGACCGGGATGGACGAACCTCTGGTGTGTCAGTTGTTCCGCCAGGAGCACCGCTGATTAGCTACGTTCGGAATGGATAACCGCTGAAAGCATCTAAGCGGGAAGCCAGCTTCAAGATGAGATTTCCATGGCCTTAGGGCTGAGAGACTCGCAGCTAGACTACTGCGTTGATAGGCTGGATGTGGAAGCAGGGACTAAAGACCTGTGGAGCTGACCAGTACTAATATGTCGACAAATTGATAACACCCCACCTCACTGGGCGACCTTAGGGTTGTCGAATGGTGACTGAGAAGAATTCTCGCGTCCACTTTGTGGTTCCCGATTTACGGTCGGGAACTGCGCCCAGCACACACTGCTGAGCACCCACCTTGGTGGAATGCTCTGTGATGTGAACTGGCCCAGACTGATACATAAATCAATAGTGTTTCGGCGGCCATAGCGAGAGGGAAACGCCCGGTTACATTCCGAACCCGGAAGCTAAGACTCTCTGCGCCGATGGTACTGCAAGGGGGACCTTGTGGGAGAGTAGGACACCGCCGGACTTAAATTGTGAAATGGCCACCACTGTGTTTAATAGACACAGAGGTGGCTATTTTGCGTTAAGTTCCACCCATATTCAGGAGCAATTTGTGAGCGATTCGTCAGGTAACGACGGCCGGCGCGACAGCCGTCCCCACGGAAGCCGTTCAGGCGCGCCTCGATCCGGTGGACGACCCACCGGCGGACGCCCCGGCGAAGGACGCCCGAGCGATGGAAGGCCACGCCGCGACAACGCTGCTGGCGGACCCGCTCGCGGTAAGCCCGCATCCAATTCAGACCGCCCGTGGCGCGACAAGCCAGCGGGCGAAGACCGTCGCCCCCGCCGTGACGGCGACAGCAGTGACCGTTCACCTCGCCGTGATTCCTCGGCAAGCGACGACCGCCGCCCGCCGCGCAGCAACGACAGCGATTCCCGGCCACAGCGTTCGGGAGATCGTGACTCGCGTCCACCACGTTCCGGCGATCGTCCCGATAGGGGAGACCGGCCGGCACGCCCGTTCCGTTCCGATGGCTCCGGGCGCCCCGAGCGCGGCGGACGTCCTGACCGCGGATCCGATCGCCGCGGTGGCCCCGACGAAAAACGACTCTGGACCAAGGGCGGTGCGCCCGCACGAGGAGACCGTAACGCCAGCGAACGCGAGCCTGAAGAGGATCGCGATCCTTTCGGCATCCGCTCGGTTCGTGCGTTCCACCAGGCACCCGAGATTCCCGATGGAATCACGCCGAAAATGCTCGACCGTGTTGCCTCCAACGAGTTGAAGACCCTCAGCAAGGAGAATGCGGAAGGCGTCGCGCTTCACCTCGTGATGGTGTCGCAGCTCATTGAAGAAGACCCTGAGCTGGCTCATCAGCATGCTATTTCGGCCGCCCGCCGTGCCGGCCGTATCGGCGTAGTTCGCGAGACTCTCGCGATCACTGCCTACGCCACTGGTGACTACGCGCTCGCTCTTCGCGAGCTGCGCACATACCGCCGTATTACGGGTCGCGATGACCAACTGCCCATGATGGTGGATAGCGAGCGTGGCCTCGAGCGCCCTGAGCGCGCTCTTGAACTCGGACGTTCGGTGAAGCGCGGCACTCTGTCGGTGCCCGTGCAGGTCGAACTGGCTATCGCGATGTCCGGTGCACGCCTCGACCTCGGTCAGGCCGAAGAAGCGCTCATTGAATTGCAAATCCCGCAGTTGGACCCTACGACGGCGTTCACTTACAGCCCAGCACTCTTCGGCGCTTACGGAACTGTTCTTGAGGAACTGGGCCGTGATGATGAAGCTGCGACGTGGTTCGGCCGAGCGGATGTTGCGGCTGAGGCTCTCGGCGACGATGACGACGACATGATCGAGGTTATCGAAGAAGATATTGAATTTGACGACGAAGAAGTAGATGCGGCTGTCGTTTCTGACGAATCTAACTCCGAAACTGAGGGTACCGATGGGGCTGTGGACATCGCTGAAGAAGCGGACGGGAACGACAGCAAAAGCACCTCAGATGAGCAGTAAAACTCCTCTGACGGGCATCGATCTCGTACTCGCTGATCTGGATGGCGTGATCTACCGCGGCGCTGACGCGATTCCTCATGCCGTTGAGAGTATGAACGCGATTGAGGGCGCCCAGGTCGCTTACATCACGAACAATGCCTCGCGCACCGATGCATCCGTCGCTGAGCACTTGAGCGAGCTCGGTCTTACCGTGGTTCCGCACGACGTTGTGACGTCGCCGCAAGCCGCCATGGGGTTGCTCCGTGACCTCGTACCCGCCGGCTCGACCATCATGGTTGTTGGTGGCGACGGTCTCACTGACGAGCTTGAGAAGTCGGGTTTTGTCGTCACGCGATCAGCGGATGACTCGCCGGCGGCTGTTGTGCAGGGATTCGCTCCGCATGTGGGCTGGAAAGATCTCGCCGAAGCGTCGTTCGCTCTCAAGGGTGGCGACGACGGCATCCCGTGGATCGCGACCAACACTGACTGGACGATTCCGCAGGCTCGGGGCACCGCTCCCGGCAACGGAACGCTCGTCTCGGCCGTGCACTCTGCGGTGGGCCGTTTGCCAATCGTTGCTGGCAAGCCAGAGGTCGCTATTTTTGAAGAAGCATTCCGCCGTTACGAGTCGCGTTCGGCGCTCATGATTGGCGACCGCCTTGACACCGATATTCTCGGAGCCAATCGTGCCGGCATCCCGTCGCTGCTCGTGCTGACCGGAATCGACCAGGCCAAGCAAGTGCTGGCGTGCATTCCGGATGAGCGTCCGACGATGATCGTCGACGACCTGCGCGGACTGCTTGAGCCCTACCCTGAAACTGTGGTCACGCACGACGGCGCTGCCGTAGTGACGACCGTCGGAACCGCGACTGTGCGCCTTGAGGCTCAGCGTTTGACAGTAACGGAGACCGGAACAGCGATCGACCGCTTGCGTGCCGGCGCTGCAGCAATTTGGAACTCGGGGAGCGCCATCTACGCCCTCGAAGTGCCCGCGGAGCTATATTCGTGAGCATGGATGACGAATCGCCCGTTGACGGATTGATGTCACGGCTGAGCCTGATCGAGGATCAGCCGCTCGAAAGCCGCGCCGCCGCGTTCACTCAGATTCATGACCAGTTACAGCAGCAGCTCGAGGGCAAGGACGCGTTCTCGCGCAATGGCTAGTATGCGGCTCGATGCAGCACTGGCTGCCCGCGGACTCGCTCGTTCGCGCACCCACGCGGCGAAGCTGATTGCGGATAACCTCGTGACGGTTTCCGGTGTCGCCCTACCCAAAGCGTCCACGCCGGTCACTGACGAGCATGCGATTGACGTCGCCGAAACTGATCACTATGTGAGTCGCGCGGCGCACAAGCTTGTAGCGGGCCTTGACGCCTTCGGCATTGACGCGACTGACAAGCTCGCGCTCGATGTTGGCGCCTCGACGGGGGGATTCACCCAGGTTTTGCTCGAACGGGGTGCTCGCGAGGTTATTGCGCTCGATGTCGGGCACGGGCAGCTCGTCGACCTGATCCGCTCGGATGCCCGAGTGCGAGTGGTTGAGCGAGAGAACGCCCGCTATCTCACCGCTGAGTCGCTTGCAGAATTGAGCGGGACATCCGAAACTCCCACGCTCGTGGTCTCCGACCTCTCGTTCATTTCGCTGCGCACTGTTCTGCCCGCGTTTTATGCTGCGGTGGGGGAGAGCGCTGACTACGTGTTGCTCGTGAAGCCGCAGTTCGAGGTGGGGCGCACGAATATTCGCGAGGGAATTGTTCACGGCTCAGCCCTGCGCGATGAAGCGATCATGGGTGTCTTATGGGCCGCGTGGGACGTGGGGCTCGGTACTGCCGGTGTCATCTCCTCACCAATCGCCGGTAACGCGGGAAACCGTGAATATCTTGTGTGGTTGAGCGCGCGGTCAGGGAGCAATCCGACAGAATGGTTAACGCAGGTTTCTGCGATCGCTTAAAGCCGTCACCGCGCGGTGGCGTAAAGATCAATCACTACGAATGAGAGGTGCACGGTGCAGTCCGAGAACTCTCATGCTTCTGAGCGTCACATTTTGGTCATCGCTCACACGGGACGCGCCGAGTCCCTGACCGCCGCGATCTCGGTGTGCCGTCAACTCATTAGTGCGGGCATCGTTGTGGTCTTGGCCCCCGATAGCTACGAAACTATTTTGCACGCGGAGCCCGATCTCTCGCCCGTGCGCCGCCTCGGAAACGAGGTCGAAACCGGCGAACTCGAACTCGTCATCGTGCTCGGTGGCGATGGAACCATCCTTCGCGCCGCGGAACTGACGCGTGGCTGCAGCGCCCCGTTGCTCGGCGTGAATCTCGGCCACGTTGGATTCTTGGCCGAGAGCGAGCGAGAAGAGCTCACGTCGACAGTCGAACGTGCGCTGGCTCGTGATTACCTCGTTGAAGAGCGCATGACTCTTTCGGTGCGGGTGAAGGTCGACTCCGAGGTTGTCTACGAATCCTGGGCGCTCAACGAAGCGACGGTCGAAAAGGCCAGTCGCGAGCGGATGCTCGAAGTAGTCATCGAAGTCGATGGTCGCCCCCTTTCATCGTTTGGCTGCGACGGCGTAGTGATGTCGACGCCCACCGGCTCCACCGCCTATGCGTTTTCGGCGGGAGGCCCGGTTGTGTGGCCGAGTCTCGACGCTTTGCTGCTCGTGCCGCTGAGCGCTCACGCCCTTTTTGCTCGTCCGCTCGTTGTCGGCCCGGATTCTGCACTGGCCGTCGAAGTGCTCGGACGCAATATGGGCATTGGGGTTTTGTGGTGCGATGGTCGCCGTGCTTTCGACCTGCCTCGCGGTGCCCGCGTAGTTGTGCGTCGTTCCCCGGTGCCAGTGCGTCTTGCCCGCCTCTCACAGGGCCCGTTCACTGATCGTCTCGTGAAAAAATTTAACCTGCCTGTCAACGGTTGGCGTGGGCCAGCATCGGAGGAAGGAACCCACTCGTGATCGAAGAGATTTCCATCCGCGACCTCGGTGTTATCGCCTCGGCTCGACTGCCTTTGAGTCCGGGTTTCACCGCGCTCACGGGGGAGACCGGTGCCGGTAAGACAATGGTTGTGACGGCGCTCGGGCTGCTCCTGGGGGAGCGTGCCGACCCCACCTCGATTCGGGCGGAAAGCAACCAAGCTTCTGTCGAGGGCCGCTGGGTTATTGATCCGGCATCGGCTGTTGCCGACCGCGTGCGCGACGCCGGTGGTGACCTCGACGAAGGCGAACTTCTTCTCGTGCGCACGGTGGCTCGCGAAGGCCGCAGTCGCGCCGTGGTCGGTGGCCGCAGCGCCCCGGTTGGCGTGCTCACCGAACTTGGTGACCAGCTAGTTGTCGTGCACGGGCAGTCGGAACAAATTCGTCTCAAATCATCGACTGCGCAACGCAATGCGCTCGATCGCTTTGCTGGTGCGGAATTGGCGACTGTGCTCGAGCAGTATCAGGCCACGTTCCATCGGTGGCAGGCCGCTCAGGGCGAGCTCGACGTATTGATCGCGGAGAGCGACCTCCGCAGTCGTGAAGCGGACGAACTTCGTGTGGCTATCCAAGAAATCGAAGCGGCCGACGTGCGCCGTGGAGAAGACGTCGAACTTACCGAACGTGCCGATCGGCTCTCTAACCTCGAAGGCCTCCGGCTCGCGGCTGAAGGCGCTCACGCGGTGCTGTCGGCGGATGCGGCGGACGAGGGCTCCGATGTGGTGGCGTTGCTTGCCAGTGCCCAGCGAGGGCTCGAGCGAGTTGCTGAGCACGACGCGCAACTGGGGTCTATCGCCGAAGCGCTAGCGGCAGCATCCATTACTCTCGGCGAGATTTCGACCGATCTTTCGGGCTACCTTGCCGGTCTGGATGCCGATGGCAGCCGTGAACTGGAGCAGGTTGAAGAACGCCGCAGCCAGCTTTCTGCTCTCATCCGCAAGCACGGCGTGAGTCTCGACGATGTCGTCGATGTTCTTGATACCGGTAGCCAACGCCTTCTGGAGCTCGACAACGACTCCACCCGAATCGATGAATTGCGCGCGCAAGTTGAGGCCGATCAGAGCGAGCTCATCCAGCTCGCTTCAGGCGTCAGCGACGTGCGTACGACGAGTGCTGCGCGCCTCGCCTCCGAGGTGAGCAACGAACTTACGCATCTGGCAATGGCGAATGCCGAAATCGTTGTGACCGTCGAAGACCGCAGTGACTATTCGCTCAGCGGTAAGGACGAAGTCGCGATTCTGCTGCGCCCCCACCCCGGCGCACCTCCACGGCCACTCGGTAAGGGCGCCTCGGGGGGAGAGCTCTCGCGCGTCATGCTGGCGATCGAAGTTGTTATCGCCGGCAACGACCCCGTGCCCACCTTCATCTTCGATGAGGTGGATGCCGGCGTCGGCGGTGCTGCCGCCATCGAAATCGGCAAGCGACTGGCTCAGCTCAGCCGCACCGCCCAAGTGATTGTTGTCACCCACTTGGCACAGGTGGCCGCGTTTGCCGATAACCACCTCAGCGTCATTAAGGGCGATGATGGCTCGGTCACGGCATCCAGCGTTCACAAACTCGAAGGCGAGGCGCGCATCGCTGAGATGGCGCGGTTGCTCTCGGGGCTTCCTGATTCAGAATCCGGCCTCGCTCATGCGCGCGAACTGATTGAGACGGCACGCGAACTTGAGAATGCTGCGCCGTAGTCGCTGATTACTTCGCGGCACGGCGGCGAGGAACGGGCCCGCTTCGGGTGTGGATAACCTCAGCACGTTCGGCTCAAGCTGTTAAGCCGATAACGAAACGCCCTGAAGCGGCGACAAGATCGTCAGTCGTGGCATACGATAGAACCCCGTGGTGGACAATCAAAACGCGGTCGTAACAAAGCACATCTTCGTCACCGGAGGAGTCGTCTCTTCTCTCGGTAAAGGCCTCACGGCGGCGAGTCTCGGTAACCTGCTGACAGCACGCGGGCTCCGCGTCGTCATGCAGAAGCTGGATCCCTATCTGAACGTGGATCCCGGCACGATGAACCCCTTCCAGCACGGTGAAGTTTTCGTCACCGATGATGGTGCCGAAACCGACCTCGACATCGGTCACTACGAGCGCTTTCTCGACATCAAGCTCAACCAGGCAGCCAATGTCACGACGGGCCAGATCTACTCCGAAGTGATCGCCAAAGAGCGCCGCGGTGAGTACCTCGGTGATACCGTGCAGGTCATCCCGCACATCACCGACGAAATCAAGCGCCGCATGCGCCTGCAGGCCGCTGGCCCGTTCGACGACTCGAACCCGCAGCCTGACGTGATTATCACCGAAATCGGTGGAACCGTCGGCGACATTGAGAGCCTTCCGTTCATCGAGTCGGCTCGCCAAGTGCGCCACGAACTGGGTCGCAAAAACGTATTCTTCGTTCACGTGTCGCTCGTGCCTTTCATGGCTGCGTCCGGTGAGCAGAAAACCAAGCCCACGCAGCACTCCGTGGCAGCCCTGCGCTCGATCGGCATCCAGCCCGATGCTCTCGTACTGCGCAGCGACCGCCCCGTCTCCGAGTCGAACAAGCGCAAGATCGCGCTCATGTGTGACGTTGAAGAAGACGCCGTCGTCAACGCCACCGATGCGGCCAGCATCTACGACATCCCCGAAATGCTGCACAGCCAGGGACTCGACGCTTACATCATCGATCAACTCGGGCTCGAAGCCGACTCGGTCAACTGGGATGGCTGGAGCGAACTTCTCGAAGCCGTTCACCACCCCAAGCACGAGACCACGATCGGTCTCGTCGGTAAGTACATCGACCTGCCCGACGCCTACCTCTCGGTCACCGAAGCACTGCGTGCCGGAGGCTTCGCGAACAGCGCCAAGGTCAACATCCGCTGGGTTCCCTCCGACGAATGTGAAACGCCCGAAGGTGCAGCCAAGCACCTAGGCGATCTCGACGGCATCATCGTTCCCGGTGGTTTCGGCGTGCGCGGAATCGAGGGCAAGCTTGGCGCCCTCAAGTTCGTTCGTGAGAACGGCATCCCGGCCCTCGGCATTTGCCTTGGCCTGCAGTGCATGGTGATCGAATACGCTCGCGACATGGCCGGCCTCGAAGGCGCGTCATCCACCGAGTTCGATACCGACACGAAGTACCCCGTTATCGCCACCATGGCCGAGCAGGTGGACATCATCGCTGGGGGAGACATGGGCGGCACGATGCGCCTCGGCCTCTACAACGCTGATCTCGAACCCGGTTCGATCGTCGAAGAGATCTATGGCGCACCGACCGCGGCCGAGCGCCACCGTCACCGCTACGAAGTAAACAACGAATACCGCCAGCAGATTGCGGATGCGGGACTGAAGTTCTCCGGAATCTCGCCCGACCGCACCCTGGTTGAGTTCGTCGAGCTGCCGCGCGAAGTTCACCCCTACTACGTGGGAACTCAGGCACACCCTGAACTTCTCTCGCGCCCCAACCACGCGCATCCGCTCTTCCGCGGCCTCATTGCCGCAGCGATTGAGCGCCAAAAGTCCAACCGCCTCTTCGAGGTGACCGAGCAGGATGATGCATAACGACCCCAGCAATGAGCTGAGCGACGACCGCGTCACTCCCGAGCTTCTCGGCAGCGAAACGGTGTTCGCGGGGCGGGTGTGGAACGTGGACCGCGAGCGTTTTCAGCTCGACGGCTCCGCGATCACGCGCGAGTTTGTGAACCACACCGGCGCCGTTGCGGTGCTGGCCATGGATGAGCGTGACCGCGTTTTGCTGATCAAGCAGTACCGGCATCCGGTGCGCTTGCGTGATTGGGAACTGCCCGCAGGCTTGCTCGACGTGTTCAACGAGTCGCCGCTCATTGCGGCTCAACGCGAGCTGGCTGAGGAAACTGACCTGCAGGCTGAGTCGTGGCACGTGCTCAGCGAAATGCTGACCTCGCCGGGCGGCAGCAATGAGGCGGTGCGCATCTACCTCGCGCGCGGAGTGAGTGCGACCGGCGACGTGTTTGAGCGCTACGCCGAAGAGGCCGGCATTGAGCTTCGCTGGGTGCCGCTCGATGAGGCCGTGGAAGCGGTGCTGCAGCGTCGCGTGCAGAACTCGATCCTGTGCGTCGGGGTCATGGCGGCGCAATTGGGGCGCGACCGGGGCTGGAACACGCTCGGCGACGCCAACGCGCCGTGGCCGCGGCATCCGCGTAACTACGCTGAATAGCCCCTCGCGGTAGGTTGAGCGACATGACCGAGCCGACGCCTCCCGTAGCGAAGAGCGCGATTGCCGTGGCCGCAGAGCGCTATCTGCGGCATCTTGCGATTGAGCGCGGGCTCTCGGCGAACACTCTCGCGGCCTATCGTCGCGACCTCGACACCTATCTCGGATTCTTGAGCGCTCGGGGCCTTGTCACGCCCGCTGCTGTGGGGGCGGATGACGTCACCGCTTTCGCGCACAGCTTGCGAGCCGACACCGAGCGACCGCTCGCGGCGTCGTCGGTCGCGCGCATGCTGTCGACAGTGCGCGGGCTGCATACCTTTTTTGTCGATGAATCGCTTGCCGTGGAGGATGTCGCTCACACGGTCGCGATTCCGAAGCAGCCGATGCGGTTGCCCAAGGCCATCACCATTGAACAAATGACGGCGGTGCTGGGGGCATTTCCCGGCGACGAGATCATCTCGCTGCGCAACACCGCGCTACTGGAGCTGCTGTACGCCACGGGAGCGCGTGTCTCGGAGGTCACCGCGCTCAACGTCGACGACATGATCGATGGCGACATTGTGCGCCTGCTGGGTAAGGGCAACAAGCAGCGCATCGTTCCGGTCGGCAGCTTTGCGCAAGCGGCGATCGAGAAGTATCTTGTGCGCGCTCGTCCCGTGCTGTCAGCCAAGGGCGCATCCACGCCCGCGTTGTTTTTGGGAGCGCGCGGCGCCCGGCTATCGCGTCAGAACGTGTGGTTGATCATCCAGTCCGCGGCAGAACGAGCCGAGCTGGGAATCGACATCTCTCCGCACACTTTCCGACACTCGTTTGCAACGCACTTGCTGTCGGGAGGAGCCGACGTGCGGGTAGTGCAGGAGTTGCTGGGGCACTCCTCGGTCGCCACCACGCAGATTTACACGATGGTCACCGCTGACACCTTGCGCGACATGTACACGACCGCGCACCCACGCGCCCGGTAGCGGGGTAGCGAGGCGGCGGAGTAGCGGCGAGCCCGGTGTGTTGGTTGGGCGTGTCGCGCTCTCAAACCTTCAACCTTTGGTAGAGGCGACCCTGTCGTGTCCGCGCGTGGGAGAACCGGCTGCAACGAAAGCGCGACGTAAACTTTTAGCATGACAAAACAGCGTGAGAACGAATCGACGCTGGCAGGGTTGGATGTTCCGGCAATGGGCCCAACCGGCCGCCCGATCACCAACTTTCCGGAACCCCCGCCGCTCGACGGCCACGGGCCCGCACGCATCATTTCTCTGTGCAACCAGAAGGGTGGCGTCGGCAAAACAACGACCACTATCAACCTCGGCGCTTCATTCGCTGAGTATGGTCGCCGCGTTCTCGCCATCGACTTTGACCCGCAGGGTGCGCTCTCTGCTGGCCTCGGTGTTCCGACGCACGATGTGCCCACGATTTACGACCTGTTGCTCGGCTCCATCAAGAATCCGGCCGAAGCGATTGTTCACACGAACGTTCCCGGCCTCGACGTCATCCCGGCCAACATCGACCTCTCGGCCGCTGAGGTGCACCTCGTCAATGAGGTCGCTCGCGAAACTATCTTGGCCCGCGTTCTTCGCAAGGTTAGTGACGACTACGACGTCATCCTGATCGACTGCCAGCCCTCACTCGGCTTGCTCACTGTCAACGCGCTTACGGCCGCCCACGGCGTGCTTATCCCGCTGGAGTGCGAGTTCTTCGCCCTGCGCGGTGTCGCTCTGCTCGTGGAGACGATCGAAAAGGTTCAGGATCGGCTCAACCCGGCGATCAAGCTCGACGGCATCTTGGCCACCATGTTCGACGCTCGCACCCTCCACTCGCGTGAAGTACTCGAGCGCGTTGTCGAAAACTTCGGTGACGATGTTCTTGAGACCGTCATTGGTCGCACGGTGAAGTTCCCGGATGCCAGCGTTGCCGGAGCCCCCATCACAACTTTCGCCCCCGACCACTCAGCGGCACACTCGTACCGCCAAGTGGCGCGAGAGCTGATTGCCCGTGGCGCCGTCGCCTAGCGGCGTCGAGGCGCCTTCGGCACACGGCGCCGACGAAATCGAGACTCCCGCAGAAGGATTCTCGGTTTCTCTCAGCAACTTCAACGGTCCTTTCGACCTGCTGCTCTCGCTCATCACCAAACACGAACTCGACATCACCGAGGTCTCGCTCTCGAGGATCACTGACGAGTTCATCGCGTACCTCCGTAATTTTCAGTCGCCCGATGGCTCGGATGACATCGACGAACTCGATCAGGCCAGCGAATTCTTGGTGGTTGCTGCCACGCTGCTCGACCTGAAGGTGGCGGGACTCCTGCCTCAGGGGGAGCTCGTAGACGCCGAAGACTTTGCCCTTCTTGAAGCGCGTGACCTGCTTTTCGCTCGCCTGTTGCAGTACCGCGCCTTCAAGCAGGCCAGTGACTGGTTTGGCTCGCACTTTGAGGTTGAAGCCACGCGGACGGTTCGGTCAGTTCGTTTGGAGGAGAAGTACCGCACTCAAACTCCCGAGCTCGTGTGGACCCTCAGCCTCGATGATTTTGCTGCCCTCGCGACGCTGGCGTTCACGCCGCGAGAGATTCCGAGCGTGGGGCTCGACCATTTGCACGCCCCGCTCATCAGCATCCGAGAGCAGGCGGCGCACGTCGTCGCGCTGTTGCGCGCGGGGGAGCCGATGACGTTCCGTCAGCTCATCGCCGGCGCCGAGCTCAAGGGCGTGGTCATTGCCCGCTTCTTGGCGGTGCTGGAGCTGTATCGCGGCTCGAACGTGGCGTTCGAGCAGATCGAACCCTTGGGCGAACTCACCGTCCGTTGGACAGCGGAACACTGGTCAGACGATAGCCTCGCTAATCTGGGAGCTGATTATGGAAACTGACACCGCGACGACTGAAAATCTGCCCACCGAGCAGCCCGACACCGAGCCGACAGCAGAAGAACTCGCCGCCGGCCCCGTTGTTGATCTCGCTCGCGGCCTTGAAGCGATCTTTATGGTGGCCGATCAGCCGCAAAGCATCGTGAGCCTGGCGACCGCGCTGAACGCTCCCGTGGCCGCGATCCGCCAGACGATCACCGCGCTGCGGGCTGATTTTGACGGCGAAGGCGCGGGCCCCCGTCGTGGTTTTGAGCTTCGCGAAGTGGGCGGTGGCTGGCGCATCTACGTGCGCGCCGACTACGACGCGGCGGTGCGAGACTTCGTTTATACGCAGAATCCGTCGCGCTTGAGTCAGGCCGCGTTGGAGACTCTCGCAGTGATTGCGTACAAGCAACCGATCAGTCGTGGGGCAATTGCTGCCGTGCGCGCGGTGAATGTTGACTCAGTAGTGCGTACACTGCTGAGCCGAGGACTTATTACGGAGGCGTTTACCGACAACGAGACGGGCGCCATCCATTACGAAACAACGGAGCTCATGCTCGTGCAATTGGGGATCAACTCCATTGCCGAATTGCCTCCCATCTCGCCACTTTTATCTGATGGTTCGGACGGTTTTGATGAACAACGCTAATGGCGCAGGCGCCACTCACCCCGAGGGCGAACGCCTTCAAAAAGTAATGGCCGCGGCAGGAGTTGCCTCCCGCCGGGTGTCAGAAGATTTGATCTACCAGGGCCGTGTTGCGGTCAATGGCAAGGTTGTCGAAGAAGCTGGTCGCCGCGTCAAGCCGACCGACCGCGTCACGGTGGATGGCTCAGCCATTCAGCTCGACACCACCAAGCGCTACGTCATGCTCAATAAGCCTGTTGGCGTCGTGAGCTCTATGGCAGACGAGGGCGGTCGCGCCGACCTGCAGCAGTTCACCGGCAACTACGACGAGCGACTCTTCAACGTGGGCCGTCTCGACGTGCAGACGTCTGGACTCATCGTGCTTACCAACGACGGCGAACTCGCGCACGTGCTCGCGCATCCCTCGTTCGGTGTTACGAAGACCTACATTGCCAAGGTTGAAGGTGTAGTGAGCGCTCAAACAGTCTCGCAACTCACCAAGGGCATCGAGCTCGAAGACGGAGTGATCGCCGCCGACAAGGCTCGCGTCATCGGCCGCGCCGTGAACGACGAGTCCATGATTGAGCTCACCCTTCACTCGGGCCGCAACCGCATCGTGCGACGGATGATGGAGGCCGCTGGCCACCCCGTTGTCGAACTCGTTCGTCGCCAGTTCGGTCCGCTCAACCTCGGAAGTCTTGGAGTGGGCAAGACTCGTAACCTCACCAAGGTGGAGCTGGGTGCGGTTTTGACGATCGCCCGTGACGCCGAGGAGCGCTCGTGAATCTAGGCCGCATCACCGGGCAAGTTCGCATCGTTGGTGCGGGGCTGCTCGGTGCCAGCATCGGCCACGGCTTGCGGGCCAAGGGTGTAGACGTGATTCTGCACGATGCGTCGCGCAGTAACGCGACGCTCGCCATCGACTACGGCGCTGGTCGTGCACCGCAGGCGGACGATAAGCCCACGCTCGTGATCGTGGCGGTTCCGCCCGACGTCACGGCAGAGGTTGTCGCGCGCGAACTCATGGCGTGGCCGCAAGCCACGGTGACGGATGTCGCGAGCGTCGCGGTATCCGTGTTGGACGAGCTCATCGCCCTCGGTGTCGATCTTGATCGTTTTGTTGGTTCTCATCCGCTAGCGGGACGCGAACGTGGTGGCGCTATTTCGGCGCGCGCCGACCTGTTTATTGGTCGCCCCTGGGTGATTGGCCGTGGGACGCCATTTAACCGTCGAGCGGTCGAAGATCTCGTGATCGAGCTGGGCGCGATTCCGGTGCTGATGTCGGCATCGGAGCACGATGATGCGGTGGCTTTGGTCTCGCATGTGCCGCAGATCGTCTCCAGTCTGCTTGCTCACCGTTTGGCCGACGCTTCCGACGAGGCTGTAGGCCTCGCCGGTCAGGGGCTGCGCGACACAACTCGCATTGCTTCAAGTGCCCCGGAACTGTGGGTTCAGATTTTGAGCGCGAATGCTGGCCCCGTCGCAGAGATTCTTCGGGAACTGCAGAGCGAACTCAGCGGCGCGATCACCGCCCTTGAAAATCCGGATGCACCGGGTTCACGCCGCGCTCTCGCCGAAGTGCTGGCAGGTGGTAATGCTGGAGTGGCACGAATTCCCGGCAAGCACGGAACGAGCAAGAGCTTTAGCCAACTCGTCGTGATGGTGGATGACAAGCCCGGTGAGCTTGCCCGCCTACTCACCGAAATCGGCGAGGCCGATGTCAACATGGAAGACTTGAGGCTGGAACACTCACCCGGCGCACAATTTGGTCTGGCTGAGATCTCGGTACTGCCGGAGAAAAAAAGCACATTGGCCCGCGAGCTCTCGTCTCGCGGTTGGAAGATTGCAGGGGCTTTCGCGTGAATAAGAATCCGTCGTTTGTTGTTGTGGCTGTGGATGGCCCCGCTGGCAGCGGAAAGTCGAGTGTGTCTAAGGCCACCGCTCGCGAACTTGGTTTTGACTATCTCGACACCGGTGCCGCGTACCGCGGTTTCGCGCTGCACTGCCTCGAGCGCGGTGTAGACACCCTGGGCCCCAGTGACGTAATCGAAACGCTCCCGCGGTTCGAGTACTCCATCGGTATCGACCCCGACAACTACTTTGTGAAGGTCGACTCGGAGATCGTGACCAACGACATCCGCGAACCTCGTATCACCGGGGTTGTCTCGAACATCGCCCGGGTTCCCGAGGTGCGTCAGTACATGGTCGACCTGTTCCGCAGCATCATTGCCGGCAGCGAAAAACCCGGAATTGTGGTCGAAGGACGAGACATCACGACGGTGGTGGCACCGGATGCTCAAGCGCGAATTCTGCTCACAGCCAGCGAAGAAGCTAGGATGGAACGTCGTGCGGCTGAACTCTCCGGAGAATCGAGCGCGACAACGGCGCAACAACTCAGTTATCGAGATGCGCAGGACTCCAAAGTCGTGGACTTCATGAACGCCGCCGATGGAGTCATCACCATTGACTCCACCAATCTTGACTTCGATCAAACCGTGACGGCCGTCGCGAGTTTCGTTCGCTCCAGTATGTAAACAAAGGACTACCCATGGCCGATCATTCGCCCGCCGCAGACGATTTTCCCGAGCTGAACCCGGATCTCGTCGAGCGACTTTCCGGCATGGACGAAGAAGAGGCTGCCCAGCGCACCTCCGCCCTTCGCGCCGGATTGAGCGACTACGACCTCGACGACGATGACATTCAGGTTCTGGATTCTGCATCCGACGACCCGGATGCCATCTACTACCTTCCCGCTTTGCCCGTTCTCGCGATCGTTGGTCGCCCGAACGTCGGCAAGTCGGCTCTCGTTAACCGAATCATCGGTCGTCGTGAAGCCGTTGTCGAGGACACCCCCGGTGTTACTCGCGACCGCGTGAACTACAAGGCCGAGTGGAACAACCGTCACTTCACGATCGTGGACACCGGTGGGTGGGAGCCCGACGCTAAGGGCATCGACGCTTCGGTTGCTGCCCAGGCTGAGATCGCTATCGACCTCGCCGACGCTGTTCTCTTCGTAGTGGATGCCACGGTTGGCCCCACCTCGACCGACGAGCACGTTGTGCGCATGCTTCGCGCCACTAACAAGCCCGTGATTTTGGTTGCCAACAAGGTTGACGACGTTCATCAGGAATCGGATGCCGCGTCGCTCTGGAGCCTCGGCCTCGGTCAGCCGTGGCCGTCATCCGCCGTTCACGGCCGCGGTGTTGCTGACCTTCTCGACCACGTGCTCACGGTGCTGCCGAAGATCTCGAATGTAGCCAAGGAAGAAGTGGGTGGCCCGCGCCGCGTTGCTATCCTCGGTCGCCCGAACGTGGGCAAGTCGAGCCTTCTCAACAAGACCGCCGGTGAAGAGCGCGTTGTTGTCAACGAACTCGCGGGCACGACTCGCGACCCGGTCGACGAGCAGATCGAGCTCGGCGGAAAGTTCTGGCGCTTCGTCGACACCGCCGGCATCCGCCGTCGTGTTGCTCTTGCCCAGGGTGCAGATTTCTACGCCACGCTGCGCACGAGTGCCGCACTGGAAAAGGCTGAAGTTGCCGTTGTGATCTTCGACGTGAGCCAGCCGCTCAGCGTTCAAGACCTCAAGATTGTTGACCTCGTGCTCGAATCGGGCCGTGCGCTCGTTCTGGCCTTCAACAAGTGGGACCTTCTCGACGACGAACGTCGCGACCTGCTCGAGCGTGAAATCGACAAGGACCTCGCGCACGTTGCGTGGGCTCCTCGCGTAAACATCTCGGCCAAGACCGGTCGTCACATGGAGAAGCTGGTTCCGGCTCTCGAGCTGGCGTTGGAGTCGTGGGATACCCGCATTGCGACCGGTAAGTTCAACGCGCTTCTGGCTGAACTCACGCAGGAGCACCCTCACCCGCTTCGTGGTGGCAAGCAGCCGCGCATCCTCTTTGGTACGCAGGCATCGAGCCGCCCGCCAACGTTCGTGCTCTTCACGACCGGATTCTTGGACCCGCAGTACCGTCGATTCATTACGCGTCGACTGCGCGAGATCTTCGGCTTCGATGGCAGCCCCATCCAGGTCAACATGCGTGTGCGTGAGAAGCGCAAGCGCAAGTAGGTTCGGCGTAACGACTAAACGGCGAGTCATTCTCCTGGGAGAGTGACTCGCCGTTTGGCGTTAACCAGCGCGTGAGCGGATGCCGGTGGGCTGCCGCTCACGCTCGAGCGTTAGTGTGCGACCGGTGCGACGTTCGCGTCGGCATCCGCCTCGGCGTCAACCTCGGCGTCGTTGCGCTTGACGAAGAACGTGGCGACGATCGCGAACAGCGAGATGATTCCGCCGGCCATGAAGGCGAGACGAACGCCCCCGGCGAGAGCCTCGGTATCGGGTGCCCCTTCGGCGGCCAGCGCGACGGACTGCACGGTGAGCAGCGCGATGAACAGCGCGGTACCGGCGGCGCCCGCGAGCTGCTGCACAGTGCCGATGGTGGCGCTTCCGTGTGAGTACAGATGCGGCTTGAGGCTGCCCAGTGCCGACGTGAAGAGCGGCGTGAACATGAAGGCCAGGCCAATGCTCATGGGAACGTGAATGGCGACGACCATGAACGGCGAGCTGTTCTCCGAGAGCATCGTGAAGCTCCAGAGGGCGGCGCTCACGACGATGGCACCGGGGATCATGAGCGGGCGCGGGCCAACTTTGTCGTAGAGGCGGCCCACAATCGGTCCGAGAATTCCCATCATGAGGCTACCGGGCAGCACGAGAAGGCCACTCTGGATGGGCTCGAGGCCGAGCACGTCTTGAGTGAACATGGGGAGCAGGATGATGGTGCCGAACAGGGCGGCCATCATGACCATCATGAGGCCGATCGAGATCGCGAACCCGGGGGCGGCGAAAGTGCGAAGGTCGAGCAGTGCACTGTCGGTCTTCTGCAGCGTGAGCTGGCGCATGATGAATAGCGCGAGGCTGATGGCTCCGGCAGCGATGGGGATAGCGGGGGCAACCAGCACCTCTCCGCTGGCTGATTCGCCGAGGCTGGAGAGGCCGTAGATGAGTCCCGCAAAGGCGACGGCGGAGAGGATGACCGAGGGTACATCGATCGACACCTTGCGGGGATCCGTGACGTTGCGCACCTTGGTGATGCCGAGGATGAGTGCGGTGACCGAGATGGGGATCATGACGATGAAAACCCAGCGCCAGTCGAAGACGGCCAGGACGAGACCGGCGACGGTCGGGCCGACGGCGGGAGCCATCGACATGACGATCGAGACGTTACCCATCGTCTTACCGCGGGTGGCCGGGGGGACGAGAGTCATGACGGTGGTCATGAGAAGCGGCAGCATGATGGCCGTACCCGAGGCTTGAACGACGCGACCGACGATGAGGATCGCGAAGGTGGGGGCGATCGCGCCCAGAAGTGTGCCCGCGGTGAAGAGCGTCATGGCAGCGATGAAGATGCTGCGGGTCGTGAAGCGTTGGATAAGGAATCCGGTAATCGGAATCACTACCGCCATCGTAAGCATGAACGACGTTGACAACCACTGCGCGGTGCTCGGCTCGATCTTGAGGTCTTCCATGATGCGGGGGATGGCAACGACGAGCGACGTCTCGTTGAGGAACACCACGAAGGTTGCCGCGAGCATGAGCGCGATGACGAGACGGTTGCGACCGCTGTTGTCGACGGCGCCCGCCGCAGAGCTCGACGATGAGCTCGCTCCGGGTGGGGCGAGGGGAATACTGCCGGTAATCGGCGCGGTGCTGGTCATGAAAATCCTGTCGTGTCTCAAGCGGTAGGACGAAGCAGCAGCCGGGGTCGAAAGGGCGCACAAATCAGTCGTCATCTTTATTCTTGCTCAGTGCAACGACATCCGACAGCAAAATAATCCCGATTGCGTGGAGTCGGCGGCAAACCGGCTCACGGCGCGGCGGATGCGGGGCATAAGCAGGCGGTATGCGGGTGGGAAGTGGTCCAGGAGTGGGCTACTGAGGTGGGCGCAGTACCACTGCCCGAGGATCCGCGTGAACCGCTATCGTGGAGGCACAACTTGTGACACGGGGTGCCCTGCGGGGCTGAGAACACACCCGTCGAACCTGATCTAGTTAGAACTAGCGAAGGGATGTCGTGCATGTCGCGTACGCCACCAAACTTTTTGACCGCCACCCAAGACGCGCTCGAGGCGGTGAGATCGACATCGCCGCTCGTGCAGTGCATCACCAATAGTGTGGTGGTGGGCTTCACCGCTAACGCTCTGCTCGCTGTCGGAGCGGCGCCGGCCATGGTGGATATTCCGGAAGAAGCCGGTATGTTCGCGGGGGTGGCGTCCGGAGTGCTCATCAATCTCGGTACCTGTCGTGAAGAGCAGCGCGCCGCGGCGCTGGAGGCAGCACCGGCCGCCAACGCTGCGGGAACGCCGTGGGTTCTCGACCCCGTGGCTATCGGTGCTCTGCCCGTGCGGACTCCGTTGGCGTATCGACTGCGTGATCTGGGGCCGTCGATTGTGCGGGGCAATGCCTCCGAGATTTTGGCGCTCGCCGAGCTTGGTGCCGGCGGCCGGGGTGTCGACAGCACGAGCAGTGTGGATGCCGCACTCACCGCCGCGCAGATGCTCGCGCGGGTGACCGGCGGCGCTGTCGCGGTATCGGGAGCGACTGACCTCGTGACCGATGGCGTGAGTGTTGTGCGACTGACCAACGGGCATCCGGTGCTGACGAAGGTGACGGGTGGCGGCTGTGCTCTTGGAGCGATCATGGCGGCGTTTGCGGCGGTGACTCCGGATGCGTTGACCGCGGCAGTAGCGGCGACGAGCGTGTACACGGTAGCGGCTGATCTCGCGGCAGAGCGTTCGGCATTGCCGGGAAGCTTCGCTGTGGCTCTGCTGGACGCACTGAGCGAAGTGTCAGTAGACGACATTGCAGAACGGGCGGTGATCGCGTGAGCGGCGTGCGAGAGAACGGGAGAGCGGTAGGCAACGGTTTTCGCGAGAGCTTCGACCTCTCGACCTATCTCGTGACGGACTCAGCCCAGGCCCGCGCGGCCGGACATGACCTTGTCGACCTCGTCTATGAGGCCGTCGCCGGGGGAGTCACCGTCGTGCAGATTCGCGAGAAGGACACTCCCGCCCACGAATTTCTCGACATCGTCCTGAGGGTTTCCACTGCTGTGGCCCGAAAGGTGCCCGTGCTCGTCAATGACCGTGTCGACGTGTACCTGGCGGCCCGCGAGATGGGTGCCAAAGTGGCCGGAGTGCATGTGGGGCAGAACGACTTGCCCGTGTCATCAGTTCGAGCCCTTGTCGGGCCGGATGCCATTGTCGGATTGAGCGCTTCTACCGAGGACCAGCTGTTTGCGGCGGGGGTGCGCTCGGCCGGGGTGGACTACGTCGGCATTGGTGCGCTGAACCCGACGACGACCAAGAAGGATGCTCCGGATGCTCTGGGACATGCCCGCATGGCCGAGCTCGTCGCAGTCAGCAAACTGCCGACTGTTGCTATTGGCGGTATTGGGCTTGAGGATCTTCCGTTGTTACGGGCCGCTGGTGCTGACGGTGCTGCGGTGGTGTCCGCTATTTGTGGGGCGGCCGATCCGCGAGAAGCAGCACGGGCGCTCGCCGCAGCGTGGGCTGGAGTTCGAGCGGGGGAGACGGCGTGAGTGACGTTGCGGGTATGGGAGAGAACGTGAGTGTGAGTTCAGGCGTTGGTGCGGGTGCAGGTGCTGATACGAGTGGCGTGCGCGTACCGCGAGTACTGAGCATCGCCGGAAGCGATCCTTCGGGTGGGGCCGGCATCCAGGCTGACCTCAAGTCGATCGCGGCCAATGGCGGCTACGGCATGGCGGCGATCACGGCGCTGACGGCCCAGAACACGCAGGGCGTGAGTGGCGTGCATGTGCCGCCGGCCTCGTTTCTGAAAGAGCAGTTGGATGCCGTCAGTGACGACGTCACGATCGATGCGGTGAAGATTGGGATGCTTGGCACTCCCGAGGTCGTCGCTGTCGTGCAGCAGTGGCTGGCGCGGGTGAAGCCACCGCTCATTGTGCTCGACCCAGTGATGGTCGCCACGAGTGGGGATCGCCTGCTGGATACCGAAGCTGAGCTGGCGCTGCGCGAACTCGTGCGGGTCAGCGATCTGGTGACGCCGAACATTCCCGAGCTCGCGATTATTGCGGGAGAGCCTGCCGCCGAGACCTGGGACGAGGTGCTGGCGCAGGCGGGGCGAGTCTCTGCCTCCTACGGGGTGCGCGTACTAGCCAAGGGTGGTCACTTGAGCGGAGCTGAGGCTCCGGATGCGCTCGTGGATGCTCGTTTCGGGAACGAACCGGTCGTGACTGAGTTTGCCGGCATCCGTCTAGAGACCACGAACACGCACGGAACGGGCTGTTCGCTCTCGAGTGCGCTCGCGACGCGCATTGCGGCGACCGGCGATTGGGCTGCCGCGGTGGGGGAATCGAAGCGGTGGTTGAGCGAGAGCATCCGTGCCGGTGCAGCGCTACAGGTGGGCGGTGGGCATGGGCCCGTCAACCACTTTGCGGGGCTGTGGGCTCGCGGGGGCGTAGAGACGGCGCCAACGGCGGCAGAGGTGCGGGAGCACTGGTGGGCTGAGATTGCGGGCATCCGCGCTCAGATCGACAACGGTGACTTTGTGCGGGCGCTGGGGGATGGTTCCCTCGAGCGGGGCGACTTTGTCTGGTACCTGGCTCAGGATGCGCTTTACCTGCGCGACTATGCGCGGGCGCTCGCCGAAGCCGCCCGGCTGGCACCTACCGCTGCGGAGCAAGCCTTCTGGGCATCGAGTGCCGAGGGCTGCATCGTGACGGAACTGCAGTTGCACGAGTCATGGTCTCCTTCCGGTGAGGTATTTGCTGCTTCGCCCAGTGCGACCACCACCGGGTACCTCAACCACCTGCTGGCGACAGCTGCCCGCGGTGACTACGCCGTGCTCGCTGCCGCCCTTCTGCCCTGTTTCTGGGTGTACCACGACGTCGGTTCGCGCCTGCACCCGCTCGCGCACGCCGAGCACCCCTACGCCGACTGGTTGACCACCTATGCCGATGACGCGTTCACGGATGCCACGGAGCAGGCCATCACGATAGTGACGGCGCTCGCCGCAGACGCCACCCCGCCAGTTCGGGATGCGATGCTGGGCGCTTTCGTGGCGTCAACGGAGCATGAACGCGAGTTCTTCGCTGCCGCGCACGGGGTTACCGCGAATTGATTTCGCGCTCGTCGGCGCTTTGACCCCCAATGTGAACACGAGCCCTCAAATTCCGCGTTAGGATAGTGGAGTTGTCGCGGGCTGTAGCGCAGCTTGGTAGCGCACCTGACTGGGGGTTAAGTGGTTTACCACTCTTCGGTCGGCACAAACAACTGAAAATCAACGTCGCGGGCTGTAGCGCAGCTTGGTAGCGCACCTGACTGGGGGTCAGGGGGTCGCAGGTTCAAATCCTGTCAGCCCGACGGAAAATCCCTGATGAGAAGCAATTTTCATCAGGGATTTGTTGTTTCTGTGGACGGTTTTCGCTGGTCCCCCTCTGGTCCCCTTCGGTCGGTGTGCGTGGTCGACCTGTGTAGAACAGAATCCGCCGGGATGCCCTGTCTGTGGATAAGGGGACCAAAAAGGGACCAGAACGATGAAAACCCACGGCGGAGCCGGTCACAGTCCGCGTCCGGTGCCTTGCCGTGGCCGTCCTGAAGTGTTCGGGCGGGTGTCTCTGCTGAGGAAGGCGTTGGCTTGTTCTGCGGCGGATGCGAGGTGGCGGTCATCGGGGTGAAGGTAGCCGCGAGTGGTCTCGATCGAGGCGTGTCCGAGGATCTCTTGGAGGACGTGGAGGGGAACTCCGGCGTCGGCGAGCCAGGTGGCACCGGTGTGTCGGAGGCCGTGTCGGGTGAGGTTGGGCAGGCCGAGGTCAGCAACGACCAGGTCCCAGCTGGTGGCGTCGCGAACGGTGGCTGTCGTGAGGAAGCCGCCACGCGGACCGACGAGTAGTGGCGCTTCCGGCTGCTTGAACGCGCAGAGTCGTGTCAGGACCGGCCGGAGTGGGTCGAGAATCGGCACGCGACGCTCTTTGCGGCTTTTGGTCGGCTTAGTGATGAGGCCGCCCCTGCCGGGGAAGACCTGTCTTCGGATGATGACGAGGTTTTTGTTGAAGTCCACGTCGCCAACTTGAAGTCCGGAGACTTCTGAAGAGCGTGCTGCCAGCAGAGCTGCGAGCATCACGAAGTCTGAATAGGACTGATGGACGGCGCCGCAGGCGGAGGCGAGCTGGTTCAGTTTCTGCAGGTCAGGGATCGCGTGCGCGCGCGGGGCAGCATCTTCGGCGGGTTGGGTTCGGAAGGCGTTTCGGTGGAGACTCCGCTTCGCTCGGTGCTTGGCGGGGTTGATTGTGATCAGGCCATCGCGAACGGCTTCGTCGAGCACCCGCACGAGTGGCGCGATGGTGTTCTTGATCGTCGATGCGCCGTATTGCTTCTCCCAGTCATCGATCGTGCGGTCGATCATTCCCGCGGTGATTTGCGCGACGGGCAGATGGCCGAGCGCCGGAAGCACGCGTAGCCGAAGACCGTAGCGGTAGTTGTCTCCGGTGGAGGTCATATCGAGGCCGCGTGCCCATCGATCGCCGATCGAGGTGAAGAACTCCAGGAGCGTCATGGAGACGTCCATTCCCTTGACCGAAGAATTCCGGAGCCTTTCGAAGAATGCCCGTGCGGTTGCCTCGTCCTTCACAATCTCGGTACGGATCACGCGCTGCTTGGTGAGCGGATCGGTCCAGCGTGCCCGCGCTCGAATTCCGTAGGAACGTCGTTCCATGTCGGTGGAGATCCTCACCCCGATCGGGGGCACCGGACGGGGTGAGGACTCTGGCATCGGCTCAGCTGGGCGAGCCATGGTGCGGCTCCAAGTTCTGCAGCCACTCGTTGATCGCTTCGAGTCTGTATCGGGCGATACCGCCGAGCTTGATGAATGGTGGTCCGGTCTCCGCGGAGCGCCATCGAGACAAAGTCGACTCGGAGACCTTCAGATACGAGGCGACCTCTCGGCTATCCAGCAATGGCGAGACTGACGCGGTCGCTTCGGCTGTGTCGCTCATGACTCGTCCAGAGGAGGGTTTCCGAGTGAACGGTAGAACTCGTCTTCAGCTGCCTGACGTCGCTGAACGTCATCAACGACGAACTCGACGAAGTCGGCTTCCCGGTCGGTGATCATCGCTTCTTCGGAGGGAATGGACGGCTCTTCCCCAGGCCAGGTGGCTTGCCGTGTGGGGCGATCACGATCGAGTCGGGTCCCGGAAGTAGTCACTGAGTCCCGGAGGCGGAGGCGAGCATCCGCAAAGTCGCGATGCCACCCCAACGGTGCGGATCCATTTTGGTTTGGGTCGTAGGCGCACAGCCAGTGCAGGTGCAGCGCGGACAGCTCCCACACGAGTTCGGGGTGACGATGCCAGTACGGCGGGATCACTGCGGCTGGGAGTCCGTAAGTGCGGCGGAGCCAGTCGACCCAGCGATTCAGCTCCAGCCACTCAACCTCCGCGTCATTCGCGGTGAGGAGATTCCAGTTGATCGGATGCGGTGGTTCAGCGACGAAAGATTCGTCGTCGTCATCCGCATCGCGCCCTTCGTGTGCTTCAGCTGTGGGAACGAAGTCAGTCACGATGACCGCTCCTACTCAGATGCTGACCGCAGGAGCGGCATTTGACTGCGCTCGCGCTCGGGCAGGTGCTTCAAAAGGGGAGGCATCACTACCGGTCGCCTCACGCAGGTTGCTGTCGCGATGAGGTCCGCGATCGACCTCGTATTGGGTGCGTGCTATGTCGTGACCGAAGCGGGAGACGATGAACTCCTCGGCTGCGACAGTCTGGCCGTCCTTCTCGTAGCTGTACTCGCGTACGCGCCCAGTGGCGATGAACTTGTCGCCCTTGTGGAATCGCGCGATTCCTTCTTCGGCTGCGCGCCGGAAGGCACTCATGTCGTGGAAGGACGGGTCGAGCTGCGTGAAACTTCCGTCTGGGGTCTGCTGCGAATGCTCTATGCCGATCCGCGCGTAGAACCGGGCGGTGCCGTCCTCGGTGTGGGTCAGACGGGGCTCGGTCGCGATGAATCCTGTGATGGCTTGCTGGGTGTCGATGGACATGACGACTCCTTTATCTGTCGGGGTGGCCATCGGATGTGATGGCCGCTGCAACAGACAGGTGCGCGCTGCGCCCCAGCGCGGTTCATGGCGTCGCAGGGCGTTCCAAGAGCGATTCAACCGCCGCACGATCTGCTTTGAGCTGTTCACCGTCGGAGCGCTTGGGCCAGGGATGGAGGTCAGTGATGATCGGTGGCGCCGACCGGAGCAAGATGACCCCGGTGCCAAACGGCAACGTACGAATGCGGTCGGGCGGCAGGATCGGTACGCGACGGATGGAACGCTGGTTGGAGCGCGAGCCATGGTCCCCGAGAGTGATGGAGTCGGTGAACTCGTCTCGTTCGCCGATCAGTGTCGAGAGGTCTTGGAGATCGCGTGAGTTCGAGGCGCCGCCAAGGATAATCTTTGCGATACTGGCGTCCCAGATCGCTGCCGCTTTGTGCTCTGACCATTTGTCCCGCGCCTGGGCAAGGGATTGAAGCACCGGCATCGTTGTGATGCCGGTGCCGCCACCTTCCGCCATGAGTGTGGGCAGCGAGGGTAGTGGCGCGAGGTTTCCGATTTCGTCGAGCGCAAAAAGCAGCGGTGGGTCGAGCCGTGCGCCGGGTGATCGAGCGGCCATTCGGCGGGCGGTCTCGACAAGGTCTTCGACGAATGCTGCGACGAGAGCTGCACTGTTCCCGGCCCCAACGCCGGTCGCCAGAAGATACAGCGTGCCACGGTCGCGGATGAAGCTCTCGGGATCGAACTGCTCGCCTTCTTCAGGGCTGACGGCATCAAGCACTCTGGGGTCGGCCAGCGCTGACAGTGCGAGCGAAACGCCCTGCCAGATGCTGTCGCGTGTGCGCGGGTCGGCGTCGAGCGTTGCCTCCAGCGAATCTGCCCAGCCTGTGGCAGCCAACGGTGAGCCCGTCAGGATGGCGACCGCCTCTGCTGCCGCCGATGGGTCGAGAGTCCACCGGAACAGCTCAGCCGGACTTCGATGATCGAGCGCGGCCGCGTGAAGGAGCACCTGCAGAGCGATGCGTGTCTTTCCCTCCCAGAACCCTCCGCCCTCGACGCCGCCAGCGGATAGCTCGGTGGCCGCTGCAAGACCAGTGGCTCGGATCATTGCGGTCAACGGGTCCTCGCAGCCCCGAATAGGCGACCACCGCAGCCCAGCGGGGACCCCTTCAGCAAGATGCTGTGGATCGAATACAGCGACGGGACCGACCCGCTCACGTACCCGCATTGTTGCCGTCAAATTGTCGGGCCGGGTCGACGTCGTCACCACTGAACCCGGCGCGTCGAGAATCGCTGGGATCACAATGTGCAAACCCTTACCCGAACGCGGCGGACCGATGAGAAGGATCGAGTCTTCGACGCTGGCCCATACCTGCTTGCCGTGCGAGCGCCCGAGCAGGTAGCCCACGTCCTCGGGCTTTGGCTGATCCAGCGAAGGGCGCAGCGTCACAGCCCGGCGCAGGAGCGCCTTCGTGGATGCACTGGTCACCACCTCGTGACTGCTGGCAGTTCCCGCGAGGCGCCGTGGATCGGCATCGACGTTGTGCGAGTGCCCACGCCAGAGTACCCAAGCCCACCCGATAGCGCTGCCGAGCATGAGGAGAAGCAGTATTGCAATTGACCAGTAGAGGATCGTGTTTAGCCCTTGCGCCTCTAACACCTCGGCCGGGTGTGCCGGATTGAACAGCAAGGCAACTCCGCCTGCAATTCCCACTTGAGGCTGGCCAGAGCCAGAGAGGAATGCCGCAACGGCCCCCGCAACTCGCAAGACGACGGAGACCCCGAAGACTGCGATCAACGCGATCATTAGGAAGTTGGTCAGCTCATCGCCGAAGCCCCGACCCTCACCGTGTGGGGTGCTCACGATGGAAAAGTTTTGGTGACGATGACGCCGGAGACGCGTCCGATGAGCAATATCTCCAATCGGTGGTCGACGAGTTGGCTCACATCGATGACCGCACGGGCGCTCCCGCCAGCAGATCTTTGAGCACTGGAGAGTGACATCGCGACCGTGACATCTTCGCCGGGGATAAAACCGGACCCGGTGACCTCGATGAGCTGAGGCGTGGGGCCGTGCCGCGCTCGCCGCGTCGTGCTGAGCGACTGAACGTCGGCGATGGCTTGTTCTCGCCGCACCGCATGCAAGATGTCGGTGAACACGGAGCCATCGAACTCGTGCACTTCGACTCGGACGGTGTGCGTGCGGTGGTCGGAGATTGCGTCGAGAAGATCTCCAAAGAGCGCCCGATTCCAAGAGGCATCCGGCGTTGAAGGCGGGAAGTCGCGCCCGTTGTAGATGACGCGCATCACGCCGCGCTCGTCGACATTGATGCGGGCAAGTGGAAGGTCGACGGGTGGTTCGGATGGAGTCTCTCCGGCCTTGCGATTGATCATGCCAGGCAGGTGCGCGACACCCATCCCGTTCGGTCTTACGTCAGTTTGGCACTCGTTCACACTTGAGCCTAGGAATCGCTATCGCAAATACGACACTTACGGTACAGTTGCAGCAGTTAGCTACAATTGCAGCGATGGAGGTGACATGTCTGAGTACGAAGAGAACTCGACCGACGCGCTGCGCAGAGCGCTTCAAGGGTCTAGCGATCCCGTGGCTGTAACGCTCACGATCTCGCGCACAACCGCTGAGAATGTACTGCGGCTCCTTGAGGCAGAGCACGGCGCCGGTGCCGTGGTCGTTCCTGTCAAAGAGCTCTACACAACTACAGAAGCCTCGACCATGCTCGGCATCTCTCGTGCGACGCTGATGAAACTGATTGATTCAGGCAACATCGAAGCGGTGAAAGTCGGTACACATAGCCGCATACCTGCTGATGAACTGGTTGCCTTTCAGCGTGCTCGCCAGGTGAGCCAGGCGCGGGCGGCAGAACTACTCACCGAGTTCTCCTCTCGTTCGGCCGCCAGTTTCCATAGCAACGTTACTTTCCGCGCGAGCGGTGAAGGGGAGGACTGAAGTGGCGAATCCGCGGGTCCACGAGATTGCCTACGAGCTTGGCGTTGACGCGAGTGTCGCGCTCACGAGGCTCAAGGAAATGGGTGAGTTTGTGAAGGGGCCGTCTTCATCGATCAGTCCACCTGTGGCGCGAAGGCTGCGCATGGTTCTGGCTGCTGAGGGCAGCGCGTCAGCTGCTCCAGCGCCACGCACGCCAAAAGCTCCCGGGGCAGGACCTGCGCCAACAGTGCGCCCGCCGATCGGCGCAACTCCGACTCTGCGCTCCGTAGATCCCCTCGGCGCAACCGTCCTGGCGCCCGAAGACTTCGTCGCGACTGGCCATCGGCTCTTCATCGATACGAACGTCTTCATGGACACCGATACTGAACGCTCAGCAGGTCTTAAGAAGCTTTTCGAGCGTTGCAAGGATGTAGCCATCGGAAACGGCAACGGGATCGTCGTCCCGTCCAAGGTGGTCGATGAGCTTTATAAGCAAAGCAGTCTGGATGTCACTCTGTTCACTGAGGAGCGTGCGGCCGCAGTGCATCGTGCTGGCCAGTGGCTCACGGCGTTGGAGTCTGGCGCCGCCCACGGGCTCATCCGCAAGGATCTTGGCGACGGATCGAACCGTTACGCAGACGACTTGTTCGTCGATCTCTTCACCCATTTCAGCGACCGATACGACATGTGCTTGTTGACCAACGACATCACGCTGCGCCTACGCATCAGGTTGCTCGCGTCCGAAGCGAAGCATCAGCTTGTGGCGGGCACCATAGGTGCTGATGGCCGGATCGCAGTGGACACCGATCAGGACTTGTACGAACGCGCCGCTAGGAAACTCGCCCGGATCACCCGGCACGTCGAGGAGGGGCTCGCAAAACCCAAGGACTACGCCGAAGTGGAGATGCTCGCGCCCCTGTTGAGGAATTTCAGACACACATTCGGTGTCGCCGATACCGCCCCGAAGCTTGGTGACCGGCGCGACACGAGGGTGGCGACGGGTTCCGCTCCACAACAAGCGGCCGGGGCCTTCAAGCGTGTCATGACGCTCAAGCCGAAGGACCAGTTGCTTGGAGCTGCTTTCATCCCCAGCGCCGGTGACAGAGTAATTGCAGAGTCACCACACTCCCGAACCGCGCTCGTCTTGGGTGACCTGCTCGGCGAGGGCGGCGAGGGGTCTGTCTATGCCGTCCAGGACGACCAAAGCCAGGTCGTCAAGATCTTCGACAAGGACCATCGAACCGAACATCGAAAGGCGAAGCTCGATCTCCTAATCTCCCACGAACTTGAATTGCAAGGCATCGGGTTCCCGACGGACATTATCACGAACAGCGACGGCGACTTCGTAGGATACGCAATGCCGCGGGCCTCCGGGAAAGAGCTCCAGGCGACAATCATGCGTCCAGCTCGATTCAGACGGGTGTACCCAACCTGGACCAAAGCGGATCTCGTGGATGTCTGTGTTTCTTTTCTGGAGAAGGTCGCCTACCTTCACTCGTTGAACATCCTGCTCGGAGACATCAACCCGAAGAATCTCATGGTCGATGAGCACAAGAACGTCTGGATCATTGACGCCGACTCGTGGCAAGTAGAGGGGTATCCCTGCCCCGTGGGGACGGCCATGTTTACGGCATCCTCAATCACGGGAGACTACGCAGAGGCACTGCGCACCGTCGAAGAGGAACGGTTCGCGGTCGCAACGATGCTCTTCATGATTCTCATCACGGGCCAGTTCCCTTACGCACGTGCTGGAGCAGATGGCGGCGACTTCGTGGCCTTGATCAAGGAAGGAAAGTTCGCATTTCAGTTCCAGGGAGCGTCCGACCAGGACCAGCCCGAGGGGAACTGGAAGTTCATGTGGAGCCACCTCCCTTTTCAGGTCAAGCGATTGTTCTGGAACACGTTCCAGCGTCAGGGTGGTTCACGCTACGATCGGCGCCCAACAGCGATTGAGTGGCTCGCAGCATTTCACGACTACCGCAACTTTTTTGGTGGCAACGACGACTTCGACCTGATGTCGAACGACGTTTACCCGTTCCGATTCCGTGCGTTCCGTCCGGACACACCTATCCGCGACTGCCAGCAGTGTCAGCGGCCGAACGCAATCGTCGGTAGGTGGGACGAAGAGAGCCACTCATACTACGAACCCAGCGTTTGCTATGACTGCAACCAGAGTAAATCGAGATGCGCGGACTGCGGCAAGCCGAAACCTGCCGACGCGCTCAAGGACGGCCGTTGCTACGACTGCAACCGCACACGCAACTACGCGACGTGCGATACCTGCAAAAGGGAAGTTGCCCGGACCTACCTAGTCAACGGCCAATGCTCAAACTGTCAGCCAGTTCCGTGTAAGGACTGCAAGACGCTGACCGCGAAAACCGAACTCACATATGGGCGCTGCGCTGCGTGCGTCAAGAAGGCCGCGGAGCTCAACCCCAAGAGACTCTGCATCGAGTGTCACCAGCCGTTCATCACTTTCGATCATGAGCGGTGGTTCATCTCCAAAGGGCTCGATATCCCGAAGTCTCACCAAGCTGCGACAAAGAAGCCTTGTCCGCCGCGACAGACTGCCTCGCGCCCATCGCGCACTACCACGAGGTCTGCGACCGCTCCCACGACCTCATCTGCAGCGTCCAAGACGAGCCTCTGGCAGCGCTTCGTCGCGTGGCTGAATTCTTGATCAACACGAAAAATCCAACATCAACAGGAAGGTAAACCCATGGCACTCAATATTGGCGCCGACGACCTCGTCGAGAACCCAACTCCGCGTGTCCCCGTAGCTCTCTGCCTCGACACGAGCGGATCAATGATGGGAGACAAAATTCGCGAACTCGTCCAGGGCGTCAACCTGTTCTATGACGCGATTGACGAAGATGACGATGCTCACGATGCCGCCGAGGTAAGCATTGTCGAGTTCAACTCTGCTGCAAATCTCATTCAGGAGTTCGCCAGCATCGAGCGGCTCAGCCGGATTGATGCCATCGACGCTACGGGAGGTACGGCGCTTGGAGAGGGAGTAAATCTTGCACTAGACACGCTTGAGAAGCGCAAATCTACATACTCCAATGCGGGCGTCCTGTACTACCAGCCCTGGCTTGTTCTGATGACCGACGGCCAGCCGAACGGGCGTTCCGACGAGCTCGAACGCGCAGTCCAGCGCGTAACCGAACTCGTCGCCCAGAAGAAGCTCACCGTCTTCCCGATCGGAATCGGCGCGGACGCCGACATGGATGTGCTGGCACGATTCAGCCCGAACCGACCGCCGCTCCGACTCCGAGGGCTTAGCTTCAAAGAGTTCTTCGAGTGGCTGTCAAAGTCTGTTTCTCGCGTCTCGCGGTCCACGCCGGGTGACACGGTCAAGCTTGACCTTGAGGGCTTGGCAGGCTGGGCGGAGTTGTAAATGTTCAACGAGTTCCATCATCAAGCTCGTGGTCGAGGACACGCGCTCGACGGCACGCGGGGACAGGATCGGACGCAGTATCTTTCGCGGGGCGGCGTCCAAGCGATCTGTCTCGCTGACGGTGCCGGGTCTGCCTCGCACTCCGAATTTGGTGCGCAAGCAGTGGTAGATGAAGGATGCGTCGCGCTGGTCGAGCAGTTCGACCGACTTGTGGCCAGCACCGATGGCGGACAAGTCAAGATCGAGCTTCTAGCGCGGCTCCTCGCCAAGGTCACCACGGTCGCCGAGCGTCACGGCCATGACGTGCACGACTTCGCCTCCACCTTTCTCGGCGTTGCGGTTTCTGGTGATCAGTTCCTCGGCGCGCATGTGGGCGATGGGGTTATTGGATACCTCAAGGACGGGGAACTGCATGTCATCTCCGCTCCAGACAACAGCGAGTTCGCCAATCAAACGACCTTCGTGACCTCTTCGGGAGCCGCAGTGTCGATGCGACTCTTTCGCGGCTCGCTGCAAGGGGTGACCGGGTTCATCCTTATGAGTGACGGCGCTGGGGAGAGCCTGTTCAACGCTCGCACGCGTCAGCTGGCGGACGCGTGTACCAAGATCATCGTGGCCGTTGGGAATACGCCCGCAAGGCTGAGCAAGAACTCGAAGCCGAAGAAGCAGTTACGGAAGCTCGTAGACGTTAGAGTGCGCAACGCGACCAAGGATGACTGTGCCATAGGCGTCCTGGGCCGACCGGAACTCGTATAAGCCCGAGCGATCAAGACTTCCGAAGCTGTCAATCCTCGTGGAGAGCACGGCGACCTCCAATCATGCGGCTAGTGGTATCGAAGAGTTCCAGCTCCCCGGGGTGGAGCTGGTGCTGGCAAACGAAGGAACGATCCTTGATTCGCCAGAGCCCCTGTCCGACACCGAGACCCGGCAGCAGCTTCTGTTCGGTCCCTGTCAGGCCGAGCGCTCTTGCAGTGGCGCCGAGCTGATCGGATTCCTGCCGATAGATGATTCGCGTTTCGGCGTTGGCGAGAAGGCTGCTTGCCAGGGCTCGCATCGCGGAGCCCTGGTCGCCGACATTCTCCAAGTCGGTCAGCTTGTGGAAGATCAGCATGTTCGCGATCCCGTAGTGGCGAGCGAGCCGCCAGTGCGCATCCATACGGCGCAACAACGCCGGATGCGACATGAGGCGCCATGCCTCATCGTAGATGCACCAACGCTGGCCACCGTTTGGGTCGAGCAGGGCGGATTCCATCCACGCCGACGAACAGGTCATGAGCACTGAGGTCAGAGTCGAGTTCTCTGTCACTCTCGATAGGTCAAGGGAGATCATCGGTAGCGTCGGATCGAATCTCACCGTCGACGGGCCGTCGAAGAGCCCGGCGAGGTCACCGGCGACAAGGCGCCGCAGGGCATGCCCGACGAGACGCCCGTCTTCGGCGAGGCGTCCGTTCGGATCTGCCTGTGCTGTCGGGGCAAGGATGTGTTCAACGATCATTGGAAGGATCGGTACGTCGTTGCTGCGCACGACTTCGGTCAGGGCAGTGTCAATCGCCGTGTGCTCCAAAGGCGTGAGCGGTCGAGTGAGGACTGTTTCGGCGAGCGCGCCGATCAGGTCGCGTCGTCGTGAGCTGACCGTGGATGCCCAGCTTTCATCGCTCATTCCTGCCGGTCGATAGCCTTCGTCCAGCGGATTCAGCCGAGCGGCAAGCCCATGACCGAGCACGATCGCCCGACCGCCCACAGCCTCAGCGACCGCAGTGTGCTCGCCCTTGGGGTCGCCGGGGACGTAGACGCGACGACCGAACGGAATGGATCGCGTGTAGAGGCTCTTGGCCAAGCTGGATTTTCCGGATCCGACAATGCCCGCGAGCACGACATTCGGCGCGGTGATGATGCCGCGCGCGTAGAGCACCCATGGGTCATAGACGAAGGAGCCGCCGGAGTACAGGTCTTGGCCGACGAAGACTCCGTCGGATCCGAGTCCACCTTCGGCCAGGAATGGATACGCGCCAGCAAGAGTTGCCGACGTGTCTTGATGCCGTGGCAGGCGAAGTCGTCCGGGTGAACGCAGCTGCGCTGGTCCTGGTTCGCCTGCTGGCGCAATGTAGGTGGTTGCCCGACGCTCAGCCAGATCGGCGGCGCACTTTGCGCGGGATGCCTGATGCTCCGCTCTCGTCTGTTCCGCTTGCAACTTCGAGGCAGCCTGCCTGCGCTGCTTACGCACTCTCCGCTTTTCGGATGCTGGAGCGACGAGAACCGAAGTATGCAAGCGCTCAGCATCATCGTGGCTCATATTCCCAGACCCCGCTGCCTCTTGACCGCAGTAATGCTGGCAGGCTCAAACCAAGATGCTCGCTGTGCACCGTGAGTGCGGCTCGGTGCCGACCGAGCAGAGAAGCTTCGAACGTCATCGGGCAGTTGATCTACCGTGTCCACCGTGTGGATCCGGTAAAGCGCGACGTGCGCGAAGGCGTGACTGTAGACGAGGTGGTAATCGTCGTCGTGTAGTTCACGCTCAAGTGGGCCGCTCGGCGGAACGTCGTAGACGTATCCGTTCTCCATCGCTGCGCTGGTGGTCTCGTCACCGAAGTCCCAGCGCTTCAGATGGTCGAGCCCGGCGAGAGCACCGTCGGCGTCGATCATGTTCAGCACCGCGTCCGCCTCTTGACCTTGCATGAAGACGACATTGATCCAACGAGCGACAGTCGGTGCTTCGCTGGCTGGAACTTCGCGCCAAACAACGCGACTCGCCGCACCCGCTGCGGCGTCGAGCCGTTCCTCTGCCTGGTCGATCAGGGTCGCCGCCTGATGGAGTTCAGCAGCGGCTGCCAGCGCATCCTTGGATCCGATGGCGTGGTCACCGTGGTCGTCAAACGCGCGCGGGCGATTCTCGATGTGGGCTGCAGCGAGCTGATCGAGAACCTGCTTGAGTGATCGCACTCCTGACAGCAGGTCGCCGAGAACGGCGTACAGATCCTGCGGACTTTCGAACGTGCGCGTTGCGTGCGCGAGCCCGCGTGGTGCCCCGGATGCTTCCCCGGCGTCAGCGCCGGGATCGTAGAACGTGGGCATGATGGCCTCCCAAGGCAGTGGAGTGATACCCAGGAGGTGCACGCACCGATCCCTTACCGTGGAGGCCCTAGCGCGGTTGGTCAATCGAGCGGTACGAGAACGATCAACATCAGGTTGGCTACTTGTATCGGTGCGCTTGCGCCGACGTGCCACGATGATCGTGCTTGCTCACCGGCTCGGTTCTCACTACGGCGCGGTAGGCACAAGAACCACTAGAACGCCACCGTCAAACATGCTGTCTGGAGATCATCGCCTGCGGGCAATTACTAGAGTTCTATGACTTTCCCACTCTTTAGAAACTCCTGGACGACCAGACTCGGGCTCTTCAGATCCTTGAACGGACTTGTCTGAGCCAGCTCCGTGATCGCGGCAAGTAGCTCAGATACCTGCGCACCCGAGTCTTCCTGATCCGATACGAGAGCGGAGTCCAGGTTGTCGAACAAGCGACGGAAGTTCTCACGCCGTTCGTCGAAGGTTCGGTCTAGCGCTGTGAGTAAAAAATCTCGCTGCACGTGGATGATTTCGAGTTGGCTCTGTTCCCAAGCGCGAATTTCCTCGCGACGAGTCTTCTCCTGGGCAATAACCTGGACCCACTCGGTTGCCGAGGAGATAACAAGGTTGAAAGTGTCCACCACCATCGCTGGACCAGGTTTGGGTAACATCGCTGCCACAGCTTTTGATGCGCTCATGCGTACTTCCTCAGTATTTTGATCGATGCCTCGGTGAGTTCCCCGGAGCTGGGGTCGAGGACGGGCGTGTTTAGGATCTCCTTGACCGCAGTCACCAACTGGAAAGCACGCAAGAATTCACTTGCGTGCTGATCCGAGTCAAAATCGACTGATTCCAACGTGACGAGTGCAGCGCTGGCGCGATCGGCCAGCCTTCCTAGGAGGTCACGCAGTTCCTCAATGCGTTCCTGGACTGCCCCGAGAAGTTCTTGCGCAAGCGCGATCCGCTCAACCTCAAGAGCGACCAAGGCAGCGAATTTTCTGGACTTTGTCTTTGCCTTGGACCCGACAATGCCCATGGTAAATCCGCCGATAAGGAGCACTGGAACGGCCGCGGTGAGGCTGAGAACGGCGGCTCCAGCTGCCATTCCACCTCCACCAGCGGCGATCGTGCCGCCACCAATCGCGGCCAAGGTAGCGTTTTGAGCTGCAACACCGCTTAGCGACGCGATGGCAGTGCCAGTGCCCGCCGACGCAAATGTCGAGACACCCCAGAGGGCAGCAGCTGGTGCAGCAGCCCCAGCGCCAACCGCACTCACCACGCCGGTGACGCCTGTGGTGATGTTCTGAGCGCCCGACACGTACTTCGGGATATTTGGAATGCGAATGCGCACGCCGTCAACCTTCTTGAAGTTGAGTCGCTTCACCCGTGCTTCGTTTCGCTCTAGCCAGTCAGCGAATCGGCCAATATTTTCTCGATGGACCATGATCTGGAATTCGCCGTAGCTACGCGCAGCTGCTTCCGTGTCGAGGCGAACAATCTCACAGTCAGCCAAAGCAGAGTCGAGCTTTTTAGCAGCTTCCTTTCGCACACCCCGACCCTGGGACAGGTCGACGGCGCCCTTGGCTGCCGCAGCGATGGCTGCCGCAGCACCGACACCGAGTGGTACCAGAACCTTCGGCCCCGCCTTAAGGAGTCTGGGAGCGCCTTTCAGTGCTAGCTCGACGAATCCCATCACGCTCCTTATTTTTGAGTCTGCTCAATGCTACTGGGCACGTTGGTGCCCCAGAGTTGCCGGAGAATTGCGTCGCCGGGCACGGTAGATCGAACCATGGCGGCTCTTCGCAATCGAGGGTGTAGTTCGCGGGCTCCTCTGCTTGCGCTTGCTCCCTCAAGCTAGAGGTGAGGTCCGACATCGAGCGCTACGTCCGAAGCAGCTCAGCCAGCCTGAACGCCGCGATGGGGCCGCAGTGAAGAAGGCACGGTCCGCAATGGGAGGATTGGAGCATGCGCATCATGGACTCACTCGAAACGGGAACGTTGAATGCTGCGCGGCGGATGAAGGCGCTCGCCCGCAATGGCTACGAGCAGGAGGATCTCGGGTCTGTTGCGCGCGATGTAGCCGCATTGTGGGAGCGGTCACTCAAGGCCGCAGATCTGAACTGGACCGGAAAGCACCTCTTTGCGATTACGCAATTGATTCAGGCGGCCGACTGGCAAGGCGCAGCGTCTTTAGACGTTATTCGGCAAGCGGCGAACGCCGACAAGCATGACGCGAGCCCCAACCATGAGTATGACGAACTCCTGAGCGCGTTGAACGCTCTCGGCAGCAGCCTCGATACGCTCGCCGAAGTTACACCGGGCCTCCTGAACGAGCTTCCTGCGACTCTCCGCGTGCGCAGGTTGGTCTGTGCCGTGTACGAGGTCTTTCACGCGGGCGAAACGATCTACTCGTTTCTTGCCGCCGACGAGACAGACTCTTGGCGCACGGCGGACGGGCTCGACGAGTTCCAAGTGGAGAACCGGCACACAAGTGAAATCGAGACCCAGCTCGCTGCTCTCTCGTCATACACGCTGAACCCAGCCGGGCTTGACGACCTCAAGAAGTCGCTGCTCGAGTCAGATAGTGAACTCTGGCAGATCATGCGCATGGATGCCAGCTACCAACAGATCCACGACATCTTGGCCCCGTACCAGCACAAACTACCGTTGCTTCCGGGTCTCCACCGTGAGGACGAGGAAGGCAATGTTGTCGCAACAATTGCTCAAGCCCTCATTGCCGGAGCCTCGCCGGTAGTCGGTCCGCGTAGTCCGGTACACATCACCTCCGTTCGCGCCGCGCTCCTTGCGGTATTCGCACAAGTGCCATCACGACTGAAACCACTTCGCGTCGACCGATGTACGCCACAGGAGTACAGAAGTCTTGCGCGCAACTGCGTGGCGTTCGATGATGCCCTCGGCGTTATGGTCACCGATCGCGGCGTGCTTCTCATCCGCACTGGTCGGTAGCAAGCACACTGACCGAAGTGAGTTCCGGTACGACCTTCGATCCGGACGCCTCCCGCATAGTCACTTGGCCAAGCAACTGATTCGTCATTCGCAGGCGCGGGCGTAGGCCGCTATTTGCATGCTCTGTGCAAGGTTCACACCACACGACAGAGCGGCAGCGCCGCAGCAGTGAACCCTTGGGCCTGTTGTCCAACAAGGAGTCGCGTTTCGCAAGAAGCCTGAATCGCGGCCTGCTCGATCGCGGCGACTGCGGCATCCAGGTCGTCGGCTGTTCGTGCTGAGACCGAGATGAGTCCGGTGTAACGCAGGACGCCGTGCCCGGCGGTGAGGTCAGCTTCCTGCTGGAGAACGTCCTGAAACTCAGCGGTCTGCGAGGCATCCTCTATCTGCCCGATGCGCTGTCGTTGGGCTGCGTCCGAGATGTACTCCGTCTTCTTTTTTCGAATGTCGCGTGACGCCTGGTCGGAGCGCATCGGTGTGCATAGCAGCGAGAAGGACCGCTGTATCCCGGTCGACAGGAGCACTGGTGCCAAGAAGCCTGGATAGACCATCGACCTCGGCCACTCTGAGATCCACAAAACCGCGTGGAAGGCCGAGTCTGTGCGTAGCCGAGACCAGGATTCGTTCACTGCGACCGGACCCGCGGTGGCGAGCGACTGGCCGAGTTCGCCGTGCCGTTCAAGCGTCGCGGCGACTGCCGGGTCGTATGCCGAACGCAGGATGACGGCGATCTCGCCACACGTCAACCACGATGAGGGCGCGAGGTCTGCTGAGCGCAGCGCGGCGACCAACGTAGACATCTCCTGGCGAAGAACAGCCGCAGCGCCACGGATGCCGCCACCGGCAGTGCGGATCTGTCGTGCCGATACCTGCATATCGAGCGCGAGGGAGAGCGTGGTGGCGTGGCGTTCTCCAGCGGGTCCTGCACGGTCGATGAGTTCGGCGTACGTCGTCGAGGCCCAGGAGTCATCTGCGCTGCCGTGCGATGCCCACCATTCGGCGAGCCCCGTGCCGGAGTCAGGGAGGGTGCGCTCAAGAACTTGCAGCATTGAGAGGCGCCCGGATCTGCACACGGTCGCGAGCACACGACCCCAAGAAGAGACACGCCGTTCCTGCTCACCGGGATCGAGGAGCGCGAACGCTGGGTGCGAGACCACAATGATGGCCGTGAGAGTGCCGGCGGTGGGGTCATGAATCATTCCGGCACCAGTGATCGGGTCGTCGTACTCGCGCAGCCGTGCCATGTCGCCGGGTAGTGCGAGCGAGCCCGCAGGCCGCGGCTTTACAACGCGTCGCCGGTAGAGCAGCTGTCCACCGGTGGTTTTCCACATCCACCAAAAGGCAACGGGAATCCATTCGACGATCGGACGCCCAGCGATCCGGATCCACACCACGGATGCGGCACAGAGCCATACGGGTGCCGACAACGCGATGAGCATGCCGCCTCCGGCATAGAAAGCCCACACAAGCGTGGTCACACCAATTCCGAGCGCGACCAGCTGGGAAAGGGATAGTCCGAGCAGGATGCCCCTTCGTGTCAGTCGGGAGAATTTCACCGGAATGAGGTCCCCGGCTCGTTGATTGTCGTAGTCCTTTAGCATGGTCAGCTATTCCTTCCCAGATCGTGGCTGCTGGGTTCTGGGTGGTGCTGGATCTGATCGCGGTGCGGGAGGTTGAGGCGTGGAATGAGGCGCGGGTGCAGCCGCACCCGAACCACCTGCACCGGCAGCCGCAGTTTCGGCCGTGCCACCAACAGCGACTCCGAGCTGAGGCCCGGCAGTAGCGGCAGCTTTGACGATCTCCGCGCCAATGACCGCTGCCGCTGCGGGACCAGCAGCTGCGGCAGCGCCACCGGCACCTGCACTGGCTCCCGCGCCCGCTCCGGCAGCTGATCCGCCGGACGTCGCCCCACCTGAAGCAGACGTGCTGAGTGAAGCGGTTGCTGCTGGAGCGGCGTTGGATGTCCCGCCACCACCGGAGCCACCGTCGAGAACTTTCTTCACTCCGTCGCTCTGAGGCTTCGACGGCACTGGCACGGGCCGGTTGACTGCGCTCTTTGCCTCCTGCTCGCTTCCCATCGCGTGGTACATGTCGAAGCCAAGGAACGAAATGAACCGATAAACCATGTACGGCGCAAAGGCTGCGATGAACAGCAGCACGATGCCTGAGATGGGTTCAGTCACGGCCGACAAGTCAGCCTCAATCGGGGTCGACACCTGCGTGATTGCAATCAAGAACACGACGACGAGCACGAGCTTGGATACGATCAGCGCAACCACGAAAGCCGCCCATTTTCCGATCCATCCACGGGTGACGTCCCATGCAGCGCCTGCAAATGCGATGGGCGCGAGCACGATCGCGACGAGCAGCAGAGCCTTGCGGATCAGGAGCGAGAACCACACGATAGCGACCGCACAGATCATGAGTCCGGCGAAGAAGATCGTGACGATCGCACCGACCCCGGGAGCGGCGATATTGATTGTGGTGAGTCCAGCGGCGAGGAGTGCGATCTTGTCGCCCATGGTGGCGGTGGTTTCTCCGGCGGCCTGAACAACCCCGATACACAGCTGATCCACGATCTCCAGCGCCGTCGCCGTCAAGGTGATGACGACGAACGACCCCAGAACCGCTTTGGCTGCGCCGAGTGCTGCACGCGAAAGTGCGGCGGGTTCGCGCCGGATGAGACCGAGGATGAGCTGGAAGCAGAAGAACAGCAGCACGATGAAGACGCCGATGCCGAAGAGCAGGTTGTAGACGTCCAGGTAGCCCGGGGATTGGACGTCAACCAGGGTTGTGCTATCGAAGACGGTCCACATGGTTTCGATGAGCCATCCGGCAGCTTGCCCCATCGTGGAGGCGAGCCAGTCGAATGGCGCCGACACGAGGGTCGCTGCACCTTCACCGACGGCATCACACACGTTGGAGATGACAGGAATATCGCAGACACTCATCGCAGGCCTCCCGGAAGTATCGGATGAACGGATGGGTCTCAGACCTGCTGTCCGACGTTCCAGAAGAAGTTGATGAGGGTCACCGATGCACCGCAGATGACGGCCGCGCCGCACGAAATGAGCACGCCGAGTTTGCCGCGAGAGGCGAGGTGCGGGTTGGACGAGTTCGACCCAAAGCCCCAGACGATCGCCGAGATGATCAGCGCGAGCACGGAGAGGATCAGGCCGATCGTCATGACGGCTCCGACGATGGTGCGCAGCTGGGCGATCCCTGGCAGCCCCGAATCGTTCGGGGTGATATCGATGTCCATTGGCACCAGGGCTAAAAGCTGCGTCGGTATCTGCAGCAACGTAGAGGGGAAACCGAACACGGCGTGCTCCTTGAGATAAATCTGCCTTAGGCGGATGACGAAACAGTGTCGCTAACCAGGTGCACCGTGTCTCCCGTCTCTCGCGCCAAGCACCGGCCAGTAGCTTGTTTTGACCGAGACTTACAAGTGGATTCTCTAGTTGTTTGTTTGATGGCCAGCTTTCGACTCGACAATTGGGCCTTCCCTTGGAGAATGAGGCCGCCTGAATGGCCGTAAGTTCGAATGATTCACTAGTGTTTGTTCAGATAGTAAATCCACCCCGAAAGGATGTCTCTGATGGTCAGAGCTGACCACAATCCAGCGCAAGCGGAAGCCGATATGCAACGACGGCAAGAGGAGGCGAGTCGAACTGACGACGCAAGAGACGAGGCACAGGCCCTTGTTGACGACCTGGATCATGAGATTGATGCCGCCCATGCTGCAGGGGATGATTCTGCCGTCTCAGAGCTACAAGATCGACATGAACAGGCGGAGCGTGATCTTGAAGCTGCGGAGCAAGAGTTTGAGTCGGCGATGAACCAACTTGGGCAAGATATGCAGTTTTGGTATGAGGAGGACGACGATGATGAGGAATAACTTGTCGAAGAATAGAGTGCAGAAATGAGTAGATTCCCAGATGTAGATTGGTTTTGCGACCGGTGCAATGAACATCTGAATTATCAGGATGGATTCGACGACAGCAAGTACACGTGGAAGTGCACTGGCTGCGGTCACAAGAACAGCAGTTCTAAGGACAACATTTTCGATTCCCCCGAGGACTACCTTGGCGGAGCTGATCCAATCAAGTACTGAGTACTGAGTACTGAGTACTGAGTACTGAGTACTGAGCATCGGGCAGTGAGGCGAGCCCGCCAACGGTAGACACCGTGTGTGGCGTGCGTATGAGACTTGAACTTCGCGAGGTCACAACTGCTCACCGAGCTGGATGAGCCAGTTCATCCACGTCACGCCGCCGCCAGCGAGGATCGCGGCACCCAGCGCGATGAAGACCCCGGCACTCGCCTTTGCCGCGACCGTAGGGTTTCCGGTGGAAGTGGCGATGGCCCAGAGGAATGCACTGACGATGATCATGAGTACGGCAACAATCAGGATGATCGTGAGCATCGCTCCGATGACGACCTTGAGATCACCGATGCCGCTCAGGCTGTCGAAGTCTGGAAACACATTCATCAGCGGCCGCCTTTGATCGCGGAGCATCCAGCCCCTGCGGTTGCTTCTGGGAGGGCAGCAGCATCGTGGTCGTTGAGCCACTTCGCCCCGTCAACGGCCGCAGCGTTCGTGCCACCTGGTCGGACCTCGAAGTGCAGGTGCGATCCGGTCGAGCGCCCAGCCGAACCGACGTCACCGATGTATTGACCGGCGACGACGTATTCGCCTGCGGTGGAGTGGATGCCGTTCTCCCACATATGCGCGTATGCAGTCGCGATCATTTCTCCATCAATGCGGTGCTCGATCACGATGAGCCCGCCGTAACTGCCTGAGACCTCAGCGACAGTTACGAGACCATCGGCTGCTGCAAGTATGTGGGTACCGGCAGTGGCAGCGAGGTCGGTGCCGGAATGGAAGGCGCTCTCCCCGGTGAATGGGTCAACGCGCGGCCCAAAGTCGCCAGT
The DNA here is from genome assembly GCF_004118935.1 of Salinibacterium sp. UTAS2018. Lineage (NCBI taxonomy): Bacteria > Bacillati > Actinomycetota > Actinomycetes > Micrococcales > Microbacteriaceae > Salinibacterium > Salinibacterium sp. UTAS2018. The sequence continues at coordinate 292,063 of NZ_CP035375.1, forward strand.
GAGCACCCACGAGCCTTCTGGCAGCGGAAACACGACGGGCGAAGATTTTGTCACGGCGCCTGGCGGGGGAGGCGCGGGCGTTGAGGAAGGCGATGTGCCGCTGGCGAGAGTCGTGAGGATCTTCTCCGCGACGGGCTCGTAGTTGTTGTACCGGTCAGGGTAGGCCGACACCTCGACCGCTTGCGCGGCTTCGCCCTTACCCATGCTCTGCCATCCAGGGATATCGAGGAGCCCGCGGGGCGACGGGTAGTTGGGGCCCGATGGTCCACCGAAGAACGCGGCGGCTTGGTACTGGGGATCCATCAGCTCAGCTGCGGAGCCCCAACCCGATTGTGGGCGCATTTGAAACGGCCCGAGCGAGTCATGATCGGACCCGTTTCCATCGTTCGGAAAGTCCCCGGACTCTGGGTAAGTGCGTGTGTTCGCGAGCTGCCGCAGTGTCGACTCGGTGAGTGCGGCCATGATCGCGATCTGGATGCCATCTCGGGTGACCCCCTCGACCCGTGAGCCCACGGTGATGATCGTTGCCGCGTGCGTCAGCTGCTGCTTGCTGAGGGTAAACGTCTCGCCATTCGCTGTTGTCACCAGGAGAGAGTCCGGCACGGTGCCTAGGGTGTGTCCTGACGAGGAGAGGCACGCAATCACTGCAGGATTCATCACGAGGCCGACGGTGACGAGCCCGAGGGTTGGTGCTAAGAACATTAGGGCGATGACTGCGATCGCGAGCTTTTTCAGCATGATTATGGCTCCTAACGCAGCGGATTGTTCAGCTGTGAGAGCCGCAAGACGTAGCAACTGCCATCGGGTGGGCAGGCGATGAAGATCGTGAAGGCGACCTCTTGCTCGGCGCTGACTTGGTCGCCGTTCCAGTTACCGGAGCGATGTCGGATTCCCTCGATTGTGAACGCGGTGGCGTCTTCGGGAAGCTGGTCAGGGCGAGCCTGTGCAAGCGCGTCGGCCCACGCATCCGGCACGTAAGCGGACGTGATCTCCAAGTATTGGTTCGTTGCGTACTGACGCAGCTGCAGCCACGCGTGCTGGGTGGGCAAGTACGTTGCAATGTCGGCTGCTAGCCCGGGCTGCTCGGCACTGGTGGGGTCGGCCACATCGAGGATGACGGCGGTATATTCCAACGGCAAGAACCCGCTGCCGGTGTCCCACGTGAACAGCGCAGTCGCGACGCTGCGCGAGAAGGCCTCCGCATCGATGTTGCGGGGGATCGCCGGGATCCGAAGCACCGGGGTCTCCCGCACATGCGAAGGCTCGGTGGTTGGCTCAACAGTCGAAGAGACTGTGCCGGTCGGCTCGCTGGGCTCGCGGGATCCGATGAGGAACCCATAGGCTCCAATGCCGGCGATGAGGAGCGCCACCACAGCGGTGGCGACGAGTGTGACAATGGTGCGGCGTGAACGGGGTGCAGGCAGAAGCTTCATGCTGGGTAGGTGCGCAGCACTTTCTCGGCATTAGATCGCCCGGAGATTCCTCGTCTGCGTTGAAGGCTCAGCGCCAGTGATTTCGATGTCGCGCGCTGTCCGGAGTTGTTCGGCAAAGTGTGAGGTCGCGTCAACGACGCGGAGGAACATCTCGATCTCTATATCGCTGAGCTGGCGAGCGAGGGTGCCAGAGTCGAAGTGCCGCCACCATCCATCGAGTTCGTTCCACGTCACCACGAACGCCCGAACTGGCCAGGGCTCGTCGCTGTCAATGGGCGCCGTTCTGGGGCTCGGCGAGGGACGACGCTTCTGACGCGGCATGCTCTTGATGCGTGCCAGCGCGGCCTCCGCCAGCTGCGCTACGTCCTCGGCCGGTGCGTCTGACTGAGCCCCTAACACGAGCTGCCGTGCGCGTTCATAACTGGGATGCACGGGTGCGCCGGACCCGATGAGTTCAAGCTCAGCTGCGACACCCTCTCGCACCGACTCTGTCTGATTCTCATCGTCAGCGAGCTGTTGCAGGTAGTTGATCTTCTCCAGCGTGGTGTGTGACGCGCCATCCGGGATCATCGAGGCGGCCTGCGCACGGGAATCTCCGAGCGACTCCGACGGTGCCGCAAAATTTGCGTCACCGTCAGTTCCCGGCTGGTTTTCGTGGCTGAACCGTGAAGCTTCCTGACGGCGAGCGGCATCCTCAGCCATCAGTGTCTTGATCTCCCGATAGAGCGCGGCACTCTCCAGCTGGGTGAGCGGCTTGTGCAGCACGTTGTCGTCCTGCTCGGCAAGGAGGTGCGCGAGATCGCCCGAGATGCCGGACCGCACCCAGACCTTGACGTGCTGCCATCCGAGCTGCTTTATCGCAGCCAATCGTCGCGCACCGCAGACCAGAATCCCGTCAGGGGTGACCGTGATCGGTTGCAGCAGGCCATCGCGCTCGATTGACGCGGAGAGCGATCCGAGGTCGCCGAGCCCAATGCGGTGACGGCGTCCGACCTGGATCGAGCCGACTGCCCGGTCCAGCTCGATATGGCCGTCGCGTGTACTCATCGTGTGTTCCCATGAGTGGGCGCCGACATCGCAACAATCATTACAAGGTCGTCGTCACCGAGGAGCGTCGGGAGTGTTTCGCCGACGAGGAGGCGGAGCAGGATGCCGCGGCCGGTGCTTGTCGCCCGGTATGCAGGGTGCGGATGCCCAAGCAGCATGTGCAGAAGCGACGACCATGAGTCGGCGGGTAAGTCGAGAAGCGCGCGTGCGTGCTTGTCCCGGCGCAGCAGCTCGTAAGCGCTTTGTCGAGACCCGATTCGTGCCACCGCGCTGCACACATGTTCGATCGCTTCGCGGGCGGTGCTTTCGGGCCACCCCAAGATCGTGAACAGGGTGATCGCGCGGTCGATCGCGCGCCGGGCTGTATCGGTGTCGCGCGCAGTGTTGGGGTCGTCGTCTTCAATGATTGGATACCGATCGACGACGTGGAATGCCGGGTGATAGTCGGCGAGTGGATTCTCCCGGTCGGCAAAACGCTCAGGGTCGTGGAACGCAGATATGTGCGGGCGACGTGCTTGATGCGTCGCGCAGAGCAACCCCTGCCCGCGTTCCTCGGCGATGCAGGTCACCTGAACGCCACGCGTGACAACAGCCCAAGGATCGATGGCCTCGCGAGCGGATCGAGTCCGCATGACGTCGAATGCTGCCGATGCTGCCTCCCATGGATCGAGGCCATGCTTTCGAGCCAACGCCGCATATTTGTCCGCGGCGAAAGCTGCGAGTTCGGCAGCGACGCGGTCGTGCTCCCACGCGCGAGCACCTGCGTGGTGCAATCGATGCAGCAAGGCACGAAGCCCCTCGCTCGTCGTATAGTCCTCACGTGGTTGCCGGGTCGAGCTGTTGGTATCGATCATGGTGTGGGCACCTCCTGACAAGCAGGTACGCGCCCGCTCCCTAGCGGGGTCCTGGATGTCAACGAAGTGCCCATGAGATGCCGTGCCCGACGATCAGGGTGTCCCGATCGCGCCTCGCTCGGCCCCTCGTCTGGAGCTGCCATGTCCGAACGCGGACAACGGGGGGGAGGCGCCGGACTCTCTCTGCAACACCTCGGGCGCTGGTCGCGGTCGCCTGGTACGTGCGACGTCGAAGCTCGGCCTGGAAGTTGATCCCTGCCCCGGCAACGCGCGACCCTCCGCGCACCATCAGATCAGTCGGCCGCACCCACTCGACTCCGCGGCCGCGGTAGAACGCGGGGTCGATTCCAGCGCCATTGCGATGACCTTGAACGCTCGCTGCCTCAACTGCTTCCGGCGCGCTCGCAATCGTCACGGAATGTTCATCGGCGACGACAGCCCTGCCATCCTTTTCTACATCGTTCATTTCAATTCCTCCTCGTGCGGCGTTGTGGATGCGGGCGCCATGGTGCGCTCCTGATCGAGCGGGTTGTTGGCGAACCAGCGACCCACAGTCGAAGGGTGCACACTCAGCTCACGCGCGATCCTCTTGTTCGACCACCCCTCCGTGCGTAAAGCCACCGCAGACTCCTGGGGCGAGGTCTGCGTCGTGGTCTTGCGAGCGGCTTCGGGACGCTCGGGAATGCGGATGAGGAGCGCGGTGAGGTGAGTGATCGCCAGCAAGACCAGCGGTGGAACGGCCGCCACCGCCGCGGCGAGAAGGCTCGGAACATCGGCATCCGCCGCGACGACCGCGTGAATCGAATTGGCTGTCACCGACACGGCCGCGGCTCCAGCCAGCAGAGTCCACGGGTACCAGGCGGCGCGTGCTCCGGCCAGAGCGACGACGGCGACGGTCGATACGACGATGACGCCGTCGACAATGAGCGGCCACGCCCAGGCTTGCCCAGCACCAATCCCTGAACGGGCGGCAAGGTCAGCAAGCGAGGTGAATGACAGCCAGAAAGCTCCCGCGGCAATGAAGACGGTGCCTGCGACGGCCGTCATGACGGCCCATCGTCGCGCGTTGAAATCACTCATGCCAGTGCCCGTGGGTTTGATGCGGGCGGTGGCCGATCGCGTGACGTTGTCGCGCTGGCCGGTATCGATCGCTGCGGAGGTGCACCCTGCACCGCCCGGTATGCAGACCGGACGGTTGTCGCAGTTTCGCGCTGGCTGAGACCGGCCTGTTCGGCGGCGGCGCTGAGCGCGTCGAGCGCCTCGCTGGTCGGCACCATGTGCTCGGCCATCTTGCAAGCGGCCCAGAAGAGCCCATGGTTGCGTTCGCCTTCCTGGCGTCGCGCAACCCATTCGGCCAGCCGTTGCACGTCAACGGACTGTTGCGTCGACTGCCCACTTCGACGTGACTTATCACGTGGCGGTGGATCGAGATGGTCGCGGAGACGCTGCGAATCGAGTGCACGACCTGGTGCACTAGCCAACTGGAGGACCTCATATCGTTGCGTCGACCCGGCGAGGGTGCGCAGCGACGGCGGGATGATGACATAGCCCCCGTCACCGCGGAAGTCGATTCCAGTCCGTGCGGATTGCCAGGAGCGCTGCTCGCTGTTTCCGTCCGACGGGAAGAAGAGGTGCAGCCCGCCGGATGGAGTCCTGACTGTGGCTTCCCAACCTTCAATCAGTCCGTCGCGCTTGGCGCCATCGAGTGCGTTGTAACCGTTGACGGAGCCGTGCACGTCTACGTCGATCACAACAAGGCCTGTGGCGGCGCCGGTTGGCATCCCGATATTTGCTGAGGGCATTGCTGCCCACCAGCGATTAACCAACTCGGGATCGTTGCTGGCCGAATGAAACCCTCCCGCAACGGCGGGGCGCTTCCCGCCCGCGACGCAGGGAAACACGGGGACGCCGGAAGCTGCGAACGCGAGCGCGCTCTGACGGAGGGAGACCCAGCGACCAATGTGATCGAGCGTCGTCACGAATGCTTCCGGCGTATTCATCGCAGCTCTCGCATGTCGGCCAACGCCACCTGGTGTGACGCCGCGGCGGCCATGGTTGAGAGTGAAGCGCCTGTGCGTTCTACTGCCTTGGAGCTGTGACGAGTCGATTCCCGATCAAGCCCCGGAGGTGTGCCGTCACCGGTCAACTGCGTGTCGAGTGGATCGAGAATTTTCATCGCTGTCGCACGGACTCGCTCACCGGTCGCCCGAACAATCTTCGACGGTTCCTCGCCATCGACTTGAGCCGCCCACGTCGAGACATAGGGGATCGTGTAGACGGTGGTATCCATGCCGTGCGCCGCGCCCACCATGAGCGCTACTGACTCGGCCTCGACTTCACCAATGCCTCGGTGCTGACGTGCATCTCCCTGATCAGGCCCGTGCATGAGGACATGTGCGAGTTCGTGAGCTAGCGTCTTCACTTGAGCTGCCGGATCCATGTTCTCGCGGACGCTGACTGTTTTCTCCGCATAGTCGGTCACGCCGTTCGCGCCATAGATCAAGCCCGCGTGCGCCACGCCATGCACCTGGAATCCGGCTGCTTCGATCTGCTGCACGATTCCCTCCCGGAGCCCCGAAGGAGCCTCGCCCTGCAGCAGTTTCGCCGTCGGCGGTGCCGGGACCGGATCGCCCGAGGTCTGTGCGGCATCCCAGACGTAGGCGGGGCGGACGCCGACCATCTTCGACCGAACTTGCTCACCAGGGCGAGGCTTCTCGTACCGGTTGAGTCGTCGCCACGATGTCGGGTCAGATGGCGATGACGAGGCGAAGCGGCCGGTGACTGGAGCGAGAATCTGATAGCCCGGCTGACCCTTCTCGACCTGGTGTCCGAGCTGCTGCCACTGTTTGTATCCGGCCACGTACGAAGGCATCGGATCCGGCACCAGACCTGCCTCATGCGCCGCGGTGTGCTGCATCCAGATCAGCAGTGTGTTGTTGAACGAGCGACTGCGGAACCGAGCCGCGAAGGCGATCGCCTTGGCCCAGTCTTCGCCAGATACCAGCTGATCGACAGCCTCAGTCAGCTTCTCGTGCAACTCATCGAGCTTTGCCTCCCGCGCTTCGCGGCGATCGTCTGTCGATGCCATTGACCCGCCTCCTCTTCGATGCGCCATGACGCACAAGCGTGTGGCGATACACCTGTGAGGTGAGCGAGGATCCCCAAGTCGCGGTGACGCGGAGCGGCATACTCGCCGGGATGTCATGAGCGTGCTGTGACTACGCGCGACTGAGTGAACGAGCATCATCGCCTCGAATCTGGGCATGGTCCGCCTCCCTTTGAGCAGCGGTACCATCACGCCGAATCATTAAGGTTGAGCATGCTCAAATGGCTTAGGTCTTCCGTTCTAACATGACAATTGAGCATGCGCAACCCTTGATTTGTGCATGCTCAACGGCTATGTTGAGCATGCGCAACACCCCGCCGGGGTGGCCGTCGCCGATACCTACCCGTCCCGACGGAAGGGGGTCAGCACAAATGACCGAAAACGAGAGCAAAGCCGCCGCCGCGGATCTCGCGAAACGCCTGCGGCTGCTGCTTGACGTTGCGATCACCGAGTCCGGTGTTGAACCCACGTATTCGCAGATCGCCGCCTACCTAGGCGAACGCGGCACCAACCTGTCGAGATCGCGGTGGACCTACATGGTGAATGGCCATCGGTATGTGCAAGACCCCGAGATATTCGAAGGGCTCGCAGCGTTCTTCGATGTCGACGCTGACTTCCTTGTCGGTTCTGATGGGGCCGAGGTTCCGCCGCGAGTGAGCGCACAGCTCGATCTTGTGCGCTCAATGAGGGCGGCGAAGGTTAAGTCGTACGCGGCCCGCACCCTAGGAGATATTTCGCCGAAAGCTCTCCAAGCCATCAGCCGGTTCCTAGATGAAGAAATGGCACACACAATCGAGCAGTGACGGTGCCCCGGTGCGGAACAACGCCGGTAGATGCTCTCGAAGGAGGGTGAGCAGAGCATGAATATCGAACTGACCGTGTCTACGGCTGTCGCTGATCTTGCTCTGGGCGGAGTCTTCACTTTCGACGCCTTGTTCGACGCTGTGCGGCAGCGCAGACAACGGAAGCTGCGGGTCGTTGAGCTTGCTGAACTTGGCGACCATGATGGCATTTGCGCCGTCTGGCTGACTACCGATACTGAGGATCTGATCCTCCACGCCCACAGTGACTCGGTTCTGCACCGACAGCAGTTCGTTCTGCATGAGTTCGCTCACATGATTCTTGGGCACTGCGACGGTGACGAGTGCTCCGAGGTGGATGCCCTGCTTCCCGATATCCCACCGCACACGCGTGGTCGCTTGCTCAGGCGCCAGGACCTCGACACAGGCGCTGAGATCGCTGCAGAGTCGTTGGCTGACCGGCTCGCGGCAGGGATCCGCGGTTCGGCCTTCGCGGAGTCTCGCTACTCGGAGATATTCGCATGATTCAGACGCTCGTCGCTGCGCTCATGTGGGTGCTTGTGGCGAGCCTGCTCATCCTGCGGCGCGGGCGCACAGACCGCAGCATCACGTATTCTGCGCTCACCATAGCTATCGCGATGACACTCAACGTCGATGCGATCTACGTCGTCGTCGATCGAGTTCTTGGCGCAACCAACCTGGCCACGCTGCTCTCAGATGTTCTCCTGATGATCGGCCTCTTTTTCCTTGGCCGGGCAGCTATGAAAGCGGGGGAGTATCGCCCTCGTTTGGTGCGCGCGGCCGTTGGTCGCTCCGCACTGTTCATCGCACTCCTTGGCGCCTCAGTGGCCTTCACTCTCATCGATCGAGGGCCAACGACGGTCAATTTTATGATTGCTCTCGGCGCCCAACCGTGGGCCGCGACGTATTCGATCGTCGCTTTCACGTACTGCGGGATCGTCGTTGCCGCGATGCTCGCGTTGGCGACACGTCAGTTCCGGCTTGGCGATGGCATCCAGCGCATTCCGCCGGCGCTGCTGTTCATTGGCTCCGCTTCGGGCGTCGCACTCTGCGTGGTGGTGATCGTTATGGATGTTGCTCACATCTCAGGCAACCTCGAACTCATGAACGCGGTCGGCGCAACGTATGGGCCGCTATCTCTACTTGCGTTTGTTTTTCTGTGCGCCGGATTCGTAGGACAACCACTGGTCCGATACGTGCGAGATCGCGCCAGACATGCGCAGACATCTGAGATGGTGAGAGAGCTGGATCCGCTCTGGCGTCGAGCAACACTCGTGCGGCCGGGACTCAGCGGCACGAACTCGCTCGGGTCGAGCCTGGATGACCCAGAGGTTCGCCTCCATCGCGAGATCGTCGAGATCCGTGACGCAATGATCGATCCACGCGTCTCTTTTGAAGTCACTGGACCCGATCGTGCATTGCTGGAGCGAGCCGAGGCTCACCTCTTGGGGGCTGATGCGCGCGGCGCACTTGAATCTGTGCCTGGTCGCCCTGCACGCGAACGAGGACAGGTATGAGACGGATCATCGCTGCGGGCGCGGCGCTGCTTACCGCGGGGGGTCTGAGTCTCGGATGGACTATCGCCCGGAGGCTGACCGCACGGGTAGGCCCAAGGAACTTCGACCTGACCATCCGCGATGTGGAGGTTGATGGAGATCGGCGACTACTGGTCCTCGACCGCACACGCGAGACTGCCGCGCGCGGTGTCTACAACCTGTGGTTCGAGACGGGCGATTGGGTGCGAATATCCGACGAAGTGCTCGATCGAGGCTCTGGCCAGATCGCTCGAGTTGTGACGGATGCGATGCACGACTTCCTACCTTCCGCTGGAGACCGCTTTTCGTGGAGCGGGATCTACTTCGCAAACCCAGCCGATGCAGGCCTCAGCGCCAGGGAGATCTCGATCAACACACCTGCTGGCGCAGCTTCGGCATGGCTCATTGAGGGCAAAGAGGACTGCTCGACCTGGGCGATCCACATCCACGGTCTGGGGAGCAGCCGGACCGGAACGTTGCGCGGTGTTCAAGTTGCCACGGAGCAGGGTTACACCTCGCTCATCATCAGCTACCGCAACGACGGCGAAGGACCCCGACTTGGCGCTGGGTGCTCAACGCTTGGCTTCACGGAGCGCGAGGATGCCGAAGCCGCAGTCGATTTCGCGGTCCAGAACGGCGCGCAACGGATCGTGCTGTTCGGATGGTCGGTGGGTGCCGCGATCGCACTACAAGTTGCCAACCGCACGCAAGAGCGCGGTGTGATCGCGGGACTCGTTTTGGACTCTCCAGTTCTCAACTGGATCGACGTGATCAAAGCGAACTGTGCACGAAGTGGATTGCCCGCAGTGGCAGGTCATCTCGCGACCCCGTGGTTGACGCTGGACCCGCTCGCCCGCATGGTCGGGCTGCCGGGTGCCATCCCCCTTCGGGAGCTTGATTGGGTGCAGCGCGCCGAAGAGCTCACCGTTCCCATGCTGATCCTGCACGGCACCAGAGACGACTCAGCCCTCATCAGTGTCTCGGTGACACTCCGCGATCGACGTCCTGACCTTGTCCAACTGGAGTCTTTTGACGCAGGGCACACGCTTGCATGGAACTCCGCCCCGGAACGGTGGCGCTCTGCCGTCGGCTCTTGGCTCGCGAACCGCATCACCGACTGATGGGTGCCGCGCCCGGCTCCATCGTGATGGTTGGCCCGATTACACCGGTAAAAACCCTACTCAACCCGCTGTCACTCCGATATCATCGGGAATGTCGGCCTGCGCGGGTCGAGACGGAGGAGAGACGTGACTGAGCCATGGATGTCTGCCGACGACATTGCGACGTATCTTGGCGTCACCAAGGACACCGTCTACACCTGGATCGCCGAGAAGGGGATGCCCGCCCACAAGATCGGCCGTCTGTGGAAGTTCCAGGCGAGCGAGGTCGACGATTGGGTTAGGGGCGGCAGCGCGGTCGGAAACGTGCGTGACGGGGCGGAGGGCTAACAGCTTGCGCATCATCAATAACGTCACCGACCTCCTTGGAGATGATCTCAAGGCCGAGATCACCCCGGGTTCCAAAGTTCGTATCGCCGCATCGACGTTCTCGATCTTCGCATTCGAGGCCCTCCGTAAGGAGCTGGAGCAGGTTTCAGAGCTGGAGTTTATTTTCACGACGCCAGCGTTCGTTACGGAGAAGATGACGGACAAGCTCCGCAAGGAGCGCCGCGAATTCTTCATCCCAGCTGGTCATGCTGAGTCGAGCCTGTCTGGCTCGGAGTTTGAGATTAGGCTGCGTAACCAGCTCACCCAACGCGCGGTCGCGAAGGAATGTGCGGACTGGGTGCGCCGCAAGGTCACGTTCCGATCGAACGCAACCAGCAATCCAATGCAGCAGTTCGCGGTCGTTGGTGACAGCGCTGCTTACACATCCCTGCAGGGCTTCACCACGGCGGACCTTGGTTACGAGCGGGGCAACGCTGTGTCAAACATGGTGCAACGCGTTGACGAAGCTCCGATGACCTCCCAATACCTCCAGCTTTTTGACCAAATTTGGCACAATCCCGACCAGCTCGACGATGTTACCCAGACGGTCCATGACCACATCGCCAGCGTGTATGCGGAGAACGCTCCAGCGCGCATCTACTTCCTCGTGCTGTACAACCTATTTGCCGAATTCCTCGACGACATCAACGAAGATGTCCTGCCGAATGACCGCACCGGATACCAAGACACGAAGGTCTGGCAGAGTCTCTACAATTTCCAGCGCGATGCAGCGACAGGGATCATCAACAAGCTGGAGACCTACAACGGCTGCATCCTCGCTGACAGTGTCGGTCTGGGTAAGACCTTCACTGCATTGGCAGTAATCAAGTACTACGAGCTGCGCAACAAATCGGTGCTCGTGCTTGCGCCGAAGAAACTCTCCGAGAACTGGACAAACTACAACGCGAATCTCACGACGAATATTTTTGCCGCGGATCGGTTCAACTACGACGTCCTCGCGCATACCGACCTGTCACGGACCCGCGGTGAGTCGCTCGGCCTGAGGCTGGATCGGATCAACTGGGGCAACTACGACTTGGTCGTCATCGATGAGTCGCACAACTTCCGTAACGCCGACTATGCCGAGGAGAAGGAGTCGCGCTATCAGCGGCTCATGCGGCAGGTCATTCGAGAAGGAGTCAAGACCAAGGTGCTGATGCTCTCGGCAACCCCGGTAAATAATCGCTTCAACGACCTGAAGAATCAGCTCCAACTCGCCTACGAGGGAGAATCCGAAAATCTCGCTCAGCATCTGAACCTCTCCACTACCGTCGAGAAAGTCTTCAGCGACGCGCAGCGGGTCTTTAACGAGTGGTCCAAACTCGACACTCAAGATCGCACCACGGATCGTATCCTCAAGATGCTCGATTTCGACTTCTTCGAACTGCTTGACGCGGTGACGATCGCTCGCTCACGCAAGCACATCCAGGCGTTCTACGACACCACCGAGATCGGCGCCTTCCCTGAACGCCGCACACCACTTTCTATCCGCGAACCACTCACCGACCTCGCGGACGTTCCGGGTTTCAACGAAATCTTCGAGCAGCTCCAAGCGCTCACCCTTGCCGTATATACACCGCTCGCATATGTGTTTCCGAGCCGACGCGCCAAATATGAAGACTTGTACAACGTCACAGCTGGTAGCGCCCGCTCCAACCTTGGCCAAGCTGGGCGCGAGCAAGGTCTCAAGAAGCTCATGACTGTGAACCTTCTCAAGCGACTGGAGAGTTCGGTCGAAGCCTTCCGCCTGACCGTAAGCAAGATCGAGGAGTCAGTGGACCGCACCCTGCGGCGCCTCGATTCTCACGCAGGAGCGCTCGCTGATCTGAGCGCTGATCTCACCGGGCTTGACTTCGACCTCGATGATGAAGACGACGCAAACGTCGAAGCCATCTCGTTCGGGGAGAAGATCAAGATCGACCTCGATGACCTAGACATCGAGTCCTGGCAGCGGGATCTATGGAACGACCGCGAAACCCTGCGAGAGTTGCTTGACGAGATGCGCAAGGTTACTCCGACCCACGACTTGAAACTCGAGAGAATCAAGCAACTCATCGCCAACAAGGTGGCCGATCCGATAAACCCCGGCAACCGTAAGGTGCTGGTCTTCTCTGCCTTCGCCGACACCGCGAACTACCTCTACCGTGAACTCGCTCCTGTGCTCGCCAATGCGGGGCTGGAGACGGCGGTCATTACCGGCGGCAGCCACGGCGCCAAAGCCACTCTCGGCACCGGGTTCGACTTCCAGCAGGTCATGGCCATGTTCTCGCCCAAGTCGAAGCAACGCCACCTCACCATGCCTAATGAGACTCGGGAGTTGGACGTCCTTATCGGCACCGATGTCATCAGTGAGGGGCAAAACCTCCAGGACTGCGACTTTCTCATCAACTACGACATCCACTGGAACCCGGTTCGCATCATCCAGCGGTTTGGGCGTATCGACCGCATCGGCTCCACCAACGCTCAGATACAGCTGGTCAACTTCTGGCCCGATATTTCGCTCGACGAGTACATCAACCTCAAAGAGCGCGTCGAGAACCGCATGGTTATCGCTGACCTTGCAAGCACGGCCGACGATAACGTGCTCACCCTGGAAAACTCCGATGCAGCGTTCCGCAAAGAACAGCTCCGTAAGCTCCAGGACGAAGTCATCGAACTTGAGGACGTGCGCACCGGCGTCTCGATCACCGACCTCGGACTCAACGATTTTCGGATGGACCTGCTTGGTTACATCAAGGAAAACGGAGACCTCGCTGCCGTTCCCAAGGGCCTGCACGCCGTCGTTCCTGCCGACCCCGCGAAGGGCCTCAAGCCGGGCGTCATCTTTGCGCTGCGCAGCGTGAACGCCGACGATGCTCAGCTCACTGGAAAGAGCGGCAATCGTGGTAACCGGCTCCACCCGCACTATCTCGTCTACCTGGATGACCAAGGCAATGTCATCGCCGACCACACCGAGGCTAAACACCTACTCGACCTGCTCCGCGCCGGATGCCGACCCTACAGCGAGCCTGTCCCTGAGGTCGTACACGCGTTCAACGCTGCTACGGGTGAAGGTGCGCAGATGAGCAAGTACTCCGAGCTTTTGACCGACGCGATCCACTCGATGATCGACGTTACAGAGGAACGCGACATCGACAGCCTCTTCACTGGCGGCCAAACTACCGCGCTGACACAGTCCATTGCTGGCCTCGATGACTTCGAACTGACCGCATTCGTCGCCATCGTGGAGCCCGCCACTTCGCACTCTGAGCCAGCCGACGGGGGAACCGATGGTTGATTTGCTGTACAGCTGGCCTGCCGCTGCGAAGTTCGGCAGCCGTGTGCCTAAGGAGAAGTTCTACGCGCACGGCAGTGTGAGCACTGCGGTGCGCGAGAAGTTTGTGTCTGAGGTCCAGCGAATCACCTGGGCCTACAAGCTTGCTGAATCCACCATCAACCTCCCCGGTAGTGCGGCCGTGCCCGAGATTCAGATCTTTCATATCGACACCAAGACTGGCGACGTCGCCGACCAGGTGCTGTCTGCGATCGACAAGGCGATTCAATTCCCGATCATCTTCGAGGTCACAAGAACAACGGCAGGGGAACCACAAGTTCGGATGGCCGCGGCACATAAACTGCTTAGCCCAGGCGCTCCGAAACTCAGCACCTACTACTCGACTAGTTGGCTCTCTGCTGACGCAGAGCGACAGTCCCTCCCTACCGCAATCCGCCTGCCCACTCTCTACGCAGCGATCCTGGAACCTTTGATGCCAGTGACGGTGCGCCAGGGCGAGGAAATGTCAGAGGTTGCCGACAGGCTGGCAACAGTGCGGAAACTCGAACGCGAGATCACCGCCTTGGAGCGCAAACTCCATACTGAGCCGCAGCTCAACCGCAAGATCGAGCTACGCCGCACCCTCAAGACTAGACAACAAGAACTCGAACAGCAGAGGTAACCCGTGGAGAAACTACGAATGACGTCGCCAAACCTAACCGACACCAATATCGACAAGCTCGCCGAGCTGTTCCCGACCGTCATCACCGAGTCCGTCGACGTTGACGGCAACGTCAAGATGGCGGTCGACTTCGATCTGTTACGCCAAGAACTATCGGATAGCCTCGTGGAAGGGCCGCAGGAGCGCTACCGGCTCGACTGGCCGGGCAAGCGCGCGGCAGCAATGGCCGCTAATGCACCTATTGCCAAGACTCTCCGGCCTGTCCGTGACGAGTCTGTGGACTTCGATACCACCAAGAATGTCTTCATCGAAGGCGACAACCTCGATGCTCTCAAGCTGTTACAGGAGTCATACCTTGGCAAAGTCAAGCTGATTTATATCGACCCGCCCTACAACACGGGAAATGACTTTGTGTACAGCGATTCATTCGCCGCGACCAAGGCAGAAGAACTTCTGCGCTCAGGCCAGATTAGCGAAGACGGAGTTCCGCTTGTCTCGAACCCAAAAGCGAACGGTCGGTACCATTCCAGCTGGCTCACCATGTTGCTGCCGCGCCTGAAACTGGCCCGTAACCTGCTTTCCGACGACGGCGTGCTCGCTATCTCCATCGATGAAAATGAGCATGCCAACTTGGTGAATCTCGGTTCCGAGGTTTTTGGTACCGACGCGTATGTCGGCGAGATCGTACTAAAGAACAGCAGTAAAAACGACCAGAGCTACATCTCAATGCAGCACGAGTACATCGTCTTCTTCGTAAAGAACAAGACTGTGAACATTGGTGATTGGACTGAGCGCAAAGAGGGCTTGGAGAAGATCTACGCCGCATTTGAGGGCTTCCGGAAACAGTTCGGAGAAGACTGGGCAGCCATTAACTCGGCGGCGAAGGCTTGGTACAAGACGTTTCCGGCTTCCGATCCCGTGTATGGCAACAAGCATTACGACTCGATGGATGCAAAAGGCGTCTACTTCGGAAGTGATATCTCGGGCCCAAACGACGGGCAGTACGTCTATGACGTCATTCACCCCGTGACTGGCAAGCCATGCAAGCAGCCATCGCGCGGATGGGTCTTTCCTCCCGAGTCTATGAAGGAAAAGATTGCTGAGGGGCGCGTTCATTTTGGGCCAGACCACACCACGGTCCCGAAGCTGAAAACGTACCTGAAGCAAGCTGAGACTCAAAGCCTCACCAGCGTTAGATTCGTCGACGGTCGTGCCGCGTCAAAGCGGCTCGCGCTCCTTTTCGGGGAGAAGGTCTTCACCAATCCCAAGGACGAATTGCTCCTACGCGATATCTACCGGGCGGTCGGCGTTTCAGGAGAAGACATAGTTTTGGACATGTTCTCGGGGTCAGGTTCGGCCCTTCACGCCGTATGGGAGCTAAACCGCACGTCGGGCAGTGCCGTTTGCTTCATCGGTATCCAGCTAGCCGAAGACCTGAACGCATCGCTCAAGACGGCCAAGGGTGCCGCCAAGTTGATTACGGCCAACGCGATCAAATTGCTTGGCAAGCTCGATAAGCCGGCGACCGTCGCCGAGATCGGAAAGCAGCGCCTCCGCCTGGCCGGGGACACGCTCCGGGGCACGGCCAAGGGGTTGGACTTCGGCTTCAGAGTACTGAAACTAGACACCACCAACATGACGGACGTCCTTCGTTCCCCAGATGACACTGACCAGTTGGCGCTCAAGCAGCTTGAGGGGAGCGTGAAATCCGACCGTTCAGCTGAAGATTTACTCTTTCAGGTGCTCCTCGACTGGGGTCTCGACTTGACGATGCCCATCGTCGTCGAACAGATCCACGATCGTCAAGTGTTCACTGTTGAAGACGGTGCGCTGATCGCATGCTTCGACAGCGAGGTAACTCCGGAGATTGTCCACGCGATCTCGCGGCGGCAGCCGCTACGTGCGGTCTTCCGTGATTCGGGCTTCGCATCGGATGATGCTCGGATCAACGCAGAGCAGGTCTTTCGTGAGGTGTCCCCAGCGACCGACGTGAAGGCGATCTGATCGGGATGAAACTACAGTTCAAGGTCCAGCAGTATCAGACCGAAGCCGTCGACTCGATCGTGGATGTCTTTGAAGGTCAGCCCAAGCATGACGGCATCTCATATCGAATCGACCCCGGCATGGTGGCGCCTGCGTTAAACCCAACGTTGTTCGAGACAAATGAGACGCCTGACTCTGGTCTTCGGAACGCCGAGATCGCGCTCTCCTCAGCCCAATTGTTGGAGGGTATCCACAGAGTGCAGCGGTCTCGCAATCTGCCGGTGTCGTCGAAGGTCATGGAAAGTAGGGCCGCCCCCGGCGCGCCTAGCCTCACAGTGGAGATGGAGACAGGAACCGGCAAGACTTACGTCTACATAAAGACGATGATGGAACTGCACAAGCGGTATGGCTGGTCGAAGTATATTGTCGTGGTCCCCTCGGTTGCGATCCGCGAAGGGGTAAAGAAGTCCTTCGACGTGACGGCCGACCATTTCCAACAGTCTTACGGGACCAAACCTCGCTCATTCATCTATAACTCATCTCAGTTGCACGAGCTAGAGCGTTTCAGCTCCGACTCGGGGGTGCAGGTGATGATCATCAACATCCAGGCATTCAACACAACAGGAAAAGATCAGCGTCGTATCTACGACGTGCTCGATGATTTCCAGTCACGAAAGCCGATCGACGTGATCAAGGCGAATCGACCGATCGTGATTATCGACGAGCCTCAGCGATTTGGTGAAGAGTTTGACACCAAGTCAGGAAAACCAAAGAAGCCGTCGACCTCGATTCAATCTCTAGCTGAGTTCAACGCGCTCATGGTTCTGCGCTACTCGGCCACACACAAGCCCCATCACGACTACACCAAGGTCGTTCGACTAGACGCCCTAGACGCCTACAACCAAAAGTTAGTCAAGAAGATTTCAGTTCGGGGCATCACAGTCAAAGGTCTCGCTGGATCAAGCGCGTATCTCTATCTTGATGCGATCGAGATTGCTAAGGGAGCGAAGCCCCGTGCTCGGATTGAGATCGAAGTGCAGCCCAAGGGCGGACCGATCAAGCGCATGGTCAAACGAGTCGAGAAGGGCACGAATCTTCACGATCTCTCAGGCGGTCTCGAAGCGTACAAGCCTGACGGGAAGGCGCTCATCGTCAATGACATCGATGCGAACCGCGACGTTATCGAACTGAGTAACGGCGACGTCGTTATCGCGGGGCAACTCGCCGACCGCGACGTCACGGAGGAGACGAAGCGGCGCATCCAGATTCGTGAGGTCATTCGTGCTCATTTAGACAAGGAACGCGAACTGTTCAGCCAAGGCATCAAGGTACTCTCACTATTCTTCATCGATGAGGTCGCCAAGTACCGCAACTACGAACGGGAAGATACCCTCGGCGACTACGCCCGCGTGTTCGAGGAAGAGTTCACGGCGATTCGCGACGAGGTGCTCGGCGAGTTGGCAATCGACGACGCGACGGAGGAGTACCAAGAGTACTTGCGGCGCGACACGGTTGGCCGGGTGCACGAAGGCTACTTCTCGATCGACAAGTCGAGCAAGCGTCAGATCGACGGTAAGGTCTCCGGCCGCGGTGACGACAAGGGCCAGTCCACGGACACGGATGCGTACGATCTGATCCTCAAAGACAAGGAGCGTCTGCTCTCGTTCGAGGAACCGGTACGGTTCCTCTTTTCCCACTCGGCGCTTCGAGAGGGATGGGACAACCCCAATGTGTTCGTGATGGGCATGCTTAAGAAGAGCGACAACACCGTGTCCCGTCGTCAAGAGATCGGCCGTGGCCTGCGCCTCGCCGTCGACCAGCATGGCGAACGCATGGACAACCCCGCCACGGTGCACAACATCAACAAGCTGACGGTGGTCACCGACGAGTCGTATACCGATTTCGTTGCAGGGCTCCAGAAAGAGATAGCCGAATCGCTTGCGGCGCGGCCGCGCAAGGCCAGCGTCAAGTTCTTCATCGGCAAGACCATCACGACACTGTCCGGTGAATCTCCGGTTGAGGAGGCCGTGGCGCAAGCTCTCTACAAGTACCTGATCAAGAACGACTACCTCAACGACGATGACACTGTCTCTGACGCATATATGCAGGCAAAAGAGTCTGGGACGCTCGCAGAGCCTACCTCCGAGGTGCTGCGACCCGTCATTGATTTCTGCTGGCCGCTCGTGGACGCGCTCTATCTTGACGTGTCGATGATCGGCGAGGACGCACGCAAGCCGAAGAAGATCCCGCTCAACGACGCCAACTTCGCCAAGAAAGAGTTCCAGGAGCTCTGGGGCCGCATCAACCATAGGGCGGTCTATCAGGTCGAGTTCGACTCAGCGGAACTGATTCAGAAGGCCGTCGGCCACCTCGACAAACACCTGAACGTCGCCGCGATGCAGTACATCGTCCAGACGGGGCAGCAGCGCGATGAGCTTGAGGCAGCTGACCTGACGAGCGGTTCCGGATTCGCAGTGTCGACTACGCAGACTCACACCGAGACGGTGAGCGCGGGCTCACAGGTGAAGTACGACCTGTTGGGCGAGATTACGGAGAAGACCCAGCTCACCCGCCGCACAGTCGCCGCGATTCTGAGAGGCGTGGCACCGGGCACGTTCGGGAAGTTCCGATTAAATCCTGAGCAGTTCATCACGGAGGCTGCGCGGCTGATCAACGAGCAGAAAGCGACTGTCATCGTCGAACACCTGGCGTACGACACGCTAGAGGACCGGTTCGACTCGGCGATCTTCACCGAGAATCAAACCGCGCAGGACTTCCGCAAGGCGGGCGCCAAGCTCAAGAAACACGTCTACGACTTCGTGGTGACGGACTCGAAGATTGAGCGAGCGTTCGTCACGGAACTGGACACCAGTACGGAGGTCGCTGTTTACGCGAAGCTTCCACGCGGGTTCTTCATCCCGACCCCTGTCGGTGATTACAATCCGGACTGGGCGATCGCGTTCACAGAAGGCAGCGTCAAGCACGTCTACTTTGTGGCTGAAACCAAAGGCTCTCTTTCGACCCTTCAGCTCAAGGGCATGGAGGACGCCAAGATCGAGTGTGCTCGGAAGTTCTTCGCGTCTCTCAACGCCAAGAACGGTAAGGACGTCAAGTACGACGTCGTCACTGACTACACCGAGCTGATGCAGCTCGTCAGCGCCTAGGAGAAGACTCGATGTCGTTCCAGACCCCGCGCAGTATTGAAGAGATGCTCACCGCGATTCATAAGCGGGACTATCTGATGCCCGCGATCCAGCGCGAGTTCGTCTGGGGTACCGGCCAGATCGTGCAGCTCTTCGACAGCCTGATGCGGGGCTACCCGGTCGGCTCATTCCTGCTCTGGGACGTGCAACCTGAGACAGCACAGTCATACACCTTCTACGAGTTTCTGACGAACTTCCACGAGCGAGATAACCCCTACGCCGACAAAGCCACGGTCGTATCTGGTCGCGGGACGACCGCGGTACTCGACGGACAGCAGCGGCTCACCTCGCTGAACATTGCTCTTTACGGGAGCTACGCAGAGAAGAAGAAGTATGCGTGGTGGAACAGCACTGATGCGTTCCCTGTCAAGAGGCTGTACCTCAACCTCGCTGAGGATCCGGCCGATGAAGAGCTGGGTCTGAAGTACGACCTGCGGTTCCTCAGTGACAAAGAAGCCGTTGCTAAGAACGGCGAAGAAGGCATGTGGTTCCGCGTCGGAGCGGTGCTTGACCTCGCTAACTCCGGCCCGGCCATCATGAAGGAGCTTTCCGCGCGGCGCATCGTTGACCAGGCTTCGGCATTCCAACGACTGTACGATCTGTACGAGGCTGTCCGGGTACTGAAGCCGATGAATTACTTCCTCGTCACGGATCAGGACCCCGACAAGGTGCTGGAGATTTTCGTCCGTATCAACAGTGGTGGTACGACCCTGTCGTACTCCGACCTGCTGCTCTCGATGGCGACGAACCAGTGGAAGGAACTCGACGCTCGCGAAGAAGTCCGCTCGCTGGTCAGTGAGATGAACAGCAACGCCGGGCGCCAGTTCTCTTTTTCCAAGGACGTCGTCTTGAAAACGGCTCTGACCGTTGCAGGCGTCGACGTTCGATTCAAGGTCGCGAACTTCACCCAGGCAAACATGTCCAAGGTGGAAGCCGCATGGCCTGAGATTGAAGGAGCGCTGCTGCGCGCCGCGACCTTGCTTCAGCAATATGGGTTCAATGAACGCAATCTCACCGCGAACAGCGTCATCATCCCTATCGCTCACTATCTCCATTTGCGGGGCGCAGGAGACTCGTACCTTGATTCGACCGCCGACGCTGCCGATCGACTTGCGCTCCAGGGCTGGGTGACTCGCTCGCTGATCAAACGCGGAATCTGGGGATCCGGACTCGACTCCACCTTGATGCGTATCCGCGACGCCCTCATTGCGAATGCGTCAGGCTCCTTCCCCGTCGCCGAGATCGAAGCTGCTATGGCCTCGGTCGGCAAGGGGCTCGCATTCGATGCGTCTGAGATTGACGAGTTGCTCAACCTCAAGTACGCCGGACAGCGCACCTTCGCCGTTCTCTCCGTTTTGTATCCGGGACTCGATCTTGGCAAGAAGTTCCATGAGGACCACATTTTCCCGAAGTCGCGATTCACGAAAAAGAAACTTCGCGCGGCAGGTATCCCAGAGACGCAGATCGACGACTATATCGCGGCTTTCGACCTGCTGCCGAACCTTCAGCTACTTGCAGGAACAGCCAACATTGAGAAGCAAGACGCACTGCCGGAGGATTGGGTCGCTGCAGCCTTCCCGAATGAAGTGAGGCGCAAGACCTACCTTGACGAGAACGATCTCGACGGCCTTCCTCTTGACCTCTCGGACTTCTTGACGTTTTTTGAACAGCGGAAGTCGCGCGTGCGGGACCGGCTTTACAAGGCGCTTGGAGCCACAGCTCCGTGACTGAGAGTTACAGCCAACGCGACACTCGGGAGACGCCGGAACAGGCGAGGTATGGCGAACATCTCCTCTTGACCGAAGTCGCCACGCGGCTCGGCGGGGTGAAAAGGCGAGTCGAGTCATTGCCCACACCGCCCGGGAACTCAGTCCTTGGCCGGATTGACGCACTGACGACTCCGTTTAATACCTCTGAGATGGTCCAGATGTACTTGGCGGTCGCGATCGACAACCTGTGGACGCTTCATCGTTACGTCCGCAAGGTGAAAGAGATCCCGATGGTCGCGGCCTATTCTTTGATCCGGTCAGCAGTTGAGTCAACGTCTTACGGAATCTGGATTCTCAACGGATATGGCAATGATGTTCGGGCGCAGCGATCCCTCCGTGTCACTCTTAACGATTTTCAACAACACGCCGCGCTCCAGAACGCTTTTGGCTCATACGAATTTGACGTGCCCGATCTTGAGCAGATGATCCGCGACGCGAACACGAAGCTGCGAGGGCTTCAGACCGAAGCGATCGACGATCAGCTCCAATCGACGGGGATCATCAACGCTGTAGACGGATTCGTGGGGGAGCGGCGTTTCTTCAGTGGGATACAAGTCTGGAGGGCCACGAGTGGCTTGAGTCACGCGAGTCAACTGGCGCTTTCCGTGCTGCTCGAGCGGGCGCCGGATGGGACGCGAACGTCCCGCATGACGTTCGTAGCCGGATTCGCCCTGACCGCCATCGAGAATATCGAGCACCTGCTAGATCGCGTCGTCGAACTGTCACAGCCATTTCCAACAAAAAGGTCCGAATCGGTTCGCTCGGACTAGAGGCCTGCGCGAAGCAAGTCGAAGCTGTCGGTATTGCGCGTCTAACTCAGACTCGGGGTTCCAGACACGGCAAGCGGCTCCGAAATTGATCAATACGCGGTTGCGTGCCGCTACGAAGGATGACTGCTCTCCAGGCATCCTAGCTTGTTGGACCCGACCACGTAGTTCCCGCTTTCCGCAGCGCCTGCCGAGCCTCCACGCGTCTTGCAGATCGAGGTCGCGACCACTCGCGTGTGACTGCTGAAGTCACCGATCGTGCTTGTTCACCTCCTCCTTGATAGAGGGAAGGTGAGCTGCGGTGACGGTGTCGATGCGGGTGATGTCGGCTGGCGACGGCTACAAGTACCTGCTGCGCACAGTGGCGGCTGGTGACGGCGACCGGGACCTTTCGACCCCGTTGACGAGGTATTACAACGCGGACGGCACGCCGCCGGGACGCTGGATGGGCAGCGGCCTCCCAACGCTCGGAAGCGGGCAACTCCGCGACAGCGATGAAGTTACCGAGGCGCAGCTCCAACTGCTGATCGGAATGGGGCGTGACCCTCTCACAGGTGCCCCGCTGGGGCGTGCGTACCCGGCTTACAAGTCCGTGACTCAGCGCGTTGAGGAGCGAGTCGGAACGCTCGATCCCAAGCTGGGGCCGACCGCTCGGGGCCGAGCAGTCGCGGCGATCGAGGCCGCGGAATCCGAGCGTGGCACACGACGAGCAGTGGCCGGATACGACTTCACCTTCTCCATCCCGAAATCCGCCTCCGTGCTGTGGGCAGTCGCTGAGGCAGGAACGCAATCACTCATCGTCAACGCACATCACGCGGCGGTTGCAGAAGTGGTTGCGTTCATGGAGCGCGAGGTTGCAGCCACTCGCGCCGGTGCAACCCCTGGGGATGGTGCCGTTGCGCAGGTCGAGGTGCGTGGGCTGATCGCGACAGCCTATGACCACTACGACTCGCGCGCGGGTGACCCCCACCTGCATACGCACGTCGTGATCAGCAACAAGGTGCAGACCGTGCTCGACAACAAGTGGCGAAGCCTGGACGGGCGCCCCCTCCACGCTGCAACGGTGGCGCTCTCCGAGTTCCACGAAGCGGTGTTCGCGGATCACCTCACGCGGCTCTTCGGTGTTGAGTGGGAAACGCGTGATCGCGGACGAGACCGCAACGCGGCATGGGCTATCGCGAAGGTCCCTGAACAACTCGTGTCCGAGTTCTCGTCGCGTTCGCGGCATATCAACGAGGAGAAGGATCGGCTCATCGCCGCGTACGTGGAGAAGCACGGCAGACAACCCTCCCGCACGACGATCATCAAGCTGCGTGCCCAGGCGACACTCGCCACACGACCGGAGAAAGAGATCCATTCCCTCGCCGAACTCACCACTGAATGGAGGCATCGGGCGGGCAAGATCCTCGGTGTCGATGCAACGCGCTGGGCACGCGAGGTCACGGCGAATGAGGCGCCGTTGCTCCTGCGCGCTGATGATGTGCCGCTTGACGTAGTTCGTGGGCTGGGACAGAGCGTCGTGGCCACAGTCGGAGAAAAGCGTTCCACTTGGCGCCGCTGGAACCTCACCGCCGAAGCTGCCCGGCAAACGATGAAGTACCGTTTCGCCAGCACACGCGATCGCGAAGCGATCATCGGCATGGTTGTCGACGCTGCCGAGGCCGTGTCGATTCGGCTCACGCCGCCCGAACTGGCATCCAGCCCTGCCATCTTTCGCAGGAGCGATGAATCGTCGGTGTTCCGGCCGAAGAACTCCACGGTGTTCTCGTCGGGTGAGCTGCTCGACGCCGAGGAGCGCCTGCTTCGACTCGCTCACACAACGACGGGCCCAACCGTCTCGCTGGAGACGGTCGAACGCATCGTGCGGAAGCCTGACCGTGCGGGATTGGTACTGGGCGAGGACCAAGCATCCGCGCTGATGGAGATCGCGGTGTCCGGTCGCATCGTCGATCTGCTTGTCGGCCCCGCTGGTGCCGGGAAAACGACCGCGATGAACGCGCTGCGCCGAGCGTGGGAGAAGGAACACGGCCAAGGATCTGTCGTTGGACTTGCGCCATCTTCGAGTGCGGCACATGTACTCGCTGAGGATCTCGGGATCACAACCGAGAACACAGCGAAGTGGTGGCAGAACCACCTCCAATCCGGAGCGAGCTTCCAACCGGGTCAGCTCGTCATCGTCGATGAAGCGTCCCTCGCGGGGACGCTCTCGCTGGACCGAGTCACCCAGCTCGCTGCTAAGGCCAGGGCAAAGGTGCTCCTTGTCGGTGACTACGCACAGCTCCAGGCGGTCGACGCGGGCGGCGCATTCGGGCTGCTCACACATGACCGCGATGACGTTCCCGAACTCGTTGACGTTCACCGCTTCACGCACGACTGGGAAAAGCGTGCGTCTCTCGACCTCAGACATGGTCACACCGAAGTCATCGACACCTACGATGCGCACAATCGAATCGTTGACGGTGACACCGAAAGCGTGATTGATGCCGCCTACGCCGCATGGCGCGCCGATCTCGTCGCGGGGCGCGCGACGGTTCTCGTCTCAGACTCCAACGAATCCGTGACAGCGCTCAACAACCGCGCACGGACCGATCTGATCCTCGACGGCACCGTCTGGGGGGCGCGCGAATCGGAGCTGCACGATGGGACACATGCGGCTTGCGGTGACATCGTGATCACGCGCCGCAATGACCGCCGTCTGCTGGCCGGACACGGCTGGGTGCGTAACGGGGACCGCTGGAGCGTCGTCGATGCCCGACGCGATGGATCGATGCTCGTTCGACGCGCGGGAGGTTCGTGGGGGTCCAGCGTCCTTCTACCAGCTGACTACGTCGCGGAGCACGTCGAACTCGGCTACGCGGTCACCTCCTTCCGCGCGCAAGGCCTCACGACCGGAACGGCACACGTGCTCGTCGACTCGACCATGTCCCGGGAGACCTTCTACGTTGCGATGACACGGGGCCGTGATGCCAACGTCGCCTACGTCGCAGTCGACAAGCCCGACCCATCCCACGATGGTCCACATCCTGGTGAGAACGATGAAGTCACCGGCCGCAGCGTTCTCACCGGAGTGCTCCAGCACGTCGGTGCCGAACTTTCCGCGCATGAAACGATCGCCGTTGAACAAGAGTCCTGGGGAACGATCGCGCAGCTTGCCGCAGAATACGAGACGATCGCCTCGGCCGCGCAGCGCGACCGGTGGGCATCCCTAGTGCGAGCGTCCGGCCTCAGTGCTGAAGATGCTGAAGAGGTTGTTGGCTCGGATGCGTTTGGTCCGTTGACTGCGGAACTACGCCGAGCCGAAGCCAACCACCATGACCTGGCCAACTTGCTCCGGCGTCTCGTCCGTGCGCGTGACTTTGGGGATGCGGACGACATCGCTGCCGTGATCCGCCACCGACTTATCGCCGCCACCGCAAGGCCAGCTGGATCAGGGCGCACACGCAAGGCACCCAGGCTCATCGCGGGACTCGTGCCCGAAGCGATGGGGTCGGTCGCTGATGACATGCGAAAGGCACTCGACGAACGTCATGGCCTCATCACGCAGCGAGCCGACACAGTGCTCGACAAAGATATTGCCGACGGCGTGCAATGGATCGCGCAGCTCGGTGAACCGCCCGCTGCCGCGTCGCGGCGTGAGGGTTGGCGGCTGGCAGCGCGCACAATCGCCGCGTATCGCGACCGGTACTCCGTCGCGACGCCGAGCCCGCTTGGGCTTCGACCCGAGGCCACGGCACAGCGAATCGATCACTCCAGGGCCGAAGCAGCGCTCAACGAGATCCGTCGGATGAACGCCGCGACCAACGGGGTGCAGCCTTATCGGGAGCCGTCTCAGCGGACTTCGGAGGGACGGGTGCGCTGAACGCTGCCCAGTCGCGCCGGTACGCGCTCATACCGTCAACAAGCCGCGCTGAGGAAGATGAGCGCTTACAGGCCGCGTGAATCGGGGGAGCGACGGTCACACGCTGCAGCGATGCGAAATGCTCGTGACAGCTCCGCGTTGTGGTCGTTGCTCTTGTCCTCGTCGGCGAGTCGAAGAACGTCTTCGGAACCTGTGAGCAAACGGGCGCGTCTGTCTTGAATAAGGATGTTGGAGCCGTAGCTGGCGGCACTCGTCACGGGGCCAGGAACCGCACCGACTGAGCGACCAAGCTCCACTGCTTCGTCGGCGACACGCAGCGATCCTGACCGCGCCCCCGCCTCAACGATCACCGTCGTCGAGGAAAGCGCGGCCATAATCCGGCCACGATCGAGAAAGCGCTGCCGTGTTGGCGCTACACCCGGTGCGACCTCAGAAACGAGGAGACCTTGTTGCTCAATACGCGCAAACAGATCCGCGTGTCCAGCAGGGTATGCGCGATCGACCCCACCCGCGAGGACTGCAATCGTTCTTCCACCGGTCGCCAGCACCGACTGGTGTGCGACTGCTTCGATACCGTAGGCACCGCCAGCGACAACGACACGGCCACTGAGCGCGAGGTCACTGGCGAGTTCAATCGCCATGTGGTCTCCATACGCTGTGGAGGCACGCGCACCGGTGAGCGTGATGCGGTCGGCGAGAGGCGTAGCCAGCAGCGCAGTCTCGCCACACGTCCAAAGTGCATATGGTGTGCGTGCTCCGAGATCGTTGAGGGCGACTGGCCAATCCTTCTCACCCGGAATCAGGACCCGGAGGCCTTGTCGCTCGAAGGTCGCCATCTGTGTGGCCAAGGTGTCGGCGCTGCTCACAGTGTGTAAGCGTTCGCGCCATACTGCCGCTGCGATTTGGTCGAGGCCGGGCACCGCGCCGTCAGCATCAGCGAGGCGGAGCAGTTCTACAGCGCCGACTCGGCCAACGAGACGACCGGTCGACGGATCATTCGGTGCAGCCACGAGCGAGAGAACGGTACGCGCGCTCCGCTCGTCGTGTCCGAGGGAAGAGAGGGAAGTCATCATCGGGCTCCTTCACAGCCAGTCATCACCGTGCAGGTGCGTAGCACCGCCCTTTCCTATGTCGTTGGTTCGGCGTACCCTTGCAATCAGGCGACACACTCAATGTTCGCCATCGCCCACGCGATGGCATGACGGCCCTAGGGCAGTCCTCCAAGGTTCAACGTTGCCGAGCCATGAGAGGACCGTTGTCATGTTTCGAATCATCTGGGTTATCAGCATCCACCTCCGCAACTTCATGCGCAGGTTCATGCCCACCAACATCCTGCTCGACGCGATTCGCACCCGCCGCGGGCTCAAGTGGGGCGTGCCCGCGATGCTCCTCGCCATTCCGTATCTCTTCGCCGCGAGTACCTGTACGGCTCTGATCGAAGGGGGAGCGTCCCGCTTGCTCTACGTCGTTGCTCTTGTCTGCATCTGGAACGCACTCAAGTTCATCGCGATCGGTCCCGTATCGGTCGTGCTGTTGCTCCTATGCAAACGTTCTGAGCGACTATCAATGCGACTCCGGCCTCTATCGACTGTCGCGGAAGCGCTCTAGAACGCCTCGCCATTCCGTATCTCTTCGCCGCGAGTACCTGTACGGCTCTGATCGACGGGGGAGCGTCCCGCTTGCTCTACGTCGTTGCTCTTGTCTGCATCTGGAACGCACTCAAGTTCATCGCGATCGGTCCCGTATCGGTCGTGCTGTTGCTCCAATGCAAACGTTCTGAGCGACTATCAATGCGACTCCGGCCTCTATCGACTGTCGCGGAATCGCTCTAGAACGCCTCGCCATTCTGGCGTGACGGTTCGGAGCACGATGCGTACGTTTCGAGTAATCGGAAGAAATCGAGGACAGGGTGCTCCCTTGAGTAGCCAGCCGTTGCTGCTGAATGATGGGATTCGCGGCGTCACGTGGAGTCTGATCGCTTACAAATCATTTGGATGCCTCCCGAGATCGGCAGTTACGGGGCCTTCACAGGATGACTTCCGTGATCGGCCCGCTGCTGACCCCAGGTTCAAGGACAAGCGCTGGAACGTATCTTGGATACTCCGCGTGGTCACCATCCCACTCGTAAACGACTGTGCGTAGGGTGTTGAGGTGCCGTCCAAGCAGGACCGCCATCGTGTACGGGCCGTGGAAAGCAAGATGCACTTCGGCTCGTCCGTGAATCGCGGACACCTGTTTGATTTGCTGTGCAATCGTCGCGCCGACTCGGGCGCCCTCGCGCGGATCGATCCGGCCCTTGGTGCTGATCGTGATCACTGCGGTCGTATCGAATGTCTGGCTGGAATCATTCAGGAGTCTCTCGAACGAACTGCGGTCCGGGTGGGGAGTCAAACTGACGAAGATCGCGACACGACCGTGGCCGCTGGTTTCATGTCCGTGCCCGGATTGAATGACTTCGATCTCGACCGTGCTCTCCTGGGGATCGTCGGCGGGGGCGTTGGACTTCCAGAGTGCTTCCTGGAGGTCGAGAACTTCGACGACGCCGATCTTTGTCTCGGGTAGGGCAGCACCTATTGCGAGGGCGATCGAAAGGTGGGCGCCACCTGCGATTCGAACTGTCCTGGCTCCCGCGGCATAGACGGCATCGCTGGTGAGAGGGAGGGTTCTCCGCAAGTGTTCAAGCCCGCTCTGTGACGGCAGGCGTCCGGAGTCGGCAGCCTTGACGCGGAGGTGCAAATCTTCCTCGTCCGCTTCAATGGCGAATGGCGTCGGGCGTGTCTGGAGACGTATCGTGAAGGCGCGGTCTTCTGCACGAATTTGGGGTCTGCGCTGTTCAATGCGGTGCATGAGAAGGTCACGTACGATCTCGATCTCGCCTGCCTTGGCGAGCACGTTGCTTTGTTTCTTATCGGCAAGCGTTCGAGCAGGTGAGAGCCTCAACAGCCGGTCTGCAGCGTCGTAGTCGCACTTCGAGTCATCGTCTGGGCGGGGAACCTTGTTCGCGATGCACAGGCTGAACGCGGGATCGGCATCAAGCTGCAGCAGACGCGGGAGTTCACGCTCGCGGACAATCTCGCTGTCCACGATCTCTGGTGTCACGATGAGAACAGCGGCCGAGAGTCCGCCCGTGAGGGCATATTCGAGTCGATCGGTAGTTGTGCCGGGACGCAGGTCCGTGCGGTCTCGCCACACCACAAGTCCGGAAGCGCGGAGCAAATTCTCAAGTGACTCTGCCTGAGCAGTTCCGTCAGATTGTCGGTACGAAATAAAGACGGGGCCGTCGCCTCGGACGGCTCCAACGGGTAGCAGTCGAAGCGGGCCAAACCTCGACGTTGGGGAAATGACCGGCGCTTCAGCGGTGCTAACGCGCCGTAATCGCCTCCGTTGCGCGATGAGGCCCACGAAAGGTTCAGGTCCACCGACCACGTGAACTAGCAATACAACAGGACCGCCGCTTACCTTGGCGGTTTCGCGAAGTGCGTCCACATCGGTCGGACTCGGCCTGGACGGGAACGGGTGGCTGTGCCATTCGCCCACGTATCCGGTTGGATCATCGTCGGCGCGCTGAGCGAGGAAACTAGTGAGGAGCTTGTTCGCTAGAACGTCGTCGCGCACGTATTTACTGGGAGTTGCCATTTCTCCATTGATGATGAGCGCGTGAGTCACAACGATTCTGTTGTCCTCGTGGTAGCCAAGGAGAATTCCGCCTGTTTCGAGAGGGAGATGCTTCGCCGTCGCAGAGGTGATGCTTTCGTATGCAGCGGGTCTCAGGTCGATGCGTGACGTTTGCTGTCTCATTATTGATTTCCTTCTGCGGTGACAGGAATATTCCGAACTTCCCCAGCGGGGTTAAGGGGGCTTTTCAGGATGAGCCCGATGGCGTGACGGACGGTTGCTGCTGCCGCTTCGATCACCGCGACCGGGGGCGTCGGAGAGATCGGGCTTCCGCAGCCTGCCTCGAATACCTCGGCGGACGGTGATCGGGCAGCGATCGTCGAGGATGGTTGCGGGGTCGCGCCGTCGAGCGGGGGCAACACGTCGATACGATACGTTGCTCCGGTGTTTTGCAGTGCCGCAGAGAGTATTCGGGTGCCTATTGACTCGGCGGCGACATGGAGAAGAGCTGTGGTGGCGAAGTCAGCGGTGGCGTTTATGACGAGGTCATGCTCGTTGAGCAGGTCTACTGCCTCTGCGCCGGTTGAGAGTGCGGTTTCGATCAGGTTGATGCTGTCCGGATGAATCTCACTGCGGGCCACTAAGTGGCTCTTGACTGCTTGGGCCTTGGACCGGCCGATGGCCTCCGGGCCGACAAGATGGCGGACTAGGTTTCCGGGCATGACGACATCCGCGTCGACAAGTGTGAGGTGACGGAACCCCGATCGGACAGCCGCGTCAGCGATGAACGAACCGAGCGCGCCGACACCGACAATGGCGAGCTGGCTTTGGTTGAGCTGCGGCGCCAGTGCTCCGGCCCGTGAAGAACGGGCAGCCTCGGTATCCGCTGCCGACCTCAAACGCCTGACGGCGATGCCGCCGGTCGTCGTCGGCCAGACCTCTAGCGTGATTGCGCCGTCGTGCGCGCCGCGCCGGTAGATCAGAACGACGATGCCAATCGCGTGGGCACGGATCTGTCGATCGATATTAACGTTCGGATCGATTCTTGCGGCAATGTCATCCCACTTGTGAGGGGGAGTTGCCACCTCACCGAGGTCGGCGACGTAGCCGAATCGGTCCTTGCTGCGTTTCGACGTCTTCACTGGACGCGTTCCGGATCCAATCTTCATTGTGTTGTTCGAGGAAGGGCGAAAGCGCACATAGCTGTTTCGCCGCTGCGAGAGGTCGTCGTAGAGATAGAGCTGTTCGTCATCGGAGCACTGAAAATAGCGATCGAGATCGAGGTCTGGTCGATCGTCCGGCCACCCCAAGTTTGCGTTCTCAAACCACGACTTGATGTGCTCCAGAAACGCATCTGTCTCGGTCCACCACAGCCCCTCGTGATCATCTTCCGCGACTAGGCATAGTGCCCCGTCCAGCTCTCGATGCCAGGACAAGGGCACTTCGTCGGTTTCGACCGGGATGACACGTGGGGGCCGGAATGGAAACCGTGACGGCAACGTGATAACGATGGAGGCCGTGCCGCCTCCATGCGTGATGGGACCCTGCCACCCAGTATCGGTTTCGACGTAGCCTGAGCGGATAAGGCCTTCCTCGAAGTGTTGTCGCGTGTACGCGATGTAGTCGTCATACGTGGCCAGGCTCAACCGAAGGTCCTCTGGCCCGCCGGAACCACGCGTGCACCGGCTGAGATCGCGAATGCCCGCTTACTGCCGTCCTCGTTGAATCCGGGAGGCATCGGGAACACGATCTCGTCGTCGCCGTTCTTTCCGAGCAGCTTCCGAAATGCGAGGGCCGCCTTGCCTTCGTCTTCTTCGTCGAGTGCGTCCCGTGCTGCAATAGCGGAGTTCGCGAATTGGGTTCGTGCTGCCTCCAACTCGTCGTCGGTCGCACGGATACGGATGACGTTCCCCGGCAGCGTCGGATCGTTCACGCCGATGCCATAGGCCACGAATTTTCCAATGATCTTGCTAGCTTCAGCGGTCGCAGAAACGTAGTACTCCGCCTGGTCATTGCCAGACACTGCGCCGGATGCGAACGCCTGGTAGGTCGCCAGCTCGATGAAGAAGCCCCCAGGCTTCTTCTTGCCGAGTTGGGCGCGCCGGGTCTGGCGGAGCAGCTTGACCGTCGGCACGTAAAAGCCGTCGTGGGCCGCGTTCATCTCGCTCGACAGTGAGGTCAGTCCTTCAGGGTTTGTGCGTACCCACTCGTTCTCGTCACCCTTCTGCGGGATCTCCCATGTCTCTCCGTCCCAGTGGAGACGGGCTGGGACGGCATCCACGTAGAGGTCGTACTCGGGGAAGGAGATCTGGAGGCTGCGGTCCTGACGCTTCGTGCGTCGGTGCCCCTCGGCGTCCGTACCGAACTCGGCGTGCAATACCGTGAAGAACTTGTCCAGTATGTCCTTCGATGTGACGTCGCTCGGCATGTCAGGAAGGCGTACGAGTACGTCGACGTCCTTGATTCGTCTGATCGACACGTTGCGCTTGTACGAACCGATCAACACGGGGGAGACGCCGTACTCGGTGAGCTTGGCGTCCGCCTCCAGGGCATCGCGTACCAGTCGATGCGCCTCCGGCGCGTTTGTCTTGTCATCGCTGGGCTCGATGGAGCTCAGCGCATCCTTGAACTGCTGTTTGAGGTGAGCCATTGGCTCCTCCGATTCGGATTGTAGGGGGTCGGGTGTTCCGAGTCTTCCTCACACCACCGACATTGCGAGGAAGACTCGGAATGGGGGTCTACTTCTTCTTGCCGCTCTTGCCAGTGCTCTCGTCGGTCGTCGTCTTGGGGTGACTCTTCACGGTTGACTGCTTCACAAAGCGCCCGGTGATGGCGCTACGCCCTCGCTTACCTGCCATTGCTTTCACCTCCCTCGTGTTCCAAATTCGATGTCATGTTTCAATTCTAACACAGTCGTGTCGAGAGTGACTTGGTGTTGTAGATGTGAGACACTCGAGTATGGCCAAAACAACGATCAACACGGCCGCGCTCTATTCGGCGCTCGATGCTGCCCGCCAAGAACGCCAGCTCTCGTGGCGAACGCTGGCGGGTGAGATCGGCGTGAGTCCGTCGCTGCTCTCAAGGCTCGGCAACGGACTGAAGCCGGACACCGACGGGTTCGCAACGATCATTGCGTGGCTCAGGCTCCCTGCCGAGGGCTTCTTTGAGCGCGATGGCGAGACCAATGCCGACGACGCGCGTGAACCAGATCTCATGGCGCAGCTCGCGCCCCTTCTCCGGGCCCGCAAGGATCTAAGCGAGACGGATATCAACTACCTCCAGCAAGTAATCGGTCTCACCGTTGAACGCGCTCGGGCGAAGGGATGATTTGTGCGTCGCGGATTCAAGACCGAGGCGAAGCGCCTTGCGCTGGAGCTTCGGACTGAAATAGATCTCGGCGCGCACGCGCCCTTCGACCCGTACGCGTTCGCGTCGGAGTACGGAATCCCTGTCGTTCGACTTAGCGAACTCGACGGCGCGGCGCGCGAGCATTTCCTGAATGCACAGGGGAGTGCGCTCTCAGGCGCGTTGATCCCAGACGGCACAGGAGCTGTGATTCTGGAGAACGATGCGCAACCGCTCACGCGGAGACGCACCACAATGTGTCACGAACTCGCTCATGTTGTTCTCGAGCACTCATTTGGTGTCTCACTGTCCGACGAACGGAAGTGCGGGCTCGGCGGTGAGCAGGAGGAGGAAGCCGACTGGCTCTCTGGTGAGATGCTCATTCCCCATGACGGCGCCTTCCGGCTAGCCCGAGCTAACGCCACGGACGAGCGTGCGGCTCAGGTGTTTGACGTGAGTCTTGCGGTTGCCCGCTGGCGCATGAATCACAGCGGAGCGCGCAAAGTCGTTGAGCGAGGCCGGGCAAAATGGGCAAACGGTGGAAGCCAACATGTTGCTCGATGATGCGATGGACAGATCGCGCTATGACCTCCAACCCCTTGCGGGCTAGGACGAGGAAAGAGATTGACCTATGTCTGACGTCGGAGACACCAGCATTCGCACGATAGTCAGCGAATTCGAGCGAGAATCTCTGTGGGCGCTGCTCTACGCGTCCGCATCGGCGCCGGAAACCCGTGAGCGATGGTATTCGCTCGCGTTCCTGATCAACGCTGCCCTTCGAGAACATGCGCCGACAAACGGCACCGAAGCGACCGCGGCTGACCTCCGTCGCTTGCTCGATGCCGTCGAGGACTGGGACCCATCGATCCGTTTCATGGAGGATTTCACCCCAAAAGATCCGCGAGACAACGCTCGCATCCGACTCGGTGACAATACAGTTCGTATCTTTCCTGGATCGATCGAGCGTCCGATCGCAGACGTGGATCGCGCCCTCATGCTGGCGCGTGCGTTAGACGAGACGCTTGCCTCAAAGCTGGGATTCGGAATCTCAGACTTAACTGCTCTAGTGCTCGAGCATGTGGACAACGAGATCGCAACTCTCGCAACCGCCTGGCCAGTCGCGACCGAAAACCGCACAGAGATAGTCACAGAGAGCGAGATACTTCGAGCTATAGACGCGATGAGAGCTCACGCTGGAGACGCTCCTTCTACCGCCGCTCAAGCGAGCGCGCTTGAATGGATAACAACTTCGATAGACCAAGTCGATTTTGACCCGCACCACCCGCAGAGCTTGTTCGGCCACGCAATGAGAGTGGTTGATGCCGATGGCACGACTCGATGGATGCCGCTGTCGATCATCCCTGATGCTTTTGGTTTTGCGATTGGGGAGCTTGCGGAACTAGTGGCTGACGAAGACGGTGTGGCTGAAGAGTTTTCTCGCACCGTCGCATCTGAGGTCAGACAGAAGCTCTGGAAATTTGGGCGAACGATAATCGGAGCGGCAGAGACGGTCGACGGTCCACCAGTGGTGACGGGCGGCAACTACGTTCAATGGATCATTGCGCCCAGTCCACAGCGGGCACTACTTGTTCAGATAGTCAGCTCGATCGGTACCGAGTTCGGCGGTTTCGGAGAAGTCGACCCGGCCGCTTTGCAAGCCCGTAGCGTATCTGTTTCGCAAGACGGACGGGTGAAGGTACCCCTGGCGAGGGATGGCGTATCGTTGCCCCCTAGCGTGGAGATAGTTCCGCTGATGATCGTCGCCACCGCTCATCACGTGATGGTGCCGTCGAGCCCTGGCATGATGAGCATGACACTAGACGATTTAGCGTGGATCTCCGCAACGGCCGATGCAGAACTGGATCTGTACAACTTCTGTCGCGATCTAAGCCGTTCAGACCTCCCTCGATACTTCGGGTTTGAAACGATCAACACCTGGGAAATGTGGCGGGCCAATGGGAAAAGTCTATTTTCGGGCGGCCTTGCGCCCAGCATGATGATGCTGGACCCGCACGCGGGCGATGCGGAATGGGATCGCTCTGTGCAGCTCAGCAGCGTTGAGGTAGGTCTGGCTGCGCTTCAACTTCCGGGCCTTCGAGAAATGGCGGCGGCCGAATTTGAGCCGGGTAGCCCAGCTCATGTTATGTCTTGGCCGCGAATTGATGGCAATGCAACAGAAGGAAACGTCCGTGTATCAAGAGCGGGTTTCTTCGAGCGAGGAATTCCCTGCGGCTGGGACATTTATGTTGGGTCATACCCAGTGGCAATTCCCACTTCGTCGTCGTTGTGGCCCGATGGAGACAAAGGCATTTTGCTTCACAAGCTTGCTGGGGCGATCGCGTTCGGAGTCGGGCAGGTCGAGAACGAATGGCAATTGGCGCTTGACGGCCGCGATATCGCGGGATACGTCTTCATCACTGGAGAAGCGGACGAGAACCAGTGTGAAACTCCATTCACGGTTGTTCAGCATCGCACCACGGCCGGACCAGTCGGAAGCATTCACGAATACGAGGTGATCGTCGACTTCGAAAAGATCCTCGAAGTCGGAGATGGCCACCCCGCGGTGCTTCGAGAACACATGGCGGCCTTGATGGAGCAAATACTCCTAATGAGCGACGTCGAGCCAGCAGCCGCCCAGCGAGTGCGGACCGCGTGGGAAGTGGCGCCTCCTACGCTCACTTTCGACGTCGCGAGCGCGCGCACGAAACGTTACGGACTGGCCCTGCCCGTTACCAAGGATCTCGCATTTACCGCCACCGCAGAACGCTTGGTATCAGAACGCGTCCGGGCGGCAGGGGTGGCTGTGGGTCAGTATCGAGGGCGTGAATTAGACCGTGACATCCTGGCACGGGCTACGTTGGAGATTCTTCTGACCCGACTCTCGGAATTCGACCGAGACGACATCACTCGATGGGGAATGATCCAGCTGGAGCGGGTCGCCGAACATCGTGCCCAGGAGCTAGCGAACATTAGTCGCTCAGCTCGCGATCTGGATGTCGCTTGGAACCCCGTGGCGCGGTACGCGGAAAAGATTGCGGAGTTCCTCAATCTGCGCCGTGGCAACGAAATCCTTGTCGAGCAGGCACTGCGGGCCACGCCGAGCGGGAATAAGCCCATTGACCGGATCGCTTGGGCGGAACTTCTGGCCTTCGCCGATGTCTATCTCAACGCAACCACCCGTAGCGAAAACATTCATCACCAAGTAAACCCGTTAGCGATAGACATCTCCGAGTCGTACGTTATCTCGGAGGTGGAAGACCTCGAACCCAGCGAGGAACAGCACCGTGTCCGATACGACCTCGATGCGACAGCGTTCAACGAAGCGGTTGCGAACTCGAGGATGCGTTCGGATGACCTCGAGGCGACCGCTGTGTCGCAAGCGCGCCGAGACGATGTAGACGCGGCGATGTTGATGGGCTACGGAGCGACTCCACTCGATATATACACCGTCCTATTTGCATTGGCACAATGGCCGCTGGACGACGAAGATGCGGATGCCGTCGAAACCACCCTCGACGAAGCCCTAGCTCACCTCGTCGATTTGACATTGCTTGGTAAGGAGGACGGGGGAGGGGCGCGACTTCGAGCCGCCCTAGGAATACTGATAAGTACTGCCGATGACTTGGGCGCGGACCACTGGAAACCGTGGCACTCAAGAACGCGGAAGCGCCGATTGCTTGCCCAACCTCTTCCTTTGCTCTCTAACGGGAGGCTCATGATCGCCCCCCACTACCTCGTCGCTGTTCTTGGGGTATACCGGGGATACCTGGAGCAAGGCCTACTTCCGTGGTCTCAACCGCAGCCTCCTGCCGGCGTAGAAACGGCATTGGGCAAATTCCGTGACGCGAAAAACAAAGCGTTTGAAGAGGACGTTGCCAAGGAAATGAAGGACCACGGCTGGACCGTAATCACCAACGTAAAAGAAACTAAACCCGAACGGCTGGGACTCGCATCTCTGCAGACGGAAATCGATGTGGTTGCCGGCAAGGCAGGTGAATCCACGATATGGCTGTTAGAGGCGAAGGATCCCGCGACGGTGCACGCGACTCCCGAACTGCGGCGGTCGCTAGATACCTTTCTTCTCGATGCGGCCAAACCTTCATATGAAAGTCAACTTGCGCGAAAGCATGAGGATCTCGCGCCCTACGCCGCCGCTGTCGCCGGCGCATTGAACCTACCGACCAGATCCCAGGATGATCCTTATGTAGTGCGGACGCGTTTCGTTACTCGCAACCCAGTACCGGCCGCGTTTGTACCAGGTAAATTCCGGTTCTCGGTTTTAGAAACGCTTGTTGCCGAGATCGCGGACGAGTAGCGGCGCCACCGAACATGTGCCGTCGTTAGACGAGCTAGCGCAGCCGCCGCGCCCTTGAATCGGGGGACCAGAAGGGGACCAGAATCATGCAAACCGTGCAAGTCATGACCTGCCGAGCATGATCTGAGCCGCGGAACTACGCGGTTCTTGGCCCGATTCGGGTCTTTTGGACGCCTGGGGGTCAGGGGGTCGCAGGTTCAAATCCTGTCAGCCCGACAATGTGCCCCGGATTTCTCACGAAATCCGGGGCTTTTTCTATGGAGCTTTTGGGTTCAGAACCCCGATCCAACGTTTTCCCAACACTTCGAACTCCGGAGCATCGAAAGCCCATTTAATTAGTGCGATGTGTGGGCTCTGATCTGCGAGATGTCTTACTCTCTCGGTTCATAAGGAATGCGGTTGTAGTCGTCCGACGAGCGCGGTCTTATCAACGGTTACTTCGATGCACGCGGCCGTGGTGCGGGGTGGATTTCTAGAACTCGACCTCGTCCATGGAATTGCGGTAGCCATTCGATCAGCGACGCATCGGCGCGTACATCGAGCGGATGCCGGATATGTCCTTTTTCAATTGCCGAAGGAATGAAG
Organism: Salinibacterium sp. UTAS2018; assembly: GCF_004118935.1. Taxonomy (NCBI): domain Bacteria; kingdom Bacillati; phylum Actinomycetota; class Actinomycetes; order Micrococcales; family Microbacteriaceae; genus Salinibacterium; species Salinibacterium sp. UTAS2018. The sequence continues at coordinate 329,722 of NZ_CP035375.1, forward strand.
TCGCGGCAGCAACGCCAACGCCTCGGCCACACACGCTGGGTGTGGGTTGGCGCCCTGCCCGCAACGAAAGTGCCGGCGCAATGGGCGAGCACTCGATCGTTATTCGGTCCCACAGGGCCTATCGCAGCAAGCGTCGCCTTCGAGTCTCTGGTGCGAAGAGCATAGAGACTGACGAACCTCATACCGCGGTGTCCCTACACTTCGCGAAGCCGACGCACCGTCGTGGCGTTGGATCGAGTTGTACAGCGTCGGCGGTGCTTGAGTCGTGCAGCACGAGCGCGATCAGCGTCTGGAGGCTGCTACACCGTTTCGCGCCCGCCCGCGGGGAGCCGAGTACCCGCCTTCACCTCGCCGAGAATATGAACAACGCGTTCGATGAAAGCGTCGGCGATTTTCTCGTCTGTTTTGGTCCATGTGAGCCCGAGCGGTTCGATAGTGGACTCCTTGTAGGTGAGTCCGCGTCGGTCGTACTTCATCCGAATGATGAGCGCGACTATGGGTGGGTGCGAGCGTCGAGTTCCCTCGCAAAGAAAGACGTCGCCGCCTTCAGAACATCGTTGATCTCCCTAAGCTCCTTGTTCTCTTTCTTGAGCCGCCGAATCTCCTCTAGCTAGACACTCGTCGGGGCGACCCGGTTCCCGGCATCGGCCTGAGCTTGCATGATCCACTTCCGCAGCGTCTCGATGCCGACATCGAGCTTCGGCGCAAGATCACGACACGCAGCCGCCATCGACGGGTAATCAGCTAGACGATCGAGGGCCATCCTGACGGCGCGCTCACGAACCTCGCTTGGATAAGACTTGGGCATAACTGCACCCTTTCGCCAGAAAGAAAGCGGCAAGAAACCCGGGACAGTTCATTTTGCCCACCGCGCTAGGAGAGGGTCGCGTGGAAGCGTTTTCGTGTATGGGTTCACGGCGCCAGCATCTCGCCGACTGACGGGTCGCGTAGGTGGCCAGTCCGGTTTGTCGAGCTGTTCGGCAATGACTCGCTCCTTCAGGAAGGTGGCGATAGTGCGCAGGTTGTACTGGGTCAAACGGTTCGATGAACACCATCGGGACTGGGGTGTAGTCGACCATGACGTTCGTCACCCGGTGATCTTCGGGGTCTTCGGTCTCGAACCCGGTGACCATGCTGAAGATGTTCACGGCGCCTGCGTCTCTCCTGCGGATGGGTTGCTTAGGTGGCCCGTCCGGTTTCCCGGGCTGCGCGGCAACAGAGGGCGAGATGGGGCACTAGGGGCATCTACCCTGCGAACTCAAAGTCGATGGTGATCTCAGGATCGACGCTTTTGATGATTCCGGAGTAGAAAACTTGGGCTTGCGCTTTCAGCGCTGCTTCGCTTTGGGTGATGTACTCCTGCTTGTTCTCGTCGCTGAGAATGTTGTTGATCATGCGATTTTGAGCCGCTGGCGGCGCCAGCCAGCTGAGCACGTTGTTGGTCTCGATGGGGTCCTCGAACACGGGATCGTCGAAGCCGATGCTAATGAATTCAGGTATAGCCACCCGAAACGACCCTGGCCCGGTTGGTTCGATCTTCACCTGTGACCCATCGATGCCTAGTTTTGCGTCGAACTTGTACTGGATCAACGTCGTTTTCTCGCTCGCGGGTACGGCGAAGCCGAGAATCTCTCCTTTGCCTTCGTCCCTCGCGATACCCTCGATATGAAGGCTGAGTAAGGCGACCTCTTGCATGGGTGTGTCGAACTTAATCACCTGCGAATCTCGTTCGTTCGAGCTACTGGTGAACAGCGAACCGAGAGCGAGCGCGTTGAGCCCACCAAACGCGAAAGCTGCGCCCATTCCGGCGACCACCAGCACAATGACCAGTAGGAGAGGCCAGAGCAGAACCCTTGCTTTGAGGAAGGTCATGACGATTCAGTCTCCAGTTTTGTTCGACGTCGAAACGTCCTCGAAATCCCGCGGTATGGAACGGCCGCAACACATCGCAGCACCAAGTTCCCTCGAACCATATACTCAAGCAGGAACTTGCCGAGTCTGGCGCGCCCTGCCGACATTGCGACGGCCGCGATCCGACGCGCACCGAACCATAGCGAGGGCGATGTCCACCGTGACGCTCGAACGCTGTCGACGGAATGCGGACATTGTCAGGAGATTCGCTTGCCTTCGCGTTGGTAGTTTTAGAGGCGTAGACGAATGGACGAGCGCCTGCGGCGACACTATCGCCGCTTCGGAGCGCCTCCAGTGTGCCACCCCTCGGGCGCCAAACACCGAGCGTGCCCCCTTCGGCGCCCCGACTCAGCACAGCCCCGCGCCAAAAGAGGAAAATCCGGAGGGGGGGTGGAGGAAAACGCGTTTCAAGCGTCGCGAACGGACCTGTGATTCAAGGGCTGTGTGAGTTCTTGGAACAGCCGACCAAAAAATCGCGGAAACTCAAGGGTTTCCGCGATTTTTCGTTAGTGAGATTTGATCCGGCCACCTAAAACCCCTCCTGAAACGCCTTCTGACCGGCGCTTTGCTCGGTTCGCGAGTGTCGCCTGAGGGGAACAGGGGAACGCTATCGTCATTCTGCTGGCGATCGCCGGTGTTCTTGGACTCGCCGCCGTAGTTCTCGTCCACGAGGTTGCCAAGGTCATCGTCATCGGCCTGCGTGCCGCTCGTTCCCCATTAGCCCGCCTCGCACAATTCGGAGCCGAGCGGGCGCGCGCACTACCTTTACTGCCCAGGGACGCTAGTTGACCGACTGATGGGCTGTCGGGTGACTTGCTCTCAGTCGGGGCCAGCGGGCGTGTCCGCGCTAGGTAATTTCGGCTTCAGGCGACAAACAGATCGCGTAAGCCTCGATCTCAACCGTACGTGCAGGATGATCGAGAGCGGATACCTCAACGATTGTCGACGCGGGTCTTATCTTCTCAAATGCTTCGAGGTGGGCTCGAGCGACAAGAGGTATGTCGGCGATATCCGTGACGTAGGCGACAGTACGCACGACCGCGGCGAGGTTCGCACCAACGTCTTCAAGCGATTTTTCTATGATGGCTAGGGCATTTTTGGCTTGAGTGTAAGAATCGCAGCCCTCGATGAACGGCGGTTGTGCAGACGTTCCCGACACGTGCACATGATCCCCGACTCGGATCGCCCTCGAATAGCCGTAGATGGCCTCGTATGGATCGTCCGAAGCTGCCAAAGTACGCATTAGGCCACGATAGCAGGGTTGTTTGCGTGCGCTTGGACTAGGAGCCGCTTGGCAGTCGCCGGAGCTCGCAACACCGAAACCTGTGTTCACGCGAAGAATGCCACGTCGCGCATTGCGTTCAGCGCCCTGCTCTGCCCCAGCCGTTGAGCATCGAATCTCCGCTGCATCGTCTGAGAACAACGCCCGCCATGCGTCGAAATCATTCGCGTCAAGCACATCGCGTACCGATGAGAAAAGTCTCGACCGGCTAAATCGTCTACACGGTCGGTAATCTCGGTCACGGCGTCACCACCCCGCACGCTTCGCCGCCTAATTATCGGCGCGTTTAACACGCTTGGCTTCGTTTTCGCACGGTTGCTCCACCGGTTGACCATCCGCCGGCGTTTGAGCAGTTCGCATGACGCACAATAGTTCAAAACGCTACCTTGTGTACTATCGTGTTTGATCAACAGTCATTTGTTCGTCGTGTGACACAGCGATGGACCAGACTTTTGCAGTGCGGACCCCACCACCGTCAATACAGAAATGACAATGATGTTCAGAAACTTTCACGCTGAGTTGGCTCCCGCGTACCGCCCCGCAGCGACTCCTGCGGAGGCTGACGTGAGCTGGTCAGACCCGACTCTCTCCTGCACAGCGCAATGACAAAGGTAATCCGCACGGCTGACGTCGCAGTAGTCGAGGAGCCAGAGAACGACTTAGTGATGCGAGCCCTCGCCTCTGAAGCCGACATGAGCGTCACTTGGGTTCAACTCGCCGGGAGTCACCGGCGGCTGAGCACAGCACGCTCGACTCGCGCATATGTTGTCTTGACTGGGGCGGTCGAGATTCAGCTGGGGGACGACCGGTCACAGAGCGTTGAGGCAGGCAACGTTCTGCTTGTGCCACGCGGGGTGCCGTACGAGCTCTCAGGCTATGGCACCTATCTCGTAATTAACGCGCCTGGGTTCGTTTCTGGCGACGATGAGTATTCGGCGGCAGCTGAGACATCCGTTTGAACGCTCCCATTGCCTTTGATCGACTGGCACGCCGAAACCGGGGTGGAAAAATCGAGAAACTTGGCCCGACGTTAAGACTGAATTACGAGAGGAATGGGTGGCATGCGATTCAGCTTGCGCGTCAACAATGACTTGGATATCCGGACCCTCGCCTCGGCGGCTGTTGCGGCCGACGATGCCGGCTTCGAGCAGATGTGGGTATCACACGATCTCATGATGCGGTCAGCACCAGCGCTTGTCGGAGCGTTGGCGGTCAAAACAGAGCGTATCCACCTCGGTATCGGGATCATGAATCCGTACTCGGTGCATCCTGCTGAGTTAGCAATGACTGCAGCCACATTGCAGGAAATTAGCAACGGGCGATTCCTTCTGGGCCTTTCTGCCGGGGCGGGCGAGTTCCTGGCGTGGATCGGAATTGAACATCAAAGACCGCTTAGCCGAACCAGAGAAGCACTCCGTGCGATTAGGGCTCTCCTTGCGGGGCAACGTCCGAGCGAGATTGATGGCACAGGCGCAGACTGGACTGAACACGCGTACCTAAGGATGCCGACACAACAGGTCCCCATATACCTGGGGGCGATGAGCCCGAAAATGCTTGAACTCGCCGGGCGAGAGGCTGATGGTGTGCTCGCTCTATCGTTCCCACCGGAGCACTTCACGACAGCTCGCAGGCATGTTGAAGACGGAGCGGCATCGATCGATCGATCGATGGATTCGATCGACGTTCCCGCATGCGTTTGGCTCTCCGTAGACGAGGACAAGGAAAAAGCCGATCGCGCGCTCGCAGTCAAGCTTGCCTACTACGGAGCCGCGTTCTCGCCCTATCTGTTGGCACGCGCTGGACTTGTACCGGAAGATTTCGCAGAGAGCGACCAAGCCTTGCGTGATGGAGACATCGAGAAAGCCATTTCCGGGATAACGCCGCAGATGTTGCGCTTGGGAATTAGCGGCGATCCTGACTCGGTCGTCTCGCGCTGTCAGGAAATCAAAGCCGCCGGAGTCTCACACTTATCGTTCGGCCCACCGCTCGGTGCTGATCCTGTCAACGCGATTGAGCTTATCGGCAGCGAGATCTTGCCACGACTTCGGGACTAACCGAACTGAGCCCACTCGCTCCAACCGATTCATGCGGTTCAGTCCATCAAACGAGGATTACACGGAACACGAGACCGAACAGAGGGCGGGAAGCGGTGTCACAGGCAGGCGACATCTCGCCGCACACCACGATTTCGTAGCTCTTCAACAGGACTCGATGGCCCCTCAAGCCTGACTTCTGCATGGAGGGCGGCAACGTCTTAACTGGCGGCGCAGGGATTTTCAAGGATCGGCGTCTCTCTCCGTTTGTCTCGTTTAGGCTCGGTGGCAAGGAATTCTCGCCCATCGGATCGAGGTTTTGGTTATGCCGCAGCCCTCATCGACTGGGAGCAACACAATCTGACGCAATGGGCCTCGCATCCACGAAGCTTCGACCTCGTTTCTTCGCATCTCATACACTTGTCTCGGCGGATCAGGTAAAGCCTGTTTCGTTCGTTAGCCTCCGCCTTCGCGCAAGGCGGCACGCTGCTGATCGTCGGCGACGACGCGGCCGACGTCGGTCGAAAATCTCTACACAAGGGTCATCTCGCCGAGCTAATGTTCGACTCAGACGATGCGCTCGCCGCGAGCGCCAGCGAGGACTTGGTGGTCGAGTTTGCCAGCTCGCGCGAACACGGCACGCAGCCTGCTGAGGGAAGCGTGCTCAGGCACGATGTGGTGGTCATGGCCACCCGCACATCCCAGCGATTAGAACGCGTTCTGCAGCTCGCAGACGATGTCCACCTCGATGGGGGTGCCGTCTTCGAACGTGCCCGCGAAGCGCACTTCGACGAGGTCGCGGCTTCCGTCTGCGGTTCGAGAGCCGAGTTCTGTGAGCGAAGCGATATCGCCTCGTGCCGGGGTTTCTACGCCTGCTGCTCCGACGAGGTCGTTGAATCGAAACTGAGATTCATTGATCGCGACGAAGTTCATCGCCTCATCTTCGTGGGCCTTCACGTTGTCGATCCCGACGATTGTGAAGATCCCGGGCATGCTGAGGTCTCCGACATCCTCCTTGCCGCCGAGACGGCTGATCTCGCAGTCGCCGGTGAAGTCCGGGAACTCGACCCCGTTAACAATCACGGTGGCGTTTCCGACATCGTCGGAGGTGAGCCCACCGGCGGCAGGCTCATCCGGCGCCGCTTCGTCTCCCGCGGTTTCCTCAGCAGTGCTGGAGTCATCCGTCGTGCCGGTATCGGTCAGATCGTCGTCGGTCGACGTCGAGCAGGCCGCGAGTGTCGCCGTGATGGCAAGCACCACCGCGGCAACCCGAACCCTTCGCACTGCAGAGAGGGGAGTGAGAGCGAAAGGCGTGCGCGGCATAGTCATGGTTTAAGGCTGCCGACCGGCAGCCAGAATCCGCAATACGTCTTTAGGCGTACGCGCGCGGGTAGGGTGTTGAAGCATGGGACTGAGCGATGCTGACGCACAGGCCGTCCTTCGGGTCGCCGGGCGGCTCACCGCGCATCCGCCGCTCGACTTCGCGGATGTGCTCGAAGCGGTGCGCGAAGTCATCGACTGCGACAGCGCATCTTTCAATGACATGGTGCTGGCCGCGCGAGATTTTCGCTACGTGATTGTGCCCGCCGCCGAGATCGCCGTCGCCACCCGGTTGAAGCCGGAGTACGACAAGTACTTTCACCAGCATCCGCTGATTGCTGCAGCGACTTCTAAGCCCGGGCTTGGTGCCATTCGCTTCAGCGACGTTGAGGGCGCCGCTGACTTCACAGACACCGATCTTTATCGACATTTTTACGAGCCGTTCGATGTGCGCTTTCAGCTCGTCGTAGAGCTGCCCTCGCCGCCGGATGTCGTGGTCGGCTATGCCCTCAACCGCAGCGAGCGGATGGGGGAGTTCAGCGATCGCGACGTCGCCGTGATGAACGCCCTCAGCGGTCACCTTGCGATGCATCACCGCGCAGCGCTCGACGCCGAGCGCGCCCTGCTCGTGAATGCGGAGATGGATCGTCACGCCTGGGCTGTGGTCTCCGTGCGGTCGGATGGGGCGGTCGAGGCGTCGTCGTCGCAGGTGCTGAACGTGGGAGATCGAGTTCCGGAGGAGCTGGCCTCGATCGTCGTTGCTGCCGACTCGACACCGGGCGAAGAAGCTCAACATGACGTGATGATCGGCACGCAGCGATGGCACTGCATCGTGCATCCGGTGCGGCTTGGCCCCACGGTGCTGTTCTTGCGGCGGCAGCAGGACGTCGCTGCAGATGCTGCGGCGCTTCTGGGCGCTGGTCTCACCCGCCGCCAAGCTGACGTCGTGATCGCGCTTGCCCGCACGGGTGGTTCGAACAACGAACTCGCTCAAGAACTTGGCATGTCAGAGTCGACCGTAAAGAAGCATTTGGAAGGCGTCTTTCGAGTGCTGAACGTGACGAGTCGTGCTGCTGCGGTGCTTCGGTTGCGTGAGTTGACTGCGGCAAACGGCGATGTTGCTCGGTAACGATCGCAGTTCGACGAGCTTCCAGCCACGTCGATCGCGTCGCTGACGTGTTCTGGTGAGCGTGCCCACGCCGACTTGAGTGCTCTCGTCGGCGTCTCTCCACCACAGAGTGGTACCGCATCCATTGCTTACTTGATGGATGCTTGCTAGCGTCTCGATATATACAAAGTTGTCTACCCGTAAGAGGGGTGAGTGCTATTCCAGCCTACGAATTTTCTTGCGCCGAACACGGGCATTTCGATAAACGTGCTCCGATGGGTGACATTCCCCAGGTGGCCTCGTGCCCAGTCTGTTCCGGCGACGCGCCCCGTGTTTTCAGCTCGCCTCTCCTCAATCTGGGGGATTCCGGAGCAAGACGGCTTCTTGACGCGACCAACGCGACGGCGGATGCGCCGCGAGTTGTCGGCGCGCCACCATCGGGTTCTCGTAGGCCTCAACGGGTTACCTACGATCCTCGAGCGCAGAAATTACCGCGCGCCTAAAGAAAAAAATACAGGAAGCGAGATCCAGATGAGTGCTGTCGGTTTGCTATATGTAGGTGCGGTGCTATTTCTCAACGGGCTCGCGCTGATGGGCATCGTGAAAGGCACCGGGGCTACACCCATCAACTGGTTCGTCGGGTTCTTGCAAGTTCTCACCCCCACCTACCTGATTTTCACCGCCGGGGGAGACGCTGCGGTAATTTTTTCCGCGAGTGGTCTCTACCTGTTCGGCTTCACCTATCTCTACGTGGCGATGGGGAACACCTGGGGCCATGACCCGACCGGGCTCGGCTATTTTTCTCTCTTCGTCGCGATCATGGCCGTTGCGTACGCCGTCGCGAATCTCGTCTGGTTCGGGGACTACGCGTTCTTTGTCATCTGGCTCGAGTGGGCCGTCTTGTGGTTCCTTTTCTATCTGGTGCTTGGCAAGGGGATGACGTCGCTCACCTGGATCACCGGTGCGGTTGCCGCCGTGCAGGGGTGGATCACCGGCGCGATTCCTGCCTTCCTTCTGCTCACGGGAATCTGGCAGACACTCAACGGCGCGATCGTCGCCGTAGTTCTCGCTGTTGTTTTCATCGTCGCGATGGCCATCATGCGAAGCCGGCAACCAGCCCCAACAGAGGAGGTGGCCCACTCGAACGCCTAAGCATTCACCGCCGGTCATTCCGAGGCGAGTGCCGTTTTCACGAGACTCACAAGTATTTGCTTCATCTTTGAAAGGAAAAAAATGTCTGAGAATCTGTTTCCCTTAGATTCCGAAAAATCCTTTACCGACCAGAAACTGGTGGGCCACAATCGATGGCATGGCGACATCCCGGCGGCCGTCACGGTCAAACCGGGCCAGGTGTTTCGAGCTGACTGCCGTGAATGGTTCGACGGGGCAATCGTCAATGATGACTCAGCCGATGACATCGCCAATGCACCGCTAGAGAGCGTCCACGTGTTGAGCGGACCGTTCGCCATTGAAGGTGCCGAACCCGGCGACCTGCTGATTGTCGACATCCTCGATATTGGCTCGATTCCGAATGAGTCTGGCCCGCTTGCCGGCCAGGGCTGGGGCTACACCGGCGTCTTCACGAAGAACAATGGCGGAAGCTTCCTCGTTGACCAGTTTCCCGACGCCTACAAGGCCATTTGGGATTTCGAAGGCGGCTACGCTACTTCTCGCCACGTGCCCGAAGTGCGCTACCGCGGCATCACCCATCCCGGGCTGATGGGAGTCGCGCCCTCCAACAAGCTGTTGTCGACGTGGAACTCTCGCGAGGCTGCACTCATCGCCACTGATCCGCACCGGGTACCACCGCTCGCGCTTCCCCCGGAACCGCGTTCGGCTATCCTCGGGTCGCTCACCGGAGCGGAGTTCGATCGGGTGAGCAACGAAGGCGCTCGAACCGCTCCTCCACGCGAGAATGGTGGAAACCAGGACATCAAGAACTTCACCAAGGGCACGCGCGTTTTCTATCCGGTCTTCGTGAAGGGGGCGAATCTCTCGTTCGGTGACCTGCACTTCAGCCAGGGCGACGGTGAAATCACGTTCTGCGGTGGCATCGAGATGGGCGGATTCGTCGAGCTCAAGGTCGACATCATCAAGGGCGGCATGGAGAAATATGGGGTGTCGGAAAACGCGATCTTCCAACCGGGAATCGAAGGCCCGCAGTACAGCGAGTGGCTGGCTTTCAGCGGCACCTCGGTGACATTGGATGGCGAGCAGAAGTACCTCGACTCCGATCTCTCGTACCAGCGCGCGTGCCTGCACGCGATCGACTACCTCACGAAGTTCGGGTACAGCCCCGAGCAGGCGTACCTTCTTCTGGGATCCGCGCCCATCGAAGGTCGACTGTCTGGTGTTGTGGATATCCCCAACTCCTGCGCCACCGTGTACCTGCCCACCGCGATGTTTGACTTTGATGTCACTCCGTCCAAGGGCGGTCTGCACCAAATCAATCCCGGAATCGGGGCCCCGCGCACGGCAAATAGTTAACCGAGTGAGCAGACGCCCCTGGGGGCTCTCTGCGGCTTAGTGAGAAAGCGGTACGTCGCTGGTTTAGCCGGCGGACGTGCCGCTTTTTCGTTCTTCGGATCGCTACGCGTTTCGTTGCAGAGTCTTACGCATCGATACTCGTGAAGTCGGTTGAGCGCCTCGGCAGGCACGGGGAATGATTGCCTGAGCAACGGTCTAAGCATCCCCGCGCCAGCGGTCGAGGTTAGTCCTTGCGCTTGCTGGCGGCCTTGTCTTTCTTGTCGGCGCGCTTCTCTTTGAGAGACTTGCTCGCTACAGTCTTGCCGCTGGATTTCTTGGGTGATTTATCGGCCATGACGTTATCCTCCTGTGAGCCGAGTGGCTCGTTCCCTGAGGGTACCCCGCCCGCGGCGCCAACCGATGTATGCGCCGTGTGAGTTAGACCGAATCACGCTCGCGCTCGAGGCGGGCCAGCCGCACGCGGGCTGCGTCCTCGCTGGAGGATGAGGTGCCGAGAATTTTTCCCACTGAGCGCAACACAATGCCGGTCGCCCAGATCACCGGCAGCGGTGATCGGCGAAGACCAAGTAGCTTGCGGTGTTCTTCGGGCAACGAAGCGACGGCGCCGGCGAACAGCACCCTGTAGGCGGGCATCATTGACCTGCGAAGCGGGGGATTGCGAATGAAGCGCACTGCTTCGAGAACGCGATCGTCGCTTTTGAGCACAGGGCGGAATCCATCAATCTGAGCTTTCAGTTCAGCGCGGGATCGCGGTGGCTGCTCTACTCCTACGAGTTCTCCGGCGGTTGCCCACTCGCTCACGTACTGGTCGGCCCCGCCGGGGATGGGCTTTCCCCATAGCTCATGGCTGCCGAGGAACGCGTCGGTGAAAACGGCGTGCACCCACGACAGCAACTCTTGGTCGCCCGCGGTGTAGGGGCGTTCGACACCGTCGACATCCAGATAGGTTCCGGCGACTCGGGTGTGATATTTACCGACGCGGGCTGACTCCTGCTTCGACTGTTCAGTGCTGGCGAAAGTGACCGTGATGAGCCACTGAATTGTTCCCGAAAGTCGCCCCAGCGGATCCTCTTTGTACCGCGACCAATCGTGAACGCCCGCCATCGCTCCGGGGTGCAGGGTCTGCATGAGCAGCGCCCGGATGCCGGCGACGAGAGTGCCCATGCCGCCGTGCACCACCCAGGCAGCAGAATCGGGGCCAAAGAATCCCGCATCGTCACCCTGTTCGATGCGAGCAACCCATTCCGGTCGCCCGGAGCTTTCGCCGGAGAATGTCGTCAGCAGGTGTGAGCGCCAGGAGTCAGAAAATCTTCCCATCCTTCGACGATATGCCGGGTTGCTGGGAGGTTAGCCGAGTGCGTCCGTCGAGTTGATCTCGTTAGCCGGTTTCGTCGGTGGGCTCATCCGCCGAGCCGTCAGGCGACCGGCGCGGCGGTTTCGGCGTAGTGTGCCGCGAGCCGACGCAGCCCCTCGTCGATGCTGACCGCGGGAGCCCAATCCAGAGCGGCCCGGATGTCGCGCTGATCGAACCAGTGGGCTGTCGAGAGCTGTTCGGCGAGAAAGCGTGTCATGGGCGGCTCATCCGCTCCGGGGCGCACAGCCCACACTCGTTCGACGGCAGAGCCCGCGGTGCGACCGACGGCGGCCGGGATACTCCAACGCGGCGGCTGAACGCCGGCGGCGAGGCAGATGGCGGCGAGGATGTCGCCGACGGGACGCGGCTCGCCATTGGTGAGAACGTAGGCGGTGCCGTGAGCGGTGTCGGCGCGGTGCAGTGCAGCGACAATTCCGGAGGCCGCGTTGTCGACGTAGGTCGTGTCGATGAGGGCGGTGCCGCCGTTGAGCAGGGGCAGCCGTCCGCTGCGCGCGCGGTCGACGATGCGGCCTACGAGTTGGGTGTCACCGGGACCCCACACGAGGTGGGGGCGGATGGCGATCACCTTCATAGCGTCGGAGTCGCGGGAGAGCGCTAGCAGTTCGGCCTCGGCCTTGGTGCGGGCGTAGTCACCGCGAGCGTGCTCTGGCGAGGCGAGTTCGGCACCAACCCCGGCCAGAGCGGAGCCGGCGTGCGCGACCGAGGGTGACGACACCTGAACGAAGCGTGAGACGCCCGCAGTCTCGGCGGCGGAGAGCACAGTGCGCGTTCCTTCGACGTTGACAGTCTGGAACGCATCGGGGTCTCCGGCAAGCGAGACTTTGGCGGCGAGATGGATGACGCCTTCTGCGCCGTCAGCCGCGCGCGCAACGTGCTCGGGGTCGTTGATCGAACCGAGAAAGTCGGTGACGCCATCCACGCCGGATGGGCGGCGCTGCAGCGTGCGAACCTCATGGCCCGCCGCGACCAGTTCGGCGGCGACGGCGCGACCGAGGAAGCCGGATGCTCCGGTGACGAGCACGATCATGGCGCGGTCGGCTTTCCGCCAGCAAGCAGACGCTCGGCCCACTCGGAAAGCCGTGACCGGTCAATCTTGGAGTTGTGGCGGATGTCGGTCGGCAGTTGCGGAACGACGAGCACGGCAACCAAAGGAAGCGTGGTGCTCGCGCGCACGGCTGTAGTCAGCTCGGGGCTCGCGAGTCCGGGGCGCTTGGCCGTCGGAATCGTTTCGACCACCGCGACGGCCTGGCGCAATCCGTGCGGACCAACGCCAACGACGGCGGCACGGCGCACGGCCTCGACGCCTTCAACGTCTTGTTCCGCGCCGACGGGCGCGATCGGTCCCGTTGAGGTCACGATGACGTGCGGCAGGCGACCTTCGACCCAGAGGCGTCCGTGTTCGTCGAGGTGTCCGACGTCGCCGGTGCGGTGCCAGCGCAGGGGCTGGTTCGCCGCAGCGTTCGTTGCGTCGCCGGCATTCGGAGTCGCGGCATCCGTTTCGATCCCGGTCTCCCGAACAGCGGCACGATCAGTCAGCCACAGTCGGTCGTAGTGGTCCTTGAGGTGCGGTGCCGAGATGATGATCTCGCCGAGAACGCCCGGCTCCGTGCTCGGCACTCCGGTGGCGACACCGTCGGAGTCGAGAGCGCTGATGCGTACGAGGTTATCGCCGATCGGCGTTCCAACACAGACGCCGGTGTTGGCGTCACCAGCGGCGGCGCGGATGCCGTCGAGGGTGAGATCGGTCACAAGCAGGCATTCGGTCATGCCATAGGGCGAGTGCGCGATCGCGTTGGGCATGACGGTGCCGGCGGCGGTGAGCAGTTCTGCGCTGATGGGCGCACCGGTGGAGAGGAACGTGCGCACACGCTCGAGCTCCGTGCGGTCGTCAGCGGTGAGATCTGCGGCGGTCGCGACGACGTTGAGAATCGCGGCAGGGGAGAGGAACACCATGCTGGCGCCGGATGCCTCCACGGCGGCCGCGACAGCGTGAGCGGTGAGCGTGCGGGGAGCCGAGACATCCATCTCGGGCGTCACGGATCGCGTGCCGAGTGCCGGACCGAGCAGGGCGAAGGGCGCGAAGCCTGTCACGAGTCCGGTGTCGGCGGTCACTTCGAAGTGTTTCGCGAGCACATCGCGCAGGGCGGAGAGCTGACCGTGGCGGTAGACGACGCCCTTGGCGGGGCCGGTTGAGCCCGAAGTGAAGAGAATCGCGGCGTCGTCTTCGGCGCGCGGCGGTGCCGGGATGGGCGTGCTGACGCCGAGCGTGATGAGGTCACGCAGGCTGAACGAAACTCCGAGCGCGGCGTCGGAAACCTTGGGAAGACGCGCGGTCGAGATGCGCACTCCGGGCCAGCCGAGCGCGCGGGCGGCGGCGAGGCCGGGAGCTTCGCCGATGACGTAGTCGGGCCAAGATCCGCGTACGGCACGGGTGAGTCCCTTGACGCCGAGCCCGGCATCCGCGACCACGATGATGGCGCCGATGCGCAGGCACGCGTAGACGACGGCGGTGAGGGTCGGCCCGGGTGGGACCAGCAGCGAGACCCGCTGGCCTTTGCGAACGCCAATGGCGGTGAGACCGGCGGCGATTTCGCTGACGCGGTCGGCGAGTTGCTTCCAGCTGACCTGTTGCGGGCCGCGGCTTCCGCGAGTCGACATGTCGATCACGGCGGTCGCGGTGTCGTCACGGCGGGCGTCGAGGTTGTGCCAGAGCGGGACGAAGGAAGCGGCATCCGCGCCGGTGTCGGTCGCTGCTGAGCCGGACACGTTGGTGGCAGACGCTTCGGAGTCAGCCGTGTGAGTGCCAGCTGCTTCGGAGCCAGTCGCGACAGAGCCGGCCGCCGCAGCGAATGCCTCACGAGGCGACAGCGCCGACGAACCAGGATCGGTAATGCTGGCAGCATTGTCGCCCAGCCAAGTCAGCACCGATGCGGCGTAGGGCGCATCTTCGGCGAGCATGTGGCCGGCGCCTTCGAAGCGGTGCACGTTGGCGTGGGGGAGGCGCTCGATGAGGTCGTCGAGGTAGTAGTCGCTGAAGATGGGGTCGCGGGGGCCCCACAGCATGAGCGTTGGCAGGTCGAGGGCGGCGACTCCCTCGGCGATGCGTTCGAGTTCGGGGAAGCTTTCGTGGCTGGCGTCGGCGGGGATGTCAGCGACGAAGCCGCCGATTCCTCCCCGGCGATCGGCGGTGCGATACGGCGCGCGGTACGCATCTTTCACAGCGGCGTCGAGCGGGTCAGTCGTGAGCGCCAACGTCGTTTCGAGGAACGCCGGGGTGCGCACGGTGGAGGAGGCGAGCATCCCGCGCGCCCGGGCCAACCGCAACGGTGCGGGGATCGGCTTGCCGGCTTCGTGGTGCACGGCGGTGTTGAGCAGCATGACGCCGGTGAGTTGCGCCGGGTGGTCGACGGCCCAGCCGAGCGAGACGACGCCGCCCCAGTCGTGGCCGAGCGAAATGACGGGGCCGGTGAGGTCGAGGGTGGCCGTGAAGGCCGAGAGGTCACTGACCCGCTGCGCGAGCGGGCGGTGGATGCCGGTGCGCTCTGAGAAGCCCATGTCGAGTTGGTCGACGGCGATGATGCGCCACGCGGGCGCGCCAGCTTCGGCTGCGGAGAGTGATTGGTTCAGCAGGTCGCGCCAGTAGTACGACCAGGTCGGGTTGCCGTGCACGGCGAGGATGGTGCCGATGACGGGCACGCCGAGGCGAGCGAGTTCGGCGCCGGTGTCGAGGTAGTGCCAGTCGTGGGTGAGTCCAGCATCCGCCCCGCTGCCGGGAACGGCAATGATGTGGCTGAAGCGCGGGTCGAGACCCGGCAGGTCGAGCGGTGGGGTGGCGGCGGGCGCAGTTACCATGCGAGCTCCATCATTGCGGTGTTGAGGCCGGAGCCGACGCCCATGAGCAGCACGCGGTCGCCCTTTTTGAGGGTGCCTTGGGCTTCATCGAGGGTGATGGGGATCGAGGCGGGGCCGACGTTGCCATAGAGGGGGAAGGTGGTGGGTACGCGGTCGCGGTCGAGTTTCGCGGCTTTGACGATGGCGTTGGTGTGCACGGATGACACCTGGTGGGTGACGTACAGGTCCATCTTTGACCAGTCCCATTCGGTGGATGCTTCTTTCCACGCCGAGACGACGAGGTCGAGGCCACCTTTAAGGAGGGCTTTCGCGTCGGTGAACATGCCGTCGACGCTGCCGACGCAGAGTTCGTGAAACTGGGTGGCCGCGCGGGTGACGCCGCCGAGAATCGGATGACCGGCCGGATGTTCGTCGGTGCGTCCGAGCACCGCAGCCGCAGCCCCGGAGCCGAGCGTGAGCGACGCGAACTCGCTCATGAAGCCCTCACGATCGGAGTCTTGCTTCAGCAGGCGGTCGATGGTGTTGGTTTGGATATCGTCGGCATCTTCGCCGTTGACGATTATCGCGTACTTGATCTGGCCGGATTCGATCATGTTCGCGGCAAGGTTCATGCCGCTGACGAAGCCGAGGCACGCGTTCGCGACGTCGAAGTTGATCGCCGAGCTGGGCAGGCCGAGGCCGTGGTGCAGGCGCACTGCCACTGAGGGCTCAAGGTGTTTGCGGCTCACAGACGTGTTAATAAGGAGTCCGACTTCGGAGGCATCCACGCCCGCTTCGGCTAGCGCGCGTTGACCTGCCGAGACGGTGGCGTCGTCGGATGTTTCGCCTTCGGCCCAATTGCGACGTTCCAGCACACCGGCCACGCGTTGCAGGAGTCTACTGGGCAACGCAAGGCGCTCAAATGCCGGCGCTAGGCGCGTTTCAAGGTCGCCGGATGTTGTTACACGGCTAGGTAAGGTACTCGCAACCGACAGCAGTGACACGTTGGCAAAGCGAGTATTGGCATTTCCGGCCACGGAACCTCCGTCGAGAGAGCCACGCGGGCTCAGTAAGCAAGAGACCCAGTTTACGGCAGTTAGCCGAGAGCTAGGTTGACGTGGTGCGATGGCCGCTGGGCTCTGGGATATATCCGGTCTCAGCGACGAAGACTCTCTGAGGAGAGTATGTCTTAAGTTGAGAACCAGACGATGCCCCAAAGTAAAAGAGTTTGCAACCGCAACCCGGATCAGGCTGCAGTACGAAGGGTGGTTTCATGCAAATCCACTGATCACGACGGCGCGCTCTACGCGCGGCCTTGGTGACATTCGCTTCCGTGATGTTGAGGGTGGTGCGGGCTTTACCGCTACCTATTTGTACCGCCATTTTTCTTCGCCTATTGGCGTGCGCCGGTAGTACTGGATCGTGCGCCGTGGGCGGCCGAGGCTCACGGTGTTGCACTTTCGTTGACGGCAGGCTGTCGTAGCGGAAACGGATGTGCTGCTGTCAGCGAGTCTGACTAGCCGGCACGCCGTACTGCTGACCAGTCTCGCGCGTCCGGGCGCATACAGCATCTAGCTCGGCAATGAATTCGGCATGCCGATGTCGAGAACGATGCGATCGAGTTCGTAATAGGGACTTTGAATGACGCGAACTGTTGATAGGCAAAGCCAGGAGAAACGTCTACTTTTTACGACGCTGGTTGATCATTGGTTTTCGCCGCTCGCTATTCGATTACTATTCGTAGAATTTATGCTTGGGCACCCGAATGACACGCACGTTCTTCATAAAACTCCGCCGAGCCCCTCAGTATCTAGGTCGACGGATTGCCCGCCGCGCTTCCGTGGATGTGGGACCTATATATCTGGATGCGCTGGATGGCATCCAAAACCAGCTGTTTAAGCTCATGCGGGCTAAGTGCCGGAAATCTCAGCGAAGCGTCCAAGCTTGTTAGCGCCTCGTCGAGATATTCGTACTCTAATTCCGGAAACTCGGTCTGATCTTTCCAGCGATAATAATGACTAATCTCATGAGCGACCGCGGCTTTCATGGATAGGGCACTATTGGGGTCGATGATGCTGGCGCCGGGAAAAACATCTCGGCCGACGACTACAATTCCTTCTTCGTTTCCGAACTCGTTTACCTCTACACGAAACGATGTTCTAGCCGTGTCTTCGTATCTGAACGGCACTTGGTAGTCGAAGCCAGAGAAAGTCTCCGCGACAATTCTAATCTGTCGGTCATCGAGGGGTAGGTTGGAGCGTCCTGCTATGAGAGAAGGTCGACCGCGTGCGGAGGTTTCGTCCCTCGACGGCGCGGTAGTGATTTCGGCACCGGATGCTGAATCAGTCATTTTTCAAGCACTCCCGTGTTCACGAAGTCTCTCAAAGTCTGGCCCGCTCGAGCTCTCGTCCCTCCATTATTGGCCACAGTCAACGCTCCAGTTTTGGGGCGAATCTGGACTACCCCGATGTCTTGCCAGAGCGGATTCTCCTGATCGAAAAAGTCGCCGGTCCATGAATCAATAGAGTATGAATTGGACGGTGCCAGTTGCGAAAGCAGCTTCTCCCAGTGGCGTCGAGCGGGCGCTGGACCAAGCTTGGCTCTGTCCAGGCTGTAATCTTGCATGAGTGCGCCATAGGCGTGCATCATCACTGCAGCCGATGCTAGGGATGAGCTGCGATCAGCTTGAGCTGTCTGGACCTTCAACTCGGGTCTCACTTCGGCCAGCATCTCGAAGAACTCCGCCGCTATCGCAGCCAAACCATCAAATTGCGCATCCTCAACTTCGCTGCCGCCGGCGAACGTGCGCATTACCTCGCGAAGAGTTGACAAGGTTATGAAATACGGGGCCTTCTTGCTCAACCGGTCAGTGACGCGATTTGTTGCTTGGCTCAAGTTGGCATTCAACTCGAGAACTCGCTTCGCTAAGGTCGAAAGATCGTCCTCAGTCGTCAAATCATACGCTTTCGAGAGGGCGGTTGGCTTGGGTCGCTGGTTCTTGTCGTAGAAGTAGTTGCCCTCATCTTCCCGGTCGAGGAAGTAGAGCTCAATTTTGAATTGCCTTGTGATATCAAACTTTGGATACCCGCTTGGGTGATCTCGGTAGCTCCGAACCGCTTTCAAGATCGCCTGATGGCGGTGGTGAGAATCGGGAAGATAGATTTTACCGCTATACAACAGCGTTTCTGAATTATCCTCAAATCGGTACGCTTCGAACGCCCCCGGGCGAAGATTCCAGACGAGTGGATTAAGGAAAAGACGTTCACCCCGAAGTATTTTTTCTGCCATATCGTCAGCGTTCTCTCCATCGAATATGTAGAGATTCTCATCCGGATAGCCTTCGGATAGAGCCAGTTCTGTGGGCGTGCTCGAGGGGGCTGTCGGTACAATACCGCGCTGCACGGATTGATCAGTCCAAAGAATTCGACTCTCTGCGGCGTCAGCGATTTGTTCCAGAGTTATCGTGAAAGTCGCGACAACGTCGGTGCCGGCTCCCGTCCACTGCGCATTCGGAAGGGAAAGCCGGCCGCGGTAAAGTTTGCCATCGGCGCCTTCTTTGGGTAAGGCGAGGAACCCGTCAATCTCAGGTTTCATGATTTTTCCTTGTCTCTGATGCTTTAGCGTAGATCGTATCTGATTGATTTGGTGCGCGTGCTCTCTTTATTTTTTGAGCGAGTAAGCCAGCCAACTCGGCCCGATCGACGTGGAGTGGGGTTGTCTGAGACGCTTCCGGGACGAGAGGGCGTGAGCAACAAGCACCGGCTGCGGGTCCGAGCGTTTTCGTACATTGTCTGAGACAGCGCCGCCAGATATGACTTTTGGGTGTCGCTCCCAATTCTTGCTGCGAGTGATGCTGGCTCGCGCCCCCAAAAGGGTCAACTTCGAGTATCTGCGGTGGTCGTGCCGCAGCGTGTCCGCCAGTTTGGAGAGTCGATCTTAGTTGTCAGTCGAGGCTAGGAATCGTGCGGCTCAGGATCAGCCACAACCTCCGGCGACAGCATCCGCCGCTTCACAAGCGCAGCTTCTGCCGCCAAAATGCCCAGCACGACCACGGCTCCGAGGGCAACGAGCAGCAGCACTGTTCCGAAGTCTGCGTCGGGCGCCAAGACTGCGCCTTCCTCGGTTTGCCAGGGCCAGAGGGCGCGCAGCGAGCCGAGCATGAGGCCCGTCATGATGACGAGGGTGACGCGGCGGCGATTTTTGAGCAGCCATTGCAGGGCGGAGACGAAGAGGCCGAGGCCAATGATGGCGCCGATGGCGAAGGCTCCGAGGTAGCCGAGGTTGCGGTCGTTGACGGCGGCGAGGGTCGGGGCGTACATGCCGAGGATCAGCAGCAGGTAGGAGCCGGAGACTCCGGGCAGCACGAGGGCGCAGACCGCCAGCGCGGCTGCGAGAGTGACGATGATCAGCGCGGGGTCGGCATCCGCCGCTTTCGGCAAGCTAGTGAGGGCGACGGCAGCGCTGGCGGCGAGGAGGCCGATGAGGATTTCGCGGAATGTCCAGCGCCCTCCGACCATGCGCGCCGGAACGATGAGCGACGCCGCGATGAGGCCGGCGGACGGGCTAATGACCTAAGCCACCAGCACTTAGAGTCTGGGGTGATGGGAAGCTAGCTGCGCGACGCTTCCTGCTCCGGGCTCGCTAAGAGCCAACCACTCCAGTGAGGGGCGATCAGACACGTTTCACGGGTGCTTCGAGAACGCGGAAATCGCAACGATCTCTGGTGCCCACATTTTTCCCGGGTAGCGGTGAGATAGGCGCACCGAAGATACACAGTCCAAATCTTCTCTCGTCAGGTGCGTCTCTCTTGGTGATCGCAAAGCGACGATGATGAGTTTCAGATTGAGGCTTTCGGAAGGTTGCTCTGCTGCCTCCACAGAAGCTAACTAGCGCAGATCAGGTCCTCCTGCATCGGCGAGGTCATCCAGCACGCTAATCGAGTGATCGTCGACATCCTCTGATTCCTCATTCTCGTGAACGACAAAGTCTGAATTTTCATCATGAGCAAGATGTGGATATTTTTCGAGTAAAAAACGCCGACGGTAAGCTACATCGGCCGCATCCACGATACCTTCAAGCGTCGACCAATTAAGAGTGCCGCCAATCAATATCCCGGCTGCTGGAACAACTTTTCCCAGTCCTTGTTTCGTTAGTCGGAAACCGAATTGTTTAGCAAATGCGGCTGAGACTCTTGAGACGATCGACGCATTAAGTACTTCCCAGGATTTCCCCCGCACGAGCGCCTGAGTCAGACGCGAAATGTCGGCCATTGCCGCGGTTTTAGTGGTTGCGGATAACGCTGATCCGGCATTCACGACAGACATAATGAATAGTTTTTCGGCGGGCTCCTCGGGGTCGTAGCCGTAGAACATTGAGACGTGTCCTACGGACCGCGACGCGAGACCCAGAACGATAGCTGCATCGCCAGCGAAAGCGCCGACGACTGCCGCTCCTGAAGGGGCAGCTGCTGCGCCAGCCGAAGCCACTGTGACCATCTCACCCCCGGATATTACGAGTCCAGCTCCCATGCCCGAAAGAGCCGCGGTCGCCGGGTAGTACCAGGAAGCGCCACGACCGCGCACGATATCAATCTGCTCCAAATCGAGACGGCGCAGGTCTGCAAATGCACTCACGTCATGTCCGCGCTTGCGGTGGCGTGCCATTACCCTTTTGGGAGACAATCCTGCTCGCGAGACGCGGGCAGTGGTGTTGCGAATTGAGTCGAAGGCGGAACCGCTCCAATCAGTGACGCCCTCAGGTATCGCGTCGGCCACGGTTCGGAACCCGCTTCCGGCTGCTGAGATGCCCGCGCCGACGATGTTTTGTCCGCGTGCAACAGCTGATTGTGTCTTCGGGTGGCTCTCAAGGTAGCTGGAAGCATTTTTTCCGAAAGCGTTGACTCCCTCTACAACTTTCTCGCCGGCTTTTCTGGCCGTGCGCGAAATGGCGCGCCCCTTAAAATCTTGAACGTGTCGCCACGCGATCAATTCGTATTCCGAAGGTGATGTCATATCGACATTGTGCCGTATCGCAGTCTTGAAGCGGGTTCGACGCACTTGACATAGCTGATTGCTCGTTGACAGGACGATCGGAGCTTGCCCTGAAAGCTCGCGGGACAGCTGGTGTCGCGAGCGACCATCATTGAAAAGCTATGAGCGTCGTGTCTTACGAGCACTCTGCTTCAGACTAACCAGCCTGTGGCGAATCGCTCGCCGCGATATTGCATTGGGTTTCGATCCCGCTAATCGCCGTCGGGCTCGGGGTCGGCCGCGATATCGGGCGACAGCATCCGCCGCTTCACGAGCGCAGCTTCTGCCGCCAGAATACCCAGCACAACCACAGCACCAATCGCGAAAAGCAGCAGCACGATTCCGAAGTCGGCCTCGGGAGCCAAGAGACCTCGCCTTCCTCGGTTTGCCAGGGCCAGAGGGCGCGCAGCGAGCCGAGCATGAGGCCGGTCATGATGACGAGGGTGACGCGGCGGCGGTTTTTGAGTAGCCATTGCAGGGCGAAGGCTCCGAGGTAGCCGAGGTTGCGGTCGTTGTCCGCGGCGAGGGTCGGGGTGTACATGCCGAGGATCAGCAGCAGGTAGGAGCCGGAGACTCCGGGCAGCACGAGGGCGCAGACTGCCAACGCGAGTTCCGGTGGGGTAGGCCTCGAATAGGGGAGTGAGAAGCGCAGCGCCGATAACGGTGTCGTCGACAATGTGGGTCCGCGCAGGTTCTCGGCTCTCCGGTAAAGGAGTGCTGGGGCGGTAGGGTGCCGTGATGGGGATAATCAGAGAACCGGCAGCTAGACCTGCCCGACACATCTGCCAGCCACCGGATGCGGCGCTTTATCCAAGAGGCACTGTGTGGGAATGTGACGACTGCGGGTTGCGCTTGATGCGACACGGAGGGGTCGTTGCCCAGCTGCGGCAGATTAGTCCCCCGCTCTGGGATACCCCGAGCAACGTCTACCAAGGGCGCGGAGTATGGGTATTTGTGTTCGTTTTTCCAATTGCATTGCTCGCGTCGATTTTGGTAGCCGCGCGGTGATGTGTCAGTAGTCTTCGTGGAAAATGTCGAAAGTGAGCGAGCCTGCCGGCACAAGACGCTCCGCGACCTTCCCAAAGTTGCCACGATGCAGAGAAATCAGCGGCAGAGCCGTCGCGCACAGGCTCGTAGAGCTAGGCGTCGTGCGGCTCGGGATCGGCGACGATCTCGGGCGAGAGCATCCGCCGCTTCGTGAGGGCTGCTTCTGCGGCGATGATGCCCAGCACGACCGCGGCACCGATGGCGATGAGTAGCAGCACGATTCCGAAGTCGGCTTCGGGGGCCAAGACTTCGCCTTCCTCGGTTTGCCAGGGCCAGAGGGCGCGGAGCGAGCCGAGCATGAGGCCCGTCATGATGACGAGGGTGACGCGGCGGCGGTTTTTGAGTAGCCATTGCAGGGCGGAGACGAAGAGGCCGAGGCCGATGATGGCTCCGATCGCGAAGGCGCCGAGGTAGCCGAGGTTGCGGTCGTTGACGGCGGCGAGGGTCGGGGCGTACATGCCGAGGATCAGCAGCAGGTAGGAGCCGGAGACTCCGGGCAGCACGAGAGCGCAGACCGCTAGCGCGGCTGCGAGAGAGACGATGATCAGCGCTGGGTCGGCATCCGCCGCTTTCGGCAAGCTCGTGAGGGCGACGGCAACGCTGGCAGCGAGGAGGCCGATGAGGATTTCGCGGAACGTCCAACGCCCTCCGACCATGCGTGCCGGCACGATGAGCGACGCCGCGATGAGGCCGGCGGAGACCGCTCGGGTTCCGGTGGGGAACTGCTCGATGAGCGGCGCAAGGAGGGCGGCGCCCAGAACGATGGCGAGCAGCATCCCGATACCGATGGGCAGAACGACATTCCAGCGCACCGAACGAAAGTGGGCGGCAGCGCGAGAGAGGCCGCGACCCCGGATGCCGTCAGCAATCGTGAGCGCCACACCGCGAGCGAGGTGCCCGGCTCCGTCAATGAGGGAGTCGTAGACGCCGACGAGCAGTGCAATGGTGCCGCCACTGACGCCGGGGACGATCTCCGCGAAGCCGATGAGCATGCCACGCAAGGCATCACCGACGGTGCGAATGACGGGGTGTACTCGGGTCATTACGTGCTCTTTTTCTGCTCGAAATTCGCTGGCTCGGCGTAGGACAGTCGGTCTAGTGTAAACGGCCACAACTGGGGGCTGCAGCGTGGGGGAAACACCAGCCCCTAGCCCCTACCCTTGATGGGTGAGTAAGGGCAAAGACTCCCGCATGCGGGCATATCGACAACGACTGGGGCGATCTCTCGTCGCGATGGCCGGGGGAGCCCTGCGCACCAATAATGCGCCCACCCAACTGCTCTCCATGCCCGGGCACGAACCGCAACTTTCGCAGCGTCACGCGCGCTCCGTAATCGACCTCTGCTTGCGTGCCGGTGAAGCGATGCTCGCGACCGGTGCCTCCGCTGCCGACGTTGTCGCCACCGTGCTGCGCCTCAGTACGGCGTACGGCGTCAGCGGGATGCACGTCGACATCACCTTCACCTCTCTTACTGTCTCTATTCACCGGGGGATGAACGAAGACCCCATGTCGATCATGCGCATTGTGAAAGTGCGCACCATTGACTACACGCGCCTGCAGAACGTGTACTGGCTCATCGACGAGCTCACGGGCCCCGACGGCCCCGGCGATGTGGATGAAGCGCGCGAGAAGCTTGGCGTAATTCTCACCACGCCCCACCCGTACCGGCGCTGGATGGTCACCGCCGGCAAGGCGCTCCTCGCGGCAGGTGTCGTTGTGATCTTCGACGTGAGCTTCGTGCTCGTGCTCGTGGCTGCAGCATCCGCCGCCATTTCAGATGTACTGACCCGGCGTCTGGAACGACTCTCGGTTCCCGCCTTCTTCGCTCAGATCGCGGCAGCGGGCGTTATCACCGTCATTGCGGTGTTCATGTTCTGGCTTCGATCGGTCGGCATCGATATTCCCGGATCGAACAGCCCCACCGTGATTGTGATCTCTGGCATCATCATGCTGCTTTCCGGTGTGGGGCTCACCTCTGCGGCCAGCGACGCGATCGGTGGCTACTACGTTACTGCCACCGCTCGCGGCCTCGAAGTGATGATGATGACCGTCGGCCTGGCCGTGGGAATCTCGATCGTGCTCAGCATTTCGCTGCGCCTCGGCATCCCCGTGGCGGTCGGGGATTCGCTCGGCGACAGTCGCAGTGTTGTCTCCGGCATGGTCGGCTCGGCCATCATCGCCATCGGCTTTGCTCTTGCCTCCTATGTGCGGATGCGCCTGCTCCCCATCATGGCGATTGGCGCCGCCCTCGTGTTCGCCGTCTACTGGGTAGTGCTGCCTCTGGTTTCCTCGCCCGGACTCGCCCCGGCCATCGCCGGAACCGCCGCCGGCATCGTGAGCTACCTGCTGTACCGCTGGCTGAAAGTGCCCGAAGGCGCCACCAATATGGTCGGCATCATTGCGCTGCTGCCCGGTCTCGCGCTGTACCGCGGCATTTACGCCCTGATGGACTCCGAATTCGGTGTCACCGAAGCGTTGCCTTCGATGGTGATGGCGCTAGCGACGGGCCTCGGGCTTGCGGCGGGAACAACCATTGGCGGCTTTATCGCTCGACGGACCTTCGGGTTCGACCGCTCGGCAATGCTTGCGTTGAAGCGGTCGCGTACGCCTCGATAAGTAGCCGCTGCCGGCGTCGACGTCCGACCCGAACTGTGAGCTCGTCGCTCTCTAATGTCCGAGTCGTTGCTAACTTTGGCGCATGACGTCAATTTCGATCGAAGAGAGTACCGTCGCGCAGCGCAAGAAGTCTGGTCTGGTTCTGCCGATCACGTCGCTTGTTCTCGCGACCCTTGCGCTGATAGTGCCCCTTATCGTGATCTATCCGATGGCTTATTCCTTTGAGGGAGACACCGCGGCTTACGGTATCTATGCCTTCGGCGTGGCGACGGCAGCGTGGCTGATCTGTTTGGTGTTGGGGGTGCCAGCCCTCGTGGTGGCCATCGTCGCCCTAGCGCTTCGTCGGCGCCTCATCGGTCTGCCGATCGCAGCGATAGCCCTCGCTCTTTTCGCGGGCATCGTCGGACCTGCGGCCTATATTTTTCTGGCACTGAGCGTCGACGCCTACTAACGGGCTGTCGTAGCTGGGTTCAGCGATTCATCGTCACTCAGCCCGAATAGCGGCGCCTAATCGTGGAACCCCGAACGGACGTGGAGGACAGTATGTTACCGTTCGGTACAGAACGCGAGTTCGCTTCCGGGTCGCCACCGCGATCCGTTCCCACATCTGGAAGGATCCCCACAATGGACCTCACTAACCGCCGCGGAATCATCACCGGAGCTGGCCAAGGAATCGGCCAGGCCATCGCCCTCGAATTTGCCGCGAAGGGAGCACACCTGCTGCTCGTCGGGCGCACCGAATCCACACTGCAGAAGACCGCTGACCTCGTCAAGGACGCAGGGGGAACATCCGAAATCCTGGTTCAAGACTTGGGTCAGGCAGATGGCGCCCAGAACGTTGCTGACGCCGTGAAGTCGTGGGAGACCGTCGACCTTCTCGTGAACAACGCCGGTAACGTGCGCGCTGGTCGTCTCGAAGATGCCACCGCGGAGCAGGCCATCGCGATGATTGACCTCAACCTCACTGCGCCCGTGCTGCTTACCCAGGCACTGTTGCCGCAACTGCGCGCCAGCGGCGAAGCGGGCGGAAGCCTACTCCTGAACATCTCGAGCGAGATCGCTCTCGTCGCGATGCCGTTCTACGCCGTGTACGCGGCGACCAAGTCCGGTCTTGCCGCATTTGGTGAAGCGATGCGTCGCGAACTGCACGGTACCGGCGTGCATGTAGCCACGGTTTACCCGGGCGCCACGGACACCGAAATGATGAGCAGCCAGAACGCTGACTGGACCCGCCGCCCCGTCTCCGACGTTGTCACCCAGGTCATGACTGGTCTTGCCGCCGACGAGCACGAGATCAACGCTTCAGCGCCCGACGGCCGTGGAATGCAGGAGCTCAACGCTTCTGACCCGCTCGCTGTTGACGCCGCGATGGCTCCCGGGCTCGCAGACATGGAAGCTGCCGTGAAGGACCACAACAGCATCTAGCACTTCTCCTTCGGGGGCGCCGCGATGGTGGCGCCCCCGGAATATCTGAAGCCCCATTCGACTTGTTATGTGAGTACCAAGTCGTGTGGGGCTTTCCCGTCTCTGTGGCACCCGAGGTCAGTAACCTCGCGTCACACAACGTCGAAGATCCCCAACTCCCCATACCCTCGAAAGGTGAACGCTGTGGAAACCCTGTTTGTGCTGGTCGGCCTCGTAGCTTTCGCCACCGTGCTCGGCCTGGTGTGGCGTGCCCGCACCGGTCGCATCAAGCGCACGGCCACCACCGGCTCGAGCGCTGCCGCTGCAGCTGGATCAGCCGCCGCATCCGAAGACAACCGCATCGTGATCGACGGCGTCGCTCCCTTCGGCAGCCGCGTCACGCTGCTCCAATTCTCGACCGAAGCCTGCGCAATCTGCCCCACCGTTCGCACCCAGTTGAGCGCCCTCGCCGCGGAATTCGATGACGGAACCGGCTCAGTCGTTCACGTCGAGGTGGATGTCACTTCGCGTCCCGAAATCGCCAACCGCTTCAACCTGTTGCAGTCGCCGACCACGTTCATCCTCGACGGCAACGACGAGCTGCACGCCCGCATCGGCGGAGCCCCCAAGATCAACGACCTCCGTGCCGAACTGGGCCGGATGCTCGCTCCCGCGCTCGTCTAACGACGAGTCGCCGCACCCTTCCACCGCACGCCAACCCCCGCCCTGCGCGCACCAGAGAGCAACTCCTATGACTACGCCCCACACGAACGCCGCCGGAGCGGCTGAGCTCTCTGCGTCGAAAGCTGCCCTCGCGGCGAAGCCCGGCCAGGCCGGCATCGATCCCCGTGGTCCGCGCTTCGGCGCTGCGATCACCGCTGTGCTGCTGCTCACGGTGATCGGCTTTGGCCTCGATGGTGCCGCAGCGCTTCCGGCAACACTCGCCGAGCGCGCCACCCAGCCCGCGTTCCTCCTCCTGGCCGCCATCACGGCGCTTTTCGCCTGGGGCGCTTTCGCGGGCATCCAGCGTCACCCCTACGGTCTCTTCTTCAAGGCGGCGATACGTCCGCGCTTGAGCGCACCGAGTCACCTCGAAAACCCGGCCCCGCCTACGTTCTCGCAGGGCGTCGGCCTCTTCGTCACGGTCATCGGCGTTGTGCTGCACCTCGCCGCCGTGCCCTACGCTCTCGTCGTTGCCGCGGCGTTCGCGTTCATCGCCGCGTTCCTTAACTCGGTGTTCGACTACTGCCTCGGCTGCCAGCTCTACATGCTGCTCGTGCGCGCCGGCCTGATCGGTCGCGGGAGCAACCGCTCCGCCGCGTAGCGGGGTACGTTCACCGCGTCTCTAAAGGGGCGCAGGGGAAGGCTCATGATTCCGATAAATTGGAACCATGCACCGCACGAGCCTCACCCTCCGTCTTGTCATCCCCGCGATCTGGCTTGGGCTGATCATCGGCATTTCGTTCTTCGAGACGCCGCTCAAGTTTCAGGCGCCGGGAATAACTCTTGAGCTCGGGCTCGGCATAGGGCGTCTCGTGTTCTACGCGATGAACACCACCGCGCTGGTCCTCGCGGCGCTGCTAACTCTCGCCATGATCCGGCCGCGCGCGACGCGCCTGCAGTGGGGACTGCTCGCGGGACTGTGGGCGGTTCTGCTCACTCAGATACTGGTGATCCGCCCACCGCTCAATGCCCGCACGGATGCCGTAGTCGCCGGTAGCGATGTCGGCGGTTCGCTCTGGCACTACTTCTACATCGCAGCCGACGGCAGCACTTTCGTACTGCTCATTGTCTTCATCGTCGTCACAGCCCACCTGCTGATCCCTGCGGTCGCGCCGCGACAGGGCGCCTAGCTCGGCACCACGAGAAGGGGAGTGGAGCATCCGCTCTGTCGATTCTTCTTCGCAGACCGCTGCTGCGTGAACTGTGGTGGCAAGCGACGCTCCCAGTGAGTATGCCGTGACCTGAGCCGCATCTCTTCCCCCGTCTGGGGTACACGATTATCGTGGCATTACAGTGGGCGGCTACCGATCACGATGGTCGTCCAATTTCTCAATGCGAGCGAAAAGGACGAAACCATGTCTGATCTCACTAACCCCGCCGCCTCTGACGGTGCTACTGGCCCCGACGCTCACAACATCCAAGACTGGACAGATCTTGGTAAGGAAATGTGGTCGTACCTCACCGGTCGCAGTGCCGTCATCGACTACAGCTTCATCGACATGACAGTCGAAGTTCCTCGGGACGTTGGCCAGGATGCACCTCGTGCAACGTGGAAACTCAACGGCACCCTGAGGGTGACCACCAGCGAAGGATCCGGCTCCGAACCGACCGCCCCGTAGCGATGAGTACTCCAACGATGACTACCTCAACGAGGCTCGACATCGATCTGGCGTTCTCGCTCGTCGAACCGATTCTTGACGATGCGGATGCTGAGTCCTCGAGTAACGGGAAGTCGACCGCGTCCTCGCTCGAGACCGAAACGATGACGGGCACGGTCACTGCGAGCGGCACCGACATCGAGGTGTTCTCGAGCAATCCGGAGCTCTTTCTGCAGGCGCGATCCGTCAAGGTGAAGGAAGCGCGCATTGTGGCGAAGGCTTTGGCTGAACGCGGGCTCACCGTCTCGCTGTCAGGGCCGCTCGGGCTGATCGCCCGCATCGGCGCTATCAAGCCGTCAGTGGCTCAGCGCGTGCTCACGGGGTCACCTCACATTGCGTTGGGAAGCCGCGCCGCTCTCACCCCTATGCTGCGTCGGCGCAACGCTGCTGCTCCGGCAGGCCCGCGGATGCAGTTTCCTCCCGGAACGCTGTTTCCGCTCATTCCGACCTTTGACCGCACGATTCGCCGCAAGGTCACGACGACGCACTACGCGCCGGGAGCAGGGCGGCCACGCTTGTTCTTCGTTGTGGGTTCTGAAAACTGGAACGGGCAGATGCCGCGTGAATTCGAGCTGCGGTCGGATGTGACAACCATCGGTTCGTCGTCGGCCGCAGATCTGCAGTTGCCCGGCCTCGATTCCATTCACGCCGAGATTCGCCACGACGAGGACGACGAGTACGTTCTTCGCTCGTTCGGCGCCGTCGGCGGCGGCTCTCGACCGCTTACGGGTCAAGAAGCCGGCTCTCGCACATTGCGCACCGGCGCGCTCATGGAAATGGGCCAGTGGCGCATCGGCTTCTTCCGGGAAGAGTACGCCGACCATGGTCGACCCTTCGGCGGTCGTATCGGCGGAGAGATGGGTCACCAGAAGCCCCAGCCCGGGCGGCATCGCGCAGAAGCCGAACCGGTTGTGCTGCCGGAAGGACCAGAGGTCCCTGAGACGCGCTAAGCATCTGGGCTGCACCGCAGGCGCAGGCTACTCAGCGATGAGGAGCCTGCGCAGTGCGGCGCGGGTAGCGATCGACACCTCGAGCAGGTCAAAGATCTCGTGAGCGCGCGCGGCGGTGTCGTGAACGATCGGGAGTTTGTCGATCATCCATTCGTCCACTTCAGCGGGCGATCGCGCTTCGTCAAGTTCGGCGCCCGGGGCGTGGGTGGTGATGTGCGCCATCGCGTGCACAGAGGTCGCGTAGTCTTCGCCAACCGCGTGGGGATCGACACCAGCGTTACCCAAGATAAGGGCGCTGATCATCCCAGTACGGTCGCGGCCGGCGCTGCAGTGCACGAGCGTGCCCGGTGCTGAGCTGGCGATTGAATCGAGAGCACCACGCACGAGTTGGGGCTGCATCTGCCAGTTGTGGGCCCAGTATTCGGGCGAGTCGAGGATGGGAGCGCACGCTTCCCAGAACTCAGGATCGTTCTGATCTTCGGTGGGGGAGTTGACGATCGCGATGCCCTCAAAGACATCGTCGGCTATCACGTGATCGCCCTCGCCTTGCCCCACCTCGTGAGCACAGCGAAGATCGACGATGGAGGCCAGGCCCCACGCCCGGGCATCCTGCCAGCCAGTTTCGGTCAGGCGTTCCCGTCGCGGCCCGCGGGCAATGCGCCCGAATCGTGTCTCGCCGGTGCTGGAGAGGGCGGTAGGGAAACCGCCGAGGTCTCGAGCGTTGAGATAGCCGTCCCACTCCAGTGTTGTCATTTCCTCAGCATACGTGGTGAGTGTGAAAGCACGTAGGCTCACCCCATGGCTATTTCCCGCTTCGAGGAGCTCGATTTTCAAGAAACCCCAATGGGCGAGCTCAACCTTCGTCGCCGGCGTGAGCCCACGCTCGACGTTGACGTGTATGAGGTGAAGCTGGGGGAGGAATACCTCATGTCGAGCCTGTTCACCGTTGCCGAAATTGCTCTTTCCGACCTGGGGCTTGCTGCGGCCAGCGGCGAGGCGCTTCGGGTTGTCAACGGCGGTCTCGGTCTCGGCTACACGGCGGTGGCAGCTCTTGCGGATCCGCGTGTTGCTTCGCTCGAAGTGATCGATGCTCTGCCCGCTGTGATCGATTGGCACAATCGAGGCCTGCTCCCGGTATCCGCGGAGCTCACTGGTGACAGCCGCACGACGCTCACCCACGCCGACTTCTTTGCCGTGATGCGTGCTCAACCGACCGAGCCGTATGACGTGATCTTGCTGGATGTCGACCATTCGCCGCGCCACCAACTCGATCCGAGCCACGCCGACCTCTATACCGTCGAGGGCCTTCGGCGTGTGCGGGCTCACCTCACGGCCGGCGGAGTCTTTGCGCTCTGGTCAGACGACCCTGCCGACGACGAGTTCATGGAGCGCTTAGGCCAGGTCTTCGAGAACCCAACCGCGCATGCAGTCGACTTTGATAATGCTCTGACCGGCGGGGTGTCATCCAACACCGTGTACGTCGCGACAAAACTCGCTTAGCTAAAGCCCGGTCGAAGGCGCGAGTTCTTCAATCCACTCGGCGATAGGGTCCTCGGTGGAGTGAAGAGCTGCGTGCTCGCTCGCGGAGAGCGGGGGAAAAGGTTGAGCGATCACATCCGAATCGCCTTCGCACAGGGGTTCGGCGGCCAACGGTGCCGGTCGTGGGGTGTCGGTAGAGCGGGCGCTAGCTTGTGTGCACATTCGGGATCCTTAGGGTCGTGCCGGTTAAAAGATGAGGTGCGCACAACCAGGGGGTTGCGCGCACCTCGTTCAGTGCATCGTTCTCTGGGGGGAGGGGCGATGAACCGCTTCAGCTAGCTCTGCAAGCTATTGGCGTTAGACCTTGCCGCCGGTGAGCTTGCGAGCGAGGAAGACGATGACGGCGATAACGGCCAGCACAATTCCTACCCAGAGGAGGAAGTTGAGGGACTGCACTAGTCCTCCGGTGAGGAGCAGTGCAACGGCGATGACGGCGATGATGATGAGAAGAGTGTTCATGAAGTGGTGCCTTTCAATAAGGGTAAGAGGGTGATGCGGCAGTAGCGGAAGGGCTACTCGGATACCGCGTCTTTGACGTTCTCGCCAGCCTGCTTCAGGCTCGCTTTCGTCTGGTCAGCGTGGCCTTCGGCCTCAAGCTTCTCGTTGTCGGTGGCCTTGCCTGCGGCCTCTTTGGCCTTGCCGGCGAAGTCTTCGGCAGCGTTTTCGATTTTGTCTGATGCGCTCATGGGTGAGGTCCTCATCGTCGGGGGGAGTGTGGTGGCGTGGAGTGCTCGCCAGCGCTGGCGTAGTGCGGCAAGCACCCCACAGCCTGAGAGTATTCTCCACACAAGGTGGGAGGCTTCACCCCTAGGGGTGAACTTTTCCCCGCGCACCCGATTGCCGCTCTATCGTTGATCTATGACTGCTGTACAGATCGCTCTCGTCAACGACTACGAAGTTGTCGCCCGCGAAGTAGTGGGGATGCTCCGCGCCTACCAGAACCGCATCCGCGTCGTTGAGCTCGACCTCAATAAGCGCGTCGACGACGTGGTGGATATCGCCCTCTACGACACCTTTGCGGGCACCCAGGGAGACCGGGCGGCGGTGCGTGACCTTGCCGCCAACCCCCGGGTCAGCGCGGTCGTTGTGTACTCGTGGAACCTCGACCCGACCCACGTCGCTACGGTGATGAGCAACGGGGCCAACGGCTACATCTCAAAAGGGCTGCCGGCGGCCAAACTGGTGGCCGCTCTCGAAGCGATCCGTGCCGGCGGCGAACGGATTCATCTTGGTGGCGCGAGCGTCTCTGCTGTCGCTGTGGGCGATTGGCCCGGGCGTGAAGAAGGCTTGACCGAACGCGAAGCGGAAGTGTTAGCTCTCATCACTCAGGGCCTCACGAATGTGGAGATAGCCGAACGCACTCACCTCTCGATCAACTCAATCAAGACTTACATTCGTAGCTGCTACCGAACCATTGGTGCCACGAGTCGCACCAACGCGGTGCTGTGGGGGATCGAACACGGCTTCCGCCCCGATCGCGTCAGAATCGAGCATCCGGAACCGACACCCGGCAGCGTGGATGTCGCTGTTAACGCATGAGGCGTCCGAAGCTGCTGAAGCGCCTCACCATCGACGCCAGCAGACTGCAGCCGATCAAGCAGCGTTTGCAACCGGTGACGCAGCGTTTACAACCCGTGACGCAGACGGCGGGGCGGATGCGGTCAGACATCACCCGAACCCGGATGCTGCAGGCCGCCAAAACAGGGCTGGCCGTGGCGATCGCGTGGACGGTCGCGCCCTACCTGCCCGGCGTCGCCGACAACTACCCGTACTACGCGCCCCTCGGCGCCATCGTCGCGATGTATCCCACGCTCATGGGTTCACTCAAGAACGCGGCGCAAACCTTGGGAAGTCTCGCGATCGCGATCGTGCTCGCTGGTGCTGTCATTATCTTCAGCTCGCCGTCAGTGCTCACGATGGCGCTAGCCGTTGGTGTCGGAGCGCTGATCGCGGCCACGGGCTGGTTCGGTGCGAACCGGGAATACATTCCCGTCACTGTTCTTTTCGTGCTCATCATTGGCGGGCCGGATGCCGATGACTACTCGCTCGGCTACCTTGAGCAGGCGACGCTCGGCATCGTCGTCGGGTTGCTCGTTAACCTCCTCATTTTTCCCGCGCTCACCCACAACGCGGTCGACCAGCAATTGTCGAACTTTCGTGCGGTGCTCTCTGATCACCTCGCCGAAATCGCTGAGGCCTTGGCCGAGAGCTGGCCGCCCGAGCGTGACGGGTGGGCATCGGGCAAAGACTCGCTCGTCGTGGTCTCAGGCGAGGTCCGGCAAGCGGTGCTCTTGGCCGATGAGAGCCGTAAGGCAAACCCGCGTGCCCGCCGCTATCGTCGCGATCTGAAAGCGGACTACAACGATCTGGCCGCTCTCGAAACGGTCACATTCCACGTTCGCGACATCACGGATGTACTCACCGGCGCAGTCTGGGGAACACCGATCAAGGTGCAACTTCGTCCTGAAATGCGTCCGGCGCTAAGCGCAGCACTCGCTGCCGTGGCCTCGGCGCTGCGCGACTGGGACACTCTCGAGCACCGCGAAGAATCACACGCTCTCGCAACAGATGCGCTTGCCGATTTGACGGCCGAACTGGATGCCCGCAAAGCTGACGCGAATGCGACAGCCCTGGGGGCCTCGGCAGCAATTTCGATGGACATCGCCAGAATTCTTGCGGCGCTGCACGCCCGACTTGAGCGCGCCGAGGAAGCGGAAGTGGCCGAAGAAGCGGAAGAGGCGGAAGTGGCGGAGCAGGGTGACGACTCCCGCGGTTAGTGCTGAGAGGAATTCGCAGCCTGCGGCATTCGCACGGTCAAGCCGCCGGCTTTAATGCGGCTCTTGAAAGCAATCGCTTTACCGAACTCATCGCCGTCGAGTTCAATCTCTTCGGGGGTGCTCAGGCGGATTGTGAGCTGTTTCGCCTTCACGTAGCGCAGCGCGCGAACGTCTTTCGTGGTGAGAAAATGACCGCCTCGGATGCGGCGCAGCACGCCGTTCTCCCACAGCACCTTTCCCAGAATCTGAGCCCAGCCGATCACTCCCTGAGGGCGCATCACGGCGACATCAAAAAATCCGTCGTCGGGAGCGGCATCCGGCAGCAGCAGCACATTCGCGGTTAGCGAGCCGCAGTTGCCGACGATGACGGTGTGGGCTCGGCCCGATCGTGCGCGCTGTGAGTCGAGACGGTACTTCACGTGCAATTCGCTGCTATCGGCCAGGGCTTTTACGATGGCGCTCACGTACGCGAGCCAGCCGATGCGCTTCTTCAGATCGTCATCGGTGTTCGCGATCATTTTGGCATCGAGACCCAAACCCGCCATGACGACAAAAGCATGCTTCGAGAGAGCGTTGTTCTCATCCCGGATGTCGATGAGCCCGATGTCGACCGCGCGATCGACCCCGGTGAAAGCGGTTCGAACCGCGCCCTCGAGATCATCGAGGGGAATGCCGAGGTTGCGAGCAAAGAGGTTTCCGGTGCCGGCGGGCATGAGAGCCAGAGCGGCGTCACTGTCATGAATCGCCTCGGCGACGGCTCGAACCGTGCCATCGCCGCCCGCGACGATCACGACGTCAGCGCCCGCATCCAGCGCGTCTCGCGTCGCACCGGCTCCTGGGTCTTCCTTGCTGGTGGCGTGGAAGGTGGTTGTCTTCCAGCCTGTCTCATTCTCGAGGACCGTGACGGCCGCCTTGATGGCATCGATGTCGACCTTGATCGGGTTGTACACGACCGCGGCCGAGCGAGACGGTGCTGGTTTGTCGTCAGGCGTCGAGTTCATCATTCTCCCTAGTCAAAGCTGCGCCGAATGGCACGCTGAAACGGTGGCTCGATTGTAGCGCCGAGAGCTGTCGTCAGCGACTAATTACAGGCGGGCGAATCGTGCACGTACGAAGCAGTACACGCCGTAGGCGATGAGTCCCACCGCGATAACAAGAAGAACCACCATGCCGTACGGCAGCGCGGTCAGGCTCGTGAGGGCAGCATCGAGGCCGGACGACTTCTCGGGATCGTGAGTAAAAGCTGCCGCCACAACGAGGATGCCGGCGACACCGATCGCGATACCCTTCGCGATGTAGCCCGCAGTACCGAGCCCCAACACAGCCTTGCGCATCGTGCCACCGGGAACAGACACGTCTTCGGTGAACTTCTGGGTGACGCCCTTGAAGACGAAATAACCGCCGACGCCGACAACGACAAGGCCAGCCACCACTAGAACGCCGACTCCCACCGGGTTCGCCATGAGGTCTGCGCTGACACTGCTTGTGCTGTCGGAGGAGCTGGATGATCCGCCGAGCGCGAATTTCAGCGCGGTGGAACCCAGAGCAAAGTACGTGATCCCCTTAGCGACTTCCGCCCCGAGTTTGGCCCACTTACGCTTTGAATCCTCGGGCTGCATAAGGAACGCTGAAATGACGAGCCAGAGACCGAGGGCGAACATGCCGATGACGACGGCCCACAACAGGAACACCCCGCCTGGTGTCGACGCGAGTTGTTTGAACGCCCCCGACTGATCGGCATCCGTGTCGCCGCCGCCGGTCGCGATGCCGATGGCGAGCGCACCGATGAGGAGATGTACGAGGCCATTGACGGCGAAACCGAGGCGCGCGAGCACGCGGAGGGCGGTGCTGTTGTGGGCGGTTCGGGCGGCTTGGGAGGCGGAGGCGTCATTCACTCGAGCAAGTGTAGAGGAAGGTGTCGAGGGCGCAATGAGTATGTGGCCGCGACTCAGCCGCGTCCCAGCAGCCGACTGCAAAATGGAGTTATGACTCCCGCCGGCTATCCCCGCTCCTTGCCTCGTCCCAAGCCCGTCAAGCCGAAAGCAGGGCAGGAGTCGGTGTGGGATTATCCGCGGCCCCCGCGAGTGGAGCACATGCCCCAGCGCGTTGTCGTGCGCTTGGGTGGCGAAGTGATCGTCGATACAACGGATGCCGTGCGAGTACTCGAGACGAGTCATCCGCCGGTCTACTACGTTCCCCTCGCAGCCTTCCCCGACGGTGTGCTCGTGCCGCGAGCGGGCACCAGCTTCTGCGAGTTCAAGGGCGAAGCTCACTACTTTGACGTTACTGCTGGGGGAGTAGTCGCCGAGCGAGCAGGTTGGATCTACCCGGAGCCAACGCGCCGCTTCGAAGAACTGGGAACGCGTGTGGCGCTCTATCCCGGGCAAATGGACTCGTGCGAGATCGATGGCGAACTCGTCACCTCGCAGGCCGGCGACTTTTATGGCGGGTGGATCACCAAAAATCTCGTCGGACCGTTCAAAGGGGCCCCGGGAACTATGGGTTGGTAACCTCGACCACTTCGAGTTGAATGCCATGAGTGAGAGTGCGTAGAGCTCGCGCCGCCAGCTGTGCTGGCTCTGCCACGGTCGCGTTCTCGCTATCGGCGGCGCTCATCTCGAGCGCCACCCTGAGCGCCTGCGTCGCCGCAGCGGCCACGATACGAACGGTGAACGGGTCGGTGTCAGGCCCGACCAACGTGGCGATGACGGTGCGCAGCTGAGCCTCTGATTCGCCGTTCACCCGGTACCAAACGTCGCGAAGATCTTTGTCGTCGTCGGCGGCGCGAAGAAGTCCTAGTGTCCAGCGCATGGTTTCGCGGTCGGCGTCGGCCGTAGCGGTCAGAACTTGGCGGATGGTGCGCTCAAGCGCCGTTACGACGTCTTCCTGTGGTTGAGCGGCGGCGAGCAATGCCCGCCAATGGCCGGCCCCCACGGTGAGAAGGGGAGCCACGGCATCCTCTTTGGAGCTGAAATAGCGGTAAAACGTTCGCACGGCGATGCCTGACTCCTGCGCAATCTGCTCTGCCGTAACAGCGTGAGCACCGCGCTCAGCGAAGAGGCGCGCAGCCGTGCGCGCGACCTCGAGCTGAGTGTCGAGCTTGCGGCGCTCGGTGAGAGTGGGGGGCGGGGAATCCATGTAAGGAGAGTACGCCGATGGTGCCTATCGCGCACAATAAGCAAGGATGGCACATTGTGCCAGTGTGGCGTACCGTGTAGATACTCCCGTCTTCAACGAAAGGTCACTCAGATGAATCGCTACACCGACCGCCGCGCCATCATCACCGGCGCAGGATCAGGAATTGGCCAAGCCACCGCCCTTCGCCTCCTCGCCGAAGGTGGCACCGTTGCCGCCCTTGACATCAGCGAAGCAGGACTTGCTGACACTGTTGCTAAAGCCGGCGACGCTGCCGATCGCCTCAGCACTGTTGTCGTGAACATCGCCGATGAAGAGTCAGTGCGCGGTGCAGTCGCCGCCGCCGTTGCTCAATTGGGCGGACTCGACGTGCTGGTGAACGCTGCCGGAATTCTCCGGTCAGCGCACACCCACACCATGTCGCTGGCTGACTTCCAACAAATCATCAACATCAACCTCGTCGGTACGTTCTTGATGATTCGCGAAGCCATTCCTGCCCTCAGCGAAGGTAACGACGCCGCGGTCGTAAACTTCAGTTCGACATCCGCAGCATTCGCTCACCCCTACATGGCTGCTTACGCCGCGAGCAAGGGCGGAGTGCAGTCGATGACCCATGCCCTCGCTTCGGAATATGCCAAGCAAGGAATCCGCTTTACCGCTGTTCAGCCCGGATCGATCTCATCGGGAATGACCGACGGCAGCGGCGAGAGCAAGCAGAGTCAGGGCCCCGGCATCCCCGAGGACGCTGACTACTCGCTCTTCGCAAAACTGGGCTCAGCGCTCAAGGAAGGTTTCGCGGGCCCTGAGGCCGTTGCTGGTGTCGTCGCAATGCTCGCTAGCGAAGATGGAGCGTTCATCACCGGAACAGAAGTTCGTATCGACGGCGGTACTCACTTCTAATCCGCAGCAGCAGTGGGGTCGCGGCTAAGCGACCTCACTGTGGCCGCTGTCTTCGTGCTGCCTCAGCGTGCGCCGACGAGCGTCGCGGCGTGGTTGCCCACCACAGCGCACGCCTCGCTAGGGCAGTAGACGGTGAAGCCGTCATAATCCGGATACGGTGTTCCGTCTTCCTGGTCGGACGCCAACATCCAGAACAGAGCTCCATCGACGCCGGCGTCGCGCACTGTCGCGAGCCAAGTCGCGTAAGTTTCGGCGCGCGTCGAGGCGTCCATCACACCGAACTCGCCGAGATACACCGGCTTACCGATAGCGGCGGCTGCCTCTGCGTGTTTCTCAATCCACCCCGTGCCCCAGTCGGTGGAGGTCTGCCAGTGGTCGGGGTAGAGGTGCATCGACATGACGTCGATGTTTCGCAATGAAGCCAGAGCGACGGTATCGACCCCGTTGCCGCAGTTCTCGCCGAAGCCAGCTCCGTGCCCTGAGGCCCCGAACTCGTGCGTGAGCGTCCACGTGTCTTCATCTCCACAGAAAAAACCTTCGTCACCAACGCCCAGGAGATGGATGCGGTCGATGGATTTCACATGACGGCTCATCTCATCCGCCCATTCTGTGATGGTGGCGGTGTCGCACTCTCCATCAGCAAGAGTGCCCGAGCCAGTGCAACTGGGTTCGTTTGCTAGTTCCCACGCGAGGATGGTGGGATCGTCTTTGTACTGCACTCCGGTGATGCTGTTGGTGCGATTCAGCAGCGTCGCAACCCATTCTTTGTACCAGCTACGAATGCGCTCATCAGTGTAGAAAGCGGAGTGCTCGTTGAGTCCTGCCCACTGAACGTATTGGTCCATGCCACCGTAGGCGTTCCAGTTGTTGGTGAAGGGGATGACCAGCTTAATGTCGCGAGCAGCAGCTTCGGCGATCACGAAATCGAGCTTCTCAAGCCCGGTCGCGCCGGTGTTAACGACAGGGGCACCGGCGGTGTCATCCCACGACTGATACCAGA
This sequence comes from Salinibacterium sp. UTAS2018, assembly GCF_004118935.1. Classification (NCBI taxonomy): domain Bacteria; kingdom Bacillati; phylum Actinomycetota; class Actinomycetes; order Micrococcales; family Microbacteriaceae; genus Salinibacterium; species Salinibacterium sp. UTAS2018. Next base: position 368,847 of record NZ_CP035375.1, read on the forward strand.
TGCCCTCGAAATCGCCGGGGGCGACTCCCGCGCCATCGGTGTCTCCATAGTCTTGAAAGCCCCAGGTGCGGATGACGGTGAGCCCCGCCTCATCTGCGTCGTCGAGCAGCGCCACCACCGTGCTTTCCGGCTTGTGCCCAAGGTAGTAGTTGTTGGCCCCGGTGAACTCGAATCGTTCACCTTGGAAAACAAGTACAGTGCCGTCTGCGCGCACAAAAGTCGCCGCGAATGCGGCGTACTGCACCGCGGCAATGGCGCCGAAGACACAGCCGACGAGTATCACCGATGCCACGAGCGCGGCCACGATCGTACGACGCCGGCGCGTCACGCGAGCGCCACCACCCGCAGTACGAGCGCAGTGAGAGAAAGCATGAGGAGATGGTACCCGCGTGAGAGAGATGCAGAACCAATTGCCAGAACACGAGACACCAGGTAGCCCGACGGGCTACCATGCTGGGAGATTGTCGCTCGCCGATGTTTTGTCGTCCCCGCGCAACACGCTGCACTGACGAAGCCATCTCTATCGGCGCTCGATCCGCACAACGAGTCGACGGGATATGCACATGGGTTTCATCAAGGCGTTCGCAGGGGCAATCGGCGGAACGTTCGCCGACCAGTGGAAAGACTTTCTCACCCCGCCGGCTCACCTTGCTCCTACTGCGGCCATTTTTCCCGCGGTCGCGCAGGGAACCAACGCTGGCCGTGGCTCCAATACTCAGGGCTCCGAGCACATCATCACGAACGGTAGCCGCATCGTCGTGCCCGAGGGGTACGGCCTCGTCACGTTCCAAGACGGCCAATTGACCGGCTTCGTGGGCGAGCCCGGCGGCTTCATTTTCACGTCGGAAGATCAGAACGCCGAGTCATTCTTTGCCGGCGATGGCATCATCAGCTCCACGGTGAAGACGTCGTGGGAGCGCTTCAAGTTCGGCGGGCAGCCTGGTTCTCAGCAGCTCGCGTTCTATGTGAACCTCAAAGAGATCCCCAATAATAAGTTCGGCACTCAATCCGAGATTTATTGGGATGACGCCTACCTCAATGCTCAGGTCGGTGCGATCACCCGCGGTAGCTACTCGCTCAAAATTGTCGACCCGATCCTGCTGGTGAAGAACTTCGTTCCCCTTACCTATCTCGGCGCGTCACCGAAGGTCTTCGACTTCTCTGACCTCGACAATGACGCTGCGAGCCAGCTGTTCAACGAAGTGGTCGGTTCACTCGCTGCAGCGTTCTCCTATTACACAAACGATCCCAGCAAGGGAAACCGCATCGCCAAAATCCAGGGCGACGCTATCGGATTTGCGCAATCGTTGAGTGCTGCTGTCGATGACGCGTACCAGTGGACGACCGACCGCGGTCTCACCATTGAGAAGGTCGCGCTTCAGTCCATCGAATACGACGAGGACACTCGCGCTCTGCTCAGCGATGTTAAGAAGGCGGATGCTCTCGGCGGTGCCCGCGGTAACGCCTTCATGCAGCAAGCTGCCGCCCGTGGTTTCGAAGCCGCCGGCTCAAACGAAGGCAGCGGCGGAGGCGGCGCAGGCATGGCCTTCCTCGGTATGGGAATGAACGCTGCCGGTGGCGCGGCCGGAGGGTTCCAGCAGCCAAATGCAGCTCCACCCCAGCCAGCGGCGCCCGCCGCCGCAGCGGCTCCCGCAGCGGACGACCCCATGGCAAAGTTGCAGCAGTTCAAGACGATGCTCGACCAAGGCTTGATCACCGAAGCTGACTACGAAGCGGCTAAAGCCAAAGTTCTCGGATTGTAGTCCGCGATGTCGATGGATGCTGTCGAACCAGAAACTCCGCCGCCCGCGACAGCGGAAGATGCCCCGCGTGTCATCAATACCGATGACGGGGCTAAGGATGGGCTCGCAAAGTGCGCGCGCTGTGGCTCGACAGAAATCTCGCTGAACGTCGCGACTAGCCATCTGCGGTGCGGATATTGTCGCTTCGAGTGGTCTACCGACAACGCGATCAATGCGTTTAATCTCAACGGTGACATCAGCAAGCTGACAGGCATTCTTGTTGGTTCGGGCTCGAGCGACATCGTGCCGTCTACCGAGGAGATCCTGACGTTCAAGTGCACGGCGTGTGGCGCCGAGGTCGTGATCGACACCAACACGAGCACGCAAGCCCGCTGCCACTGGTGTCGAAGCACTCTCTCGATGAACCAGCAGGTTCCCAACGGTGCTGTGCCCGACATGATTCTTCCTTTCTCAGTAGAGAAAGCGACGGCGGTGGAGAAAATCGCCCACTTTGTCCGCAAGCGTAAGTTCTTCGCGCATCCGACGTTTAGGGCAGAGTTCAATGCTGAAAACGTGATGGGCGTCTACCTGCCGTACATGGTGGTGGACATCAATGCCCACGCACGGTTGTCTGGCCACGGCGAGCATCAAACGCGTTCGTACACCGTCAAAGTGGGCGACAAGAATCAGCAACGCTACGACGCCGACGTGTACGCCGTGGAGCGTGACTTCGACATTCACGTCAACGACCTCACGGTCGAGTCGTCGAGTGACCGTCTCGACCAGAACACGTCAAAAAACTCGAACAACATCATCAACACGATCATGCCGTTCGATGTTGAAAACTCCGTACGGTACGACTCCAACTACCTTGCCGGATTCACCTCAGAGCGTCGCGACAGCAACCTTGACCAGCTCACGCCCATCGCGCACACTCAAGCTGAGGACATCACTCGTCACAAGGTAAATGACACTCTGTCGTTCTATGACCGTGGAGTGCAGTGGTCATCAGAGCAAGTGGAGGTGCGCGGTCAGCGTTGGGTATCGGCGTATCTGCCCGTCTGGCTCTATAGCTATCAGCAGCGAAAATCGAATGGCAAGACGTTCTTGCACTACGTTGCGGTCAATGCGCGCACGGGAGAGACGATGGGCAGCATTCCGCTTCACCAGAGCAGGTTGCTCCTCGTCTCGGGGATCGTGCAGCTTGTCGGCACCGTCATTGGGCTCGTACTCGTGGCGGTGGGGATCTGATGCTAAACGTTGCAGTGTGGATGGCCGAAAGTGGGCAGCTACTCGCCGCCGGCTCGTCAGACGATGACTCGGGAGGCCTCGGCCTCGTCTTCTTGCTCTCCGGTTTTGTCTTTTACTCCGCCATCTATTTTCGTTACCGCAACACCGATAAGCGGCACAGCCATGAGTCTGAAACGGAGGCGACCATGGTGAATATGAAAGAAAAGGACGACTTTGTGCAGTCAAAGAAGGGGCTCACTAACCGTCGGATGTCGGGTGCGAACAACCGAGCGGTGCGAGGCGCCAGAAATAAGATTGCCGACGGCATCGTGGGCAAGTTTCGGCTCTAGCGAGCGAGAGCGGACACGCGAGCGCGCGCCGATGCGCCGGGGATTGCGGCGAAGTTAGCCCTGTCCCTGGTTGCGGCGGCGGGTGACGCGCGGCGGTCGGCCGCCCAGAAACGACTTGCCGGAGTCCACCAGGAACTCTTGACTGAGCGCTTCGCGGCCCACGAGCATCCGAAAGCCCATTTCATCGCGGTTGGTGAGAGTCGTTTCGGCGGTCACCGTATGGCCACAGAGTACGACGTCGATCAGCACGACGATGCGATCCTCCGTATGACCAGACGAACTGCGGACCGCGCGTCGATCATGAATTGCGCACTCCACGACGGCATCATCTTTACCAGACTTCTGCCACGGGCGCACGCGAAAACGAACCCACTCGCTGCCGTCGGCGTGAGTGAACTCTTCGATGTCGTCGGCGTGCAGAGCAGAACTCTGTGCGCCTGTGTCGAGTTTGGCTTTAATCCACGGCACGCCAAGATCGGGAAGGGAAACCCACTCACGCCAGCCTGCAACCGTGTTTGAATGGGTGGGATCTATCACCCCCATATCTTGACAGGTTGTTCCATGAAACTCGCGATCCTCTCCCGTGCGCCGCATGCATATTCCACGCTGCGGCTTCGCGCAGCCGCCGAGCAGCGCGGGCACACCGTCAAGGTGCTCAATACGCTCCGTTTCGCGATCGACCTCACGGGGGAAGAGCCAGATCTGCAATACCGCGGCAAACTGCTCTCGGACTACGACGCCATCCTTCCTCGCATCGGCAACTCGATCACCTACTTCGGCACGGCCGTGGTGCGTCAGTTCGAGCAGATGGATGTCTACACGCCTAACACCTCGAGCGGAATCACGAACTCGCGCGACAAGTTGCGTGCCACCCAGATTCTTTCGCGCCACGACATCGCGATGCCCGCGACCACCTTTGTGCACAACCGAGCGGATGTCGAGATGGCGATCGAACGCGTCGGCGGTGCGCCGGTCGTGATCAAGCTACTTGAAGGCACCCAGGGCATCGGCGTGATCCTCGCTCCGGACACTCAGGTCGCGAAGGCGATTATCGAGACGCTGCATTCGACGAAGCAGAACGTGCTGATTCAGAGCTTCATCTCCGAGAGCAAAGGCCGCGACATCCGCGCCCTTGTGGTGGGTGACCGCGTGGTTGCGGCCATGCGCCGTGTGGCGGTGGGCGACGAGTTCCGCTCGAATGTGCACCGCGGTGGCAACGTTGAAGCGGTCGAGCTCACGCCGGAGTATCACCGTGCTGCCGTCAAGGCAGCGCAGATCATGGGCTTGCGCGTTGCCGGTGTCGACATGCTTGAGGGCAAAGACGGCCCCCTTGTCATGGAGGTGAACTCATCGCCCGGCCTCGAAGGCATCGAGCGAGCCACCGATCTGGATGTCGCGGGCGCGATCATTGACTACATCGCCAATCAGGTGGCGTTCCCCGAGATTGATGTCCGCCAGCGCCTCAGTGTCTCGACCGGTTATGGCGTCGCTGAGATCGTTGTCGGAAGCGACGCGGATTTTGTGGGCAAGCAGCTCGGCGAATCCGGCCTCGGGGAGAAGGACATCACCGTGCTCACTCTGCACCGCGGCTCCAATGTTGTGCCCAACCCTCGCCGCAGCACGGTTCTCGAAGCGAACGACCGCCTGTTGTGCTTCGGCAAGCTCGAAGAAATGCGAGCCATGATCCCGGCCCGTCGTCGTCGCCGTGCGAAGGTGCGCAAGCTTCCGCCCGAGCCGATCGTCGAAAGCTAGGCGTGGCTGAGATCGATAATCTCCCGCTGACCGAATTCGGTTTTCCGGGAGCGCTTCGCGACACCCTCGTGGTGCTCGAGTGTCTTGTGGTTGTCTCTCGAGTGGCTGCAGCATGAGGCGCTTGATTGCGAGTATTTACCGTGCCCGCGTGATCATCCTGTACGTGTCAGTGGTGACGATCTTTGCCGGCACCATTGGGGCGCAAGTAATTTCCGCGGTTGTCGTGCGATCGGTGTTCGAGCTGCTGCCGTTGCTTGGCATCATCGGGATGCTTCTTGTGCTCATTGTGCTGCGACCCGGCGTAAAGCTGTTGACTCAGCACGAGCCTGTGACCGTAACCTCACCTGTTGTTGGTCGTTGGCTCGCGCTTAACAGCCCCGCGACACGTGTGCCCAGCCACGGCGTTCGCGCCTATGGCCAGGCCCATGCGGTCGATCTCGTTTTCGACCCGCTCGGAGGTAATCGGCCAGCCTTCGACACAGGAATTGTGCTGCGCTATCCCAACGAGTACCCCGCTTTCGGCCAGCCTGTGCGGGCCATGGTCGACGGAGTCGTGGTGCGTTCCAGCGATTCCCAGCGCGACCACCGGGCTCGCTCGTCGGTGCTTGGCTTCATGTACATGATGATCGAGGGCACTATCCGTGAGATCGGTGGGCCACGACTCATCGTCGGAAACCACATCACCATCCGCAGCGGCGACGGTATTTACGCGCTCATCGCTCATGTGAAGCAGCACTCTGCTCTTGCAAAAGTTGGCGATTCCGTCGTCGCAGGGCAGGTCATCGCCGCGTGCGGAAACTCGGGAGACTCCAGCGAGCCCCACGTGCACGCTCAACTGATGGATCGGGCATCCGCTTGGACCGGGCACGGGCTCCCCATGCTCTTTTCCGGTGTGATCATCGGCGAGGAACCGGATGAGCGGCTCGCGATGCCGGCTGACAACGAGCATCTCACCGCGGTCTAGAGTCTGAGCTCCGAGGCCCGGCGAACCGCAGGCGCGAGCACCATCGCCTAACCCTTGATGGCTTCAGACCAGCTGACTCGGCTGCCGACCTTGAGCAGCGAGTTGTTGTAGATGCGCGAGCCGAGGAGCACCGCGCCCCCGGCGGTAACGAGCAGGATTACGAGGGCGATCAGTGGTTCCCACCACTCTGCTGTTCCCAGGAAGAGTCGCATAGGCATCCCTACCGGCGCAGAAAACGGAATGTATGACATTACGGTGAGGGCGACCGGGTTGTCGTTGAAGAATATGATCGCGAAGTACGGGAGCATGATCAGCATCGTCACAGGCGTCATTGCGGAACCCAGATCCTCTTGACGCGACACCATTGCCCCGACCGCGGCAAACAGTGCGGCTAGCAACACGAAGCCGACGATGAAGAAGGCGACGAACCAGAGCAGCGGTGAGCTGAGAAGCGACAGCAACGCCGTCTGCCCGGTGACCGCGAGCCCCGCGACTGCCAGCCCCGCTATCGCGATGATTTGAGCAAAGGCGAGAATCGAGTTTCCGATAACCTTTCCCGCCATGAGCGCCGATACGGGCACGGCAGACATCAGAATTTCGACGATGCGAGTCTGTTTTTCTTCGACCACGCTCTGGGCAATCATTGGCCCGAATGTCATCCCGGAGACAAAGAAGATCATGCCGAAGCCGATAGCGATCAGGTAGGTAAGAGACCCGCTTGCTTCGCTCGGGTCGAGCATAACCACGTCCGGCCTGATGCTGAAGACCTGCACGAGCGACGAGGGCGCCTCAGCCACGGCGATGATGGTCACGGGCACAGGGGAGCCTTCTTCGGCGGGAACGATGGCGGCATCCACGGAACCGCTAATCACCAGCTTCTCTGCTTCGCGCCGATCATCGACGGTGGTGACCTCAAGACCGTTGATGTTCTCGATCGTGGACGAAACGGAGTCAACAACGGCGACGGGAACAGTCGCGACACTTTTAGAGAAGATGCCGCCGGCAATCACCCCACCGAGCACGAACGCGAACAGGATGCCGGTGGTGATCAAGAAGCTCTTGGAGCGAAGCCGCGCCATGATTTCGCGTTCAGCGACGAGGGCGACGGACCGTGCGAAACGAGGAGACTGGCGAGGCGCGGTTGCTGACTCCATTAGATAACCTCTCGGAAGATTTGAGCGAGCGAAGCGCGTTGGGGAGCAAACGAGCTGACGTCGCCCTCGGCAACGGCGCGCCGCAGCACTCGTTGAGCGGCGGTCGGTTCAGCCGCATCAAAGACCGCCTGGCCGCCCTGCAACTCGACCACAGTGATATCGGGTTCAGTCCTTAACCAGTCGAGGTCGCTGTTGCTCGTGATCGAGAATCGAGGGGCCGAGTGCGCTTCCCGCAAGGCTTCCCGCTCTCCGGATGCTCGGATGCTGCCCTCGGAGATGATGACGAGATCGTCACACAGCCGCTCGACAATCTCGAGCTGGTGGGAGGAAAACAGTACAGACGCGCCACTTGCTGCGCGCTGCTCGAGCACGTCGACCACGGTGTCGACGGCGAGCGGGTCGAGCCCCGAGAACGGTTCGTCAAGCACCAAAATCTGGGGGTCGTGAACGAGCGCTGCGGCGATCTGTGCCCGCTGCTGGTTGCCGAGCGACAAGCTCTCGAGCGTCGAGTCGCGACGCTCGCCGAGTCCCAGCTCTTCGATCAAACTGTCGGCATTGCGGCCGGCATCCAAGCTGGTTAGCCCGTGTAAGCGAGCGAGGTATACCAACTGTTCGCGAACCTTCATCTTGGGGTACAAACCACGTTCCTCCGGCATGTATCCAAAGTGGCGACGCTGCCGAGCACCCAGGGGTTCGCCGTCGAGAGCGATCTCGCCGGAATCGCGCTCGAGTACCCCCAACAGAATGCGCATCGTGGTGGTTTTGCCGGCCCCATTGCCGCCGACGAAGCCTGTCATGCGGCCGTCACGCACTCCGAAGCTCACGCCGTCGAGAGCTGTTCGCCCGCCGAAAGCTTTGGAGATATTGTTGAGTTGGAGCACCAGTGCCGCCTCTGTTTACAGAAAAACTAGGTACTGACAACGGTAGCGAATCGCGAGGTCTAACGAAGCTGCCCCGCTGCTCTTCTCGTTACTGGATACTCGATCGCTGCCTTGCTTCGTGGATGGGGCTTCGTGCGGGGCGCGAAGGTGTCCGCCGTGATCAGTCGAGGCTAGGCCGCGACGGGGGTGCCACCGGGAACGGTGTGGGGTAATTCGAACGACTCAATGTGGGCAAAGTGGCCGGCACCCGCAGCGACCTGCTGAACTGCATGCGGGATGATGCGAGCGAACCACGCCTCATCGGTCGTGCTCACAAAAACATCGTTTTCGCCGCGCACAAACGTGACAGCGCATCGCACGCGCTCCCACTGCATTTCGTCGTACTGTGCAGCGGCAATGGCTCCACGAACGAACGACGACGGGCGAATCTCAGAGGCCAGCGAATCGATCACTGAGTTGTCAAGGTGCCGACGATTTGCGAACAGGGGAGCGCTGAGCGGCCCGAGCAACCGTAGGCAGTGAAGGCCGCGGACGAACGCGCTACCAGCGGCCCCGAGTGAACTGAGAAAACGCATTGCTCCGAGCATCCCGGCCAGGAGCGGAAGAGTGCCGAAGTTGCGAACCGGATGCCGCAGCACCGACAGCGCGCCGGGCCCAGTCGCCGAAATGGCGGTCACTTTCGCGGTGCGCTCCGGGTAGCGGGCCGCAAGCGTGAGCGCGAGGTGTCCGCCCAGCGAGTGGCCGAAAATGCTCCAGCGGGCAAAGCCGAGAGTTTTGGTTACGTGGGCTACGGCATCCGCCATATCTTCGACGCTTGCTGTGTCGCTGATGTTGCCGCTCTCACCCCAGCCGGGCAGATCGAGGGCGATAGCGTTCTGCAGCGGGCTACCGGCGTGGTGCGAAGCGCGAATGAGAGGGAGCCAGGTTGTCCAGGAGCCCGCTGCTCCGTGCAGGAGGAGGGTCGCTGAATCTGACAGAGCTGCAGCATTCAGATCGACGTGGGCGACAACGTCACCCAGCGCGGTCGGAACAACGACGCGGGTGAAGCCGGCGGTGGCACGATCGAACCGGTTGTCGGCGCTGTAGCGCGTGCTGGAGGCGGGTGTTGTTTTCACCACAATGGTTCGGAGCAGTCGCGGTCGCCGATTGCTCACGACCGCGTCTGCATGCTTCCGCTTGAGTTAGGGGACCTGCGCTACTGCACGACCTCGATCTGCGTGGACGCTTCTGCTTGACCAATCGATCCGAGGTCAATGACGTTCTCGAAGCCCGCTTCGGTCATCATGGCGACGGCCTGGCCCGAGCGGTTGCCCGACTTGCAGTAGACGGCGTACTCGGCCTCGGGGTCGAGAGTCGGAAGCGCAGTGGCAAATTCGCCACCGTTGAGGTCGAGCAGCGTAGCGCCCTCGAGGTGTCCGGCGTCGTACTCCGCGGGGGTGCGAACGTCGATGAGGATGGTGTCAGCGCTGAGTTCAACAGAATCACCCGCGGCTGAGCATCCAGCGATCGATGCCAGCACGACGAGAGAGCCAGCGAGAGCGGCGAGGGGACGGAACATTTTTTCTCCTTGTGAAACGGGTGGTTGGGGTGTGTGGAGGTGGTTATTCGGGAACCCGGCACGAATCGCCTGGGCAGTATTGGGGTGGTGTTTTGGTGAGCACGCGCTGAAGAGCACAGCCAACGCAAATACCGAAAGCGGCTTCTAAGAACAACATGGAAAGGCACAAACCGCACAGCGCCAGTGTGGCTTCGAGTGGCGCGCCGAGCACGCCCATTCCTGCACACGAGAGGAGGGCGAGGCCATATCCGAGCCACCAAGCGAACTCTTTCTGCGGGGCGCCTACCCAGCTCGGCGGCTGTCGTCGAACAATGAGACGGCCCAGTGCGAGGGTCGGCGACCAACGATCACCGACGGTGACCCGAATGAGCATATCCATCATGAAAAAGACGCCGAAAGGGCGAAGCGGAACGGCCGAATGCTGGATGACAGCAAGCGTGATCGAGATGGCTCCGGCACTAAAGAGAATGCCTGCCGCCACGCGAACAGCGCGCTCGTTGACCACCGGAATGTCGTAGCCCTCAACGAGGGAGCCCACGGTGGGCACTTTCGGCGGGCTTGGCGTTGGCGCTGCTGCTGCCGTTGCTGGTTCTGTCGTGGGCAACGGTCACGCTCCTGTCATGAGAGGGATCAATTGTGGGATTTCTTGCACGAGCACGAACGCGCCGATCACGAGTACGAAGATTCCAAAGCCCTTGCGGAGGGCGGTCTCGGGGATGCGCCCGGCGAGAGCGGCTCCCACAAACGATCCCGCAACGGCGATACCAGTGAACGCGAGGATCGTCGGCCAGGGCAGGTCGACGGTAAAGAGGTGAGCGACGAGGCCGGCGGACGACTGCATTGCGATGACCAGCAGCGAGGTGCCGACCGCCACCGCCACCGGAAGCCCGCCAAGAAGGGTGAGCGCGGGAACGATAAGGAATCCGCCGCCGGCACCAACGAGCCCAGCGGCGATACCGACGAAGAACCCGTCACGAATAATGCGGACGACGGGGAGTTTCGCGGGCTCGTGAAGTGAACCGGCGGGTACTTTCTTGCGGCCGCGGATCATGGCGGTTGCCGTAGCCACCATCATGGCAGCGAAGAGAACCATGAGAATCGTGCCCGGGATGAACCCACCGACAATACCTCCGGCAAAAGCGCCCGCCATTCCTGAAACACCAAAAATCAATCCGGTTCGCCAGCGCACGCGTCCGACCCGAGCGTGATGAAAAACGCTCACTGCGCTCGTGACGCCCACAATAAACAGCGAAGCCGAAATCGCCTGCTGCGGCTCAAAGCCGGCAACGTAGGTGAGGATCGGCACCGTGAGGATCGAGCCGCCCCCGCCGAGCATGCCGAGGGAAACTCCCACGAGCACGGCAAGGGCCAGCGCGATGATCAGATTAGGTTCCATGAGAGCGCGTTAGACCGCGGGGACTGCACCAGGAGTTGCGAGCCAACCAAGGTACGAGCCATCCAGCTCAGCCACATTGTAGCCAGCACGGCGCAGGGCACTCGCGGCCACGCTGTTGCGCACTCCGCTTTGGCAGTACGTCACGATGGTTCCTTCGCGGGGGAGCTGGTCGAGTGCCCACATGACGCGGCCACCGCTCAATTGCTCGGCACCGGGGATGTGTCCCTCGGCGAACTCGGTTTTGTTGCGCACGTCGAGCAGAAGCACACGATCAACGTCTTCGAGCGTGGCAGGATCGACAAGTTCGGGCACAACGAGGGTGAGTCCATCGAAGGTCGTCACGAAGCCCGAAACAGTGTCGATGCCCACGCGCACGAGGTGGTCACGCAACTCTTCGGCGTGTTCAAGATCGTCAGCCAGCAGGATGACGGGGCGTGTTTCTGTATCGGGGTTGTAGACCCAAGCGCCGTAGCTTGCTGCTTTCTCTGGTCCGGGAACGTTGAGCGAGCGCGGCACGGTGCCACGGTGAACTTCGGCATTGTTGCGAGTGTCGATGAGGATCGCGCTGTCGGCGTCGAGCGCTGTCGCGACTTCCTCGGTCGTGTACTCGCGCAGCGGGGTAACGGTGCCCATGACGTTCGGGCCCTGTCGGTTCTGCACCTTCATGCGGCCAAAGTAGGCGTGAGCATCCGGCTGACCGTTGAGCAGTTCATCGATAAAGCCTTGCTCGTCGTTGTTTTCCACATAGTGGCTCCACCACGCAAACGCGCGTTCGTACCCGACGGTGGTGGTCGGAATGGCGCCGAGAGCTTTGCCGCAGGCGCTACCGGCACCGTGGGCAGGCAAAACTTGCACATAGTCGGGAAGGGTAAGGAAGCGGTCGCGTAGGCTGGCGAAAATGTCTTTCGCTCCGCCGAAACGCGTGTCAACGCCGCCGGCAGCTTCATCGAGAAGGTCGGGGCGGCCGAGGTCTCCGACGAAGACAAAGTCTCCGCTGAGCATGAAACCGGGAGCGTCAGCCTGCGCGCCATCGGTGACCAAGAAGGAGAAGTGCTCGGGAGTGTGCCCGGGAGTGTGGACGGCCTTCAGCGTGATGTTGCCGACGGTAATGATGTGGCCGTCTTTCATACGTACAGCACCGTCGAAGGTGCTTCCGTAGGTCCAGTCGGGGCCGCCTTCGTCAGACACCAGAATCTCCGCGCCGGTGCGAGCGGCAAGCTCGCGGGTGCCGGAAAGGTAGTCGGCGTGAATGTGGGTTTCGGTGACGGCCGTGATGGTCATCCCGTTCTTGGCGGCGATCTCAAGATAAACGTCGAGGTCGCGGCGGGGGTCAACAACGATCGCTTCGCCTTTGGCTTGGCAACCGATGAAGTAGCTAGCCTGAGCGAGGTCGGTGTCATAGATGCGTTCGAGAAGCATGTTTACTCCAGTGAGTGTTCGCTATGTCCGGGGGAGGGAAGACGCCGACGACGGTGGGTTGTCAGCGGTGGCTGCGTGTGAGCAGTGGATGCGGTTTAGCAGCTGCAACGGTCGCGCACAGCGACGTCGGCGAGGGCATCCTCGATGTGTTCTCCGCAACCTGCCCAGGTGGGCTTACGGCATTTCTGGCACGTGACTTGGGCGCACATAGGGTCTCCTAACGACCGAAGAGGCGGGCGAAGAAGCCGCCTTGGCTGGACTTTGCGGCGTCGATCTCGGACTGCGAGTGCTTACCGTTGCACCAATTTGATGCGGGCACGCTGCGCTTGACGGACTGGATGTGTTCTCCGCATCCGGCCCACGTGGTTTTGCCGCATGTACGACACGTGACTGCTCTGCACATAACTCTGCTTTCGTTGACTGACCATTTCTAAATACCCTAGGGGGTATGCTTGAACTATACCCCAAGGGGTATCGAAACTGTCAACTCACTCACCAGGAACGAGAGCACATGGAATCGTCAGCAGCTGAAGCAGCGATAAGCGCTGAACCTGACGCCCAGAAAAAGATCGCGAACAGATTGCGTCGCGCTCACGGTCAACTGGGCGCGTTAATCACCACAGTCGAGAGCGGTGCCGGATGTCGCGATGTGGTTCACCAACTCGCGGCGGTATCCAAAGCCTTGGACCGCGCCGGTTTTCTCGTGATCTCGGAAGCGATGCGGGAGTGCCTTCTCGACCCGGATGCCGCAGGCTCACCTCAGTCAGAAGAGATCGAAAAACTCTTTCTCTCGCTCGCTTAGCGGCGGGCAGTTACAGAGCAGTCGCCTCGAGGATGAGGCGGATGAGCTGCACCATCGGTTCCCGCAGAGCGGTGGTCAGAATGGCAAAGACCAGAATGTTGAACACGACAGTGCCCCAGAAGGCTTGGCGAAACTGGGGTTTCTGAGTTTTATGGCGCAGGCGTTGCTGGGCGAGGATCGCTCCTGGCCAGCCGCCGAAGAGGCCAAGGCCGAGAAGAGCGCCCTCGCTCACGCGCCACTGTCTAGTTTGCGCGGCCTTTTTGTCGGTGGCGTAAGACGCGTAGGTGATGATGCTCATCACTAGATACAGCGCCGAGAAGATCCAGGGGAGGGCGCCAATGCCGGTCACGATCGCGATCGCGACTGCAAATGTTGCCAAGACGACGTAGCTCATGGTGCCAGGTTTGCGTCGCTTCACGCGAAGCGGGCGACCCGAAGCGGAAAGATAGCGGATGTTGCGCGCGCGAACCTTGCCTTCGCGTGTGCGCTCGATGGCGAAGCTGACCCGTTCGCCGGGCGCCGGGCGCGTCTCGCGGGGCGGAAATGATGAGATGTGGGCGAAGATGCTCTCGCCGCTGCCGGCGCTTCCACTATTGTCGCGGCCGTCGGTGAGGATAAAACCGAAGCCACGTTCGTCGTTCCATGACGCGAGCGCACCCTGCTGTCGTGCGCTTCGAGAACCCATGTACAGAGGGTAACTCCCCGAGCGGCAGCGTGCGGTATCGGCGTACCCACAGACTCGCCCAATTCCCACCACGCAACTGCAGCACGCTCCTAAGCTAAGAGAGCGCGCTCACTGTGTCACGAACCTCGAGCCGTGATCGAACGGATTGCCTCACCCACAGCATTGCGAACAGAAGCGAGAATCTTGTGCCTGATCTGAATCTTTCACCTCGCCAGCCCTGGTGCCGCCCTCGCGCCGCCGAAGTGCAACCCCATACGGTCGATCAACTAGACGCGTGGTGGCGAGCGGCCAACTATCTGGCAGTGGGACAGATCTATCTCCTCGATAATCCCCTCTTGCGCGAGCCCCTCGTGCGCGAGCACACCAAGCCCCGCCTTCTGGGGCACTGGGGCACTACCCCAGGCCTCAACTTTGTCTGGGCTCACCTCAATCGCATCATTCAAGAGCGCGATACCGACACGATTTTCGTTGCCGGCCCCGGGCACGGCGGGCCCGCCGTCGTCGCGAGTGCGTACCTCGACGGCACCTACAGCGAAACGTACGGCGACATTGATAAGAGTGCCGATGGCATCCGCAAGCTGTTCAGACAGTTTTCCTTCCCGGGTGGCATTCCTAGCCACGCGGCTCCCGAAACTCCCGGCTCGATCCACGAGGGTGGCGAGCTCGGCTATGCGCTGTCACACGCCTATGGCGCAGCATTCGATAACCCGAACCTCTTGGTCGCCGCCGTCGTGGGCGATGGAGAGGCTGAGACCGGGCCGCTCGCAACGAGCTGGCACTCGAACAAGTTCATTGATCCTGAGCGGGATGGCGTGGTCTTGCCGATCCTGCACCTGAACGGCTACAAGATCGCGAACCCGACGGTGCTCTCGCGCATCCCCGAAGAAGAGCTGTGCGATTTGATGCGCGGCTACGGGCATACGCCGTACGTTGTCTCGGGTGGTTTCGATAACGAGGATCCGCGCGCGGTGCACGAACGTATGGCCGCCACGCTCGACGACATCATTGATCACATTGCACGCATCAAGGCGGATGCCGCGGCCGGACTCCTCGAGGGTCGCCCGGCCTGGCCGATGCTGATCTTGCGCACCCCTAAGGGCTGGACGGGGCCGCAGGTGGTCGACGGGCATCCGGTAGAAAACAACTGGCGTTCGCACCAGGTGCCGCTGGCGAGCGTGCGGGATACCGAGGAGCACTTGCAGCAACTCCAGAAATGGATGGCCTCGTACCGGCCCGAGGAGCTTTTTGATGAGAGCGGTGCACCGCGCGAACTGACCACCGCCCTCGCGCCCGCCGGAGATCGCCGCATGAGCGCCAATCCGGTAACTAATGGCGGACTGCTGCGATCACCGCTTCGGTTGCCCGACTTTCGCGACTATGCGGTCGACGTGCCGAAGCCGGGGGAGACGACAAGCTCGGCGACTGGTGCCCTCGGGGAGTGGTTGCGCGACGTAATTCGCGACAATCCCGACAATTTCCGAATTTTTGGTGCCGATGTCACGGCATCCAATCGGCTGAGTGCCGTCTTCGATGTCACCGATAAACAGTGGGATGCTGAATTCCTGCCGATCGACGCCGACAACCACTTGGCGCGGGCAGGGCGCGTCATGGAGATGCTGAGCGAGCACCAGTGTCAGGGCTGGCTCGAGGGCTACCTGCTCACCGGGCGCCACGGCATGTTCAACTCTTATGAGGCCTTCATCCATATCGTTGACTCAATGTTCAACCAGCACGCGAAATGGCTTGAGGGTGCGAACGCGATTCCGTGGCGTCGTCCCGTGTCATCGCTTAACTACCTGTTGAGCTCGCACGTGTGGCGCCAAGACCACAACGGTGCCTCGCACCAAGACCCCGGTTTTCTTGATCTCGTCATGAATAAGAAGCCGGATGTGGTGCGTGCGTATTTGCCGTGCGACGCGAACACTCTGATTGCCACCTACGATCACTGCCTTCGGTCGGTGAACAAGATCAACGTCGTCATCGCGGGCAAGCACCCGGAAAACAATTGGCTCGATATGCCAGCAGCGATCGAACACTGCACGCGGGGGATTGGGCTCTTCGATTGGGCGGGCACCGAAGTCGTCGGCCAAGAGCCGGATGTCGTACTCGCCTGTGCGGGCGACGTTCCGACCCTAGAAACTCTGGCAGCCGCGCAAATCTTGCGCGAACGGATTCCTGAGCTGCGCGTGCGCGTCGTCAACGTCATCGACTTGATGCGGCTGCACAGCGAATCAGAGCATCCGCATGGGCTCAGTGATGCCGAATACGACGCGATCTTCACGACGGATAAGCCCGTGATTTTCGCCCACCACGGTTACCCGTGGCTGATTCATCGCCTCACATATAAGCGCGCGGGGCACGCCAACTTGCATGTTCGCGGTTATAAGGACGAGGGCACCACCACCACGCCTTTCGACATGGTGATGATGAACGACCTCGACCGCTTCCATTTGGTGATCGACGTGCTTGAGCGTGTTCCTGGGCTCACGTCACGTCATGCTGCGTTCTGGCAAGAAATGCACGACACCCGACTTCACGCGCAGCAGTACACGCGCGAACATGGAGAAGACATGCCCGAAATCGCCGACTGGAAGTGGGTTTCCGCGTAGATCTCGCGGGATGGATCGCGCTCGTCGGCTAGCAGCAACTGCTAGCCGACGAGCGCTAGCCGCGACCTCTAGCCGCGACCGTGGGGTGCGACAACAGCGCGGCCAGATAGCTCGCCCGATTCAAGCTTCTTGTAGGCATCGAGGGCATGTTCCATGTCGAAGATCTCGACGTCTGGAACGATCTTGCCCGCGCGGTAAAGGGCGACGACGTCGTACAAGTCCTCGATAGTTCCCCAGTAGGTGCTGAGTAGTTCAGCCTCGTACGGCACGGTGTAGAAGCCCCAATTGAACGCGCCGCCGGCGATGCCGACGACGGTGACTCGACCCTGCACGGCGACCGATTGCATCGCGAGCGCGACGGTCGGGGCGATTCCCACAAAGTCGAAGACGGCGTCTACTCCGCGACCGCCGGTGATTTCTCGGATGCGCGCGGCTTGGTCGTCGCCACCGGGCACTGTAATCGCGCCGCGGAGCGCCGCGCGTTCCATCGCGTCCTCTTTCATGTCTGTCGCGATGACGGTAGCGCCGGTGATCGCGGTGAGAATCTGCACGGCCAGTTGCCCGAGCCCACCAAGTCCGATGACGAGCGCGGTCTTTCCGCCCCCTTGCAGTTTCGGAAGGGAGTTTTTGATGGCGTGATACGGCGTGAGGCCGGCGTCTGAGAGCGGGGCGGCTGCCACGGGATCAGCATCGCCGAGCGGAACGAGGTTGCGAGCGGGTACGGTCATGTATTCCGCCATGCCGCCGTTGCGCCCTAAGCCGGAAGCAAGGTACGGCATTTCCGCTTGGTTCTGGCAGTAGGTGTCTTGGCCGCGCGAGCAGGCTGGACAGTGACCGCAGCCGATGGGGCCGTAAACCAGGAAGGCATCACCGATCGTGATTCCAGTGACGCCGGCTCCAAGCTCTTCGACCCAGCCCGAATTTTCGTGGCCGAGGATGTAGCTGGGCGCGAGTTGAGGCCCTGCGAGGGTCTCATCCATCTCGCTGTAGACGGCCACATCGGAGTGGCAGGCTCCGGCGCCAGCTACTTTGAGCAGTACCTCACCGGGGCCGGGAGTGGGCTTCTCGACGTCTTCAAGAGTGGGGAATGTTTTCCATTGGTTGAACATGACTGCGCGCATGATTTCCTCCCTATAAGTGGCGCGCAACGAGCGATCAAACTGGCGCTACGTTGCGCAGGATGGCTTCCTTTGTTGAAGCCAATTCCACCCTATTGCGTCAACGTTGACTATTTACTGAAACCCGCCGCAATGGGGTGCTGACGCGAACCACTTTTTATGTTTAGAATTGCCGAGACATCGTGGTGATGCCCGGCAATGTGTGCCCCTTCTGGAGTTCTTCCGTGGGCCGTAAGAAAGATCAGATCAACCGGTATGAACATCACTGACTTTGCTGTCAACGCACTCGGATTCGTGGGCACGGCGTTCTCTTTTCTCATGTGGGTTCCGCAAGCACGAATAACTTGGCAGAGCCGGAACGACGCAGTGCGTCTCGCTGGCATCTCGGAGACCACTCAGTGGTTGCTGGTGTTCGGCTACACCACGTGGGGGGCGTACGGTCTGATGAGTGCGTCGTTCTGGGTCGCGGCGCCCAGCGTTATCGCGATCCCGCTTGCCGTGGCCACGATCGTTGTGATCCGTCGCGGCCGGATGCTTCCCGATGAGGGCCGTTCGTTCCCGATTTTTTCGAGCACGGATGCCGATCCGCTCGTCACCATCAGCGATGGTCTCGTGGCGCTGACCGAATCCATCCCGATCATCCACACGCACGCCGAGGCTCCCGCCGAGACAACCCGGGCCTCGCACGACTCGTCGGATGTCCTTGGCGAGCTATTGCCACACGCGGCTGGCTACACGGCCACAGGAACGATCCCGATCCTCGCTTAGCGGCACGCAATTTGGCTGCGGCTCCGTGAATCCTGAGTCACCGACCTAGCCGATAGTGGCGCTATGACGGCCGGACTAAGAATCAATCCGAGCCCTCTATCGGCCATTCCCGCGGCTTATTAGGCGTTATCGATTGTGCACGAAACTGTTGATCTCGGCGGTGATGACGTCTCGCACTACCGAGCTGTCGAGTGTGGCGACTCCGTCGCCGGCTTGCACGCCGTAGTCACCAAAGCTTGCGTGGTTGGCGCCTTCGATGGGAAAAAAGGTTGTGGCGGTGGGCAGCAGGTGCGCCGCACTCATGATCTTCTCGGGCGTGCTGAGAAGATCGGCGCTTCCGCTGAGGCTGAGCACCCGCGTATCAACCTCTGAAAGGTCGTTAGCGCAATAGCTACCGAAGAGAACGAGTCCGCTCACATCGCTCTGCTCGGCATACTGACATGCCCGCACGCCTCCGAGAGAATGCCCGCCGACGATCCAGCTGTCGACATCCGGCACTGCGCTGGTGAAGGTGTCGAGCGAACGTTGATCGAAGAACGCAAGATTCAGGATGGGCTTGGTCACGACGATCGTGAGGCCGGATTCGGCGACTGCTCCCGACAGCTTGTAGAGGTAGGCATCGGCGCTCACCTTGGCTCCCGGAATGAAGACCAGCCCTTCGCCGGATGTTTCCCCTGTGGGAGAAATAATGAAGGAGTTGGAGGTCTCCGTAACCGCGACCGCGGGGTTGCTGCCCACGCTATCGAGCGCGCTCTGCTCAGCCTGCATCACGCCGACGTTGGCCCACACGAGCATTCCGACGACCGCAACAACGAGCACGGCGGCCAGCGAGATCAGGACATTGCGGATGATGCGGCGGGTACGAGAGCGCGACGTTGCGGTTGACCGCGGCACTGCCTCGGCAGGATTTGTCGATTCGGCCGGGTCGTTCGAAGCGGAGGGAGACGGCGTGGCAGCGTTCATTGCCCCAGTCTATTGAGCGCGAGCACGCCGCCGCGCGGGTGGACTACCGCTTAACTAGGGGATGCTGCGCTTTCAGGAATATCCACGACTCGGGAGCGTTGAATAGCAGTGATGAATACACCACTTCGCCTTTCCGTTCTTGATCTCATTCCCGTGCGCAGCAACCAGACTTCGGCAGACGCCATTGCGGCTACGACCGCGCTCGCTCAGCGCGCGGATGATCTGGGCTTCTCGCGTTACTGGGTGGCCGAGCATCACAACATGAAGGCCGTCGCGTCGACAAACCCGGCTGTGCTGCTCGGTATTTTGGCCGCGCAGACCAAGAACATTCGCCTCGGTTCAGGCGGAGTGATGCTTCCTAACCACGCCCCTCTCGTTGTGGCTGAGCAATTCGCGATCCTCGAGGCCGCGTTCCCCGGCCGTATCGACCTTGGTATCGGGCGCGCTCCCGGCAGCGACCCCGTCATTACTTCGTACTTGCGGATGACCGGCACGACCAGCGATGTCGATGCCTTCCCACGTAACGTGGCCGACATCCGCAGCCTCATGAACCCCGAGGGCGCCACGCTGCAGTTGCAGCAGGGGCGAACCTACGAGCTGACGGCGACGCCGAATGCGGCATCCGTCGCTGACCTGTGGCTGTTGGGGTCAAGCGACTACTCAGCGCGTTTGGCTGCATCCCAGGGCATGCCGTATGTCTTCGCCCACCACTTCTCAGGCGAGGGAACAGCCCGCATCCTGGGGCTCTACCGCGACAACTTCGTGCCGTCGGAACAGCTGAAGGCGCCTAAGACATTCTTGACGCTGAACGTGGCTGTCGCCGAGACAGCAGCTGCCGCGCGTGCCGCCGCCCTGCCGCAACTGCAGCAGATGGCGCGCTTGCTCAGCGGTATGCCGCTCGGCCCGCTCTCCACGATCGAAGAGGCCGCTGCGACTGAGCTTGCGGCTCCGCAACAGCAAATGGTGGATGACATGGCCGAGCGCTGGGTCATCGATGAGCCCGTCGCTGCGGCAGCCCGCATCCGCTCGCTGGCGACACGTTTCGGTGTCGACGAGGTCATGGTCGTGCCCGGCCTCTCGGCACACACCGCGGACGCCGCGAACACGTCACCCGTGCGCGTGCGCGCGCTCGAGTTACTGGCGGAACAACTTCTCCCTTAGCCGCCTTCTGCGGAGTTATTTGGGGTGCGGCACGTTAGACCGAAGTCGGAGCTGCATCACGCCGGCTTTCTGTCTCGTTTCGATGTTCGAAGGATGCTTCTGAATCAGTTGTTGGTGATCTCGTAGCGCTAAGGAAGATTCCTTGAGCGCAGGGTGCATGCGGCGCAATTGCTCCCGCACCGCGGAGTTGTTGACCCAGTCACCATCCGTTTTCTGAATTGCTCGCATTGCACGCACAAGCGCTGTGAGTGGGTTTACCTTGGGGGACACTGCCGCACTCTGCACCGCGGCAGATTTCGGCTCCGCGGTGACCGTGGTTGGTGCTTTTTTCGGAGCGGCTGTCGCCGAGAGACCTTTTTTCGTCGTTTGAGTCTTCGTTGTCTTCGTTGTCTTCGTTGTCGCGGCAGGAGCCACAGCTCCGGCCTTTACTGCGGGCGCCGGTGTCTTCTGCTTCGAGGGCTGCACGGCTTTCTTCACTGGCACGGTGGCAACCGGCGTCTTTGACGGTGGTGGTGTCGTGGTCTTATTCGAGATGCCCGGCAGGGCGTCGTAGTCGGCGAATGTGTCGCACGAAGCGGTGAGAGCGTGACTCGTTCCGCCAGCGACCCCCACACCGACGACGACGCGCCCTAGTTTCCTGGCGCGTTGCGCGAGTGCCACGTAGTCGGAGTCACCGGCGATGATTACGACGTGGGTGAGATCTCGCAGGTGGAAGAGATCTTCCATCACGTCGACAGCCAGTCGGATGTCTGCCCCATTTTTCATCTGTCCGGTCAAGGGGAACAGTTGAACGAGTTCTACGGACTTGTTGACGAAGTGCTTCTGGTGGGCAGCGTTTACAGGCACCGACCAGTCGGCGTAGGCGCGGCTGAGGGCGACGGTTCCGAACGACGACGCGTATTCAAGGATTGCTTCGACATCCACTCGGGCCGCGTCAAGCTTGGTTCCCACCGCGCTGGTGGTCGTGCGACGCGCATTGTGAGCGCGAGCCTTGTCTCTTTGGAACTGCCCGTCGCCGTGTTTCTGGTTGTAGCGCGAGATCACGATGTTGTCGAAATCGATGTAGACGGCCACACGGCCTTCGCTGGGCATAGCCAGTGGGGCTCCTCGGGAAAAAGTTCCTCTCAGTCTTCTAGTGAGACTCCCTCAATACAATCCCCGCGTTCGGGGCAAGAAAGAAAAC
Organism: Salinibacterium sp. UTAS2018; assembly: GCF_004118935.1. Taxonomy (NCBI): domain Bacteria; kingdom Bacillati; phylum Actinomycetota; class Actinomycetes; order Micrococcales; family Microbacteriaceae; genus Salinibacterium; species Salinibacterium sp. UTAS2018. The sequence continues at coordinate 390,582 of NZ_CP035375.1, forward strand.
ATGGGGTGCCTGCACTCTGGCGGCGAGTGTGGGGGAGCACCCAGCGTCAGAATGCTCAGTACGATGGAACCTCACACTGTGAGAGTGGAGATCGCACATGACATATAGCGCTATTCGAGTTCGAGAGACTCCGGGTGAGCCGGGCTCAGGTCGCACCGGAGTCATTGCGATCATCGCCGGCATCGCAGTGGCAGGCTGGGTCTCGTTCGGGCGTCATCTCTTCGGTCTCGGCGGCGATCTCACGGTCATCTACGCGACGACGCTCGGCATTGCTTTCGCTATCCTCTTGGTGCTCGTTGGCCGTGCCATGCGCCGCACCGATCTACGTGGCTTCGGCACTCGCCCCATCACGCACGCGATGCTCATTTCCTCGGGCATCTGTGCTTTCTTGTTGGGCCTCACCATTCCGGATGCCACGCCAGAGGGTCTGCAAACGATCGTGAGCGGGCCGAACGAACCTGCACTCGGTATCGCCATCGGTATCGCGAACCCACTGGGAGTCATCGGAATAGCGACCGGCATCATCGCGCTGGTGCTCGCGGTGAAGGAATCTCGCGGCCGCATCACGCTCGTCGAAAGTTGGGACGATGACGAGGCTACCGATTCGACGCAGGCTATGGGTTCAGCCCAGAGCGCCGAAACTTCCCCGAGCCCGAGCCCGAGCCTGTAGCTAGCGGCGCCCCAGCTGCGACTGCGAGCTGAGCTCGTGCCAGCCACGGTCGTGATACACCAGCGGGGGGCCAGCATCCGTCTCGGTGCCTATATGAGACTCCTTCGCGAGAACCAGAATCAACGAGGCTGATGCTGTGTCGAGTTGATCGATGCGCTGTCCGACGATGCGAACCGGCGCGCTCGGAAAGTACGGTTCGCCCGTCGGTAGCCGCGACCACAGTGAACGGTCGGCGAATCGATCGACGCCACTGGTCGCGCACAGCTCGGCGATCGGCAATTGTTCGCTGCCGAGAAAATGCACGACGTAAGAGTCGGCATTCCGAATCCCCGTCGCAGTCGACGCCTGGTGGCCAATAGAGAAAGCAAAGAGCGGCGGATCCGCGCTCACCGAAACGATTGACGTCACCGTCACGGCGACCGGCCCGAGCGCAGAATCGGCAGTCACGACCGCAACGCCACCCGGATATCGGCGAAACGCTGCCGCAAATTCGGCCGCGCTCAGATCGCTAGTGAGCAGTGCCTCGTCGTCGGTGATGTGGGCGCGCTCGGCGGTACGAGGCGCCGTGGGGGTTGTCGTGTGCATTCGTCCATCCAATGGTTCGGGGGATGCGAACTAGCGTGCACCCGCTCGTGCCGCGAAACGAGAATATTTCGTTATATGTCCCACTGTTGCGTCTTTGTTTCGCCAGCAGATGCGCAATCTCGGCGCCGGGAGCACGATGAGGGCATGCCTAGACAAATCCGTTTCAATGCCTTCGATATGAACTGCGTCGCTCATCAGTCCTCAGGAATGTGGCGCCACCCTGACGACCAATCGTGGCGGTACAAAGACCTCGATTACTGGACGGAGCTCGCACAGTTGCTTGAAAAGGGAACCTTCGACGGCATTTTCATTGCGGATGTCCTCGGCACCTATGACGTCTACGCCGGCTCGAACGAGGCCGCGATTCGCCACGGTGCTCAAGTTCCCGTAAACGATCCGTTGTTGCTCGTGTCGGCGATGGCGCATGTCACCGAGAACTTGGGTTTCGGCATTACGGCGGGCACGGCGTACGAGCATCCGTATCCCTTCGCGCGGCGGATGTCGACGCTCGATCACCTCACGAAAGGCCGCATCGGCTGGAACGTCGTGACCGGGTACCTGCCTTCAGCGGCGCGCAACATGGGTAACGACGATCAGCTCGAGCACGACGATCGCTATGACCATGCGGACGAATACCTCGAGGTGCTCTACAAGTTATGGGAGGGCTCTTGGGAAGACGACGCGGTGATCCGCGACCGAGAATCGGGCGTCTTCACCGACCCCAGCAAGGTTCACGATATCGAACACAGCGGCAAACACTTCTCGGTGCCCGGCATCCATTTGGCTGAGCCTTCGGTGCAGCGCACGCCGGTGATCTATCAAGCTGGGGCGTCGCCACGAGGAATCCAGTTCGCCGCGGGCAACGCTGAGGCAATCTTTGTCGCCGCCTCAACTAAAGCGGGTCTGAAGGAGACGGTGAGTCGCATCCGGGATGCTCTCGAAGAAGCCGGCCGTGACCGCTACTCAGCGCGGATTTACACGCTGCTGACGATCATCACCGATGAGACCTCGGAGAAGGCTCACGCCAAGTACGCCGACTATCTGAGCTACGCAAGCGAAGAAGGAGCACTCGTCTTTATGTCGGGATGGATGGGAATCGACCTCTCGCAGTACGACCTCGACGAGCCGATCGGCAATGTGAAGAGCAACGCTATTCAGTCGACCGTGGCGAACTTTCAGAAGGCAAACAGCGACGGTAGCGAGTGGAAGGTTCGTGACATTGCTCGCCTCGGGGCGATTGGCGGTCTCGGCCCGTTCATCATCGGCTCCGGCGAAGAAATTGCGGATGAGCTGGAGTCCTGGGTGGCAGAAACCGACGTCGACGGGTTCAATCTCGCGTACGCAATCACGCCCGGCACGTTCGAAGATGTTGTCGAGCACGTGATTCCGGTGCTGCGGGCTCGCGGTTCATACCCCGAGGAGTATGTAGCGGGAACGCTGCGTCAGAAGCTGCATGGCCGGGGCGATCGTTTGCCCGCAGAACATGCTGGCGCAAGCTATCGACGTCAGCCGGCTGCTGTTCGATGAACCGGTGAGGGCTTCACCCAAGTGCTAGAGCTTGACTGAGTACTTGTACCCAATGTGCGTGGCTTCGAAGCCGAGCTTCTTGTAGAAGCGGTGCGCGTCGGTGCGTGCTTCGTCTGACGTGAGCTGGATGAGGGACGCACCGAGCGTGGGCGCTGCGGTGTCGATAACCCAGCGCATCATGGCGCCACCGATCCCACTGGAACGTTGGCTTGCGGCGACGCGCACGGCCTCGACTTGAAGGCGGTGCGATCCTCGCCGCGCCATTCCCGGGATAGCGGTGAGCTGCATCGTTGCGACAACATCGCCCGAAGGTGCAACGACAACCAGCAGCGCGTTGGCGGGGGTCGTAGCGATGGCGTGGAAGGCCTTCTCGTACGCCGGCCGGTCTTCGGGGCGAGCCGTGTCTCCACGAAGAGCGCTCACGGGGTCATCCGCGAGCAGCTGCAGGATCGTGTCGATGTCTCCGAGTTCGGAGTAGCGAAGAGTCATTTCGCCGTCGCGGGTCTGCAGGGTGGTAGGAACTGTCACTTTAGAGAACACTCCTACGACGTTAGCAGCGCTGGAGCTGTCTCCCGTCGCGAGAACATGGTTGTGAATGAGCGACGGCCCGGACGACCGCCGTAGCGGGAGACCGGGCCGTGGCCGTTCTCGGGGGAGAACTTATTAGAAGTTCATGATCTGGTAGCCGGCAACGACGAGCTTGCGAACGCTAGCTTCACCGCCGTTGTCGGAGAGCAGGGGGAAGCCACCATCGCGGATGGGCTCGAGAACGTTGTGCGACTTTGCGCAGAATTCGCAGGCACCGATGATGGTGTCGCCGAGGGCACCAATGAGGCCGTTCATGGGGTTGCTGGGGTCAGCAATCTTCGCGAGAGTCTCGACGCCCGAGCCGTCGAACATGACGACGACATCGTCACCGGCAGCCTTGAACTCGAGAGCGGTCTTGAGGCCGCGGTACACGCGAGCGTTGTTGTTCTCGAGGGTCTCGAGGATGACTACGGCGATTTTGAGATCTGACATTGAAAACTCCTTGGTTGGCCATCCAGCGTTTCTAGACGGTTCCGTCTAGAAAAATATAGACGGGTTCGTCTAGAATTGCAACATGGCTCCAGAAACCCCTCAAATTCGCGTCACGTCGCGCATGAAGCTTCTCGCCACGGCGGCGCACTTGTTCTACACGCACGGGATCAACGCCACGGGCATCGATACCGTGATTGCGCAGGCCGGGGTGGCAAAGGGCAGCATGTATCACCACTTTCCGAGCAAAGAAGCGCTGATTGCCGCCTATCTCGATGAGGAGGCTGATGCGTGGCTCGATCGAGTGACGGAGCTCGATGACGTGAGTGCTCCGAGGGCAGATCGTATAGAGCGGCTTTTTCTCGCTATTGCTGACCAAGTCGACAACGGCACGTTCTATGGTTGCCCGTTCACCAATGCGGCGATCGAATGTCCGACTATGGCAGACGTCCAGACCTCCATTACCCGCTATCGCCGGGTGTTGCGTGCTCACCTCGCGGAGATTGTCGGGGCCGACTCGATGGATGCCTTGGTCTCGCGATTGATCGTCCTTTATGACGGAGCGCTGACCACCGCAAAGCTCACTCGAGACTCTGCTCAAGTGCGAGACATTGCGCAGTTCGCTCGTGAGGTCGGTGCGGCCTAACGTCGCGGGCGCGTCGACTTGCGAACAATTCGAACATATGTTCGACTACCTCCATGCGATGGAGTGGGCAGCAAGTCAGCAGCGAAGCGCCGGATGCTCTGCCCGGGCTCGCCAAGCTCAACAATCTCGTACGAACGGTGCGAACGCCCGAGTTTGACGGCGTCACCTTCTATGAGGTGCTCGCTAAGAGCGCGCTGAATAAGGTGCCTACCGCCAGCGATATGCCATTCGGCTGGACGATCAACCCCATGCGCGGCTGCCTCCACCAGTGCACCTATTGTTTCGCTCGTCCCACGCACGAGTTTCTCGATCTCGATGCGGGTAAAGACTTCGACACTCAGATCATCGTCAAGGTGAACGTGGCCGAGGTTTTGGCCAAGGAGCTCAGTAAGCCGAGCTGGGGCAGACATCCCGTAGCGCTCGGCACGAATACCGACCCGTATCAGCGTGCCGAGGGTCGCTACCGGCTGATGCCCGGCATCATCGCCGCTCTGGCCGGGTCCGGCACGCCGCTCTCCATCCTGACGAAAGGAACGCTGCTGCGGCGAGACCTGCCGCTCTTGGTGGAGGCAAACGAGCATGTGCCGGTTGACCTCGGCATGTCGATTGCTATCTACGACGATGACCTTCAGCAGTCGGTCGAGCCCGGCACTCCGACCGCCAAGGCTCGCTTGGCCACGGTGACCGCCGCTCGCAACACTGGCCTCGACTGTGCGGTGTTCCTCATGCCGATTCTTCCGTTCCTGACTGACACGCGCGATCATCTCGAGCGCGCGGTCGCTCAGGTCAAAGAAGCGGGCGGAACGTCGATCACGTATTCGGCCCTGCACCTCAAGCCCGGAACCAAGGAGTGGTACTTCCAGTGGCTGGAAGGCACGCACCCAGAGCTTCTCGACAAGTACCGGTCGATGTATTCGGCTGGAAACTACGCCCCAAAGGATTACCGCAAGTGGCTAGCGGCCAAGTTGCAGCCAATTATTCGCCGACACGGGTTGCAACGTACCGCGCTTGATCCAGCCACGGGAATTGTCGGTTCTCGTGCCCTGCCGCGGGTGCACGCTGGAGTACGCTCCGCGTCGGGGTCGGCTGTGCGTTCGTTGATCGCCGAAGAGATGCCGCCGGAGTTAGCGGCGCGAGCAATGCCCCAGCCGATGCTTTTCTAACCACGCCGTCGAATATTTCTGAGCTGGCGGGCTCTGTGCGGCAGTAGTTCTGCTGATTAGGCTGGGGCGGTGACCTCAACCGCTCCGTCGTACTACCTCCGCCATAGCGATACCCGTTTCGAATCGACGCTTCACGCGCAGGGCGCGTGGAATCCCCACGAACAACACATGGCTCCCGTCGCCGGAATCTTGGCGCATGCTCTGGAAGGCTTCGAGGCGCGCCCAGGGCTGCGCATCGCGCGCATCAGTTACGAAATTTTGGGACTGATCCCTGATGGGGAGTTCGACATCAACGTGTCGATGCTCAGGCCGGGGCGCACCATCGAACTTGTGCAGGCAGCGTTAAGCGCCGGCGGCCGTGTTGCCGTGCGCGCTACGGCCTGGCGATTGCACACGTCAGATACTGCCGAAGTCGCGGCAATTGTTGATGATCGGATGCGCGGCCCCGAGCAGGCGAGCGCTCCTGTCGATTTGGCACAGTGGCCCGGGGGCTACATCCGCTCGATTGAGGCCCGGGCGCTTCCCGAGCATGAGGCCGGTCGCGGAAGGGTCTGGCTGCGCACTCCGCTTCCGCTGCTCGCTTCTGAACCCGTCTCAGACTTCGTGAGGCTCATGGGGCTCGTGGATACAAGCAATGGAATCGCCACGCGGGTCAAGCCGGGGGAGGGTGGTTATGCCTTTCCCAATGTCGACCTGCAGATCCACTTGTACCGTCTTCCCGCCGGCGAGTGGCTCGGCCTCGAGAATGCGGTGAGTTTCGGCACCGATGGCGTCGGCCTGACGTCGACCGTGCTCCACGATATTCAGGGGCCATTCGGGCGAGCGGAACAGATCCTCACGCTGCGCAAGCTGTAGGCGCCACAACGCCGGTCGCGATTGGCTCGTGCGCGGAAATCTCCCCACCATTCAGCGCGCGCAAGAGTTGCTCGCTCGTTTAGAGAACGTCTGGACGCAGCGAGTGCTGCGAATGAAAGCCCTGCTCGACGAGGAGTAGCGGCCACGACCCACCGCGATAGGAGACCCCAATGAACATATCGACCCACACCGACTCAGTTGCGCTCTCGATGACCACGACGGCGGAGTTCACCGCGTCAGCCGAACGTGCGTGGCAACTGGTGAGCGACCCGCGTCAGCTGGAGCGCTGGTGGGGGCCGCCCGAGTGGCCCGCTACCTTTGTACGCTTTGACTTCGAACCAGACGGCCGGGCTCACTATTACATGCAGGGTCCGGATGGTGAGCGCCTTCACGGCTGGTGGAAGTTCATTTCCATCGCGGCTCCGACGCAAGTCCTTATTGAAGATGGCTTCGCGGATGACCAGGGCGAGCCCTCGGGAGACCTCGGCGTCACGACGGCGCGGCTGACTTTCGAGCCGACCGACTCCGGCACCCGACTCACGATCTTTTCGCAATTCCAGTCACTTGAGCAATTGGAGGAAATGATCGAGATGGGCATGGAAGAGGGAATGCGCCTCGCTGTGGGCCAGATCGAGGGCATTCTGAGCACCACAACCAGCGAGAGCAAAGAGAACTGACGGGCGCCGCGTCGAAGCCTCAATGAGCAGCCGTTCGCGTGCGGTGACTGGGGTTCGAAAGGGCGAGCGGTAGTGATCCATCCGAATAGGTAGGGTGGATGGTGACTCTCGTGGAGTCGCGAATGTGGGCAGTTGAGTGTCCCAAGGAGATCGTCAGCATGAACACACCTCGCCCGTCGTCATCGAAGCGCCCGCCGCAAGGCCGTAAAGCTAAGCCGCGTCGCCAGCTTCCTTTGCTTCTGGGTGGAATCGTGGTGCTCGGGCTGCTCGCGGTTGCCTTCGTCGCTGGCGCGCAAACGAACTCCGACTCGTCATCGCCTCAGGCTCTTCCATCTGTCTCGAATGGCGATGATGCGCAGCCTGCTCTCGAGCTCGCGCGACGGGTTGCCGATGATCCCACAGCGCTCGGAGCGACCGATGCTCCCGTCGTTCTCATTGAATATGCGGACTATCGCTGCCCGTTCTGTGGTGTTCTGTCTCGAGAAACCCTCCCTGAACTGGTCGCTGAATACGTCGAGTCCGGGCAACTTCGCATTGAATGGCGCGATAATCCGATTTTCGGCGAGACCTCGGTGATGGCGGCAGTTGCTGCCCACGCGGCAGGGGAGCAGGGATTCTTTTGGGAATATAACGAGGCGGTGTACGCCTCGGCGCCAGAGACCGGGCACCTCGAGATCGATAGCGACAAGATTCTCGACTACGCCCGCGAGATCGGAGTGCCTGATATGGCAAAGTTCGAAGCTGATCTGGTGAGCCCTGAGCTCTATGAACGTGTGCAGCTCAATGCGCAAGAGGCTCAACAGATCGGTGTGACGAGCGTGCCGTCCATTGTGATCAATGATGTTGCCATCGCGGGCGCGCAGCCGCTGCAGGTGTTCCGGGATGTCATCGACGAGCAGCTAAGACTGGCAGACCAGTAACAGTGGATATCGGATACGCCGGGGCGTTTATTGGTGGCCTTTTCGCTCTACTGAGCCCGTGTTCCGTGATGCTCTTGCCGGCGTTCTTCGCGTACGCCTTCGGCTCCGCTTCGGCATTGTTCGCTCGCACGGCGCTCTTCTTTGCCGGGCTCGTGACGACGCTCATTCCGCTCGGAGTCTTTTCGGCAACGCTGGGTTCGCTCGTGAACGAGAACCGCGGCGCGCTGATTGTGGGCGCCGCTGTAATCGTCATCGCTGCAGGCGCGGTGCAACTCTTTGCTATTCCAGTTCCCGGTCTGACCCGAACCGAGAGAGCGGATGCTGCAACTGACCGCACCTCTGCCGTTTCCGTCTTCGCGCTCGGCATGGTCTACGCCGTCGCTGGCGTCTGTGCGGGGCCGATCCTCGGGTCTGTACTCGCGGTCGCGGCCCTCAGCGGAAACGCGGTCTACGGCGCCATCATGCTCACCCTCTATGCTCTCGGGCTGACGGTTCCGCTGCTCGTTCTTGCGGCTGTCTGGAAGCGGCTCGGCGTGCGAGGGCGTCGCTGGCTACGACCTCGAACGCTCACGATCCGTGGATGGTCGAACTCGTGGACGATGATCGTGTCCGGCGCGCTGACCATTGCAATTGGCATCCTTCTGCTCGTGAGCGATGGCACTGCCTCGCTCGGCGGGGTAATCCCAATCACCTTCCAGTACCGCGCAGAGTCGTGGGCGGCAACGACCGGATCGAGCATCAATAACGCGCTCTTTCTGGGCGTGGCGGTCGCAGTCGCCGCCGCTGCTGCCGCAGCGGTCTGGCTCGTCTCCCGGCGCGCGGCTCTGCACGCGCAGGCGCTCGACGAAGAAGTTCACGTCGAATCAGGCCCGCTCGGCGAATGACGCGAGCCCGAGCGTAACTAGAGCTCGGGCATCCATTCGTCGGCGCCGTCTCTGCCGCGCAGCTTGTCGATTTCGCGACGCTCTCGCTTAGTCGGCCGCCCGGCGCCGCGATCGCGGAGTGGAGCGAAGGCGCGCTCTTCGCGAGAGGGCGGCGGGGGAGTCTCGTCGATGTAGCTTTCGGCAGCGGTGACGGCCGAGACGCGCTTAACGATCGTCTGCTTGACGACAAGCATGCGGTCGAAGCCGGCTATGCGAACGCGCACCTGATCTCCGATGCGCACGGGCTGAGCAGCTTTAACACTCGAACCGCCGATTTTCACGTGACCAGCCCGACAAGCAGCGGTCGCTTGCGAGCGAGTTTTGTAGACGCGCACCGCCCACAGCCAGCTGTCGACGCGAACGGTACCCGCAGCCATTAGACCGTCGCGAGTTCAGTTTTCCACTGAACGAGGCGCTGCACGGTGGCGTTAGTGTCCGCCGCGAGAGTATTCATTGCATCGTCGGGCACGAAAAAGTTGATCGCGAGAAAGCCGCGCACAACCTCGGAAGGGTCATCGACGAGCATCCGAAGCACATCGCACGGGGCGTGTTCGTTGCGGGCAACGCACGCTCGCACTCCGGCGTCGCTGTCGCGGGCGAGCTTCTCGAACACGTCAACGGGGGTGTGGTGGCTGCTCGCGGCGCTTTCGCGAATCTTGGGGTTGGGGTCAGCGGCGAGTAGCCGCAGGCGTGCAATTTTACTGTCGGTGACCTCAGGCGCGGGGTGGAGCACAGCAGCCTCTTCGGCGCTGAGCATCGAAGGCGCCATCGCTCGCATCTGTGCCCGTTGGGCGGGAGTATTGAACCGGATGCATGACATGGTGTCGAGGATACTCGTGCGCTGCTGCGAGACCACGCTGTGCTCTCGGCATTTTGGATGCGGATGCTCGCTAGACTTGACCCGTGGCCAAGAGCAGTTCACCCGAGATCAGCGATCGTGTGTGGACTGTGCCCAATATCTTGAGCTTCATCAGGCTCGGGCTCGTTCCCGTGTTCCTCTATCTCATCATTTCTGCCCAGGACGCTTTAGCGCTGATTGTGCTGGTTTTTTCCAGCCTCAGCGACTACCTCGATGGCTTCATCGCCCGGCGTTTTAACCAAATGACGCGATTGGGGCAGCTGCTCGATCCGGCGGCGGATCGCCTCTTCATTTTTGCGGCGCTGATCGGTCTCGCCGCTCGCGAGGTGATCCCGTGGTGGTTGGTCGTCGTGATTGTGGCGCGTGACGTCATGTTGGCGATCTTGGGCATCGTTTCTGCCAACTACGGGTTTGGCCCGCTTCCGGTCCACCATTTGGGCAAAGTCGCCACTGCGGCGCTCTTCTACTCACTGCCGATACTGATGCTCGGGCAGGCATTTCCTGCGATTGCCGGGGTCACGGAACCCCTCGGGTGGGCTTTCGCGCTCTGGGGCGCATTCTTATATTGGTGGGCAGGTTTCATTTACGTTGCACAATCGGTCCGAATTTCTCGTCTTCCGAGGGTCTGAGGAGTGCTCCGATCCGATACGCTGGTTAGTCAGGGAGGTTTGCGATGGTTGAGTCAATGAATAGTGGTCACGGCGCCGACGTACAGTCGGCAAACGAGACGTCCGCGCAGCCTATTGTCGAGCGCATCGACACCACAGCTACGTATAGTCACGAGTTTGCGGCGCAGGTCGCAGCGATGGCTGCTGATGTGTCGGCCGACGAGCAGTCTGCGATCGCCGCGCTGCCTTCGGGGTCAGCTTTGCTGATCGTTCGCCGCGGCCCCAATGTGGGTGCGCGTTTCCTTTTGGATGCCGACCTCACTACGGTGGGCCGTCATCCTGAGGCAGATATTTTTCTCGATGACGTCACGGTGTCGCGTCGTCATGTCGAGTTCTTGCGTAACGGTATGTCTTTCGATGTTAAAGACTTGGGTTCGCTCAACGGCACCTACCTCGGCGGCGACCGCATCGCGACTACCGCTGTCCTTCGCGACCGTGCTGAAGTTCAGATCGGCAAGTACAAGCTCACGTTTTACGCGTCGCGGCGCGATCTCGCGCCGGCGGCGAGTAATTAGTGGCTAGCGTCGCACGCCAAGCGCGGTCCACTCCGGGTCCCGCTCTGCTAAGTATTGGCCAAGTTCTTGCCAAGCTCAGTCCTGAGTTTCCTGACTTGACCCCGTCGAAGTTGCGTTTCCTCGAGGAACGAAAGCTCGTTGCTCCAGCGCGAACAGCGTCGGGCTATCGCAAGTTTTCGTCCGCAGACATGGAGCGCCTGCGCTTTGTGCTCACGATGCAGCGCGACCACTATCTTCCCCTCAAAGTCATTCGTGGCTATTTGGAAGAGATGGATGCGGGGCGCACGCCCGAGCTTCCTGGTGGCGCGGTTGCGGCGGCTTCCATGCTCTCGGCGGAGCGCAAGCTCACCCGCGACGAGTTAATTCGCGAGGCCGGCGCGAGCCCGATGCTGTTGGGGGACGCGATTTCGTCGTCGCTCATCGTGGCGTCCGATGTATTCGGTGAAGATTCTCTTGCCGTGCTCAAGTCGCTTGTAGAGCTCCAGCGCAGCGGTATCGAGCCACGACACCTTCGCGGGTTCCGCGCAGCCGCAGAACGCGAGCTAGGCCTTATCGAGAGCGCATTGATGCCGGTCGCGCGTCGTAAAGATGCGTCAAGTCGCGCCCGTGCGGCTGAGATGGCCCGCGAAATTGCCGGGCAGCTAGAGATCGTTCGCAGCAGTCTTATTCGATCCGCCCTCAGCAGACTCGATTCGTAGTACGGTCGATCTGTTGATCGTTTTTTGGCGCCAGCCAAAGACGGTTCCGTGAGGTTGGCCCAGTTTCACCCGGCTGATTCCGACACGCCGCCGAGTTTTTGCGAATGTCGTTGATCGGGGCCGCGGGCGTGACTACCGTGGGGTAACACGAAACACTAAGCGTCAACTTCAACATGAAGGTTCGTTGTTTTCGTGCTGATCAATCAGAACTAAAGGGGCCAAGCCATGAGTGAAGTGAACCGTAGCGAAGAATCACGCTACGACCTTGGCCTTCTCTTCACCGACGGAATGCCCAACCTCGACGACACGTCGGGGTACCGCGGCGCTGTAGCTGCTCGCGCTGCGGGCATTAGCTACCGTCAACTCGACTACTGGGCTCGCACCCAACTGGTAGAGCCCACGGTTCGTGGCGCTGCCGGATCAGGCTCACAGCGACTGTATGGCTTCCGCGACATCCTCGTGCTCAAGTTGGTCAAGCGACTGCTTGACACGGGTATCTCCCTTCAGCAAATCCGCATCGCAGTCAATCAGCTCCGTGAGTCGGGCATCCATGATCTTGCTCAGACCACGCTCATGAGCGACGGAGCCGGGGTCTACCTCTGCACGTCGAACGACGAAGTTATCGACCTCGTAAGCCGCGGCCAGGGCGTGTTTGGCATTGCTGTTGGCAAGGTTCTGCGCGAAGTGGAAACCAGCCTGATCGACCTCGATACGATCAAGGGCGAAGACCCGATGGATGAGCTGGCTAAACGTCGTTCATCCCGCGCGTCCTAAGCGACGCTTTTCTCGCTGCGCAAATCTGCGTAGCTGTCAGGACGCAAAAAAAGACCAGCACCGAAGTGCTGGTCTTTTGTGCACAGAGCCGAGCTACTGGCCGTTGTTGTACTCGCCCATGCGCGCGGCGCGCATGACGCGGTCGAGAATCTGATCGAAGTATCGCGCCATTTCCTGAGCGCTCTCGCCCGGCCACACATGCAGGGGCTTCGCAGCGCCCTGAGCTTGCTGAAGCGACGTACGCTCCGGAAGCTGCGGGGAAAGCACGAGCGGGCCAAACATGTCGCGAAGTTCCTTGATTCGAAACTGGTGTTCGAGCGATTGCGACCGTAAACGGTTCACGATGATCCCGAGCGGCTGCAAACGAGGGGAGAGGCCGCGGCGAATTTCTTCGATCGCGCGGAGGGCGCGGTCGGCGGCGGCCACTGAAAATAGTCCGGGTTCCGTAACGATCGAGACGCGATCGCTGGCAGCCCACGCGGTTCGCGTGAGGGCGTTGAGCGACGGCGCGCAGTCGATCAGTACAAGGTCGTAATCCGCTTCAACGTTGGCGAGGGCTTCTTCAAGCTTCCAGATGTCGCGAATGCTGGGGTGCGGCCCGTCGAAGTTGATCGCCGACGGGGAGCCGATGAGTACATCTATTTTGCCGGGGCGGCCTTTGGTCCAGCCACTGGGAGCGATCGCGGCGCGCACGATTTTCTCCTTGGGCGAGGCAAGGACGTCAGCCACATTGAGGTGACCGGTGACATCAATGTCCATACCGGTCGAGACATCGGACTGGGGGTCAAGGTCGACGACGAGAGTTCGAAGACCGCGAGCGAAGGCCGCCGAAGCGAGCCCAAGCGTAACGGTCGTCTTTCCTACGCCCCCCTTGAGGGAGCTAACGCTAAGTACGTGCACGAGTAACGACGATACCTTCACTACAGTTAAGAAACCTAAAACTCCGCCAACTTTTGCGCACCCTTGAGGAAACTGCCAGAGTTCAATCACTCTAGGCTTGGTTTTTGTCAGGAAGGACCGAATGTTCAAGAAGATTCTCGTTGCTAACCGAGGTGAAATTGCCATCCGCGCTATGCGCGCGGCTGTCGAGCTCGGCGCAAGAACCGTTGCTGTTTTTCCGTATGAGGACCGTAATTCGGTTCATCGGCTGAAGGCCGATGAGGCGTATCAGATCGGTGAGGAGGGTCATCCTGTTCGGGCCTACCTCGATGTTTCGGAGATCATCCGAGTTGCGAGGGAGTCGGGCGCAGACGCGATCTACCCCGGCTACGGCTTCCTCTCGGAGAACCCTGACCTCGCTCGCGCTGCAGCGGACGCGGGAATCACCTTCATCGGCCCACCCACCAAGGTGCTGGAGATGGCAGGCAACAAGGTCACGGCAAAGGAACACGCCATTGCGGCGGGAGTTCCCGTGCTCAAATCAACTCCGGCCAGCACTGACCTTGAAGCGCTCATCGCTGGTGCCGACGAAATCGGCTTCCCGGTGTTTGCTAAGGCGGTCGCCGGTGGTGGTGGTCGCGGCATGCGCCGCGTCGACAAGAGAGAAGACCTGCGCAGCGCTCTTGAAGAGGCCATGCGCGAGGCAGATAGCGCTTTCGGTGACCCCACGATGTTCATCGAGCAGGCGGTCGTTCGCCCGCGTCACATCGAGGTACAGATTCTCGCTGACTCGCACGGCGGAACGATCCACCTGTTCGAGCGCGACTGCTCGGTTCAACGTCGTCACCAGAAGGTTGTCGAGATCGCTCCGGCGCCCAACCTCGACGAGAACACCCGCCAGGCGATGTACCGCGATGCGATCGCCTTCGCCAAGTCCATCGACTACGTGAACGCGGGAACCGTCGAGTTCCTGCTCGACACTGCGGGGGAGCGCAAGGGTGAGCACGTGTTCATCGAGATGAACCCGCGCATCCAGGTCGAGCACACGGTTACCGAAGAAGTGACCGATGTCGACCTCGTTCAGTCCCAGATGCGCATTGCGTATGGTGAGTCGCTCGAAGAGCTCGGGCTCCGTCAAGATGAGCTTCAGCTGCGCGGGGCCGCTCTGCAATGCCGCATCACGACAGAAGACCCCGCCAGTGGGTTCCGGCCCGACACCGGCAAGATCACCACGTACCGTTCGCCGGGTGGTGCCGGCATCCGTTTGGATGGTGGAACCGTTTCTGCAGGTTCGCAGATCTCGCCGCATTTCGACTCCATGCTCGTCAAGATGACCTGCCGTGGTCGCGACTTTGCGTCGGCGGTGCGCCGCGCTCGTCGTGGGCTCGCGGAGTTCCGTCTTCGCGGTGTCACCACAAACATCCCGTTCTTGCAGGGCGTTCTTGACGACCCTGAGTTCATCGCGGGCGACGTCAGCACGGCGTTCATCGATGAGCGTCCGTGGCTCGTCAACTCGCACCGCTCGAAGGACCGTGGAACCAAGATCCTCACGTGGCTCGCTGATGTGACCGTCAACCAGCCCAACGGCGATGGCGCGGGAATCATCAAGCCCCAGTTGAAGCTGCCCGAGGTTGACCTCATGGTCGACGCTCCTGCCGGTTCGCGTCAGCGCTTGCTTGAGCTTGGGCCGGTCGGTTTCGCTTCCGCACTGCGCGAGCAAAAGTCGTTGGCTGTCACTGAAACCACTTTCCGCGATGCTCACCAGTCGCTCTTGGCGACTCGCGTGCGTACTCGCGACTTGGTCGCAGTGATGCCGCACGTTGCGCGCCTGACACCTGAACTCCTGTCGGTCGAGGCGTGGGGTGGTGCGACCTACGACGTTGCACTGCGCTTCTTGGCCGAAGACCCGTGGGAGCGCTTGGCATCGATGCGTGAGGCTCTGCCGAACGTCGCGATCCAGATGCTGCTGCGTGGCCGCAATACGGTTGGCTATACCCCGTACCCCACCGAAGTGACGGATGCCTTCGTGCGCGAAGCAGCCGACACCGGGGTAGATATCTTCCGTATCTTCGATGCGCTCAACGATGTTTCGCAGATGCGTCCTGCGATCGACGCGGTTCTCAACACGGGTACCGCTGTCGCTGAGGTGGCCCTCTGCTACACGGGCGATCTTCTTGATCCGAATGAAGATCTTTACACGCTTGACTACTACCTCAAGCTTGCCGAACAGATCATGGAGAGCGGCGCTCACGTGCTCGCGATCAAGGACATGGCCGGCCTGTTGCGTGCAGAAGCCGCTGAGAAGCTCGTCACGGCGTTGCGGGAACGATTCGACGCTCCGGTCCACGTGCACACTCACGACACCGCTGGTGGCCAGCTGGCCACGCTCTTGGCTGCAGCACGCGCCGGGGCGGATGCAGTGGATGTCGCTAGCGCTCCGATGGCAGGAACGACCAGCCAGCCGTCCATGTCGGCCTTGGTCGCCGCGCTCGCGCACACCGAGCGCGACACCGGAATCTCGCTCGATGCTGTTTCGGATCTCGAGCCCTACTGGGAGGCCGTGCGTCACACCTACGCGCCATTCGAGTCGGGACTTCCCGGCCCGACAGGGCGCGTCTACCACCACGAGATTCCTGGTGGTCAGCTCTCCAACCTGCGTCAGCAGGCGATTGCGCTCGGTCTCGCCGATCAGTTCGAAACGATTGAAGACCTCTACGCTGCGGCCAACAAGATGCTGGGGCGTCCGCCTAAGGTGACGCCGTCATCTAAGGTCGTTGGCGACTTGGCGTTGGCTCTGGCTGCTGCCAACGCCGACCCGGCTGATTTCGAGGAAAATCCCGACAAGTACGACATCCCGGATTCCGTTATCGGTTTCATGGCGGGGGAGTTGGGGGAGCTTCCTGGTGGGTGGCCCGAGCCCTTCCGTACGAAGGTGCTCAAGGGGCGCAACGTCAAGATTGGTGTCGAAGAGATCAGCGCTGAGGATCAAGCGGCGCTCGATGGTGAACCGCAGGAACGCCGCTCGGCCCTCAACCGGTTGCTGTTCGCTGGCCCGACTCAGATCTTTGAGACGGCGCGCGAAACCTATGGCGATCTTTCCCAGCTCGACAGCACTGATTACCTGTACGGCATCCAGCACGGTCAAGAGCACGTGGTGGAGATCGAGAAGGGTGTTCAACTCTTCGTCGGTCTTGAAGCGATCGGTGAGGCCGACGACAAGGGTATTCGTACGGTGATGGCGACCCTCAACGGGCAGCTGCGTCCCGTATTCATCCGGGATCAGAGCATCCAAGTCGACTCGACTGCTACGGAGAAGGCCGATGCGTCGAAGCCCGGCCACGTGGCCGCACCCTTCTCTGGAGTCGTCACGTTGCAGGTCGAGGAGGGCGCGAAGGTTGAAGCTGGCCAGGCCGTTGCCTCGATCGAGGCCATGAAGATGGAAGCCGCGATCACCACTTCTGTCGCCGGAACGGTCAAGCGTTTGGCCATTCCCACGACGCAACAGGTGGATGCGGGAGATCTGCTTGTGGAAATCGAGCCCAGCTAGTTCGTAAAGTTTGTAGGGTGAGGGCGTGACCGTTGTGCAAACGACGGTCACGTCTCGCTCGTTAACGCGGTAGAATGGTGTGTTTGCTTTCTGAAGGGGATCGACACGTGACTACAAAGCGCAATGACTCTGATGTGCAGTCGTCCGTCGACGAACAAGATTCGTCGACCGATCACGACACGAAAGACTCGACTGTTGAGCAGGCTCCGAGCTCTGAAAGCGTGACCTTCACGCTGTCACTGCCGGTTGCCGTTCGCGAAACACCGGCGCACGAGGCCGCTGTAGCAATCGATGATGTCGCCGTTACGGCCCATCACGTCGACCCTGCAGCGATGGCAACGACTACCGTCGCATTCGCGCCGGAGTCTGTGGTGACCATTCCGCCGGAGTCGGTGCCCGAAGCCGCTGTGATTCCGGAGCTTCCCCCGGCAGACCGTCCGTCGACGCGTCGAGGGCGTCAACGCACCGAGGTACGCACAACGCCAGAGACGGCCACAATGCTGACTGCCGAGCGATTGATCAATCCGGGGCGAAAAACTCGTCTGGCAGCGCCGGAGGGGTTCTTCCAAGAACTCGTCTACGCGGCAACCTTCCACCTGGTCAATCTGGGGGATTCCTACCGCGTGCGGGAGCGCAAGGCGCTCGAAGCTCGCGTCACTAAAACTTTCGTCGGCGGTACCCGATTCGTGCCGGTGCTCACTCGCAAGGGCGGCGTGGGCAAGACCACGATCACCGCACTGCTCGGTATGGCACTGGCCGACACTCGCGAAGACCGCATCATCGCGATCGACGCCAACCCCGACCGCGGCACGCTGGCAGAGCGCATCGACAAGCAGACGCGCGCCACGGTGCGCGACGTCGTTATGCGTGCCGAATCGCTGCACACGTTCAGCGAGTTCCAGACTGTCGTTTCTCGTGACGAGACTCGCCTCGATGTGCTGGCCTCCGACACCGACCCTCACGTATCCGAAGCCTTCGATGAAGATGACTACAACGTTGTTGCCGATATGGCTGAGCGTTTCTACTCGGTTGCGATTACGGACTGCGGTACCGGCATTGTGCACTCGGTCATGCGAGCGACTCTGCAGCGTGCAGACTCGATCGTGATCGTTTCGGGCGGCAGCGTCGACGAAGCTCGACTGGCCTCTGAAACGCTCACTTGGCTTGAGTCGAATGGTCATGAAGATCTCGTCAAGAACGCCGTCGTTGCTATTAACACCGCCACACAGGGCACTAACTTGGTCAAGCTCGAGGAGATCGAGGCGCACTTCAAGTCGCGCGTTCGTGAAATCGTGCGTGTTCCCTACGACCCCAGCTTGGCGACCGGGTCTGTCGTTCACTACCGCGATCTCAACAAGCTGACCAAAGCGGCAGCCACTGAGCTTGCGGCAGTAGTCATGGATGGCCTTCCCGCGGTTCGGGTCAACTGACGTTATGGCTGTTCGTGAGATCCGTCTTTTCGGCGACCCCGTCCTTCGTTCGGCATGCGATCCGATTGTGATCGGTGACCCGCGTGCCACTGCACTCGTTGATGACCTCATCGAAACGGTGAAGCTTCCCGGGCGAGCGGGGCTAGCCGCGAACCAGATCGGCGTCGGTCTGCGGGCGTTTAGCTACAACATCGATGGAGACATCGGCTACATCATCAACCCTGTGCTCGCCGAAGTGTCGGGGGAGCCGGAGTTGGTAGACGAGGGGTGCCTCTCGGTGCCCGGTTTCTACTTTCTGCGCCGTCGGTACCCGTTTGCGCGGGTCACTGGCGTGAACCTAGCGGGGGAGCCTGTCGAGCTCAGCGGCGATGGCCTCATGGCTCAGGCGCTTCAGCACGAGACAGATCACCTCGACGGTCACCTCTATATCGAGGGCCTTGAGGCTGAGACGAAGCGTGAAGCGATGCGCGAGATCCGTAAGGCGTCCTGGTACTAGCAGGTCTTGAGGTCGTGGATTCCACGCGGACCGCGCCTACGCACGAGAAAACCCCCGTCACGCGTGCGTGACGGGGGTTTTCTGCTGTGACAGCTACTTGAGAGAGATTCCCTCCGTGGCCGGCGAGTTCGAGTAGAGCCCGTCGATCACGTCGGCAAAGTCCACCAGGATGACGTTCCTCTTGATGCTGAGTTTCGGGGTCAAGTGACCGCTTGCCTCAGTCAGGTCAGCATCCAGGATGTGGAACTTGCGAATCGATTCGGCGCGGGAGACTCGAGAGTTTCCGACGTCGATCGCCTTTTGCACTTCGGCGAGCACCGCGGGGTGCGCTGCTGCCTGCTCCACGGTCCACGTAGCGTCGAGGCCGTTGTTGCCGAGCCAGGTCGGAAGCATCTCTTCATCGAGAGTCACCAGCGCCGAGATAAACGGGCGCTGCTCCCCGACGACGACGACTTGTCCGATGATCGGGTTCGCGCGAATCGGGTCCTCAAGGGCAGCCGGAGCGACGTTCTTGCCTCCGGCGGTCACGATGATCTCCTTCTTGCGACCGGTGATCTCGAGGTAGCCCTCTTCGTCGATCTGTCCGATGTCGCCGGTCTTGAACCAACCGTCTTCAAACACCTCGTCGGTGGCAGCCTGGTTGTTCCAGTAGCCGTCGAAGACGCACACGCCCTTGGCTTGAATTTCTCCGTCGTCTGCGATGCGAACGGATACTCCGGGAAGCGGCGGGCCGACCTTTCCGATCTTGAAGTTCGAGGGCTTGTTGACCGAGATCGGAGCAGTCGTCTCGGTGAGGCCGTAGCCCTCAAGAATCGTGAGACCGAGACTGCGGTAGAAGTGTCCGAGGCGAAGGCCGAGCGGTGCAGAGCCTGAGACGGCGTACTTGACGCGTCCGCCGAGGGCAGCGCGAATCTTCGACAGCACGAGGCGGTCGAAGACGGCGAACTGAATCTTGAGGCCCAGCGGCACGTGGCCGGCATCCATGGCCTTGGAGTGAGCAATCGCGACCTCAGCGGCCTTGCGGAAGATCTTGCCTTTGCCGCCGGCTTCAGCCTTTTGCTCCGAGGAGTTGTACACCTTCTCGAAAACACGCGGCACGGCCAAGAGGAACGTCGGCTTGAACGAGGCCATCGACGGCAGCAAGAGCTTGGTGTCAGGCTGGTGTCCGACCTTCACGCCACCATGGACGCACAGGATTGAGATAAAGCGGGCGAAGATGTGCGCTGTCGTGATGAACAGCAGCGTGCTCGAGTCGGGGTTCACAACCTCCGGAATCGCTTTCTGAGAGTTGCGGCACAACTCAACGAAGTTCGAGTGCGTGATGACGCAGCCCTTGGGCTTGCCGGTCGTTCCCGAGGTGTAGATCAGGGTCGCGAGGTCAGATCCCTTGGCGAGGTTACGGCGACGTTCAATTTCTTCGTCGGTTACGGCTGAACCTGACTTTGCGAGCTTGTCGAGGTCACCGAGATCGATCTGCCAGACGTTGGCGATCGCAGGAACGTCGGCGCGAATTTCATCGAAGCGAGCGAAGTGATCCGGCGTTTCGGTGATCATCGCCGTAGCGCCAGAATCCGTGATATTCCAGAGGATCTGGCTTGGCGAACTTGTTTCGTAGATTGGTACGAGCACTGCTCCCGCAAACCAGGTTGCGAAGTCAATCAGAGTCCACTCGTAACGGGTCTTGCACATAAGACCGATTTTGTCGCCGGGCTCGATGCCTGCGGCAACCAAGCCCTTCGCAAGAGCTTTAACTTGGGTAAGAAACTCTGTTGACGTCACATCGCTCCAGCCACCGTTAGCGGTGGGGAGCGAGAACAACGCGTTATTGGGTGTAGCCGCAACGCGATCTATCAAGAGATCGGTAGCGTTTGCTTCCGGGTCAGCCTTAACGAGGGCTGGTACATCAAACTGTTTCACGGCAACTCCTTTGGCACCGGTTAGGTGGTCTCGTCCACTCTATCGAGATCATCCGCCACAAAACACGCGCGCATTGGTGCGAGAGAACAATTGCACCCTTTTGTGGGGTACCTGACCACCGGGCGGTAGAGTGGGTAATCCCGCGACGACGAAAGAGAGGTGCCATGTTCTATTGGTTTATGAAGAATCTGGTTGCCGGTCCCATCTTGAAGACCGTCTTCCGTCCGTGGGTATCCGGTTTGGAGAATATTCCGCGTAAAGGCGGAGTCATCTTGGCCAGCAACCACTTGTCTTTCATCGACTCAGTCTTCTTACCGCTCGTAATGGACCGCCGTATTTTCTTCTTGGCCAAGAGCGACTATTTCACCGGCAAGGGCATTAAAGGCTTCCTGTCGCGCGCGTTTTTCAATGGCACCGGCATGCTGCCGATTGACCGTTCCGGCGGCAAGGCATCCGAGGCGTCACTCAATACCGGGCTTGCTGTTCTCGCTCGCGGAGAGGTTCTCGGCATCTACCCCGAGGGCACCCGCAGCCCAGACGGCAAAATGTATCGCGGTCGCACCGGCGTTGCCCGCATGATTCTTGAGGGTCACGTCCCGGTTGTTCCGGTAGCGATGATCGACACCGAGAAGGTCATGCCCATCGGTACCAAGATTCCTCGCATGGGTCGTATCGGCATTGTTTTCGGTGAACCGCTCGACTTCAGCCGTTTCGAAGGCATGGAGGGCGATCGGTTTATCCTTCGCTCGATTACCGACGAAATCATGTATGAACTCAACCGCATCAGCGGGCAAGAGTATGTGGACGTTTATGCCACCTCGGTCAAGGACCGCAGCGCAGCTCGTCGCTAACTCCTCCGCCGTTAGGGCGACGTGCGACACCGTCCTCACGCACATGTAACGGTGACGCTCAGCGCTCCGCGGTGCCGTAGGCTCTAAGAGGGTCACAAGCCCAGCCATTCTCGTAGTAAATGTATGAAGGAAACTCCTCGTGGTCGACCCGTCAGAACCAGTCGTGCTCGCTGATCCCGCCGTGATTGCCGGCCTAGACAACTGGCGCACTCTCCCCATCAAGCAGCAGCCGCAATGGCCGGATGCCGACGCCGTTGGCGAAGCATCCAGCAAGATTGCCTCGCTGCCGCCTCTCGTCTTTGCGGGCGAAGTAGATCGCCTCCGCACGAGGCTCGCGCGCGCCGCTCAGGGTGACGCCTTCTTGCTGCAGGGTGGTGACTGCGCCGAAACGTTTGCCGGCGCTACGGCGCAGCAGATCAGCGACCGCGTCAAGACCATCTTGCAGATGGCTGTCGTGCTCACTTATGGCGCGTCGAAGCCCATCGTTAAAATGGGGCGCATGGCCGGCCAGTTCGCCAAGCCGCGTTCGAGCGACTCCGAGACGCGCGGCGATGTTACGTTGCCCGCCTACCGCGGCGACATCGTCAACGGCTTTGACTTCACTCCGGAGTCGCGCACCGCAGACCCCGCTCGTCTCGTCGAGGGCTACCACACGGCAGCTTCGACGCTGAACCTCATTCGGGCGTTCACGCAGGGTGGTTTTGCTGATTTGCGCCAGGTGCACTCCTGGAACAAGGGATTCGCGGCTAACCCGGCGAACCACCAGTACGAGAGCCTCGCTAAAGAAATCGATAAGGCGGTGCGCTTCATGGAGGCCGCAGGCGCTGACTTCGACGAGCTCAAGCGAACCGAGTTCTACGCCAGCCACGAAGGCTTGCTCATGGACTACGAGCGCCCCATGACGCGCATCGACTCACGCACCGGCACCCCGTACAACACGAGTGCTCACTTCTTGTGGATCGGGGAGCGCACCCGCGACCTCGACGGCGCTCACATCGATTACTTCTCGCGACTGCGTAACCCGATCGGCGTCAAGCTCGGTCCAACTACGACCCCCGAGACCATGAAGCAGCTCATCGACAAGCTGGACCCTGAGCGCGAGCCCGGCCGACTCACCTTCATCACCCGCATGGGTGCTGGCAAGGTGCGCGACGCGCTTCCGCCCCTGCTCGAGGCCATCAAGAGCATGGATGCCACGCCTCTCTGGGTCACTGACCCGATGCACGGCAACGGCCTCACTACGCCCACCGGCTACAAGACTCGTCGTTTCGATGACGTCGTCGATGAGGTCAAGGGATTCTTCGAGGCGCACCGCGCTGCGGGAACGTACCCCGGCGGCATCCACATCGAGCTCACCGGTGACGACGTCACTGAGTGCCTCGGTGGCTCCGAGCAGATCGACGAAGCAACGCTCGCGACTCGCTACGAGTCGCTCTGCGACCCGCGACTCAACCACATGCAGTCTCTCGAACTCGCGTTCTTGGTGGCTGAGGAGCTTCGCGCCTTCTAGCACTAACGAAAAGCCCGCCCTGTCGAGCGCCGTAAGGCGCACCGCTGGGCGGGCTTTTAGGTTGTTAAGACGCTTGGAAAACGCGACCTATAGCTGCGGACCGTAGAGGGTCACTTCCGAGCCTCTCTTGAGAGATTCGCCGGCGCCGGGGTCTGTGCCAGAGACCGGTGCGAAACTTGAATTCCAGAATCCCTGAGGGATATCGGTGATCACCGTCACTACGAAATCGAGCGATTCGAGTTCGGCTTTCGCTGCGGCGATCCATTCGTCACTTACGTCGGGGACCTGAACTGGTTCGGGGCCGCGAGAAGTGATCAGCGTGACGGTATCTCCTTCGCGAACAATGCGCGGTTCGCCCTCGTCGTTCTTCTCGGAATCGATCGAGACGACAGTGCCTTCATCGCAGTCGCTGAAGACTTCGATACCCAGTTCAACGTTGAGCTGGAGGTCAGCGAGCGTCTGCGTGGCATTGTCAACGCTCGAGCACGCCACATCGGGCAGCGAACCCGCCGACACGATCAGCGACACCTCTTGAAGCTCACCATAGTTTTCTGCACCCAGGATGGAGGCTCCGTCGGCGTCGAGAACATCGATGATGAAGCCGGCTTCGATCTCGCTATCGAACTGTCTCACGACCGGCTCGACGAAGGTGAACGGTGCTTCGCTGATCGCGGTGCGAGCCTCGTCCTCCGTCATGTCTGCGAAATTCGGCACAGGGAGGGGGCGCGGCCCCTGAGAAATGAGAAGTTGCACGGGTGAACCGTTCGCGACGATGGCTCCCACTGCAGGATCGCTATTGGCCACGAGATCGACGGCGATCACCGCGTCATAGGCTTCGCCCAGTTCGTCACTGACCTCAAGGCCGAGGTCTTCGAGTATGACCCGAGCCTCGGCGGGGGTGGAATTCTGAATGCTGTCGGGAATTGTCACTTGCGATCCCGGTCCGGCGCCGAAATACCACCCCGCACCGGCAGCGCCACCCACGAGAAGCACGATCAATGCGACCAGCCACCAGCCACGTTTCTTTCGCTTCGTGGCTCGAGTAGAAAGTGTCGTGGTGTTTTCTGAAACCTGAGTGGGCGCGGGGGCCGCGACTTGCTGCAGCTCGGCACCGAAAACTTGAGTGTCAGCCGTCGAGTTCTGAGGTTCGCTGGCAGGGGCGCTGGGCAGCACCATGGTGCGCTGCACGGCGGTCGATGCCGTCGGTGGTAGTGCTGTCATGAGCGAGCTGTGCGTTTGATACAGCTGATCGAGCAGCACGCGAGCGTCTTTGGGACGATCATCCGGTTCGCGAGAAGTTGCCCAGAGCACGAGGTCGTCGAGTTCGGCCGGCACGAGGTGGTTGGCAGCGCTAGGGCTGGGCACGACCTCGTTGGCGTGCTGATAGGCGATCTGCATGGGCTGTTCGCCCTTGAAGGGCTGTTCACCGACGAGCATTTCATACATCATGATGCCGATGGCATAGATGTCGCTGCGGGTATCGGCGAGTCCGCGGGTGACGAGCTCGGGGGAGAGATAGGCGATCGTGCCGAGTAGTGCTGCGCCGGTTGCCGTGTTGGCGCTGGCCGCGCGTGCGAGGCCGAAGTCGCCGATCTTAATGCGGCCATCGTCGGCAAGCAGCACGTTCTCTGGCTTGAGGTCGCGATGGACGATGCCCGCTTTGTGCGCCGCGGCGAGGCCTGCGAGCACAGCCTCCATGATGTCGAGTGTTTGCTCGGTAGTGAGAATGCGGTGTTCTTCAAGAAGGTCACGCAGCGTAATGCCAGGCAGGTACTCCATGACGAGATACGCCATGTCGCTGTCTTGGCCCTGGTCGAAAACGTTGACGACGTTCGGATGTGCAAGACGCGCAGAGGATCGTGCTTCTTGAACGAAACGTTCCTTGAACTTGCTGTCGTCAGCAAGGTGGCCGTGCATCACCTTGATCGCGACCTTGCGCTGGAGGCGCTCGTCGGTGGCGAGGTAGACCGTAGCCATGCCCCCACGCGCAATCCGCGAACGAATCTGATAGCGGCCGTCGAGCAGACGGCCGATCATCGGATCAGTAGAGTTCGCATTCACTCTGAGAGTCTAAAGTTCTGAGCTTCCCCAGCACCGCTAGACACGGCTGTTCTGCAGGTTAGTCGAGCTGTTCGAGCCAGAAGCGGGCTGATTTCTCCCACTTTGCGTACGCATCCGGGTGTCCGGAGATCTGTACGGCCTGTGCGGCGCGCGTGACCGTCATGTTCTGCCAGCCGGAGATTTCCAACAATCCGCGAGTAGTTCCTGAGTTGGGATTGCTTGGACCCCCGTAAAAGAGACGTGCAGCGTGGTCCGGCGCCGTGAGCTCGGCCACTGTTCCCCATCCTGCACTCGGGCGCTGCTGAAAGAGACCGACGGAGTCGCGATCGCCCCAGTCAAGGTTTCGAAGACTCGACTCCTGCATTGCGGTAGCGAGGGCAATGATGATGCCGTAGTCCGACACACCGAGCTCGCGGCCCACCTGAATGATGACGTCAGCGTTTGCTTGCATCTCAGAGTCGAGGTACGTGACAGTATCCCCGGTGCTGGCGACGCTCGAACTCGGAGCAGGGATCGTCAAAGTGTCGCCGATGAAGATCATCCCCGAGTCAGCGATGCCATTAGCTTCCAGCAATGCTGCAGCCGAAATGTCGGCGATCGAGGCGATCGCTGAGATCGTATCGCCGGACACCACGACGTAGGGAGTGCCTGGCGTGGGTCGCGGTGCCGACTCGTCAGAGCTGCTGGCATCGGCTTCACCTGTGGAAATCTCATCAGGAGAAACATCGTGATGGTCTTCAGCGGCGTCGAGTTCGTCGGCAGTGAAGTCGTACGCTTCGGTCTCTTGCAGAGGCGAGCTGAGGTTGCCGGGAATGATCATCGTCTGGCCGGGGTAGATAATGCTCGACCACCCAAGCCCATTTGCCGACATGACCGAAATCGTAGAAACACCGAACTTGTGAGCGATCCCGCTTATCGTGTCGCCAGCCACGATGGTGTACTCGCCGTTGGTCGTCTTAACCTGGTTGACGCTGGGCAGCGTCTCCGCCGTGTCTTTGGAGAGCTTCAGTTCTTGGCCCGGAAAAATCATCGACGACCAGCTGAGCCCATTCAGGGCGAGAACGGATGCGGTCGAGAGCCCGTATTTCGAGGCGATGTCGCTCACCGTGTCGCCTTCTGCGACACGGTAGCTGGCGGGTGCGGGCTGAATTTCGGTCGCAGGCGCTTCGCTGACGCGTGGCGCGGCAAGGGCGGCGCTCGGCTTATTTGCACGTTCAGTCGACAAGCGCGGATCGTTGGGGGTCTTCGCATTGACGGGTTCGACCGGACCGGTGAGATTGAATGTCACGGCAGCGAGTGAGCCGACGAGAAGCACGGGTACCGTGTTCATCACGCTGCGGTGGAGACGCGCACGCTGCTTTGTCAGTCGTCGAGCACGATCGTCGCTGTGCTTCGATGGTGCGGGAGCGAGCCCCGCAAAAACGTTCGACGCACTGTTGTCGATGTCGTCAGTAATGAAATGTGTCATGTAATTCTTCCTGCTCCCGGCCCCGAGTAGGTCTCTGTGATTGTGAAAATCACCGCTCCCAAGTTGTCACAGAAGCAGTCTTGTGTCAATCAATGTGGCAGGAGTGACTGATGTGACTGGTGTTATTCGAGTTCACTAGTGAATATTCTGCGGAAGCCGTGCGAACTGTCAGGTTTTACGCTGATGTCGTGGCAGTCTTAACGTGTGAATGAATCACCCTCCACCCACTGGCTTACTGTTCCTGACCTCACCGAGCTTCTCGGTCTCAAGGTGAGCCAAGTGCGCCGCCTTATCGAAGAGGGCGCACTACTCGCCAGCAAGATCGATGGAGTCTGGCAAGTTCCCGACGTATTCATCGTCGATGGAGCTCCCCTTCGCGAACTAAGGGGAACAGTCGTCGTGTTGTCCGACGCGGGCTTCTCGTCAGACGAGTCGATGACTTGGTTGCTCTCAAGCGAGCCGAGCTTAGGAGTATCCCCGGTCGAAGCCCTTCGAGCTGGACGCAAGGCGGAAGTGCGTCGCGTCGCTCAAGCGCTCGGCTTCTAGAGCGCACAACTCCTTCCTTAGCGTCCTCTAGTTCTCGAGAGCGAGGCCGATGCGCCTTCAGCGCGACGCGCTAAAAGGTGCGCGTGGTCGCCGCTTTTGCCAGTTCGAGAAGCTGCGCCCGCGCTGTCGGCGCTAAGTTCGCGCTCTCGATCGCTTCGCAGGCTCGTTCCAAATTGCGAGTGATGACTTTTTCGACTTGAACGATCGCGCCGGATTCGTGCAAGGTCGAGCGGAGCATGCCGACCTGTTCGTCGCTGAGGTCGGGATCTCCGAGAAGCTCGTCGAGGATCGCGTTGGCGCTTCGCGAGAGGTTTTGGCGCGCAATCGCGATAATCGCGGTGCGCTTTCCCTCACGAAGGTCATCGCCGGCGGGCTTTCCCGTAACTTCAGGGTCACCGAACACTCCGAGAACGTCATCCCGCAACTGGAATGCGACGCCGAGCGGCAGCCCAAAGGCTCGTAGCGATGCGAGTTGCTCGTCACTGCCGGCGCCCAAGCTAGCCCCGAGCACGAGGGGGGCTTCGACGCTGTACTTTGCAGATTTGTAAACGAGTACGCGTTGGGCTCGGTCGAGTGCTTCTGATTCGGGGTAGCTCGCCCAGGCGCTCTCATCGTGGATGTCGAGAAACTGACCTGCCATGACCTCAGTTCGCATGGTCATGAACTCTTTGCGGGCCGCGATGGCGGAAGGTCGAGGGAGGGTGCCGAGCCCGCGACCAAGTAGTTCATCGCTCCAGCCCAGCAAGAGGTCGCCGAGCAGCAAGGCCGATGCTTCGCCGTAGGCCTCAGCGCTGCCGCTCCAGCCGCCCTGTACGTGCATCGTCTCGAAGCGTCGGTGGGCCGAGGGTGCTCCGCGGCGAGTATCCGAGCGGTCCATGATGTCGTCGTGCACCAGCGCTGCGGCATGAAACAACTCAAGTGCGGAAGCCGAGAGCAGAACGCCGGTGAGATCGTGGCTCGCGCTGTCGTCAGCGAACGGATCTTCGGGTGAGGTCAGTCCCGCGACTGACTGCCAGCCCCAGTAGCAGAAGAGCGCCCGAAAGCGCTTGCCGCCGGCGAGGAGGGCGCTCCCCACATCGGTAAGGGCTGTCAGCTCGGGGGCGATCGCTTCAAGTTCGCTGTGCTTCTCGCTCAGGAACTCATCGATTTTCAGCTGGACAAGGTCAACTAACTGGTTACTCTCAGGCACTCGTCTAGCCTACCTAGTGAATGGGGGCGTACTATAGAGACCTAGCCGTAAATCCCAGAGAGAGGGGAACGGAATGCCGCTTTCAGAGCAAGAGCAGCGGGCCCTCGATGAGATGGAGCGCAGTCTCTATCAAAACGATGCCGATTTTGTCAGCGCAGTTAACCCTCGCAAAGGTAAGCCTAACTATCGAATGATGGTTATCGGCGTCCTTGTTGCGGTCGCTGGAATCATCGCGCTCCTCACGGGCGTCATCATTCAGCAGCCTCTCGTGGGCGTATTGGGCTTCATTGTCATGTTCGTTGGCGTGCTGCTCTTCGTATCACCGTCACGCTCGAGTGATGCCGACCTCGACGCAGACGCTGCACCCGCATCCTCAAGCAACTCGACCAAACGCGGGGCATCCTTCATGGATACCCTCAACGAGCGCTGGGATCGCCGCCAGGACGGCCGCGGCTAACCTCCCACCCACTCCACTTTCAAGGACCAGCCTTCGGGCTGGTCCTTTTTTGTGCCCTCAACAGGGGAGGACTCTCCATTTCTTGGAATTTTGCTCCATTTTCCTCCACCCCAATATTCCGCTAACTTACTGGCATATGTGGATAACTTTGACGCTGATACGCTGAAAACCTTAGATATGTGGTTGAAAGTGGAGTAAAGTGGAGGCAACCAGAATCCGGGCCGGAGATTGAGGGGAGGCGCCGTGTTTCTAGGCACCTACGCTCCCAAGCTCGACGACAAGGGCCGCATCATCCTGCCGGCGAAGTTTCGTGAAGAACTCGCCTCCGGTGTCGTGGTCACTCGCGGCCAGGAGCGGTGCCTGTACGTCTTCAGCCAGCGCGAGTTCGAAGTGATGCATGAGGCGATTCGCAAGGCACCGGTCACGAGCAAGCAAGGTCGTGACTTCTTGCGTCTCTTTCTTTCTGGAGCCAACCAAGAAACCCCAGACAAGCAACACCGAGTAACGATTCCGGCCGGGCTACGCGAGTACGCCGGACTGGGGCGGGATCTCACCGTCATCGGTGCGGGCAATCGCGCTGAGATCTGGGACACCGAAGCCTGGAACAACTACTACGAGGCCACCGAGGCCGATTTCGTCAACACCACCGAGGAGGTGATTCCGGGACTCTTCTAGCTCTTCGACGCTGACTCCCAGCCGAACGCCCTGATTTTCTTCCCCGATATCAGGTCGAGTCGGATGGGGATCAGCATCCAAGAACTAGGCCCTACGCCATGGCTGACAACACCATCCACACCCCAGTACTCCTTGAGCGCTCGATTGAGTTGCTCGCCCCAGCGCTAAACGCCCCGGGCGCCGTTCTTGTTGACGGAACCCTCGGCATGGCCGGTCACGCAGAGGCGTTCCTCCAACGTTTTCCCGAGCTCACCCTCGTGGGAGTGGACCGGGACGAAGACGCTCTGGCTATTGCTCGACGTCGGCTCGAGCCTTTCGCCAACCGCACTCACTTTGTTCATGCCGTGTACGACGAAATTCCGCAGGCGCTCGACTCCCTGGGGATCTCGTCGGTGGAAGGCATTTTCTTCGACCTCGGGGTTTCGTCCCTTCAGCTCGATCGTGTCGAGCGAGGGTTCTCCTATTCTCAGGACGCTCCGCTTGATATGCGAATGGATACCTCAACGCCGGTCACCGCGGAGCACATCCTTGCTACGTACAGCGAGCTCGAACTTCGCCGCATTTTTTATGCGTATGGCGATGAGAAACTCGCGCCGAGATTCGCAAGCCGCATCGTGCAGTTCCGTGAGCAGCAGCCCTTGACGACATCCGCCCAATTGGTCGAGCTGATCATTGCGGCAACCCCGGCCGCTGCGCAGCGTGCGGGCCATCCTGCAAAGCGAGTTTTCCAAGCGCTTCGTATCGAGGTCAACCAAGAACTTTCGGTTCTCGAGCGCGCGATTCCTGCGGCGGTTGATTCGCTTGCTATTGGCGGTCGGATGGTCGTGCTGGCGTACCAATCGCTGGAAGACCGAATCGTGAAGCGTGAATTGCAACGTCGCTCACGCTCAACGGCGCCGGCGGGATTGCCCGTCGAGCTCCCTGAGCACAAAGCAGAACTCAAACTCTTGGTTCGTGGCTCCGAACAAGCCAGCCAAGAGGAGCAAGACCTTAACCCGAGAGCAAAGCCCGTACGACTGCGAGCGATAGAACGAATGCGAGTCACCTCATGAGCACTAACCTCGCTTATGCACTTCCAGAACCACTTCACCGTCCGTCAGAACGACCCTCGCACATCGAGATCGTCACGACGAAGGCTCAGCGCAAGGCGCGTCCGCGCATGCTCTATGCGGTGGTGACAGTTGCTAGTTTTTTCGTGATCCTGGCCGCTCAGCTGTTGCTGAGCATTGTGGTCACTCAAGGCGCTTACCAGATCGACGCACTGCAGTACGAGCAGAAGGTGCTCATCCGTACTGAGCAGAGCCTCTTGGAATCGCTCTCGTTGCAGTCCTCATCCCAGAATCTAGCGTCGAAGGCCGCTGAGCTTGGAATGATTCCCAACGCCACCCCGTATTCGCTTGATATCGCAAATGGGTCTGTCTTCCGTCTGCCGGGAAGTGCTGATCCAACCGGATGCGGCGGAACCTGCGGCCTCGTGGGCAATACGCTGCTTTCTAGTGCGTCAGTGGGAGCGGCGCAGGCTGCCGGAGCTGACGCGACTGCGTCGACAACCGCAACCGCGGGGACGGCAGTCGTTGGGGCCGCTACCGGTGCCGCCGCTGCAGGAACTGCTGCTGCAACGGCCGAGGTAACGCCCGCTGAACCCGCCGCGCCAGAGCCGTCCAATAACACGATTCCCGCCCCTGTCACGCGATGATTGAGGTGAACCCTCTGGGGGAGGACCGATGAAAGCCCGCTCAACTCGCGCTCGAGTGTCCTTTGTCGTTCTTACGATCGCTGTCTTGACTGTTGTTTTTATGGTTCGTCTTGTCGACCTTCAAGTGGTCCAGGCAGAAGCCCTGAACGCCGAGGCCGACACGAAGCGCACTCTCACGAGCGTCGCGTACGGAACGCGCGGCGACATTGTCGACACGCGAGGTGCAGTGCTCGCCGACAGCGTTGAACGATTCGATATCGTCATTTCGCCTCGTGTGACTTTGCTGCGAGAAAACGCGTCAGTCGTCGTCTTGGACGACCTGAAGCAGATCACGGACATCATTGGGGGAGACCCCGACGAGATGCTCACGATGATTCTGGAGAACCCAGAGTCGGATTTCGAGTACCTCGCGAAGAGCATCACTCTCGAGCAGTATCAAGCCGTGGAGGATCTAGGGATTTCGTGGTTGTACTACGAACTCAACCCGGAACGAAGCTATCCCAACGGTGAGATCGCGGGAAACCTCGTTGGCTTCATCGGTACAGATGGGCCTCAGGCCGGAGTTGAACTGACGTCAGACGAGTGCTTGGCCGGCACCGACGTCGAAGCCAGCTACGCACGCGGCGAAGATGGAGTCGCGCTTCCGGGCAGCGCCGTTGAAACGCTGGAACCCCAAGACGGCGGCACCCTTTCTCTCTCGATCGATGGAGACCTTCAGTTCTATGTGCAGCAGCGTATGGCGCAGACCGCTGAGTCCCTTGGGGCAACATGGGCCACGGGCGTGGTCATGCGCGTCAGCGACGCCCACCTGCTGGCTGTCAGCGACTGGCCGACCCTCGACCCCAACGACGTCAACCTTGCCGACCGCGACGCCCTCGGATCGCGCGCATTCAGTACGCCTTACGAACCCGGCTCGACAGTGAAGGCCTTGACCGCGGCATCCCTCATCGATGCCGGTGTTGCCAACCAGAGCACCCAGGTCGTCTCGCCCTACGCCCTTGAATTGACCAACGGTGGCGGAACGATTAGTGATTCGTTCTATCACGAAGACCAGCGTCTTACTTTGGCCGGGGCACTCGTGGAGTCATCCAACACGGCGATCGCTCAATACACCGATCTTCTGGATGCCGCGTCGCGTCATGACTATCTTGAAAAGTTTGGCTTCGGGCAAAAGACCGGTATTGGATTCAACGGAGAGTCGTCCGGAACGCTGTACGACGCCGATGAGTGGGATGCTCGCACGAACTATGCCGTGCAGTTCGGCCAGGGGCTGACGACGACATCCATTCAGATGGCAAGTTCCTACCAGGCGTTGGGTAACGGGGGAGTCCGACTCCCGCCCGTGCTCGTCGAAGGTTGCGAATGGCCCGATGGCACGGTCACCGATACGCCCTCTACCGAGGGCACGCGAGTAATTTCTGAGGCCGCCGCTAAGCAGACTCTTGAGATGATGGAGATGGTTTACAGCTCCAGCGGCTCTGCACCGAACCTTGAGATTCCGGGCTACCGTGTGGCGGTTAAGAGCGGTACGGCCCAAGTTGCGGAGAACGGCGCTTACGGCGATAACGTCGTTATCTCCTACGCGGGCTTGGCGCCGGCCGATGACCCTGAGTACATTGTGATCGCGACTGCTGGTATCCCAGATAGCATATATTCCGGCGCCATCGCCTCGACGTTCCGCGACATTATGGCCCAAACGCTCACCACCTACCGTGTCACCCCCTCAAGCACGTCAGGACCGGATCTACCGCTGCGTTGGTGAGTTTCCCCGTGTTAATCAACCCTGGAGCACTCCACGTGATCGAACTGAGTCTTGCCGAAATTGCCACCGCCGTCGGCGGAGAGTTGCGCGACGGTAGCGATGCTCAACGGCGGCTCCCCGCCAGCAGCGTGCAAACCGATTCACGACTGAACACCCCCGGCTCCATCTTTTTCGCGCTTCGTGGCGAGAGCACCGATGGGCATCTCTTCGCGGCGAAGGCCGTCGAGAACGGTGCCGCGCTTGTCATCGCAGAGCGACCGCTGGAGCTCGAGGTTCCCCAGATCATCGTGAGCAACGGAGTCGAAGCGCTTCAAGGGCTGGCGCGAGCTGTGGTGGCTCAGGTTCGCAATGCGGGCGAACTGAAAGTGGTTGCGGTCACGGGGTCAAACGGTAAAACGACCACGAAGAATATGCTGCGCACGATCCTGGAACGCGCGGGCGAAACCGTGGCGCCTCAAGGGTCGTTCAATAACGATGTCGGTGCTCCGATCTCCATGCTTGGCGTGACCGCATCCACTCGTTACTTGGTGGTGGAGATGGGAGCCGATGGCATCGGAGACATCGCTCGCTTGCAGTCGGTCGTCATGCCCGACGTGGGCATCGTTCTGATGGTCGGTCTCGCTCACATCGGTAAATTTGGTGATGCTGCCACTACGGCGCGCGCAAAGTCCGAGATGGTGACGAGCCTTCCTGCCACGGCGACCGCAGTGCTCAACAGTGACGATGGTCGCGTGAAGGCTATGGCGCAGCAAACGCAGGCGACGGTTGCGTTCTTCGGGCTCGATTCTTCGGCCGAGGTATGGGCTGACGACATTCAAGCTACGGCGAAAGGAACGGCCTTCGATCTTCACGTGGAAGGGTCCGTGATTCCCGTGCAGTTGCGCATCTTGGGCGAGCATCACGTTACAAACGCCCTAGCGGCGATTACCGCCGCCCGCGCTCTCGGAATCGCCCCGAGCGAATCTGTAGCGGCATTGGAATCCATCGATCGTGCCGAACGTTGGCGCATGGAACTTCTTGAGGCTCCCGGCGGCATCACGGTCATCAACGATGCCTACAATGCGAGCCCCGATTCGATGGCCGCTGCGCTCAAGACCCTCGTTCAGATCGTCGGTCCCCATAACCGGTCTGTCGCTGTTCTCGGCGAGATCGCCGAGCTGGGTGACTACGCTAATGAAGAACACGATCGAATCGGTCGCTTAATCGTTCGACTGAACGTGCAGAAGCTAATCGTTGTGGGGCACGCCGCTCGCCACATCCACAATGCGGCAGGCCTTGAAGGTTCGTGGGATGGAGAGTCGGTACTCGTCGATAGCATCGAGGAGGCATACGCTGTGCTTCGTGACGAATTACGAGAGGGAGATGTGGTGCTAGTGAAGTCATCCAACTCTGCCGGCTTGAGAATTCTTGGCGATCGGATTGCCGGGGTCTCCGCATGATCGCACTACTGATCGCCGCAGCCTTCTCTCTCGTCTTTACGCTTTTTCTTACTCCGCTCTTTATCAAGCTCTTCGTGCGCTTGAAATGGGGCCAGTTCATTCGCGACGACGGCCCTGAGAGCCACCACACCAAACGGGGCACGCCCACAATGGGCGGAATCGTCTTTATCTTGGGCGCGACGATGGGATATTTCGTCGGGCACTGGGTGGCCAGCGAACCGGTGACGCTGTCTGGCATCCTCGTGATCTACCTCATGGTGGGCCTCGGCGTCATCGGCTTCATCGACGACTTCATGAAGACGCGTAAACAGCGCAGTCTCGGGCTCGGCGGGTGGTCGAAAGTTGCCGGTCAGGTTATCGTGGCTGCCGGATTCGCCGCTCTTGCTCTCAACTTCCCTGATCCGGGCGGCCTGACTCCGGCGTCATCCATGATCTCGGGCATCCGCGACATTCCTTGGCTCGACCTCGCGACTTTCGGTGTCGTCATCGGTGCGATTTTGTTCGCCATTTGGGTCACTCTGATTATCGTGAGCACGTCGAATGGTGTGAACGTCGCGGACGGCCTCGACGGGCTTGCGACCGGATCGGCCATCTTCGCCATTGCCTCGTACATCGTGATCGGTTTCTGGCAAAACAACCAGTCGTGCAGCAACTTGAGCATCGACCGTGAGGTCCTCTACAAGTGCTACGACGTGCGCGACCCGCTAGACCTCGCCATCATCGCTGCGGCCATCGCGGGTGCCCTCATCGGGTTCCTCTGGTGGAACACTTCCCCGGCTCAGGTCTTCATGGGAGACACCGGCTCGCTCGGCCTTGGTGGCGCTATTGCCGCCCTGGCCATCATGAGCCGCACGGAACTGCTTCTCGTACTGATCGGCGGTCTCTTCCTCATCGTCACCGGTTCGGTGATCCTGCAACGCGCCTACTTCAAGATCACAGGCGGTAAACGTATATTCCTGATGAGCCCGCTGCATCATCATTTCGAACTCAAAGGCTGGGCCGAAGTCACGGTCGTCGTGCGTTTCTGGCTGATTGCGGCGCTATTCGTCGCGGCCGGCGTCGGAACCTTCTATCTCGAATGGATTAACCAGTAGCTGTGCGTGACCTCACTTCATTCACCAGTTGGAACGGGGCGTGGAGCGAGCTCAGCGTCGCTGTGCTCGGTCTCGGCGCAACCGGCTTCTCGGCGGCAGATACCCTCACTGAATTGAAGGCTGACGTGCTGGTGATCGCGGATGCGGCATCCGACAACCGAATCGAGATGGCCGAGGTTATTGGGGCGGCACTCGCTCTCGGCGGCACCGCCGAGGACCAAGTCGCGGCACTGACCGCTCATACCCCCGACGTCGTCATCGTGTCACCGGGATATCCGCTCGATCACCCCTTGTTGCTGTGGTGCCGTGAGAACGACATCGCCATGTGGACAGAGATCGAACTTGCTTGGCGCTTGCGGGATAAAACGGGCACGCCCGCTGAATGGATCGCCATCACCGGTACCAACGGCAAAACGACCACGGCGCAACTGACCGCCCATATTCTGACAACGGCCGGATTCCGAGCGGGAGCCGTCGGCAACATCGGTGTTCCCGTGCTTGATGCGATCCGCTACCCCGATGGCTTCGATTTTCTCGTCGTGGAACTGTCAAGTTTTCAATTGCACGGCATGCCGCGGATGGGTGGCGGCGCGATTTCGCCACTCGCTAGCGTGTGCCTAAATTTGGCTGACGATCACCTCGACTGGCACGGTTCACGCGAGGCGTACGCCGAAGCAAAAGCCACGGTTTACGCGAATACGAAAGTCGCCGCTGTCTACAACCGTGCGGTGCCAGCGACTCAAACTATGGTCGAAAATGCCGATGTGGTCGAAGGATGTCGAGCAATCGGTTTCGGACTCGATACGCCAGGTCGCAGCGATTTCGGCATCGTGAGCGATATCTTGGCCGATCGTGCGTTTGGCGACGACCGCCACAACACAGCACTTGAGCTGTTCACCCTTCACGAATTGCAGCAGCGCAATTTCGGCGCGCCCCACATGGTCGCGAATATTTTGGCAGCAAGTGCGCTCGTGCGCGCGGCCGGTGTCAGCATCGAAGCGTTGCGCGCGGGTGTCGCGAGCTTTGAGCTCGATGCCCACCGCAACCAAATCGTCGTTGTCAGTGGAGGCGTGACCTGGGTGAATGACTCTAAAGCGACGAACTCACACGCGGCAAGCGCGTCGCTCTCGGCAGCGGACCCCGTCGTCTGGATTCTCGGCGGGCTTCTCAAGGGGGTTGATGTTGCGCCGCTCATCGCCAAGCATGCTGATCGGTTGAAGGCTGCGATCGTGATCGGCAGCGAGAGGCTGGCAATCCGGGCCGCATTCGAGCGACACGCGCCTGAGATTCCGCTCTTCGAGGTCGAGTCGACTGACACTGAGCACGTGATGCCACGAGCTGTTGAGATGGCGCACGGGATCGCCACCGACGGTGACACGGTCTTGTTAGCGCCGGCAGCGGCTTCCATGGATCAGTTCAGAAGCTATTCCGACCGCGGAGAAAAGTTTGCGGCAGCTGTGCTCGAACGAGTAGGAGGAAACGACGATGGCGCCTCCTCAGCGACCGCAACGGTCCCCTCGGCCGGCTAGCTCAGATTCTCAGTCTCGGCCTCAGGCTTCGTCGACACCGTCGGACAAGTCGTCACGGCCGCTAGCGGCGCGCGTACCGGTCAAGAAGATTTTCTCAGCGCAGTCGAGCGATTTCTTCTTGCTGTTGGGAACAACTCTCTTTCTCGTCGTCTTTGGCCTGGTCATGGTTCTTTCGTCGTCGTCGGTCGAATCGTATGCCGCGGACCAGGGATTTTTCGGAAGCTTTTTACGTCAGACCGCGTTCGCGTTCATCGGCATACCGCTCATGCTGCTCGCCTCGCGCGCTCCCGTGCGATTCTGGAAACGCTGGGCGCTTCCTGGGCTGATCCTCGGCGCCGTACTGCAACTTCTCGTATTCGTTCCCGGTATCGGTTTGGCCTACGGAGGCAACCAGAACTGGATTCAAATCGGTACGTTTAGTGCCCAACCGTCAGAGTTCGTCAAAGTCGCCGTCATCGTGTGGGTGGCGTGGGTGCTGTCGACCAAGCAAGATCAGCTGGGCGATTGGAAGCAAGTTCTGCTCCCTGTCGCACCAGTGGCCGGTGCTGCGATCGGATTGGTGCTGATTGGAAACGACCTCGGCACCGCGTCCATCATGTTGCTCATTGTCTTCTCGTGTCTTTTCTTTGCGGGCGTTCGACTGCGTTTTCTCACCATCGGCGTCGTTGCTGTAGCTCTGGGCGCCATCATGTTTGCGACCACTAGCGGTTCTCGAACGTCGCGCATCGGCGTATGGCTCAACGGGTGCACCGAACTCGACTATCAGGACACGTGTTGGCAAATCGAGCACGCGTATTGGGCTCTCGCTGGTGGCGGCCTCTTCGGTCGTGGCCTGGGCAACTCGGTCGCTAAACGTGGCTGGCTGCCCCACGCCGATAGCGACTACGTCTATGCGATTATCGGAGAAGAACTCGGCCTTATCGGCGCAGTGGTCGTGCTATCGCTGTTCGTCACGCTCACCGTTGCTTTCGTGCGAATTATTCGTTCTACCAACGACAGCTTTGTCCGCATCGCTACGGCCGGAGTAATGGTCTGGGTTGTCGGCCAAGCCTTCGTCAACATCGCTGTCGTGTTGGGTGTGCTCCCCGTTCTTGGAGTACCGCTGCCGCTGATTTCAACCGGTGGGTCTGCTCTCATTGCCACACTGCTTGCCATTGGCATCGTTCTTTCCTTTGCCCGCGCAGAAAAGAATGGATCTAATCCACCGCGCCCCGGCGCAACCTCCACCCAGCCGAAGACCGCGACACAAGCGGCGCCAGCACAACCGGCTCCGGTGCAATCGCCCGCTGACCGATCACGCATGCTGGCCGCAAATCGAGCACAAGGACGTCGATGACCACGTATCTACTGGCGGGCGGCGGCACCGCCGGCCACGTCAATCCCTTGCTCGCCGTCGCCGAACGCATTCGGGTGCGCGAGCCGGAGGCCGAGATTCTGGTTTTGGGCACCGAGGAGGGGCTCGAGGCGAGATTGGTGCCTGAACGTGGTTTCGAATTGCTCACGATCGCCAAGCTCCCTTTTCCTCGACGACCGAATCGGGCTGCGCTGAAGTTTCCGGCCCGCTTGCGTGCGGCGATTGACGAGGTCGTTGCGATCATCGCTGATCGTGAGGTAGATGTCGTCGTTGGTTTCGGCGGTTATGTGGCTGCGCCGGCGTATTTGGGCGCGCGTAAGGCGAAAATTCCACTCGTCATTCACGAAGCAAATAGCCGTCCAGGAATCGCTAACCGGCTTGGTTCCTTCTTCACTCCCTTCGTCGGCACAGCCTTCGATCGGACTCCGATTCGCGGGGGCGTCGTTGTCGGCATGCCTCTGCGAGCAGAAATTGAAACCCTCAATCGTTTCGCGGCGCGTTCGGAAGCCGACCCATTCTTCGGACTCGATCCTGAGAAGCCAACGTTGCTCGTGACCGGAGGATCCTCGGGCGCTAAGCGCATCAACGACACCATCTCGTCTTCGATTACCCGCATTGTGGGTGCCGGGTGGCAAGTACTCCACATCACAGGGGAGTACCGGGATGCCGTAGACGATCCGCAACTCGCCGGGTATGTGGTCGTCAAATATTGCGACCGGATGGAACTGGCTCTCGCGGCTGCGGACCTGGCAATCGCACGCGCAGGAACCTCGACGGTGGCGGAGCTCACTGGCCTGGGCATCCCGGCAATCTATGTTCCTTACCCCGTCGGCAACGGCGAGCAGAAGTACAACGCGCGCACAGCCGTAGATGCGGGCGCCGCCATCCTCGTTGACGACTCGGAGTTCCTTCCGCAGTGGGTCGGGTCTGAACTTGTTCCTATGCTGCGTCGCCGTGCTCTCATCGCCGATATGGCCGCCCGGGCATCGACGGTAGGTTCACTCGACGGAACGGACCGAATGCTCGAACTCGTCGATCTCGCCCTCGGCCGCGCTCTACCATTGACATCATGATCTTCCCCGATTTGTCTATGCCCCTGCCCGGCCCACTCCGTTCGGCGCACTTCGTTGGCGTCGGCGGCTCAGGAATGAGCGGTATTGCCCGCATGTTTCTGGATGCCGGTATGACAGTCACTGGTTCTGACCGGGCAGCGAACGCGAACGTTGAGTCCCTGCGCGCGGCTGGAGCGACGATCACTATCGGGCACGACGCGGCCAACCTTGGCGACGCCGATGCTCTCGTCTACACCGGTGCGCTGTGGCCCGACAACCCTGAGTATGTCGCCGCAGTCGAGCGGGGGATCCCCGTTCTGCACCGCTCCCAAGCGCTTGCGTGGCTCGTGGGTTCCGACCGCCTCATCGCGGTTGCTGGCGCTCACGGCAAGACGACCTCCACCGGAATGATCATTACGGGGCTTCGCGAGCTCGGCGCATCGCCCAGCTTCGTCAATGGCGGGATCATTCAAGGTCTGGGAACAAGTTCAGGCTCCGGCTCTGACGACCTTTTCGTCGTGGAGGCGGATGAATCTGATGGCTCATTCTTGCTGTACTCGACAGCAATCGCTCTGATTACCAACGTCGATGCCGATCATCTCGATCACTACGGCTCACACGAAGCTTTCGACGATGCCTTTGTCGAATTCGCCGCGAAGGCATCAGAAGCTGTAGTGGTATCGAGTGACGACGCCGGCGCCGTCCGAGTGACTCAGCGTCTCGACCACCACAACATCGTTACCTTTGGCGAAGCAGCGGATGCCACCGTTCGTATCCACTCGATTACGTCGCTGGGTCCCGTTGCTTTCACAATCGTGGTCGACGGCCGTGAAGAGCGTGTCCAGTTAGCCGTTCCTGGACGCCACAACGCCATCAATGCCACGGGGGCTATCGCTGTGCTCGTCGGGCTCGGTCACGAACTTGGCGCAGCAATCGACGCAGTCTCTCTGTTCGCGGGCACGCAGCGTCGTTTTGAGTTGCATGCTGTAGTCGACGGAGTCAGCGTGTACGACGATTACGCTCATCACCCCACCGAGGTCGAGGCTGCTCTCAGCGGTGCCCGCAGTGTGGTCGGTGCCGGCCGGGTGATTGCCGTTCACCAGCCGCACTTGTTTAGTCGCACGCGAGACATGGCATCCGAGTTCGCTGAGGTGTACGAGCGACTGGCCGACCACACCGTCGTCCTCGATGTTTTTGGTGCACGCGAAGATCCCATTCCCGGCGTCACGGGCGAGCTCGTATCGTCGCGTTTTGTCGATTCATCGCGTGTTGACTTTGAGCCGGACTGGTCATCCGCTGCCGAACGGGTAGCTGAGATCGCGCGCGAGGGCGACATCGTTATGACCCTGAGTTGTGGCGATGTGTACCGCATCATCCCGCAGCTCATCGCCGCAATCGATCACCGTACGGATGCTGCTGAAGCGCCCGCGTCGGGTGCGGATCAGGTGCCGAGTGAAGAGGCCTGAGGGGTTCGACAAGGCGGCTCAGCAGCCCGACCCCGCGTCGGCCAAACCCCGGCGTAAGCGCGCACCAACGGCGTCGAGCGCTGGCGAGAGTGCTGACGCTCCGGTGCGGCCCACGCTGCGACGCAAATCGCCAGGGCCGAAAGGCGTTTCGCAGTCGGCGTCGAAGGTCACCGGACCAACCGCGTCACAGGAGTCGAACGCCGCGAGTGTGACGACAAAAACTGCGGGAAGCCCTCGGGAACGCAATCGTTCTCGCTCCGGCAAGACTCCGCCGCGCCCTGAGGCGGCGGCCAAGAAGCAATTGCGTCGCGCCGCTCGCGATCGACGTCGTGCTGAAAAGGCGGAGTTGCGGCGGTTCACCCGCCGAGCACGTACGCGCAAATATACTTTGCTGTCTGTGGCGGGGCTTGTCGCTGTGCTTCTCGGGTTGATCGCCGTTGCGGTATTTTCACCGATTTTGGCGCTGCGCACGGTGGTCATCGATGGCACCAATCGCATTGACCCCACTCAGATCCAAGCCGCGGTGGAAACCCAGCAGGGCACCCCGCTCGCGTTGCTCGACTTCGACGCGATCAAAACCGAGCTGTCGGTCTTTCCGCTCATTCGCAGCTACGTGACGGAGATCGTTCCCCCCGACACCCTGCTCGTTCATATCGTCGAACGCGAGCCGATTGGTTCGATCACCGTGAATGGAGTTTTCACACTGGTCGATCCGGCGGGCATCACGATCCAAGAGTCTGCCGAGCGAATTCCTGGTGTCCCTCTGATCGATGTCGGGGGAGCGGATGCCTCGAGTCCGGCCTTTGCTGCAGTGACTGAAGTGCTGCTCTCCTTACCGACCGACCTTCGAGCGCGGGTCGAAACGGTGTCTGCGACCACGCAAGACGATGTGTCGTTCGTTCTCTCTGGAGTCGGCCAAGGGGTTGTCTGGGGCAGCGCAAGTGACTCGGCGAGAAAGGCAGCTCTGCTCGAGGCCCTGATCTCCACGCGTGATCCGGATGAGGCTGGCGAGTTCGATGTCTCGGCTCCCAGTAACGGAATTTTCCGCCCCAACTAGTGGGCGAGGTCGTCGGCGGGTTGAGTTGCCCCCGATTTGCCTGAACACTTTCCGACACGCGGTTCATGTGCATCCGTGCGGGGCGCTATCCGCATACTCTCAACAAAAGAAATACATACTGAGCATAACTTTAAACCTCAAGTCGAGGTTGATAGTTTCCAGTGGAGGCCGAAAAGTGACATCAAACCAGAACTACCTCGCAGTCATCAAGGTAGTCGGCATCGGTGGCGGTGGCGTGAACGCTGTCAACCGGATGATCGAGCTCGGCCTGCGAGGCGTCGAGTTTATTGCGATCAATACCGACGCCCAGGCGCTGCTCATGAGCGACGCAGACGTCAAGCTCGACGTCGGTCGCGAACTCACGCGTGGACTAGGAGCCGGCGCAGATCCTGAGGTTGGCCGTCGTGCTGCCGAAGATCACGCCGAAGAGATCGAAGAGGCGCTTGCGGGTGCCGACATGGTCTTTGTGACCGCTGGTGAGGGTGGTGGAACGGGTACCGGTGGTGCACCGGTCGTCGCCCGTATCGCTAAGTCGATCGGCGCTCTCACGATTGGTGTTGTCACGAAGCCCTTCGGCTTCGAGGGCAAGCGCCGTTCGTCGCAGGCGGAGATTGGGGTGGAGACCCTCAAGAACGAGGTCGACACGCTCATCGTCGTACCCAACGATCGTCTTCTCGAGATCAGTGACCGTGGCATCAGCATGCTCGAGGCATTCTCGACCGCTGACCAGGTTCTGCTCGCCGGCGTTCAGGGCATCACCGACCTGATCACGACCCCCGGGTTGATTAACCTCGACTTCGCCGACGTCAAGTCGGTTATGCAGGGTGCCGGTTCTGCGCTCATGGGCATTGGCTCATCACGCGGGGCCGACCGGGCCATAAAAGCGGCTGAGTTGGCTGTTGCCTCCCCGTTGCTCGAAGCCAGCATCGATGGGGCGCACGGCGTACTGCTCTCGATTCAGGGCGGATCCAACCTCGGTATTTTCGAGATCAACGATGCCGCGCGTCTTGTTCAAGAAGCTGTCCACCGCGAAGCCAACATCATCTTTGGTGCCGTCATTGACGACACTCTCGGCGATGAAGTTCGCGTGACTGTCATCGCGGCGGGGTTCGACGGGGGAGAGCCTGCGGCTAAGCCTGTAGAAGGCCGCCGTACCAACTACGTTGTACCTGAGCCGCCAGCTGAGCACATTGCAGCCGACAACTCCGCGACGACGAAGGACACCGACTGGAAGTCGCAGCCAAGCGCCATTCCGGCAACGCCGATCGACCGCAGCTTCGACGATGACGACGAGAACGACAACGATCTCGACGTTCCCGACTTCCTGAAGTAGCAGTGATGGTCGACCTAACTCCGTTGGGCGAACGACTTGCAGAGGTCGACGACAGAATCGCGGATGCCGCACGCGCCGCATCCCGCGATCTGTCGTCGATCACGCGCATCGTGATCACTAAGTTTCATCCCGCGAGCCTCGTGCGTGAGCTCTATGCCCTCGGCGTTCGCGATGTCGGTGAGAACCGACACCAAGAAGCGCAAGCCAAGGCAGCTGAACTCGCCGATCTCGACTTGCGGTGGAACTTTGTCGGCCAACTCCAGAGCAAGAAGGCGCGTCAAGCTCGTGCTTATTGTCATGCGATCCATTCGGTGGATCGGGACTCGCTCATCACAGCGCTGTCGAGCACCCAGGCTGAAACGCCGCTCGATGCGTTCGTGCAGGTCAACTTGACCGATGACCACGGGCGCGGCGGCGTTGTGGCTGCAGAGCTTGAGGCGTTTGCCGATCGCGTTGCTGCGGCTCCCGGACTTCGCCTGCGCGGCATCATGGGCGTTGCTCCCTTGGGGGAAGACCCGAGACCGGCGTTCGCTTCTCTGAGGGCTCTGTCCGAGCGCCTGCAGGTGCAGCATCCCGACGCTTCAGCGCTCTCGATGGGGATGTCCGGCGACTTCGCTGACGCGATCGCGGAAGGTGCGACACACCTACGCATTGGCACGGCAATCACGGGAAATCGA
The DNA here is from genome assembly GCF_004118935.1 of Salinibacterium sp. UTAS2018. Lineage (NCBI taxonomy): Bacteria > Bacillati > Actinomycetota > Actinomycetes > Micrococcales > Microbacteriaceae > Salinibacterium > Salinibacterium sp. UTAS2018. The sequence continues at coordinate 434,564 of NZ_CP035375.1, forward strand.
CCCGACCATGGTTAATCTCGAATTAGAAGCTTCACCATTCGGAGGATTATCATGGCCAACCCACTGCGCAAGACAATGGTCTACCTCGGCCTCGCCGATGAGGACTACGAGTACGAACAGGGAACGACTACGCCAGCCGCGCCGGTCGCCCCTGTCGCAGCAGCACCGGCTCCAGCGAGCTCTAACCGCGCACCGGTTACCCCGTTGCGTCGTGCTGCACCCAGCACTGCGGAGGCAGAGATGAACGAGATTTTGACGGTGCACCCGCGCCAGTACAAGGACGCTCAGCTGATCGCGGAAAACTTCCGCGAAGGCATCCCCGTCATCATCAACCTGTCCCAGATGAGTGAGCCCGATGCGCGTCGTTTGGTCGACTTCGCTAGCGGTCTCTCGCAGGGGCTCTACGGCAAGATCGAGCGTGTCACGAGCAAGGTATTCCTGCTCTCGCCCGCCCATGTTGCCGTCAGTGGCGAGCAGGCTGAAGTCGAATCTGACGTGGACGCGTCCTTCTTCGGGCAGTAAACCCGTTGTCAGCGGGCCTCTTTTCCCCCGCTAACCTAGAGGGGTGAATCCCGTTTCAGTTATCGCCGCGGTGGCGTACTACGCCATCACCCTGTTCATGTTTACGATGTGGGCTCGGTTCATTCTCGATCTCGTCGTCGTTTTCGCTCGCGGTTGGCGCCCCAGTGGCATTGGTCTCGTACTTTCTGAGTTCGTGTTCACGATTACCGATCCCCCGATCAAGGCCGTCCGCAAGGTCGTGCCCATGATTCGTATCGGCAACGGAGCGCTTGATTTATCTTGGATGCTGGTCATGCTCGTCTGCATAATTCTTACCTCCATTTTGCGGGGCTTTTAGATCTGCAGGCTGCCGATGTAGTGTTGTCGTAGTTCATGCGGCAACTAATCAGGTTTCGTCAGTACGCTGTGACGCGAATGTTGAACGTTATGTATACGTTGAAAGAAAGTTTTAGAGGTGGCGGCAATGGCTTTGACTCCAGAAGACGTGGTCAACAAGCGGTTTGAATCGACAAAATTCCGCGAGGGATACGACCAAGATGACGTCGACGATTTTCTCGACGAGGTCGTTGTCGAGTTGCGACGACTGAACCAAGAAAACGACGAGCTCCGTCAGCGCTTGAGCGCTGCTGAAGCTCGCGCGACTGAACTTCAACAGTCCGCAGGCAGTGCCGCTGCAGCGGCCCCGGCGCCAGCAGCAATCGCTGCTCCCGCCCCTGCTGCTATCGAGAGCGCTCCCGCTCCTGCTGTGGCAGCTCCCGAGCCCGCTTCGTCGGTTCTCGACGACGCCAGTAGCACGAACAACCTTCTCCAGCTCGCGCGCCGTCTTCACGAAGAGCACGTGCGTGAGGGCGTTCAGAAGCGCGACGCGCTCATCGCTGAAGGCCAGGCATCTGCCGCTGACATCGTCGCCGAAGGTCGCGCATCCGCTGCCGAGATCCTCACCGAGAGCAAGTCTGCTGCCGCTGAGATTGCCGCTCAGGCTGACGCTAAGCAGCGCGAACAGCTCGGAATTCTGGAGCACGAGCGTGAGGCTCTCGAAGGACGCATCGAATCGTTGCGTAACTTCGAGCGCGAGTACCGCGACAAGCTCAAGAGTTACATCGAAGACCAGCTGCACGAGCTTGACTCGTCGAGCCTCGTCTCCGCGGGTGGCCCTTCGCTTCAGGAGTCCGCTCAGCAGGGTCAGGCTCCGGCCTCGCAGCCTTCTGGTCACCTCACTCCCGAAGATTTCGCTGCGCCGCAGTCGGCACAGCAGCCGCCAGCTAGCTTCTCTGGCTTCTCCGGTAGCTAGTTTTTCTGCACGAGCCGTCAGCCGGCCGGTGCGAGCTTAGGCTCCACCGCCGCTGGCGGCTTTTGCTGTGTTCGCACCTCATTCCTTGTGGCTGGGATGTGTGGCACCACACCTTTTGACATTGATATCTAGGAGCACCAGTGGAAACTCGAAGCTTGCCGGTTCCCGAGGGCCTCGCGGGGCAACGAGTTGACGCCGCCCTCGCTAAACTGCTCGGATTCTCTCGCACCTTCGCCGCGGAGGTCGCCGCAGGTGGGGGAGTAACGATGGATGGCGCGACGGTGGGTAAGTCTGATCGTCTCGTTGCAGGCTCTTGGCTCGAAGTGTCGTGGGTGTCGAAGACGGAGCCTCAGATCGTTCCGGTGGTGCTCGACAGTCTGGGTATTGTTTACGATGATGAACACATCGTGGTCATCGATAAGCCTGCCGGCGTTGCCGCCCATCCCTCAATGGGATGGGATGGAGCCACCGTACTCGGTGCCCTGGCCGGCGCGGGCTACCGGATTTCTACATCGGGTGCGGCCGAACGAGCGGGAATCGTCCATCGCCTGGATGCTGGCACGAGCGGGCTCATGGTTGTCGCCAAATCTGAGATGGCGTACACCGCGCTCAAGACCGCGTTCCACGATCGCGAGGTAAGCAAGATTTATCACTCCATCGTTCAGGGACATCCCGACCCTCTCGCCGGCACTATCGACGCTCCGACTGGGCGTCATCCGGGTTCGAGCTGGAAGTTTGCGGTCGTGGCAGGCGGCAAGGACTCGATCACTCACTACGAGACCCTCGAAGCATTTCCGTCGGCGGCGCTCGTTGAAGTGCATCTTGAAACCGGGCGCACCCACCAAATTCGTGTTCATATGGCCGCTCAGCGCCACCCTTGCGTTGGCGACACAATGTACGGTGCCGATCCCACAATCTCGGCCCGTTTGGGACTGACTCGCCAGTGGCTGCACGCCCACAAGCTCGGATTTGCTCATCCGGCTACTGGCGAACAGGTCACGTTCGAGTCGCCGTACCCGGCTGACCTTCAGGCAGCACTTGAGGTGCTTCGAGCCGACTAGGGCGCGTCAGTTAGAGTCCCTCCGGGGTGCTGGCTTAGGCTAGATTCCGAAAGAATTCGGAGTGTCGGTGGCTGCTAATAACGAATCATTTGTGCATTTGCACGTTCACAGCGAGTACTCAATGCTCGACGGTGCTGCTCGCGTTGGACCGCTGCTGGACGCAGCTGTCGAGCAGGGCATGCCGGCTATTGCCATCACTGACCATGGCAACATGTTCGGCGCGTACGACTTTTGGAAGCAGGCGACGGCCAAGGGCATTAAGCCGATCATCGGCACGGAGGCCTACGTAACGCCGGGTACTTCGCGCAGCGATAAGACTCGAGTGCGCTGGGGGCGTAGCGACCAGGCCCGCGATGATGTGGGCGGCAGTGGTGCCTACACGCACATGACGCTGCTCTCTCACAACAACGAGGGAATGCATAACCTTTTTCGTCTGTCTTCGCGCGCCTCCATCGAGGGCTTTTACTTCAAGCCACGTATGGACCGTGAACTGCTCAGCGAGTATTCCAAGGGAATTATCGCTACGACCGGTTGTGTCGGTGGTGAGGTGCAAACCAAGCTTCGTCTCGGTTTGTATGACGAGGCACGCCAGGCGGCAGCAGAGTTTCAAGACATCTTCGGCAAAGAAAATTTCTTTGCCGAAATCATGGATCACGGCATCGACATTGAGCGACGCACCATGCTCGACCTCATCAAGCTCGCTAAAGAGCTCGACATGCCGTTGCTGGCCACCAACGACCTGCACTACACGCACGCGCATGATGCGACAGCACACGCGGCTCTTTTGTGCGTGCAGTCCGCCTCCACCCTCGACGACCCCAACCGTTTCAAGTTCGACTCGAACGAGTTTTACCTCAAGTCGGCTGCAGAGATGCGATCTCTCTTTCGTGAGCATCCCGAGGCGTGCGATAACACGCTGCTGATCGCGGAACGCAGCGAGATCAGTTTCGAAGGTCGCGACCTCATGCCGCGTTTCCCGGTTCCCGAAGGGGAGACCGAAGCAACCTGGTTCGAAAAAGAAGTTGCGCGCGGTATGAACAAGCGCTTCAACAACGCACCATCCGAAGCGCATTTGGCGCAGGCGAAGTATGAAGTCGATGTCATTCAGCAGATGGGCTTCCCCGGCTACTTCCTCGTCGTTGCCGACTTCATCGAGTGGGCTAAGTCGCAGGGTATTCGTGTCGGCCCCGGTCGCGGTTCTGCCGCCGGCTCAATGGCGTCGTACGCTGTGGGCATTACTGAGCTAGACCCGCTACATCACGGCTTGATCTTCGAGCGCTTCCTCAACCCTGAACGTGTGTCGATGCCTGACGTCGACGTCGACTTCGACGATCGCAGACGTGGCGAAGTAATTCGCTATGTCACCGATAAGTACGGCGACGATCGAGTAGCTCAGATCGTGACGTACGGAACGATTAAGGCCAAGCAGGCTCTCAAAGACTCCGCGCGAGTGCTGGGCATGCCCTACTCGGTAGGCGAAAAGCTCACCAAGGCTATGCCTCCCGCCATCATGGGTAAAGACATTTCACTCGGCGACGTACGCAACAAGGACGCCGCGCGTTACAAAGAGGCCGCCGACATCCGGGGGATCGTCGACACTGATCACGAGGCGGCGAAAGTCTTCGAGACCGCCGTCGGCCTTGAGGGCCTTAAGCGTCAGTGGGGAGTTCACGCCGCTGGTGTTGTTCTTTCGGCTGAGCCGCTACTGGATGTACTTCCCATCATGCGCCGTGAAGACGATGGCGCCATCATTACCCAGTTCGACCAGCCACCGCTGGAGAGCCTCGGCCTGATCAAGATGGACTTCTTGGGTCTTCGAAACCTCACGGTTATTGAAGATGCGCTCAAGATGATTGAGGCCAACACTGGATCGCCGTTGATCATTGAAGATCTCGATCTCGACGCGGACCAAAAAACGTACGATCTGCTCGCGCGCGGAGACACTCTTGGAGTGTTCCAGCTCGATGGTGGGCCGATGCGTGCTCTTCTCAAGCAGCTGAAGCCCACTAACTTCGAAGATATCTCCGCGGTGATTGCCCTGTACCGTCCGGGCCCCATGGGAATGAACTCGCACACGAAGTATGCGCTTCGCAAGAACGGTCTTGAGAGCATTGACGCTATTCATGCCGAGCTCGAAGAGCCCCTGCGCGAGATTCTTGGTACGACCTTTGGTCTTATCGTGTACCAAGAGCAAGTCATGTCGGTTGCTCAGAAAGTTGCTGGCTTCAGCCTGGGGCAGGCTGATGTTCTTCGCCGCGCCATGGGTAAGAAGAAGAAGGAAGAGCTCGACAAGCAGTTCCTGGGCTTCGAAACGGGCATGCAGACCAACGGGTACAGCAAAGAAGCCGTCAAGGTGCTCTGGGAAACGCTCATGCCGTTCGCGGACTACGCCTTCAACAAGGCTCACAGCGCAGGTTACGGCGTACTGAGCTACTGGACTGCATACCTCAAAGCAAACTACCCAGCCGAGTACATGGCTGCGCTCCTGACGAGCGTCGGTGATTCCAAAGACAAGCTCGGAATGTACTTGAGTGAGTGCCGGCGCATGGGTATCAAGGTGCTGGCGCCGGATGTCAATGAATCGACCGTGAACTTCACTGCTGTCGCCGGCGACATCCGCTTCGGCCTCGGTGCAGTGCGTAACGTCGGCGCTGCCGTCGTCGAGCAAATCGTGCGGGCGCGCACCGAGAAGAGCCGTTTCGAGTCTTTCCACGATTTCCTGCGCAAAGTATCGATTCAGGTCGCCAATAAGCGCACCGTTGAATCGCTGATCAAATCCGGCGCGTTTGACTCCTTGGGAGCAACGCGTCGCGGGCTGCTAGAGATTCACGAGGGCGCGTGTGATTCTGCGGTGAGCCTCAAGCGCAACGAGGCCAACGGTCAAGTTGACCTCTTTGGCGGAATCTTCGATTTTGACGAGGATGACGACGGCGTTCCCGATCGTCCCGAATGGTCGAAACGCGACAAGCTCGCCTTCGAGCGCGAGATGTTGGGGCTGTATGTCTCCGATCATCCGCTCTCAGGTCTCGAGCTTCAGCTTGCGAAGCATCAAGACTTCACGATCACCGAAGTCTTAGCGGGGGATGCTGTTGCCGACGGCGAGCACGTGTCTATCGCGGGACTGGTAACAAGCGTGCAACACCGCGTTGCCCGCAATAGCGGAAACCAGTACGGCATCGTCACGGTAGAAGACTTTGCAGGCGAGATCGACGTCATGTTCCTGGGAAAGACCTATCAAGAGTTCGCTCCGGGGTTAGTGAACGACTCAATCGTCGTGGTGCGCGGTCGCGCCAGTGCTCGCGACGACGGCATGAACCTTCACGCGGTGAGTATGTTCTCGCCGGATCTCGGGCCCAGCTTGGGCTCGGGGCCAATCGTGTTGACGGTGAAAGAGCAGCGGGCGACCACTGACGTCGTTTCGGGCCTTGGAGAGGTTCTCATCCGGCATGCTGGCGATGTCGAAGTACGTCTGCGCCTCGTGCGCGGCGATGTTGCTCGCGTGTTCGAACTGCCCTACCGAGTCAAGGTTTCCGCTGACCTCTATGGCGAAGTCAAGTCGCTGCTGGGGCCCGGGTCGCTCGGCTAAACGCTGGGCGAGTTACTCTCGAGAGCGAGAGGGCGCATGTAGGTGCGCTCGTGGTACAGCAGCGCTTCATCTTCGGCGCCGAGGATGCCGTGTTCGATTTCGACGACAACCACCGCGTTGTTGTGCACCGGATGTACGTCGATGATGCGCCCGATCATGACGGCCGTAGCGCCCTCCAGCAGTGGGAGACCGTTCTCGCTTGCCCGCCAGTGGTCGCCTACAAACCGAAGATCATGATCAGCGGCCATGGTTTCAGCGAGATGTCTGCTGTGGGGGCCCAACATGTGGATGGCGATATGGTTACCCACTGTGATCGCCGGCCACGAGCTTGAGGCCTGAGCCATGTTGAACGTAGCCAGCGGCGGCACAGCGGCGAGCGACGCGAGAGAAGTCGCCGTAAATCCCACCGGACGCCCGTCTGGCGCCACCGATGTGATGGCAGCGACTCCCGCCGCATGGCGCCTAAAAGCGGCTTTGAAGGCGTCGATTCCGTTTGCTAGGTCTGAATTATTCATAGGTTCACCTCAACCCTAATTGCCTCAGGCGAATTCCAAGCGAGAACGAAGTAGCATAGTCAAGCCATGTCGTTGAATACTATTGATCTCCGGTCCGCCGCTCTCAGCCGTGCGGAACTTTCTCGCGTCATCCCGCGTGCCCAGATGGACGTGTCGGTGGCCTCCGCCGCTGCGATTCAGCTCATCAACGATGTGCGAGAACACGGCGAGCAAGCGCTGCTCGATCAGGCGGAGCGCCTCGACGGCGTTCTTCCGGAGCGCGTTCGAATCCACGCCGATGAGATCACCCGGGCGACCCGCGCCCTTGAGCCGGCCGTTCGCGAGGCGCTCGAGCTCGCCATTGACCGCGTTCGCACGGCGAGCAAGGCCCAAATTCCATCGCCCATGATGACGCAACTGGGCGACGGCGCTGAAATCGTTCAGCGCTGGCAGCCTGTCAACCGCGTGGGGCTCTATGTGCCCGGTGGCAAAGCCGTGTATCCCTCCAGCGTGATCATGAATGTGGTTCCCGCCCAGGTCGCCGGCGTTTCGTCAGTCGCGTTGGCATCGCCACCGCAGCGCGGCTTCGGGGGAGCAGTGCACCCCACAATCTTGGGTGCGGCCGGTCTCCTCGGAGTCGATGAGGTCTATGCCATGGGGGGAGCCGGCGCCATTGGGGCATTCGCCTATGGCGTTCAAGAACTCGGCCTCGACCCCGTTGACATGATTACGGGCCCGGGAAACGTCTACGTCGCTGCAGCTAAGCGGGCCGTGCGTGGCATCGTTGGTATCGACTCTGAAGCAGGCCCGACCGAGATCTTGATCATCGCTGATGGGGCGGCCGATCCGCGGCTTGTTGCGGCGGATCTGCTCAGTCAAGCCGAGCACGATGAACTCGCCGCAGCTGTACTTGTCACCGATTCAGAAGAGCTAGCGGATGCGGTGCGAATCCACCTTGCCGAGCAACTAGCAGTTACGCCGCACTCTCAGCGCGCTGCCGTCGCACTCGACGGTCAGCAGTCAGCAATTGTGTTGGTCAATGACATGGCGGCGGCTGCTGCCTTGAGTAACGCGTACGGCCCCGAGCACCTCGAGATCCAAACGGAAGAGTCAGGCGCGGTGCTCGACATGATCGACAACGCCGGAGCGATATTCCTCGGCGATCAATCTCCCGTTAGCCTGGGCGACTACCTCGCCGGCTCGAATCACGTGCTCCCGACCGGTGGTCAGTCACGATTCTCCTCGGGCCTCGGTGCCTACACTTTCCTCCGGCCGCAGCAGGTGATTCGTTACAGCCACGAGGCGTTGCGTGAGCTTGAGCCTCACATCGTGGCACTGAGCGCGGCTGAAGATCTTCCCGCTCACGGCTCGGCTGTGAGTAAGCGATTCAGCGACCGCTAACCGGGTACTCTTAACACACTATGTATTGCCCTTTTTGCAGGCATCCTGACAGCAGGGTTGTCGACTCACGAACCAGTGACGATGGCCTTTCGATTCGTCGTCGTCGGCAGTGCCCCGAGTGTGGGCGCCGCTTCTCCACGACCGAGACCGCATCGTTGAATGTGATCAAGCGCAACGGCGTCGTGGAGTCGTTCAGTCGCGAGAAGATAGTCAGCGGCGTGCGTAAAGCCTGCCAGGGGCGTCCGGTTACCGATACTGATCTAGCCGTTCTCGCGCAGAAGGTTGAAGAATCGATTCGAGCGACGGGTACTGCCCAGATCGACGCGAACGAGATTGGTCTCGCGATTCTTTCACCGTTGCGCGATCTCGATGAGGTCGCGTACCTGCGTTTCGCCAGTGTCTATCAAGCCTTCGACTCGCTCGACGACTTTGACGCCGCGATCAGTCAACTTCGTTTGGATCACGGCACCGGCGCTTAGTTGCCTCGGTGACGTGACGATTCTCCCCACCTTCTACCGCTGAGAGCACCGTTAGCTATGTACGACTTTTTCTTCCGCACTGTTCTCAAACGACTCGATCCAGAATTCGCGCACTCTCTTGCGTTTTCCGTTATTCGTGCGTTGCCCGCTATTGGGGTTGGGAAGCTGCTGCAGCGCCCGGTCGATCCTTCGTTGCGCGTAGAAACTTTGGGGCTCACGTTCGATTCGCCGTTCGGGGTCGCCGCTGGCTTCGACAAGTCCGGCGTGGGTATCCAAGGCCTTGGCCAGCTGGGTTTCAGCCACGTCGAGGTCGGTACGATCACGGCGCTTCCGCAGCCCGGCAACCCCAAGCCTCGGCTCTTTCGTCTCGTAGCAGACCGTGGCGTCATTAACCGCATGGGCTTTAACAATGCGGGTGCAATTCGCGCCGCTGGCGTGATCGAACGTGCTCGTCGTCGTCCTGGGCGTCCAGTGATCGGCGTCAACATCGGTAAATCGCGTGTCGTCACGGTCGACGATGCTGTAGCCGATTACCTAACGAGCACTCGAGCGTTGGCGCCCCTCGCTGACTATCTCGTGGTGAACGTCAGCTCGCCCAACACCCCGGGTCTGCGGGGTTTGCAAGAGATCGACAAGCTCAAGCCGTTGCTGACCGCGGTGAAGTCTGCAGCGGGAGATACTCCGGTGTTGGTAAAGATCGCACCTGACGTCACGGATGACGAAGCTCGAGCAATTGCGCACCTTGCGGCAGTTGAACTTGACGGAATTATCGCGACGAACACGACGCTTTCGCGGGAGGGTCTTTCGACGCCCGCCGCGACGGTTGAAGCAGTGGGAGCCGGAGGAGTATCGGGAAAGCCGGTCGCCGCACGTTCTCTTGAACTACTGCGAATCATTCGCACGGTTGTGCCTGCGGAGTTCTGTGTGATCTCCGTTGGCGGCGTCGAAACCGCTGAAGACGTTGCGGAGCGACTCCGGGAGGGAGCCACGCTCGTTCAGGGCTACACCGGGTTCATCTACCGCGGCCCATTCTGGGCGCGATCGATCAATACGAAGCTCGCAAACCTCATGCGTTCACACTCCGCCTAACGGCGCAGCGCTTAAACTGCGCCGTTCAGGCGCTCTGTCTGAGTTGTCGCAGTCGACTGGTCGCTTCGCGCCGCATCACAGCGTTCGAATGCGGCTTAGGCGGGGAATTGCCCGCGCTTAACCTGCGGCTTGGGCAGGCGCATGATGCGCAGTTGAAGCGAGCGCATGGCCGCGTACCAACGCACGCGCTCGGCGCGCGATTCGCCATACTTTTCGTTGATCTTCTTGCGCAGTCGAAGACCGAGCAGTACCGCGTCGAGAGTCGCAACGATGAAGAAGCCCCAGAGCGCCATGAGACCGATGACCTGCACTTCGGGCTGAGGGAAGAACGTCATGATGATGACGGCGAACATCATCGGCACGAGAAGCTCACCAACGTTGAAGCGCGCATCTACATAATCGCGCACGAAACGTTTCTGCGGACCCCGATCGCGAATCGGAAGGTACTTCTCTTCACCGTTCGCCATACCGATGCGAGCTCGTTCACGCTCAGCCTGCATCTGAGTGCGAGCCGTGCGACGCGCTTCTTTGCGGTCGTTAGAAACGAGCGGGCGCAGGTTCGCAGCCTCGCGCTCCTTACGAGTGGGGGTGGGACGCCCTTTGCCGGCGGACACGATGTCGTGCTCGCCAGAGTTCTCGGGAGTGGGGGTGTTTTCGGTCGAAGATGCTTTTGCCACGGGGTTCCTTGCGTTGGTGTCGCTCTAAGATTACTCGTATGACTCATACGCCGCAGCCGACGTCAGCGTCGACGACTCCCGATCCTCTGCTCGTTCCCCTCACCGAAGCCGTCGAGGCCGCGTTGCCGGCGACCATCGCAGAGTTGAGCGCACTCGTTCGCATCCCCTCAGTTTCCTGGGATGGTTTCGATGCAGACCAGGTCAAGCGCAGCGCGGAAGCAGCTCAGGCTCTCATAGCGGGGATCGGTGTGTTTGACACAGTGGAGCTTGCTCGAGCGCCGATCGAGGGCGATGTTCTCGGGCATCCTGCGCTGTTAGCCACACGCAAAGCCAAGAACGGCAAACCCACTATTTTGCTCTACGCGCACCACGACGTGCAGCCTCCCGGCCACGACGCTGATTGGGACTCGCCGCCCTTTGAGCCTACGGTGCGCGGTGATCGGCTGTACGGCCGTGGTTCAGCAGACGATAAAGCGGGAATCATGGCTCACGTCGCAGCGATCCGTGCTTTCGTAGAAACGGTGGGACCCGATTTTGACCTCGGCCTTGTGGCATTCTTCGAAGGTGAAGAAGAGTTTGGTTCGCGGTCGTTCGCGAACTTCATCACCGAGAATCGCGAGAAACTCGCGGCCGACGTGATCGTGGTTGCCGACTCAGATAACTGGGACATCAATACCCCGTCCCTGACGGTCGGATTGCGCGGCAACGTGACGTTCAAGCTCAGGATCTCCACGCTGGCGCATGCGTCGCACTCCGGCATGTTCGGGGGAGCGGTTCCGGATGCAATGCTCGCCGCAATCAAGCTGCTCGCGACTTTGCACGGAGAAGACGGCGCTGTCGCGGTCGACGGTCTCAGCAGTCGTGAGTCGCCGACTCCGGAATACAGCGAAGACAAGCTTCGTCATGAAGCTGGATTGCTCGACGGAGTTTCCTCGATCGGCGATGGCACGGTGTTGAGTCGACTCTGGGACAAGCCGGCAGTGACGATCACGGGCATTGATGCTCCCACAGTCGTTAACGCGTCCAACACGTTGACACCGAGTGTGACCGTCAAGCTGAGCGCTCGAATTGCGCCGGGCCAAGATCCTGAAGACGCTTTTGTGGCGCTGCGCGATCATCTCGAGGCCAACGCGCCCTTTGGCGCCCACCTTGAGATCTCCGATGTCGACAAGGGCAGCCCGTTCTTGGTCGACACGAGCGGCTGGGCCGTTGAGGTCGTCAAGACTGCCATGCATGAGGCCTGGGGAAACGAGCCTCTCGAAACAGGGATAGGCGGCTCGATCCCCTTTATTTCCGACCTTGTTGAAGTATTTCCGGAGGCACAGATTCTCGTCACCGGAGTCGAAGACCCCGAGTCGCGGGCGCACAGCCCGAATGAATCTTTGCACCTCGGCGTATTCAAGCGCGCCATCCTCACGGAAGCGTTGCTGCTCGCAAAGTTGGAACGACGGGCGTAGAATCAGTTCATGACTGATTCCGCTGTTGAAATTGACACCCACGGTGTTGCACTGACGGAGGCTGCCTCGAACAAAGTTCGTAGCCTCATGTCGCAAGAGGGCCGCGATGACCTTCGTCTGCGTTTGGCTGTTCAGCCGGGCGGATGCTCAGGGCTCATCTATCAGCTCTACTTCGACGAGCGGTTCCTCGACGGAGACGTTAGCCGTGACTTCGGCGAGGGCGTTGAGGTCGTAGTCGACAAAATGAGTGTTCCGTACCTTGACGGTGCGAGCATCGATTTCGAGGACACGATTGAGAAGCAGGGTTTCACTATTGATAACCCGAACGCTGAAGGTAGCTGCGCCTGCGGCGACAGTTTCCACTAATTTCATAGCAATTTTGTGAGAAGGTGCGCCGATTTGGTGCACCTTTTCGCTTGTGTGGGGCGAGGCGGTAATCATTACCCCCTCTCGCTGCATATACACTGGAAAGGTATTAGTCCGTGTTCTTCGAGAGGTCACAGGTGCGCTCTAACCGCCGAATTCGATGGGCAGCGATCCCACTAGCTCTAGTTACGATGCTGGTGCTGACCGGCTGTACTCAAGAGCAGTTGCAGGGCTGGCTCCCGGGAGATCCCGAAACCACCAACCACACAAGTCGCATCATTGGCTTGTGGGTCACGTCTTGGATTGTGTTGCTCATTGTGGGTGTCATTACCTGGGGCCTCATCATCTGGGCTGCCGTCGTTTACCGACGTCGCCGTGGACAGACCGGCCTCCCGGTTCAGCTTCGGTACAACATGCCGATTGAAGTTTTCTACACGATCGTGCCCCTCATTTTGGTCATCGGATTCTTTGCGTTCACCGCGCGTGACCAGGCTGCCATCGAGCAGGTCGACGCAAACCCCGACGTCACCATCGAGGTCATCGGCAAGCGTTGGGCGTGGGACTTCAACTACGTTGACGACAACGTCTACAGTGCAGGCGTTCAAGCAGACTTCAATCCCGACGGCACTGTTGACGTCGACGACCTTCCTCAACTGGTTCTTCCCGTTGACAAGAAGGTCGAGATCAAGATTGAGTCTCGCGACGTCATCCACTCTTTCTGGGTGGTGGACTTCTTGTACAAGAAGGACATGATCCCCGGCAAGAGCAACTACATGTACTTCATTCCCACTAAGGAAGGCACGTACCAGGGCAAGTGCGCTGAGCTCTGTGGTGAGTACCACTCGCTCATGCTCTTCACGGTCAAGGTCGTGTCTCAGGCCGAGTACGACGAGTACATCGAGAGCCAGCGCGACGCCGGCTTCGAGGGTCAAATCGGAATTGAATACAACGTCAACCAGAACTTGCCCGGCAACGGCAGCAGCGACGAGGAATAGGGCTCATGAGCGTCGAACGTAAGGGCAACGTCATGGTGAACTGGATCACCTCGACGGACCACAAAACTATTGGGTACATGTACCTGATCACGTCATTCTTCTACTTCCTTCTCGGCGGTGTAATGGCGCTGGTCATCCGTGCTCAGCTCTTTGAGCCGGGTCTTTCAATCGTCGCAACTGGTGAGCAGTACAACCAGTTGTTCACGATGCACGGCACGATCATGCTGCTGATGTTCGCTACGCCGCTGTTTGCTGGCTTCGCGAACGTTCTGATGCCGCTTCAGATCGGTGCTCCCGACGTCGCGTTCCCGCGTCTCAACGCTTTCGCCTACTGGCTCTACAGCTTCGGATCGCTGATCGCGGTCGCCGGATTCCTCACCCCTCAGGGCGCGGCATCATTCGGCTGGTTCGCGTACGCACCGCTGTCGAGCACCACGTTCTCACCCGGTATCGGTGGAAACCTCTGGGTCTTCGGTCTCGCGATGAGTGGTTTCGGAACCATTCTTGGTGCAGTGAACTTCATCACCACGATCATCACGATGCGTGCTCCGGGTATGACCATGTTCCGCATGCCGATCTTCACGTGGAATACCCTTGTGACCTCGCTGCTGATTCTCATGGCTTTCCCCGTTCTTGCGGCAGCGATGTTCGGCCTTGGCATGGACCGTGTATTCGACGGTCATATCTATGACCCAGCGAACGGCGGTGTTCTGCTCTGGCAGCATCTCTTCTGGTTCTTCGGCCACCCCGAGGTATACATCATCGCGCTTCCGTTCTTCGGAATCGTCTCTGAAGTATTCCCGGTCTTCAGCCGCAAGCCGATCTTCGGTTACAGCACCCTCATCTACGCGACGATCTCGATTGCTGCACTGTCAGTAACGGTGTGGGCTCACCACATGTACGTCACCGGTTCTGTTCTGCTTCCATTCTTCTCTCTGATGACGATGCTCATCGCGGTGCCAACGGGCGTGAAGATCTTCAACTGGATCGGTACGATGTGGCGCGGCTCGATCACGTTCGAAACCCCCATGCTGTGGGCTATCGGATTCCTCGTCACCTTCACCTTCGGTGGCCTCACGGGTGTTATTCTCGCCAGCCCGCCGCTCAACTTCCACGTATCGGACACCTACTTCGTTGTCGCTCACTTCCACTACGTGGTCTTCGGAACCGTCGTATTTGCAATGTTCAGCGGGTTCTACTTCTGGTGGCCCAAGTGGACCGGCAAGATGCTCAACGAGAGCTTGGGAAAGATCCACTTCTGGTTGCTGTTCATTGGCTTCCACATGACCTTCCTCATCCAGCACTGGGCCGGTGTCGTCGCTCTTCCGCGTCGGTACCGCACCTACCTGGAAGAGGATGGCGTGACGTGGATGAACCAGGTCTCAACGATCGGCGCATTCGTGCTGGCAATTTCGATGATTCCGTTCCTCTACAACGTCTACGTCACGGCCCGCAAGGCGCCCAAGGTAACTGTCAATGACCCGTGGGGCTACGGTCGCTCGCTCGAGTGGGCCACAAGTTGCCCGCCGCCGCGGCACAACTTCACGTCGATCCCTCGGATCCGTTCGGAATCCCCGGCTTTCGACCTGAATCACCCCGAAGCGGGTATTCCCGTAGGCATCGGTCCAGGCAAGGATGCGCCCGACGCTCCGGTCTACGACCTTGCAGATGAAAAGGTGAAGTAACCAATGAATGCGAACGTCAAGCTCTACTGGATTCTCACGGTCTTCTTCCTCTTCCTCTCGGCGCTCTACACCGTCTGGTCTCTCCTCGATGCTGCTCACCAGCGCATTGAGTGGGTAGGTACGATCACCCTGCTATTGAGCGGTATGCTCTGGGCACTGATCGCGTTCTATCTCGATAAGGTTCACAAGGCACAGGGTGCTGAGTTGGCCGAAGACCGTATGGACGCCAACATCGAAGACGGTGACGCGGAGCAGGGGCACTTTAGCCCCTGGAGCTGGTGGCCCATTATTCTGGCCGGTGCCGCTTCGCTCATTTTTCTTGGTGTAGCTATTGGTCCTTGGATCGCATTCATCGGCGCAGGAATTCTCGTCGTTAGCCTCGTAGGGTGGACGTATGAGTATTACCGCGGATACTTCGCTCACTAACGCGACGCAGATTCGGGCGGCGACCGCTCTCGACGCGTCTTCAGTATTTGAGCTTCTCAAACAGCTCGGCACTGAGTACGCGCCCGATCGGGAAGCCTTCGATTCCGCTTTCGCGCACGCCGTAGACGACGGGGCCACCACGCTTATGTTGGTGGCCGCCCAGTCGGACGGCGCAGTCGTGGGCTATGCCTTCGCGACAATCGCACATCTTCTTCATACCAACGGATGCTCCGCTCAATTGCAAGAGCTGGTAGTCGATAGCAGTGTGCACAATTCTGGAATCGGTACCCGCCTGGTAGAAGCCGTGGAGGCAGTGTGCCTCGAGCGTGGCGTACGCCAACTCACGGTGCCCAGCCGCGGTTCCGCCAACTTCTTCGAGCGCATCGGCTACATGTCGACCGCGGACTTCCTCAAACGCGTTTTCGACTAGGCGCCCACCGCTGTTTGCCCGTGCGGTTCCGTTAGCGCGGCCGTTTAAAATTCCACGCCATTTCGTCATCGCGTGGGGCCCCAAGAACGACGTCGTGATTGTCGTGTCGGATTCTACGCTCCACCTGCGACGACAAGCACAATCAGCACTACGTTGAGCAGCACGATAAGCCCCGTGACGAGCCACGCGATCCAGGTGACGATACGTGGGTTCGCGAATTCGCCCATGATCGTACTGTTCTGCGTGTAGGCGACAAGCGGGATTAGCGCAAATGGGATGCCGAGGCTCAAGAGCACTTGACTCAGCACCAATGCGCTGGTGGGGTCGAAGCCGATCGCCAGAACTATCAGAGCCGGTATCAACGTTATGACGCGGCGGGTGAGCAGCGGGACACGAAGGTGGAGTAGACCTGCCATGATCGCGGAGCCGGCGTAACTACCCACTGATGTAGAGGCGAGTCCGGAGGCGAGAAGGCCAATGCCGAAGATGATGCCCACCGCCGGGCCGAGTGCCGCCACAATCGCAGCGTGGGCCCCCTGGATGCTATTCGTGCCGGCCACTCCACGGAGGCTAGCGGCGGCAAGGAGCAGCATCGCGATGTTTACTGAACCAGCGATAACGAGCGCGATCGCGACATCCCAGCGAGTTGCGCGGAGGAGTCGAGGTATTCGCGCCGGGTCGACGCTGGCTCCGTGACGGTCACGGGCCAGCCCCGAATGCAGGTAGATGGCGTGTGGCATCACGGTCGCGCCGAGCATGCTGGCGGCCAAAAGGATTGTCTCCGTGCCTTGGAATCTCGGGACCAGCCCTCCAACAAGTTCGCTCAGCGATAGCGGACTTACGAAAAGGCCGGCAACAAAACCAACGGTGATGACCGCCAGAAGTCCGATAATCACGAACTCGAACGGTCGTTGCCCCCGTCGTGACTGTACCGAGAGCAGGATGGTGGAGATCACCCCCATGATGAGCCCGCCCAGCGGGAGGGGAAGACCGAAGAGAATCTGCAAGGCGATTGCACCGCCGATTACTTCGGCGAGATCTGTCGCTGCGGCGACGAGCTCGGCCTGTGCCCAGAACATCAGGCGCCTACGCCGGGGGAGTCTCTCGCCTAAGAGCTCGGGCAGACTCTTGCCGGTTACCAGCCCCAACTTTGCGGACAGGTATTGGATCAGCACTGCCATAACATTGGCCACAACGAGCACCCATACGAGCAGATAGCCGTACTTTGCACCCGCTGTGAGGTTCGCGGCGACGTTGCCGGGGTCAACGTAGGCGATTGCAGCAACAAATGCTGGCCCCAGAAGGAAGAGTAAGCGTTTCTCTGGCGGCGAGGCCCGCATCGGTTGATTGCTCTGCGGCTGATCGGGGATCAGATCAGAACGCCCATCTCTCATGAAGCAAACCTAACCCAACTTACTCAACTCAGATGTCGCAGAGAGCAGCAGCACCGTTGTTAAAACAGTGTGGGCCTCACCGAAATAAATTCGGTGAGGCCCACACTGTTTAGAACGGGGGAGCAACCTTAGTGGTGCTCGTCCTTTGACTGCTCGATCTCCTGTTGCGACACAGGAGCGATGCGGTCTTCGAAGAACCAACGCGAAGCCGAAGCACGCAGACGTTGTCCGAAGCCGATCCGTCCCTGGTCATCCGGGCGGATCATCAACGGCTTGTAGTCCGTGTAGCTGACAAGCTTCCACCGCTCATACTCGGAGAGCTGCTCATGAACCTCGATGTACTCGCCGTGCGGCAAGCGTACGATTCGGCCCGACTCGTACCCGTGGAGGGCAATCTCGCGGTCCTTCTTCTGCAGGCCGAGGCAGACACGCTTCGTGATGAAGTACGCGATGATCGGTCCGAAGATGAGCAGAGCCTGGCAGGAGTGAATAACTCCCTCGATCGACAGCTTGAAATGCGTTGCCAAGAGGTCGGAGCTCGCGGCGGCCCAAAGGACTGCGTAGAACGTGACACCGGCAGCACCGACAGCGGTACGGGTCGGAGCGTTGCGCGGGCGGTCAGCGATGTGGTGTTCGCGCTTGTCTCCGGTGATCCACGCCTCAATGAAGGGGTAGAAGGCAACGATCGCAATGAACAGCCCCAGAATCACCAGCGGAGCGATGATGTTGAAGGACCACGTGAAGCCGAACCACTCGGTTTCCCACCCTGGTGGAACGAGTCGGAGGGCGCCGTCGGCGAATCCGATGTACCAGTCAGGTTGAGTACCCGCAGAAACCGGCGAGGGGTCGTACGGTCCGTAGACCCAGACTGGGTTGATCGAGAACGTCGATGCGATCAGCGTAATGACACCGAAGACGATGAAGAAGAATCCACCGGCCTTGGCTGCGAAGCCAGGCATAACGGGTGAGCCCACAACATTGTCGTTGGTGCGACCGGGGCCAGCGAACTGCGTGTGCTTGTTGATCACGAGCAGCAGCATGTGGATACCGATAGCAGCGATGATAATCGCTGGCAGCAACATGATGTGCAGGATGTAAAGACGGCTCACGATGTCAACGCCGGGGAACTCTCCACCGAACAACAAGTAGGAGATCCAGGTTCCGATGACCGGGATTCCCTTGACCATTCCGTCGATGATGCGCAGACCGTTACCGGAGAGCAGGTCATCGGGGAGCGAGTAGCCGGTGAAGCCTTCAGCCATCGCGAGGATGAAGAGC
This sequence comes from Salinibacterium sp. UTAS2018, assembly GCF_004118935.1. NCBI lineage: Bacteria > Bacillati > Actinomycetota > Actinomycetes > Micrococcales > Microbacteriaceae > Salinibacterium > Salinibacterium sp. UTAS2018. Next base: position 453,195 of record NZ_CP035375.1, read on the forward strand.
ACGAAGCCGATGAACCAGTTGATCTCACGCGGCTTGCGGAATGCTCCCGTGAAGTACACGCGGAGCATGTGCAGGCCGATGGAAGCCACGAACAGCAGCGCTGCCCAGTGGTGAACCTGGCGCATGAGGAGTCCACCGCGGATGTCGAAGGAAATATCGAGTGTGGAGGCCATAGCCGCCGACATCTCGATTCCCTTGAGCGGTGCGTAAGGACCCTCGTAGTGGACTTCGACCATCGATGCTTCGAAGAAGAACGTCAAGAACGTTCCTGAGAGCAGGATGACGATGAAGCTGTAAAGAGCTACCTCACCGAGCATGAAGGACCAGTGGTCGGGGAAGATCTTGCGACCTACCTCTTTGACGAGCCCTGAGATGCTGGTGCGCTCGTCAATGTAGTTCGCTGCAGCTCCGGTGAAACGCTGTCCGCGTGTCTTGGGCTGTGCGTCCTGGGTGGGGGTGGTTGTCATAGCTTGCGCTCCCAGAAGCTTGGACCGATGGGTTCTTCGAAGTCACTCTTTGCGATGAGGTAACCCTCAGAGTCGACGGTGATCGGCAATTGCGGAAGTGGACGCTTTGCAGGGCCAAAGATAACGGCTGCTTCGCGGGTGATGTCGAACTGCGACTGGTGGCACGGGCACAGCAAGTGGTGTGTCTGCTGTTCGTAGAGCGCAACCGGGCATCCGACGTGGGTGCAAATTTTGGAGTAAGCGACGATTCCGTCGTAGTTCCAGTCTTCGCGTCCCTCAGAAACCTGCAGGTCTTCGGGCTTCAAACGAACGAGGAGAACAGCGGCTTTTGCTTTCTCTTCGATGCGGTGCTCGGAGTCGTTGAGCCCTTCGGGAATGACTTGGAAGGCAGAACCGATCGTAAGGTCAGATGCCTTGATCGGCGTTCCGCTCGGGTCGCGCGTCAGGCGCATACCCTTTTCCCAGAAGGTGTGCTTGAGCAGCCCCACCGGGTTCTCGGCGGGAGCCAAGTCACGGAACAGCACAATGGCGGGGAGGGGCGTAACGACGAGGGCACCGATGAGAGTGTTCCGCAGCAGCGTACGACGCCCAAAGCCGGAGTCCTTGTTGCCCAGCGTGAACACTTCAATAGCCTTGGCTCGAGTTTCTTCGCTGCCGCGTGTTCCGTGGCGCTGTTCGACAAGGTCGTGACCCTGCATGAGCGCCTTGGACCAGTGAACGGCACCAATACCGATTCCCAAAAGGCCAAGCGTGATTCCCAGACCAAGGAACAAGGTGTTGTTACGCACCGACTGCATGTTGCCCGGCTCAATCGGAAACGCGAAGTAGGCGACTACTGCGAGAACGCTTCCGACGATCGACAGGACGAAGAGCGTCGAAACGCGACGCTCTTGCTGCTTGTCGACTTTGGGGTCGAGGTCCGTGACGCGGGGGCGATGAGGAAGGAACCCCGGGTTGGGTACCTCGTCACTTGCGACGACGGCGGTGCCTGCACTGTGTGCAGGAGCGCCGTGCTGCTCGACGTCCTTACCCGCAGCCGTGCTGCCGGCGGTGTCGCCGTGGTCGTCTGCCATTCTTATCCCTTCAACCGTCCGCTGCGAAGCGGTCGCTAACTAGTTTGACTTAGCCGTGAGCCAGACCGTGATTGCCACGATCGCGCCAAGGCCGAAGATCCAGATGAACAGACCCTCAGAAACGGGGCCGAGTGATCCAAGCGTGAATCCACCCACGGAAGGAGTCTCATCGAGGTACTTGAGGTACGTGATGACGTCGGCCTTCTCTTCGGGAGTGAGGTTGGTGTCGTTGAAGACCGGCATGTTCTGCGGGCCGGTAAGCATGGCCTCGTAGACGTGCTTCGAAGTGACTCCGGAGAGGTGCGGTGCGTACTTGCCCTCGGTCAACGCTCCACCAGCACCAGCAACGTTGTGGCACATGGCGCAGTTGACGCGGAAGAGCTCGGCACCGTTGGAAACATCTGCGTCACCCGTGAGGTACACGTCAGCAGGGATTGCAGGACCCGGGCCCTTGGAAGCAACGAAAACCGCGAGGGCCTGAACCTGCTCTTCAGTGAACTGAACGGGCTTGACTTCAGCCTGCGGGCCGGTGATTGCCATCGGCATGCGACCGGTACCAACTTGGAAGTCAGTTGCTGCCGCACCCACGCCGACGAGCGTGGGGCCCTGAGTCGTTCCTTGGAGGTTCAGACCGTGACACGTTGCACAGTTTGCGGCGAAGAGCTTTCCGCCGTCTTCGACGAGAGCTTCAGCGGATGCGCTGGTCTCTGCTGTTGCACTCGAGGTGAACAGCGCATACGCGCCGCCCGTACCCAAGAGCCCGACGAGCAAGAGGGCTACAGTCGCAAGGGGATGGCGTCGCCCAGCAGATTGAGATCCGCCTGACGCGCGAGCTGCCTTTAAGGCCATTACGTCTATTCCGTTTCTTATTTGAGCACATAGATGATGAGGAAGAGGCCGATCCACACTACGTCGACAAAGTGCCAGTAGTAGGAGACGACGATTGCAGTCGTTGCCTCTTTGTGTCCGAACTTCTTGACGGCGAATCCGCGGCCGAGCACGAGAAGGAAGGCGATGAGGCCACCCGCGACGTGGAGTCCGTGGAACCCGGTGGTGATGTAGAAGGCCGAGCCGTAGGAATCGCTCGAGAGGCTGACGTGCTCGGAGACGAGTGTTGCGTACTCCCAGACCTGGCCGGTGACGAAGACGGCGCCCATGGCGTACGTCATGAAGAACCACTCGGTCATGCCCCACTTGCGCATGTCGAATAGCGAGCCGGTGCGGCTCACTTGCATGCGCTCAGCGGCGAAAACACCGAACTGGCAGGTCACCGACGAGAGCACGAGGATGATCGTGATGGTCGTCGCGAATGGCACATTGAGCTTTTCGGTCTGTTCCGCCCACAAACCGGGGGACGTCGACTTCAACGTGAAGTAAATAGCGAAGAGGCCGGCGAAGAACATCACCTCGCTACCAAGCCAAACGATGGTACCGACCGCAACAGTGTTCGGTCGCTGGACAGACTGGGCTCCAAGAGAGCGGTTGAGGGCAGCTGTGGTCACGTATCTATTATGGCTGATAACTCGGCGTAAGTTTTTCAATCTCCGGCCTGTCGGCTCAGGATCGGTAAGATTTCATTCATGTCTGCATCCCCAACTTGGCCAGAAATCCTTTCAACGCTTGTTTCCGGCAAGGATTTGTCGATCAGCCAAGCGTCTTGGGCGATGAATTCTGTAATGGTCGGTGAAGCAACATCCGCTCAGTTGGCTGCCATGTTAATTGCGCTTCGTATCAAGGGCGAGACCGTTGACGAGATCGTGGGATTCCGTGACGCAGCCTTAGCTAGCGCTCTACCGTTGCCCGTCGATCCGATGGCGTTGGACATCGTCGGGACCGGCGGAGACCCGTACGGAGCGGTGCTGAACATCTCGTCAGTAGCGTCGGTTATCGCCGCGGCGGGGGACGTGCCCGTGATTAAGCACGGCAACCGCGGCGCCAGCAGCAAGAGCGGGGCATCCGACGTTCTCAGTGCTCTAGGCCTCAAACTTGACCTCACTCCGGAACGCGTTGCCGAAGTGTTGGATGAAGTGGGTATTACCTTTGTTTATGCTGCGCTCTTCCATCCCGGCTTCGCCCACGCCGGTCCGACCCGCCGGGAAATGGGCATTCCTACTCTCTTCAACATCCTCGGCCCGCTGTGCAACCCGGCGCGTCCGCAGGCTTCAGCCGTCGGCGTAGGAAGCCGCGAACGTGTGAGCCTGCTGGTAGGAGTGTTCCAAACGCGGGGCGCTACAGCTTTGGTTTATCGCGGCGACGATGGAATCGACAAGCTGACAACTACTGGCCACAGCCATGTCTGGGAAGTGTCGCGTGGGTCGGTGACCGAACACGACCTCGACCCGCTTGAGTTAGGCATTCCCCGCGCGCCGATCGAAGCGCTTTTAGGTAAGGACCCGGAGTACAACGCGCAAGTGATCCGGTCAATTTTGGCGGGGGAGAAGTCCCCTGCGCGCGACGTCGTCTTGCTCAACGCCGCTGCGGGCCTCGCGTCATTTGAACTCGCGAAGGATGCCGACGAAAGCCGGCGACCTCTCGTGCAGCGACTGCGCGAACAGCTTGAGCGCGCCGAAGACCTCGTCGACTCCGGGCGCGCGAGCGCCAAACTCGACGAATGGGTCGCCGCCACTAATCGCTAGACGGGCGAGAGCTACCTAGTCGGTGTCTTCGTTGACCCAGTCCAACGTTTTGGTGATGGCCTTTTTCCAGTTGCGGATGAGGCGCTCACGTTCGGCAGCATCCATCTGAGGCTCCCAGCGTTCGCCTTCATTCCAGCGATCGCGCAGTTCGTCGAGCCCGCTCCAGTAGTCGACGGCAAGCCCGGCAGCATAGGCGGCACCGAGTGCGGTGGTCTCCGCAACTTCCGGGCGAACGACGGGCATGTTGAGGATGTCTGCCTGAAACTGCATGAGCGTGGAGTTGGCGACCATGCCGCCATCCACCCGTAGCTCTGTCATCGCAACATCGGCATCCGCATTGGCGGCTTCGATCACGTCGCTGGTTTGGAATGCGGTGGCTTCGAGCGCGGCGCGAGCAATGTGACCCTTATTGGCGAAACGAGTGAGTCCGAGGATGGCTCCGCGAGCATCCGGTCGCCAATGGGGTGCGAAAAGGCCTGAGAACGCGGGAACGAAGTAGACGCCACCGTTGTCGTCGACCGAAGCGGCGAGAGTCTCGACCTCCTCAGAACGAGAAATGATGCCGAGGTTGTCGCGCAACCATTGGATAAGCGAACCGGTGACGGCGATCGATCCCTCAATCGCGTAGCGCGGCGCATCGTCGCCGAGTTGATAGGCGAGGGTCGTGATGAGTCCGTTGTCGGAGTGCACGATATCGGTGCCCGTGTTGGTGAGGAGGAAGTTTCCGGTGCCATAGGTGTTTTTCGATTCGCCGGCGTCGAAGGCAGCTTGACCGAATGTCGCAGCCTGCTGATCACCCAAGATCCCTGCGACCGGTACTTCGCGCAACAGACTCGAGCTCGACACAGTGCCGTAGACCTCAGACGAGCTGCGGATGTCGGGCATGAGCGAGGCGGGAATGCCCAGTTCGGCGAGAATGTCTTCGCTCCACGTGCGCGACTCGAGATCCATCAGCAGCGTGCGGCTCGCGTTCGTGACGTCAGTGGCGTGCACTCCGCCGTCGGGGCCGCCGGTGAGATTCCAGAGCACCCAGGTATCGGGGGTTCCGAAAGCGAGCTCGCCCGCCTCGGCCCGCTCGCGCACTCCCTCGACGTTGTCGAGCATCCAGACGATCTTGGAAGCTGAGAAATACGTCGCTAGGGGAAGCCCGGTGATTTTCTTGAACTTGTCGGTGTCGCCATCGGCGATGCGGTCGATGATGGCTTGAGTGCGAGTGTCTTGCCAGACGATGGCGTTGTAGACGGGCTCACCGGTGGCCCGATCCCAGATGATGGCCGTTTCGCGCTGGTTGGTGATGCCGACCGCGGCGATGCTGTGCCGCGTGATGTTTGCCTTGGAGAGCGCTTGACCGATGACCTCGCGCGTGTTGTTCCAGATTTGGGTGGCGTTGTGCTCGACCCAACCCGCCCTGGGGAAAATCTGATCGTGCTCCAGCTGGCCCGAGGTGACCGGCTTGCCATCGTGATCGAAAATGATCGCACGGGTACTCGTGGTGCCCTGATCAATCGAGAGTATGTAGTTCACCGGTTCTCCTTGGTTCTCACTCATTAGACAGCATCGACGTAGAGCCAGGCGCCATTTTCGCGCACGAAACTGCTGTTTTCGTGTTGCTGGCCAGCGATGCCGTCGCTGCGATAGTGAGCTCGAAATTCGACCGTGCCCCGCGAATCGAACATGCTGCCGCCGGTGCGCGCGACGATATCGAGGCGGAACCAGCGCACGTTCGTATCGAGTTCGAGCGTTACCGGGCGCGTAGACGGATGCCACGTCTTCAGCAGGTACTCGGTCTCACCGAGAGCGTAGGCGCTGTAGCGGGACCGCATCAGCCGTTCAGCGGTGGGTGCAAGTGCCTCGCCGCGGTGAAAGCGGCTGCAGCAATCGTCGTAGGTTTCCAACGACTGACAGGGGCATGCTTTCATCCCCCCAGCGTAACCAGTTGTGGAGTGCCGTGCGTTTAGTCGTTCTCGTCGGCCTCACCGTCGCCGGACGTGGGAGTGGTGAGCTCACAAGTGCCGTTGTGGTCCACGCAGAAGAGCAATTCTGTTGCCATTAGCTGTGTCCTATCGGTAGGCGGCGCTCAAAGAGGCGGCCGCGGATGGATTCTGGTTCGATCAGGATGTAGACGAAGGACTCGATCGGCACCCAATCGGGCAGCGTCTTGAGAGCTTGAGCCGTTACCTGCGAGGCGTCATCGAGTACTGTCGCCAGCCCTCGAACTACGACGCTCCACACGTCATCCGGAGTCTTCACGTCAACTTCGAACGCGACATGCATGTTCTCAGTAAGTTCGTGAAGTTTTGAGCCCGATGCGGTGCGAAACAGGATTGTTTTCTTGTCGCAGTAATAGTTGACCGGGAAGATATCCGGACGCCCCTCATTGCTGAGAGCGAGATGGCCGAAGCTCTTGCTGGCAAGCAGATCCAGGCTTGCCTGATCGGACAACTCGATGACGGGCCCCTGCGGGGACCAGCCGGCTTCACTCATGTCATGAGACATTGCTGACCTCCGGGCGAACGATGATTTTGACGGCAGTTTCTTTGTGATCTATCAACGTCATGAAACCCTCGTCGATGAGTTTGTCGAGGTGGATCCGACCCGTGATGAACGGCTCCAGATTGACCTTGCCGTCTTGAACGAGCTTGATGGTTGCAGGGTGATCGTGCGCGTAGGCAATGGTTCCGCGCAGATCGATCTCCTTGAGCACCAGTTTTTGCATATCGAGCTGTGCCGGGTGACCCCAGATGGAGACGTTGACAATCACTCCAGTGGGCTTCACCGCATCGAAGAGCTGATCGAGCACCGCGTTGATGCTCGAGCACTCGAATGCGACGTCGGCGCCCACTCCGTTGGTCAGTTCCATGACCTTGGCTACGGCATCCTCAACACTGGGATCGATCACGTGATCGGCGACCCCCGTAGAGAGCGCCATTTCGCGGCGCGCTGTGCCTGGCTCAGACATGATGACGGTGATTCCCTCGGCGGAGAGCACGGCGGCGAGCAGGAGACCGATCGGGCCACCGCCACCGATAAAAGCAGTATCTCCGGCTTTCGCGCCACTGCGAACGAACGCGTGATGGCCGACAGCAAGGGGTTCAATGAGCGCGGCCTGATCGAGGGGGATGTCTCCGATGGGGTGAACCCAGCGACGTTCGACGACGATCTTTTCGCTCAAACCGCCGCCTCCGCCAGCCAGCCCGATGAAGCCCATTTTCGTGCAGAGATTATAGTTACCGGCGCGACAGGGGGCGCACTCGCCGCACACAAAGTACGGTTCAACGACAACGTTCTCTCCGACTGTGAGATCGGTGACTCCTTCGCCAAGAGCCGTGATTGTTCCTGAGAATTCGTGGCCCATGGTCACGGGAACTTCTTCGTGAGTCAGCGGGTGCGGATGCCCAGCCGCCGGGATGAAGATTGGGCCTTCGAGATACTCGTGAAGGTCGGTGCCGCAGATGCCGCACCATGCGACATCGATAGCGACTGCGCCGGGGCGAAGCTCTGGTTCCGGAATGTCATCGATGCGGATGTCTTTGCGTCCGTGGAAACGTGCTGCCTTCATGGTTTTCTTCTTTCTGTACGGAGAGCGGATGGAGACAAAACGAAGCCGGGCGGCTCCTGCTCGGTTTAGGCCGAGACATACTCTTTGACAGCGACGGTGATGTCCTTGAGCGCCTTCTTAGCGTCAGCAAAGAGCATCCCCGTCTTGGGATCGGTGAACAGCGGGTTCGTGATGCCCGCATAGCCAGGCCGCATCGAGCGCTTGATGACGACAACGGCTTTGGCATGATCGGCGTCGAGAATGGGCATTCCGGAGACGGCATTGCCCGGCTTGCGAGCATCCGGGTTGCAGACGTCGTTGGCGCCGATTACAAGAGCGACATCGCAGTTGTCGAACGCTGCATTTGCCTCGTCGAGCTGGAGCATTTGTTCGTAGGGCACGTTGGCTTCGGCCAGCAGCACATTCATGTGGCCTGGCATACGGCCGGCAACTGGGTGAATCGCATACTTGACGTCGATGTTGTGCGCCATGAGCAGGGCGGCGAGTTCCGCAACTTCGTGTTGGGCTTGGGCGGCGGCGAGTCCGTAGCCGGGAACGATCAGCACGTGTTGCGCATAGGCGAGCTGAATCGCGACATCATCGGAGGTGAGGCTCCTCACATTGGTGAGATCCTCATCCGCGGGACCTGCCGTCGCCGTAGTCTCGCCGGTGCCGAAGCCTCCGACGATGATCGAGAGTACGGAACGATTCATCGCTTGCGCCATTTGCAGCGTCAGGATGGTGCCCGCTGCGCCGACCAAGGCACCCGCGATGATGAGCGCCTGATTGTCGATCGCAAAGCCAGCCATGGCCACGGCGAGGCCGGTCAGGGCGTTGAGGAGCGAAACGACGACGGGAGCATCGGCGCCACCAATCGCCAGCACCATAAGAATGCCGAGGATGAGTGCGGTCACGAGCACGACCAAGAGCAACAGCGTGTTGTGGGGAAGCATCACTGCCGCGACGCTCGCACCGAGCGCGATCAACGCGACCAGCGCATTGAGCAGACGTGAGCCGGGGAATGTGACGGGATTACCGGGGATGATGCCCTGGAGCTTTCCCGCCGCGATCAGCGAGCCGGAGAAAGTAATCGAGCCGATCAGGACATCGAGAACAACAGGGATAGAGACCGTCAATTCAAGAGGATCTGAACTCGTCGCGAGAATGAACGCGGCGAAGGCGATTGCGGCAGCCGCGCTACCTCCGACGGCGTTGAACACGCTCACGAGCTGAGGGACATCGGTCATTTTGACGGTACGAGCGCGATAGACCCCGAACACTGCACCGACGAGCACGCCTGCGGTGAGGGCAACCCACGCAATCCATTCGCCGCCGTCGACAACGAGGGCGAGCACAATCGTCGCGAGGACCGCAATAACCATGCCGATAGCAGAGATGCGGTTACCGTTTCGGGCAGTCGCGGGCGCCCGCATCATGTGGAGCCCCACGACGAAGAGCGATGCCGAAAGTAGATAGAGAATTCCGACGAGGAACTGGAAACCGGTCATGATGCGTCCTCCGTTGTGGTGGTGTCAGCTTTTTTAGGAGGTGTGGGCCGTGTGAACATTTTCAGAATCCGGTCAGTGACGACATAGCCTCCGAATACGTTCGCGGCAGCGAAGGCGCCCGCAATGAAGGTCAGGATGTAGCCGGTAGGGGAGTCAGCGAGCGATGCCGTGACAACCGCACCAGCGATTACGACCCCGTGGATGGCGTTAGATCCCGACATCATCGGGGTGTGCAGGGTCGAGGGAATCTTGCCGATCACTTCGACGCCCACGAGAAGCGCGAGTACGAAGATCGCGAGGTTGCTGTACAAGGTTTCCATCAGTTGGCCTGAGCTTTCACAGTTTCGGTGGAGTCGAGGGAATCAAGGTTGAGGGCTGTGCGTACCGCCGCATTCGTCACATCTCCCGCATGGCAAACGACGATGGCTTTGTGCACGTCGTCAGCCGGATCGATCGCGATGGTGCCCGCGGGGGCGAGTGCTTCGACGACAGCGGTGATGTTGCGGCCATACATTAGCGAGGACGAGGCAGGAAGATCGGCGGCGAGGTTGCCACCGCCGACCACGACGACACCGTTCGCCGTCGTGAAAGTCTCCCCATCGATTGAGCCGAAGACATTTCCACCCTTGTCGCTCGCACCGAGGTCGACGCAGACGGTACCGGGCTTCAACTCGGCGAGAGTGTCTTGCGAGACCAGCAGCGGGGGAGTGCGGCCCGGCACTTTTGCGGTCGTGATGATGATGTCGAAGGCGACGAGAGCATCCGCAAGTTCTTTCTGTTGGATCGCTTGCTCTTCGGCGGTCATTGCGCGGGCGTAGCCGCCTTCACCAGCGCCGGCCGCAACGGACGACGTGAGGAACTTGGCGCCGAGCGATTCAACTTCGGTGTGGGAGGCTGCGCGAACGTCGTAGCCGGTGACCACGGCACCGAGGCGTTTGGTCGTGGCAATGGCCTGGAGCCCAGCAACACCGGTACCAATCACGATCGCCTTCGCAGGAGTCGCGGTTCCGGATGCTGTAATCATCATGGGCAAGTAGCGACCGAATTTTTCGGCGGCCACGATGCCCGCTCGATATCCTGCCGCGCTCGACTGAGAGCTGAGCGCATCCATCGACTGGGCACGACTCAGAGTCCGGGGAAGCAATCCGAGCGCCACGAGCGTGAGCCCTTGAGCCGCCAACGTAGAGACTCGGTCGAGGTTATTGAGAGGGTCAAGAAGCCCAATGACAGCGCTGCCCGACGAAAGAGCGTTAGTGACGTCTGACGCGGGGAGGGATAGGGCGGCGAGTGCATCGCACGACGCGATGATCTCAGATCGCGCGGCGAGAGTGGCCCCGGCGGAGAGGTAGCTCTCATCGGTAAAGCTCGCGTCTGAACCGCACCCGGCTTCAATAAGCACCGAGAACCCTGCCTGAACGAGCTGCTTGGTGGCGCTCGGGTCGAGAGCGACGCGGTGCTCACGCGAGGTTTTTTCGGAGAGAACCCCGATGGTCAGGCTTGTATCTGAGTTGGCCATTGCCATCCTTGGTCGAAACGGAACAAATTCCGCTGCCAAGGTCTGGAGCAACTAGTTAAAGCGTACACCCGGGTTCGCCGCCCGAATCTGAATAGATGCTGAGAGGGTTAGCCTCTGGTCGCCGCGGCGACAATGTGTTGCACCGTGATCTCGCGTCGGCTCACCATCTCTGACGCCGCCCGTAGCGTGAGATTGCAGTCCCGGGAGTATTTGCGGAGGAGAACGAACGCGTCATCCATGCTGAGCGATAGCCCATTCGCGATTACTCCCTTGGCCTGCTCAATGGCAATTCGACTGTTCAGAGCGTTCTGCAACTGCTCTTCGACGACCTGCGCTTGGTGAAGGGCTCGCTCGTGAGTGATTCCGATTGTCGCAACGTCGGCGAGGGCCTGAGCCACAGCCGCATCGCGTGAACTGACCGCTTCACTCGCCGCACGAAAGAGGTTCATCGTGCCGATAACCCTGCCGTGAACTTTCATTGGGATCGACAACAGCGAATTGAACCCCTGATCAACGGCATTAGCACAAAATTCGGGCCACGCCACTGACGTAGAAATATCGTTGATGGCGACCGCTTCTCCTGTGCGAAAACACTCGATGCATGGGCCTGCTGCGTCAGCGAGCTGCATACTCTCCAGCATCATCGCCGCTTCGCTTGTCGACGTCATGAGTTGGAGATCATCAGCATCATCGACCATCACTAGGCCGCCGGCATCCATGCGCACAATCTCTGCGCACCGTTCCACAAAGGTGTGGAGAACATCCACCATGTCGTGTTCGGCGGTAAGCGTTTCTGCAACGGTAACGAACGCTGCACTGATCTGGGCCTCGCGCGTTGTGCCGTCCATCTGATCCTTCTTTCCTGCGGGGGAGGTGATTATTCGGTGACGGGATCGAACTCAAGCACGCGCGTAACTATGTCACGTGCTACATCATCGACGGGGCGACCAGTAGAGAATGCATGGGCTTGCAGCCGGGCAAAGGCATCCGGAGCGGAGAGACCTAACTGCGAAATAATGATGCCCGTGGCCTGATGGACTTCGCGCCGAAGGGCTGGTGCTTGTTCAGTCTCTGGCGAACTGTGTCGTTGAGCAGCGTGAAGTGCCCATTCAGCGGCCGTGAGCGCTACATTATTCGCCATGCTTTGAGCATTCGAAACGAAATCGGCATCGGCCGAGCGAGGCGTGGTTGTGCTCAAGTTGACTGCTCCGACGACGGCGTTGCCGAGCACGAGCGGAAAACTGAAAACTCCGCGGACACCGAGCTCGCGCGCGGCATTCTGGAAAACGGGCCATCCTGTCTCAGAGTCCTGCTCGAGATCAGGCCACAACACGGGGGAGCGGCTAGAAAGTACTTGCCGCGCTGGTCCCTCACCAAGCTCAAATTGAAGAGCATCCAATCGTGCAGCAAGGCGGCCATTGACGGAGACGGTCAATTGGTTTCCGTATTCATCGATGACTGAAATTGCCACGCCGGTGACGTTGAGCGTCGTTGCGAAAGGCGAGCAGAGGCAATCGTCAGCTGGCGCCGGTGTTGCTGAAACTTCTGGATTCGAAAGCATAATGGCCTTCAACGAGATGGTCACTCAATCAAGAACTCAGGCAGGGTGTGGACGAGTTGGGAAAGTGCTTACCTTCCGGGTGAGAGTTTATCACCGCGAAAGAGAACGCCCGGCTAAAGATAGGTAGTTGAGAGTAGCTGATCGATGATGCCGATTTCATAGGTTTGGATGACCTGCATGCGTTCAGCAGTTGCTCGCACAGTGCTCACGGCGGCGTGTTCGTTCGCATAAGCGGCCATGTGAACGCCGCCGACGTGGTGGGCGCGCATGAGGTTTAGAAACAGTCGGCCCTGCGCCATCCCTGTGGTGGTGGAAAGGGAGGTCATTTGCTCGTCGGTCGCGAGCCCGGTCATATCGGCAGCCGGCATTTCCATCCCCATCCATGCCATCACTGTCTCGGGAGGCGCAGTGCTCTCGCCCCACACGGTAAGCCAGGTGTGCATCACTCCTCGCTCGAACGATTGATTTTGCAGGATGTCGGCGGCCAGTGCTTGAACAGAGTCGCCATTGTCGCGTCCGATCACGCGCTGGCACATGGCGAGGGCCTGCTCATGGTGCAACGCCATGTCTTTAAAGAAGCCGATATCAGTGTCGCTGGGCGTGTCTTCGGCGGCGCTTGCGTCCTCGGTAGCGGTAGAGGTCGCGCAGGCGGCGAGTGCTGAGCCGGCTGCGGCGAGTATCCCGAACGCGAGAAAGCTGCGGCGGGCGGGATTCACCGCACCTGCCACACGCTCTGTCGCCGGGATCATGCCGGGCCACCACCGGGAGCGGCGGCGTTGTTACCGCTCAGAGCGTCATCCGCAACATCACCGTGGTAGCAACCGAGGAAGTACGGGAACGTAGGGGTGGCGTAGTAACGGTACTGTCCGTCGCTGTCGACACGTCCGTTGCATTCGTCGAGGTCGCCAGAGCCTTCGACATAGCTGTGGGCGGCCCAGGTGTCGGTGGCGAATTGTGATTCGTCGGTGAGTTCCCAACTGCTCGTGAGCTGAGTCGTTTTACTGCACTCGTCATCCGAGCACACGATGCCGGACATGATGGGGTAGCCGTCAGCGGCCCAGCCCACGACGAGTGATTCACCGGTTTCTACCTCGTCAGCGTCATAGAGACAATCGACACCATCCGCGTAGCCAAACCAATGGATGTGGAAGTCGGTTGGACCGCTGTGGCTGCCGCAGACCGAAAGGGCACCCTCGAGGGACTGCACATCTCCGCCGGTGCCTTCTGTAGGCCCGTAGATCGGTACTCCGTTGACCGCAACGCCGAGGGCACCAAGATAGGGCACAGCGCTTGGCTCGTCTGCTTCGGTAGGGGTGACCGGGATGGTCATGGTCAATTCGGAAACTTTGGGCGATCCTGGTGTGGTCGCGATGTAGAGATAGTCGGGGATGCTGTTGCTGGTGATCGTGAGGGTGTCGCCATCGCAGACTGCCGCGAGTTCCGGGTCAACCAGATCAGGATTAGCGCTCTCGACGTCACGCAGCGTCGCTGCCATCGCGTCACAGTCACCGTTCGACGCGGCAAAAGTTGCCGTGTTTGCGGTCGTGGCGCTCTCGGTTGCCTCGACCGTAGGCGTGCTGGTTTCAGCGTCAGTGCTCTCGGCAGCCGTACAGCCGGCGAGAGCAAGGAGCAGCACGCTCGCCGCGGCCAGTGTGGAAAGTCGTCGTCCCATGGTTTCTCCTAATCGTGAGGAGAATCATGGTGGCGATGGTTCCTATGAAAAGCTTATGGAGCGGCTGGGGGCTGGGGGTGAACGCTCGGTTGTTGCTGCCACGCGATGCCTGGCTGGGACAGTAAGACAATAAGAACCACGAGACCAGCAACCGGCACGAGGATCCAGAAGATATTGCCCCAGTGGCGGCCGGTATCGCGGAGTCGGCGCACCGTGACAGCAAGCTGCGGCAGCAGCAGTGCGAGAGACCAGGCGCTGCTCAAGCCCATCGAGAATCCGACATTGGCCATGTCGGTTCCGGCAAAAGGATCGAGCGAACCGGCGATTGCCGTTGTGATGAACGAAAACAGAGCGAACCACCAGTATTCGGGACGACCGGCGACGCCACCGAACTCCGCGTACTTGCGAAAGACGGTGGTGATGGATTCGAAGAATGTCATGGATGCTCCAGCGTGATGGCGGTTAGCGGCAAGCTTACGGCGTCGGTTCGGCGGCGCACTAGAGATACTGATGGGAGACCTGGCGGGGTGCCTCTTCCTGAGGAGTTGATGAAGACAGCAGCGGTCGGCGGACCGGAGGCGTAGCCTTGCACTCGAACGGCTTACTGGCGTTCGTTGAAGTCGCCAGAGGGGTTCGCCAAACGGCCGTCCCCTGCCGACGTTCGGCGAGGAGCTATCGTGCGTCTCTCATCTGCAGTCACTTTTGTTTCGGACCTCGATCGATCTGTTGCGTTCTATTGCGAGCTGCTGCAGGTGACGTGCACTATCCGCAGCGAATCGGCGGCGCTGTTGGTTGGCCCCGATAACTATGAGTTGTACTTGCGCGGTAAACACGCCCAACCGAGCCGGGTACTCGGATCGGTCGGCATCCAGTATCTAATCTGGAGCGCCGACAGCATGGATGAACTTCAGCGCTGTGAAGATGTCTTGCGGAGGGAGTCCACCCACGTGCGCCGTGAACGGTTGGACGACTACGACGTAGTTGAGGGGCGCGACCCCGACCATCTAGCGATCATGGTGGTGTTCCCGGGGCCCGATGAATCGGTGCGGCACAGCATCATCCCGAGGATCTACAGCTGGTAGCGCGGCACGCAAAAATGCGGTGTGCTGCGAGCGCGGCGAGCGTTGCGGGCTGGCTAGTCCTCCTGCGCTACGTAGGCCGCGAGGTGCTGTGCCGTGAGCGTTGACTTCGCGGCGACAAGGTCGGCAGGAGTGCCCTCGAAAACGATCGAACCGCCGTCGTTTCCGGCACCGGGGCCGAGGTCGACGATCCAGTCCGCGTGCGCCATGACCGCTTGGTGGTGCTCAACGACAATCACAGACTTTCCCGAATCGACGAGCCGGTCGAGCAGACCGAGCAGCCGCTCGACATCGGCCAGGTGCAGACCGGTGGTTGGTTCATCCAAAACGTAAACGTCACCCTTATCGGCCATTTGGGTGGCGAGCTTGAGGCGTTGGCGTTCGCCGCCCGAGAGCGTGGGGAGCGGCTGGCCTAGCCGCAGGTAGCCGAGCCCAACATCGACGAGTCGGTCGAGAATGGCGTGGGCGGCGGGAGTGCGAGCCTCGCCTTCGCCGAAGAACGCTTCGGCCTCGGCAACGGACATTCCGAGAACTTCACTGATGTCGTGCCCGCCGAGCTTGTACTCGAGCACGGAGGCCAGGAAGCGCTTGCCCTCGCACACCTCACACGGAGTGGAGACGGTCGCCATGACGCCGAGGTCGGTGTAAATCACGCCGGCGCCGTTGCAGTTGGGACAGGCGCCTTCGGAGTTGGCGCTGAACAGCGCAGGTTTCACCCCGTTGGCCTTCGCGAACGCCTTGCGAATGGGCTCGAGTAGCCCGGTGTAGGTAGCGGGGTTGCTGCGGCGTGATCCCTTGATGGCGGCTTGATCGACAGAGACGACTCCGTCGCGGGGTATTACTGATCCGTGGATGAGCGAGCTTTTGCCCGACCCCGCAACCCCCGTCACGACGACGAGGGTGCCGAGCGGGATGTCGATATCGACATTCTTGAGATTGTGGGTGTCGGCGCCACGAATCTTCATGACACCCGTGGGGGAGCGCACCTCACTCTTCACCGAGACCCGGTCGTCGATGTGGTGGCCGGTGACGGTATCGCTCTGGCGCAACTCGGCGAAGCTGCCCTCGAAGCAAATCTGACCGCCCTCCGTGCCCGCGCCTGGTCCGAGGTCGACGATGTGGTCGGCAATCGAGATGGTTTCCGGCTTGTGTTCGACAACGAGCACGGTGTTGCCCTTGTCACGCAGGCGAAACAGGAGTTCGTTCATCCGCTGAATATCGTGCGGGTGGAGGCCAATGGTGGGCTCATCGAAGACGTAGGTGATGTCGGTGAGCGACGAACTGAGGTGGCGGATCATTTTGGTGCGTTGGGCTTCACCGCCCGAGAGCGTGCCGGCGGGCCGGTCGAGCGAGAGGTAACCGAGGCCGATCTCCACGAACGAGTCCAGTGTCTGTTGCAGTGCTTCGAGCAGCGGCGCAACGGAGGGTTCTTTGAGACCACGCACCCACTCGGCGAGGTCGCTGATTTGCATGGCACAGGCATCCGCAATGTTGATGCCGGCGATCTTGGATGCTCGAGCGCCCTCGTTGAGCCGAGTGCCCCGCAGTCGGCGCAGGCCGTGAATGTGACGGCCCGATCGACGAACGCCCGGATGTGCGGCTGCATCGCTTCGCGGTCTTTCGACAGCATCGACTTCTGAATCTTGGGGATCAAACCCTCGTAGGTCATGTTGATCGCCTGCATCTTGACCTTGACCGGCTCTTTGTAGAGAAAATCGTGCAACTCAGTCTTGGTGTACTTCTTGATGGGCTTGTCGGGGTCGAGAAAGCCTGACTCGGTGAAGATGCGCACCATCCAACCATCAGCCGTGTAGTTCGGGATGGTGAGGGCGCCCTCGGCGAGCGATTTGCTGTCGTCGTAGAGCTGGGTGAGATCGATGTCGTTGACGGTGCCGCGACCTTCGCACGTGGGGCACATACCGCCGGTAATGCTGAACTCGCGACGCTCTTTGGTTGTGACGCCGCCCTTCTCGAAGGTGACTGCGCCGGCGCCGGAGATGGATGCCACGTTGAACGAGAATGCCTGCGGTGAGCCCACGTGGGGATCGCCGAGCCGGCTGAACACGATGCGCAGCAGGGCATTGGCATCGGTCGCGGTACCGACAGTGGCGCGAGCGTTCGAGCCCATGCGTTCTTGGTCGACTATGATCGCCGTCGTGAGGCCCTCAAGTACATCGACGTCGGGGCGTGCGAGCGAGGGCATGAACCCCTGCAAAAACGCGCTGTAGGTCTCGTTGATCATGCGCTGCGACTCGGCTGCGATCGTGCCAAAGACGAGCGAACTCTTGCCTGAGCCCGAGACACCAGTGAAGACCGTGAGCCGGCGCTTCGGGATGTCGACGCTCACGTCGGTGAGATTGTTCTCGCGAGCGCCGCGCACCCGTATGAGGTCGTGGCTATCCGCCGCGTGGGCGCTGGGGGAGGCGGGGGTGCTCGTGCTGGCCATGGTGGGTGTCTCCCTGAGGGTGCGGATGTCGCGGCTCTGCGAAATCGCGGATGCTATCGACCATTATGGTGACATCGGGGCCCTCGAATGCGTTGACCTGTGGCAGTTGGTCGACTAATTGGGGGCCGTAATGGCGCGCAACGCCAGTAAATGCCGCTCGTACGATCGGTAGCCAGCTGCTGTCGACGTCACCCAGGTGCGGGGGCGATTACCGACGGTCCCTTTGATCGCTTTCGCGTAGCCTGCATCCACTAGGTAGCTGATCGCTTTGCTGAGGGCGGAGTCTTCAACCTCGAGCAGCGTCTTGAGTGTGGCGAAGTCGATCTCATTGCTGCGCCCGAGCGCTGCCATGAGGGAGAGCCTCACGGGCGTGAGGAACGCGTCATCCAACTGATGGCGGGGATGCTTCATGACGCATCCGGCGCAGGCGCTGGCACTTTGGCTGGCTCTGCGGCGAGGGGCGTTGCGTCGACAGGCTCTTCAATCGCGGCTGCCGGCAGCGCGGCGGCCACGAGCATGATCGCGAATACTGCGATTCCTGACATCACAGAGACTGCGGGGGAGACGGAGACCGACAGCGGGTTGAGCACGGCGAACAGGAAGAGCGTGCTGGTTGCCAGCGCGAATGCTGTCCACTGAATCCAGCCCCATTCGTAGCCGGCACGCGGCAGCGTCCAGGGGGATTCGTTCAGAACGAAGGCGAGCATGATGCCCGCGAGTGCCGCGAGCATCACGAGCATCGAGACGATCACATTGGTGCCGGATGCGACGAGCAACCCAGCAACCGCCCCCATGATTGCCGTAGTAATCTGCACGGGCCTACTGAGGCGCGCGTACGCCGTCGGCGCGTGATTCTGAGGGGTAGGTGCGCGCACCAATTGAACTATCGCTGGGGCAACAAGCGGAATGAGCACGGTCAGGGCCACCAGCACGATGAGCCAACTGGGGTAGAGAACGTCGAACACCGACAGGCCAGAGAGAACGAACATGCCGAGAAGCGCCACACCCAGGGGAATCCAGATGAGGCGCGGCAGCGCTGTGCGGATGCCGAACCGTTCGCGAGCGCCGGTGGCCAAGGCGCTGAAGGCCAGTATGGGCACGATGAGGAGCGACGTCTGCGAAAAATTACCGGGGTTATTCTCGCCTGCCGTGCCGGCATCCGCGGAGAACGCGAACAGAAAGACCGCTATGTAGATCGGAGTCATCAGCCCGGCCCAAAGCTGGAACCACGCGAAGCCGCGTGAGGGGCCCCGCTGCTGAACGGAATCCCGCACGTCGGCGTGCTGCTCAAGCAGTTGAGAAGCGTCTTTGATGGTCGGGGCCAGGCTGGTGTTGGCGATGCTGGGGGAGTCGTGAGATTCACTTTCCATGTGGAAAGCGTAACAGAAATGAGTTTTGCACGAATACGTCGCACGGTCGTGGGGGCTACACCTCGTCGTAAATGCGCACCTCGGGAGCTGCGTCGAGTAACGGACTTAGTTCGCGCACGACATCATTCGTGAACAGCTCGCTCGCGAGGTAAGCGTTGGCGTTTTCGGCAGTGTCGAAGACGTGCAGTACTTGCACGTCTTCGGAGCGGATGAGGAGCTGCTTCGATGTTGCCCCCGCCGCACCGTCGAGAAATTCTTGCTTGTACTTGGCATACACGGCTGCGGCGGCCGCGCGATTCTCGTCAGAGACAACGAGAGTGATCTGTAACTGCGCCATAATAATTCCTTTGATCAGGCGGCTCCCGATGAGGGCTCCGAGCTCGTAGAACCTATGATTGCAAGCAAGCGGGTTCGCGTGAACCCGCAACTTGATCATGGGGGCTATAAAGAAAATGTATGGCGAATCGATCACCGTTGTGCAGCTCGCTTATGTTCGGGCCGCCGCTCACTTCGGTTCCTTCTCGCAGGCGGCACTCTCTCTCGGCGTTACCCAGCCCGCACTGTCGGTGGGGATTGCTACCCTCGAGCGCACGATTGGAACGCAGCTCTTCGATCGCTCACCCAGTGGGGTGGCGGTCACCACGCTGGGACGCACGATTCTGCCTCACGTTCTCCACATGCTCGGCTCAGTGGAAAGCATCGCGCACGAGATTGCGAGTGCTCGCGATAGCGCTCCACCGCTCCGCGTTGGCGTGTCTCCACTCCTCGCGTCGTCGCTCATTGGTCGAGCGCTCGAGGCGGCGAGTCGTGAACAGCTGGGTGCTCTCGTTCTTCGCGAAGACAACATGGTTCCACTTCGAGAAGCCCTTGCGCAACGAGAATTGGACGTTCTGTTCATTCCCTCGGTCGCACCCGCCGGGCAATTCGCAAACCGCGTTCTCGAGAGCGAAGCCCTGCACTACTTGCCGTCGGGCGCCGCTCGGGGCAATGGCGAGGCGATTGAGTTCTCGACGCTCGCCGCTCAGGCGCTCGTCTTGGTCGGTGACGCCTGTGGGCTCACCACATTCACCGAGGCGCTATTCACAGAGTCGAACCGCCCCTTGTCGCGTTACGCCGGAGAGGCTGACAGCTACCGCACGCTGCAGAAGTGGGGCGAGCTTGGGCTGGGAGGGGTTTTGCTTCCGCGATCGCAGTTCTCTCCGGATGCGCGATCCCAGCCGGTGCTCCGGGAGGGAACCCCGTTGCTCATCAGTTACGAAGCAGTCTGGAATCCGCATTCTCCCCGTAGTTCCACTGTGGTGTCGTTGCTCGACGCGATGAGCGACTAACGCGGCTGCGCCAGACGCACGGTCGAGCACCGCGTCGTTAGCTCGCGTTCACCCGCGGTTTACACGGTTCCCCAAGACTGCGCTTGCCTCGCCACCCGGACGGGCATCCATCGACGAAGCCTTGAAGGGCATTCCTCATGCGCAGACGGCCCCTTGCCGCCCTGATCACTTCCCTTGCTCTGGCAGTACCGCTGGTAGCTCTGCCGGCGGTAGGAGCCCCAGTGCCTGCTATCGCAGCGGCAGTGCCGAGCATCCTCATCAACGAAGTCGAGTCGAACGGCGATGACTTCGACTGGGTCGAGCTCATTAACACGGGAACAGAATCAGTGGATGTCTCGGGGTGGGTCCTCAAGGATGACAAAGACGACCGCACACTGACCCTCCCTGTCGACTCTTCGATTCTGGCTGGTGGGTACCTGGCGGTCGACGTGAACGATGACGCTAACCCAGACAACTTCGGACTAGGCAAGGCAGACACCGCGCGGGTTTTTCTTGCCGACGGGGTGACTCTGGTCGATTCGTACGCCTGGGACGGACACGCTACGGTCACCTATGGGCGTTGCGCAAACGGTACCGGGGAGTTCCGCGACACGGTGGCTTCGACCAAGGGCGCGGCGAACGCTTGCGAGATCACTGCGGATGCCGCGGTGCGAATCAATGAGATCGAATCGAGCGGTGAGGCTGCTGATTGGATCGAACTCACGAACATTTCTAACTTCACTGTTGATGTCTCGGGCCTCGTTCTCAAGGACGATAAGGACAGTGGCACCGACGAGATCCCGAGTGGAACGACGATCGAACCAGGCGCTTTCTATGCGTTCGAGCCATCGTTCGGTTTAGGCAGTTCGGATGCCGCGCGCGTCTTCCAGACCGACGGAGCGACGCGGATCGACAGCTACAGCTGGACTACCCATGCGAGCAGCAGCTACGGTCGCTGCCCAGACGGCGTCGGTGAGTTCGCGACGACGAACAGCACCACTCGAGGGGCTGCCAACGATTGTGGTGCGGCTGAACTCCCGGGTGTTCGCATTAACGAAATCGAATCGAACGGTGACGCGACCGACTGGGTCGAACTCGTCAACAGCGGCAGCAGCGCGGTCGACATCTCCGGCTGGATCATTCAGGACAACGACGACAGTCACCTCGCACGCATCCCCGCCGCCACGGTTCTTGCTGCGGGAGACTTCTACGTCTTCGACCAGCCCACCTTGAGCTTCGGGCTCGGTACGGCAGACTCGGTGCGCGTCTTTGCGGCCGACGGCTTCACCGCGATCGACTCGCGTAGCTGGAGTGGCCATTCGCCTACGACGCTTGGAGTGTGCGGCGCGGATTTTGGTGACACGACCAGTGCGACAAAGGGCGCAGCCAACGACTGTAGCCCGCCGATCCGTATCAACGAGGTCGAGTCCAGTGGCGATTCCAGCGACTGGATCGAACTGAAAAACAACGGTTCTGATGAAGCGGATGTCTCGGGGTTCATCCTCAAGGACAACGACGACAGTCACGTCTTTACTCTTGCTGCCGGCACCACCATTGCCGCGGGCGATTATCTCGTGGTCGAGCCTGACTTTGGGCTCGGCGGGGGAGATTCGGCACGACTTTTCAGCCCTGACGGTGTCACGCTCGTGGATAGCTACGTGTGGACCTCGCACGCCATCACGACCTACGCGCGCTGCCCCGACGGAACGGGCGACTTCGAGACGTCGAAGGCATCGACCAAGGGTGCTGCGAACAGTTGCGTTGGCGAACTCGAAACCGCGCCGTGGCCGGGCGGCTCGACCGTCACTGCGGTCAACGAGCTAGACGAGTTCAGCGACAATATGAGCGGGCTCGCTTTCGAAGCCGCGCCTTCTGGAGACGTGTTGTGGGCTGCCAAGAACGGGCCAGGCTCGCTCTACAAGCTCGTCTTTGACGGCGCTAACTGGGTGCCTGCGACGAGCGACTCGTGGAGCGATAGCAAGCGCCTGCACTACTCCGATGGATCCGGCGATGTGGATGCCGAAGGCGTCGCGTTGACGGCGGCGGGAGCATCCGAGGGGGTTTTCATCGCCAGCGAGCGCGACAACTCCAACAGTGGTGTTAGCCGCCCAACGATTCTTCGCTACGACGTCTCGGGTTCCGCCTCGGAGCTGACGGCTAGCCAGGAATGGAACCTCACGGCCGACCTGCCGGTTACTGCAGCAAACTCGGGGCTCGAGGGCATCGCGTGGATTCCCGACAGCTACCTCGTGGCTGAAGGATTCATCGACGAGAGTACTAACGCTCTCTATAGCCCCGCGACGTACGCAGATCACGGCGACGGACTCTTCTTCGTTGGTCTCGAAGCCAACGGCGCGATCTACGCCTACGCGCTGGACCAAACCTCCGGCTCGTATCAGCGCGTTGCGACGATCGAGAGTGGTTTCGTTGGCGTGATGGAGCTCGAGTTCGATGCCGCGCTGGGTGCACTTTGGGCCGTCTGCGACGACACGTGTGAGGGACGCAGCGCACTGCTCGAGATCGTCCAGGATGGTGCCGCCAAGGGCTTGTTCGAAGTCGCCACCGTCTTTGAGCGTCCCTCTGGCATGCTGAATCTCAACAACGAGGGCTTCGCTGTGGTGCCGCACTCGGAGTGTGTCTCCGATTCTACGAACGTTTACTGGTCGGATGACTCGAACACGGGCGGCATCGCGCTGCGGTCAGGCACCGTCGACTGCACCGTGACGACGGATCCCACAGACTCGACCGACCCAACCATTCCGACGACTCCCGTTGCAGTACCGGCCGCGAGCCTCGTAGAGGCGAACCGAGGTGCGATCACAGCACCGGCAAGCGCGAAACCCGGAGAAACGATCACGATCACTATGGGCGCGTCACCTGCTGGCACTGTCGTGAACACGTGGATTTACTCCACGCCGACTCTGCTGGGATCGCCCACAGTCAGCGCCGCCGGCACCGTCTCAGCCACCCTTCCATTGGCGCTGTCACCCGGTGCTCACCGGTTGGTAGTGACCGCGACAGATGGCTCGTTAATCGGTTGGGCCGATATCACGATCACTGCACTGGAAGCAGGTTCGCTCGCGTTCACCGGTTCAGGATCACCGTTACCGATTCAGCTGCCGTTGATGATGCTCATCGCTGGATTCGCGATGGTCATGATTCGTCGCCGCGAGGCGGGCGTTTCGCCCCGGTAAAGAATCGCGCTTGTTTCTGGCTCCCTGGCGGCGTTCAATAGACGCAGACGCGCGAGGTCGCTCGCGGGCAATCGCTTTACTGAGGAAGGCCGCACCATGAATTCAGATTCCACCGACTCCGGATTCGAATATCCGAATGACGCAATCGATGCCGATGAGCTGGTGACCAACGATGCCGTCGCTGGCGAACCAGTAGTTCCTTTCGCGAAGGAGGGAGCGCCCGAAGGCTCGGAGCTCCGCGAAGTGTCCCCGGTGTATGACGAGCATGACCTCAATTCGGAGGATGGGCCACGCGACTGAGAAGAGAAGTGGTAGCAAACTAAGCAACTACGGGGTGGGACAGCACCCTGCACGGCCAGGCTCGACGTGAGTCCGTATCCGGGAAACCGGTGCGGCACGCCGAGTCTTTTTTGTGCGCTTTCGCGGCGCCGTAAAGGCGCGGAGAGAACTCAGCACGTATTTTCTGGCAATTTACCGAAACTGGAAAAAGTCGGTGGCGGTGAGGAGTAGCGTTGCTTCTGTTGCTCCAGTCCTCGGCAGCGAATATCTTTCGCTATCGCCAGAGGAATGTTATGACCGCAGCACTCGCCGCCCCAGTTTTAGCGCTTCGCGTAGACCCTCGTATGGAGTCCGCGAAAGCTGATTCGCGGTCCCTTCTCGCCGCGCCGGCGGCCACTCTCGTCCCGACCGAGCTGCTCGGGATGTTCGGCGACGTGCGCGCCGTCTTCCGGTTTCCACCCGTGCTGGTTCCTGCGACCTGATTGGCAGCAGCGTTCCCGCCTCGCAATAAAAAACACACGAAAGGATCCCCATAATGGCGTACCAAACCATTAACCCGTATACGAATGAAGTAGTCGCGACGTTCCCCGATGCAACGGTTCAGGAAGTCGACGAGGCCATCACGGCGGCGCATCAAGCGTTCCTGTCTTGGCGTGAAACTCCGTACTCAACTCGGATGGCGGTGCTCGCCAAAGCCGCGAAGCTTCTGCGGGCAGACAAGCGTCGCTACGCAGAACTGCTCACTCTGGAAATGGGAAAGGTGATCGCCGAGGCCGAGGCTGAGGTGGATCTGTCGGCCGACATCCTCGAGTACTACGCGGAACGTGGTGGCGCATTGCTCGAGACGGAGAAAGTTCCGGTCGCGTATGCCGCGGAAGGTGAAGTCGAGATTGTGAATGAGCCGCTTGGTGTTCTCCTTACCGTCGAGCCCTGGAACTTCCCGTACTACCAAGTTGTTCGTGTTGCGGCACCGCAGTTAGTGGCAGGCAACACGATCTTGCTCAAACACGCGAGCAACGTTCCTCAGTCAGCGGCGATGTTCGATGACCTGTTTGCGCGCGCCGGACTTCCTGCCGGCGGATTCAAGAACCTTTTTCTTCCGCACAACCTCACTGAGCACGTGATCGCTGACCCTCGCGTTCGCGGCGTAGCGCTCACGGGGAGCGAAGAAGCGGGCTCGATTATCGCCGCCTACGCGGCGAAAGCAGTCAAGAAGAGCACCCTCGAGCTCGGTGGCTCCGACGCATTTGTTGTTCTTGAGGACGCTGATATGGAGAAGACAGTCGAGTGGGCCGTGTTCGGTCGCCACTGGAACGCCGGTCAGGTCTGTGTTTCGGCGAAGCGAATGATCGTGGTCGATGCGGTCTTCGATGAGTTCCTTGAGAAGTATCGTGCCGGTGTTGCAGCGTTGAAGGCAGGCGACCCGATGGACCCGACAACGGCGCTTGCACCGTTGTCATCTCAGGCTGCTGCCGACAAGCTCGCAGGGCAGGTGAAGGACGCGATCGCTGGGGGAGCGAAGGCCGAAACCCTCGGTGCCCCCGTGCCATCGACCGGAGCGTTCTACCAGCCGACGATCCTCACCGAGATGGACTCGAAGAACCCGTGCTACTACCAAGAGTTCTTCGGACCGGTATCCATCGTTATCCGAGTTAAGGATGAAGCCGAGGCGATCGCTGTCGCCAACGATTCGCCCTTTGGCTTAGGAGGTTCCGTCTTCACGAAGGACACCGTTAACGGTGAAAAGGTCGCCAGGAAGATCGACACGGGCATGGTCTACGTCAACCACCCGACAATGGTGAAGGCCGACATTCCCTTCGGTGGTGTCAAGCACTCCGGCTACGGTCACGAACTGACCAACCTCGGTATTCAAGAATTCGTAAACAAAAAGGTCATCGACGTCGTGGACATTAACGCGGCGTTCTGATCCCTACCTCGGGTGGCCAGCTCCGGTCCGTGGGCTGGCCGTCCGGTCAAACGAGTGGGAACTCGTGTGCGCGCGTCCCACTCTGAATCGCGAAGTGGGAGCATCCGATGGAACAGATGAAGGCGTGGAGCACAGGAGCGTCGCCAGGAGCCATCAGTCTTGGTTCGAAGGCGAAACCTCTCCCTCATCCCGATGAAGTCGTCGTGCGAGTGATCGTGTGCGGGCTCTGCCGCACTGATCTTCATGTGGTCGACCAAGAACTTCAACCCCACGCGCCTCACGTAACGCCGGGTCACCAGATAGTGGGTACGGTGGTTGCCCTTGGTGACCAAGTGAAACAACTGAATGTCGGCGATACCGTGGGCGTTGCTTGGCTGCGACGCACGTGTGGCGTGTGTGAGTGGTGCCGGAGTGGGCGCGAGAATCTCTGCCCGCACTCTGAATACACCGGGTGGGATGCCGATGGTGGTTTTGCTGAATACGCCACTGTTCCTGAAGCGTTCGCCTACCTTCTTCCTGCCAACGTCAATGCGATTGAGGTCGCACCGTTACTCTGTGCCGGCATCATTGGCTACCGGGCGCTCTCCCGGGCGGCATTGCCCGATGGCGGAAAGCTCGGAATTTATGGCTATGGTTCGAGCGGCCATATCACCGCCCAGATTGCTCAGGCCGCCGGCGCGACGATCTACGCGATGACTCGTGGGGTAGCAAACCAGGACTTGGCGCGAAGTATCGGCTCGGCCTTCGTCGGTGACGAAACCGAAGCACCGCCAGACGAACTGGATGCCGCAATCGTGTTTGCACCGGTGGGGGAGTTCGTACCGGTAGCGCTAGCCGCGACGAAACGTGGCGGAACAGTGGTGCTAGCGGGCATCCATATGACTGACATTCCTGCCATGAACTATCAGGCTGTCCTCTTTAACGAGCGAGATTTGCGCACGGTGACCGCCAATACCCGTGCCGATGGCGCCGCTTTCCTCACTCTTGCCCACAACTTAGCAATCCGCCCGACGGTCACTACGTATCCGTTCGAGAACGTCGACACAGCGATTTCAGATCTCCGCAGCGGCCACGCATCGGGCTCCATCGTCATAACGATGGCGTAGGTCCAGACCCTGATTTGCTCACGGCATCATTGTCATCCGTTGAGCCGGCGCTCAGCTTCGAACCGTATAGTCAAACTTGTATAAAGATTAGTCTCCACTCGAAAGGTTACTCATGAATCGCTTCTCAGATCGCGTCATTCTCATCACTGGTGGGGGATCCGGCCTCGGCCGTGCCGCTGCCGTTCGTCTTGCTTCGGAAGGCGCGAAACTGTCGCTCGTCGACATCTCGGAGGCTGGCCTGGCTGACTCAGTGAAAGCAGTGGCTGAAGCTGCTCCTGACGCCGAGGTGCTGACAGTCGTTGCTGACGTTTCCGAGGAAGCGGATGTAGACCGCTACGTAGCAGAGACGATCGCTCGCTTTGAGCGCATCGATGGCTTCTTCAACAACGCTGGCATCGAAGGCAAGCAGAACCTCACGGAGAACTTCTCCGCAGAGGAGTTCGACAAGGTCGTCGCCATCAATCTGCGCGGCGTGTTCTTGGGTCTCGAGAAAGTTCTCAAGA
The DNA here is from genome assembly GCF_004118935.1 of Salinibacterium sp. UTAS2018. Lineage (NCBI taxonomy): Bacteria > Bacillati > Actinomycetota > Actinomycetes > Micrococcales > Microbacteriaceae > Salinibacterium > Salinibacterium sp. UTAS2018. The sequence goes on from NZ_CP035375.1 coordinate 480,377, forward strand.
TCATGCGTGAACAGGGATCCGGCATGGTCGTGAACACGGCCAGCGTCGGTGGCATCCGTGGAATCGGAAACCAGTCCGGTTACGCCGCGGCCAAGCACGGCGTTGTGGGGCTCACCCGCAACTCGGGTATTGAATACGCTGAGCACGGCATCCGGATCAACGCCATTGCTCCAGGTGCCATCTGGACGCCCATGGTCGAAAACTCGATGAAGCAGCTGGATGCTGAGAACCCGCGTGGAGCCGCCGAGCAGTTCATCCAGGGCAACCCAACGAAGCGCTTCGGTGAAGCTCCCGAGATCGCTGCAGTCGTGGCGTTCCTGCTGAGCGATGACGCGAGTTACGTCAACGCGACCGTTCTGCCCATCGATGGCGGTCAGTCATATAAGTACTAAAAGGGCAGGGGAGTGGGCGGTTCGGTGAGCCGCCTGCTCCCTTTTCGGCAGCAAGCATGAGAACTATTCAGTACTAGCTATGTCGTCCGATTCACGTTCTTCGGCGGCCAGCAAAATGCCGTCGCGAACGGCGCTGCGGATGACACCGTGGAGCACGTACAGGAACACGCCGATAAGAACGACGGCGATAACGAAATCCATTCTGGGTTCTTTTCGTTGGCTTCTCCGCCAGCTGTTCACGCTGGCGGTGCGAGGAGCCAGTTTTTCGCTAAGCTGACATAATGTGCATTATCGGATACTGATGTAGTCCGGCCCGAGCGGGGCGAATCCCATCATTCTGGCGGCAGTTCAGTGACGGTAACCGCCCACGGCTGATTCTCCGTCAACGAGACGGAAACCGAATAGCTCGTCGACGCGTCGACGACTAAGTCATCTTTGTGGGCGGCATCCTCAGCGTTCGTTCTGCACACGCGCGATGTTTCGATGTCGTCGTCGAGGGCAATCGTGATTCTTCCGAATCCGATGCAGTCGGAATAAATGGCGATGCGCCCCGTCGTTGGGGTGAAGGCCGAGGTGTCGATGAATTCGTTCTCGTTGGAGCTCTGGGCCAATACGCGCTCACCGTCCACATCGAACTCGATCAGCATGAGATTTTCTGACATAACGTGAGGTGTATCGCCGTCGCCCGTGTTCGCTCCCGCCTCCGCGTCTGTGCTCGACTTCGAGCTCGTGCCGGATGGTTCAGGGCTGTCAGTAGTGCTGAGATCGTCGGTTGAGGTGCAGCCAGCGAGGGTAACGAAAGCCAGCAGTGCCAGCGCAGCGACGGCTCCCCTGCGCGCAGAGCTCGTGCCGCTCCCCTGGCTCGAGATGGTGCACCTCGGGCCGCGGGGAGAGGTTCGAGGTTCGCTCACAAATACAAGCCTACCCAGAAATAAAGACAATATCTCGCATTGAGGGGCGAGCGGCCTAAGAGGTCAGTTTCCGGCTATCCAAAAAGCGAGCGAGTGCTTCCGCTGCCGCCTGGTGATCGAGTACGTCCGGCTCCCCCGACATCGTGAGCGTGCCGACGACCGTGCCGTCCACGCGCAACGGAATCGAACCTCCGTGTGCCTTGAATGTCTCATGGTCGACGTCGCTGCGGTCTTCGAACGCGGCACCAGCGGCCAGATGGCGGAGTTTCACCAGCAGTGACGGCTCCTCAAACCTCACCGCAACCGCAGCCTTGCCAGTGAGCCAAGGGTCATTGTCCGGGTTAGTGTCCTTGAGCTTTGCCTTGAAAACGACATCGCCGTCGAGCACGATCTCTACGGCGAGATTGAGTTCCCGCTCTTTGATGACCTGAACGGCGAATAGCCCTAACGCCACGGCATCGTCGTTCGAGAGACGAATGCAATCGACGAGGTTCAGGTACTCGAGATCGGCCACGGTGTAGTGAGGCAGGGAGCGGGTCATTTCTCAAGTGTAGGAGTCGAAAGCAGTGCACAGTCCTCCGGCGGGATAGTGAGGAAACCTGTATTCTTAGCGTATGACCCGAAAGCGTCGAGCACCTCGTGCGCTTCTTGGTACTTCGTTCGCCCTCGCTCTCCTCGTTCTCGCCGGCTGTTCAGCCGTGCCCACACCGACAGACACCGCGGCACTAACCCCGCCCTCAGTCGAAGAATGGTCGTGGGCCACCACTGGCTGGTCGCTCAATACTGAAGCCGATGCACCGTACATGGATCGGCCCCCGGCAAATCTCACGTCTCGTGATCTCGATGACACCGGGCTCGCTATCTATTACGAACGCAACTCCGACAAGGTGCGGGCGGATCATCCTGTGGTCTACGCGCAGTATGGAATATCTGCGTTAATCGAATACGAGCGTACGGGGCAAAAACAGTGGCTCGAGCGGGCGGCCCGGCAGGCGGAGCAGCTCGTTACGATGCATACCGAGCGTGGTGACGGCTGGTGGTATCCGTACTCATTCGACTGGACCTACGACGACCGAACTCTCACCGCTCCGTGGTGGTCCGGAATGGCGCAAGGCCAGGCGTTGAGCTTGTTCTCGCGACTCGCACAGGTGACGGGCGACGAGCAATGGGCAACCGCTGCAGATCACACCTGGGCTAGCTTTCGGCAGGAGCCATCGGCATCCGAACCGTGGTCAACCTTCATCGATGATGAGCATCTCTGGTTCGAAGAATACGCGGGAGACCAACCCCCGCTCATGGTGCTTAACGGGCAGATTTTCGCAATTTTTGGTCTCTACGACTACTGGCGCTTAACCCAAGATCCCGAAGTTGCCCGATACGTAGACGGTGGAGCGACTACGGTGCTGAGCATCATGCCGGAGATCCGTAACGCCGGAGATATTTCCTACTACTGCGTGCAAGTCGACTTTTGTGCGCGCGCGCGTTGGCAGGATCAGAAGTACCACGCGATCCATTCATGGCAGCTGAACACGCTAGCGAAGCTCACGGGTGACCCGCAGTTCAGCGAGTGGGCAGATCAGCTCGAATCTGACTGGCAGCCCGCGGCGTAGCCACGCAGCTGGCGACAGCCTCAGGCTCCCAGCCGCATACGTATCAGTTGCTCGAGCTCGGCAGGCTCGTAGCGATCGGATGTCGATCTCAATTCGTCGCGAGTCCACCAGCGATACTCGAGCACGTCGACACGCTCGTCGTCTGTCCACAACTCCTGTGACGGCACGAAGGCATCGACTTCAGCCTCGTAAAACACGGCGTGACCGGTGTCATGGTTCGCCCTGTCCCACTCGGTGACGAAATCGTGCGTCCACACGGGCTCGCCAAGATCGCCGATCTCGAGACCTGTCTCTTCCCGAAGTTCCCGCACGGCGGCGTCGTGATGCGACTCCCCCGCGTCTACTCCTCCGCCCGGTGTTAGCCAGCGCGCAATACCGCTCGTGTCGGGTGCCTTCGTCAGAAACAGCAGGAATCGCTGCTCACGGTCGAACAGCAGCACGCGGCTGGTGGCCCGGTTCACCGGCATCCGAAGACCGCTACTTGTTGAGAAAGTCGGAGACGTTGCCGACGTAGCGGGTGTTGTTCTCTGGAACGGGGTCAACGGCGGCAGAAGCGACCTCTGCCGCGAATTCGCTCACGTTGTACAGGCGGCCGGCGGCCTCCTTGCGTGCCTCGATCGCGCCGGGGTTCGCACGCTGTAGCAGGGTTGCCGTGATGGTGCCTTCGATCATGTCGCCTGAGACGACAACGAAACCGATGCCCTGTGCTTCGAGTTCGGGGATCAATTCGCGCAGTGCATCTTCGCCAGCACGCTTGCTCAGTGCGACCGGAACATACTCGGGCATGGTTTCCACAGTGCGGATGAAGTGGGCCTGATGGCTCGTCACAAATACGACGCGCGAACCCTCGTGCAGCAGCGGCATCATGGTCTTCAAGAAGTTGACCTGGGCGTCACGGTTGAGCTGCATGGCGTAGTCCTCAGCCATACCGCCCTCCATGCCGCCGGATGCGTTGAGCACCAGAATCTCGAGGCCCCCGAACTCTTCCTTGACGGTCGCGAAAAGGGCAGAGACAGTCTCGGGGTCGGTGAGGTCAGCACCGATAGCAATGCCGGAACCGTCGGTTTCGTTGAGCTGGGTTACTAGCTTGAGGGCTCGAGACTCTTTGTTGCGGTAGTTCACGGCAACGCGAGCACCCGCCTGCGCAAAGTAGGCGGCAGTGTCGGCGCCGATCCCCCGCGAAGATCCAGTGATGAGCGCGCGAGCGCCATCGAGCGAGTGAGCGGCCAGAGGATTCGAATTATCGCTATTCACGCTTCGACTTTAGCGGTCGAAGGAGCGCTCTGCAGTGATCTAAGTGCTAGCGTCGTGAATGAAGATTTGTTGAACAGCGCAACGATGAAGGGCGCCAGCTAATGCTCGTAGACCTCACCCAATATTTGTGGATTCTGTGGCTGGCGCTTGTTGTGCTCTTCATCGTCATCGAAGTGCTGACTCTCGAGTTCACTTTCCTCATGATCGCGGCCGGCTCGCTCATCGGCGGTCTCGGCTCCAATCTCTTGGGGTGGCCGTGGTACGTGCAGATCGCGTTGGCGGCTGCCATTGCGGGCCTCCTGATTTTCACGATCAGGCCTGTGTTGCTGATGAACCTCGAAAAGGGCGCCGATCCGGCGAAGAGCAATGTCGAGGCGCTGTACGAACTCGGTGGCTTTGTCACCGCGTCTTTCACGAAGGGCATCGGCGAAGTCAAGCTCGACAACGGCGAGACTTGGACCGCGCGCATCGGTGACGGTGCTGCTCCCTCCACAATGCCCGTAGGAAAGCGAATTTCTGTGCTGGCAATCGAAGGTGCCATTGCGGTCGTCGTTCTTGAGAAAACCCACCCCAGCACCACCAAGCCTCGAGCGACTACGCAGCCGCCGAGAAAGGAAGAAAAGTGACTGATCCCGCTAGCTTCGTAGGCCAGATATTCGTGGTGATTCTGCTCGTTATTCTTGCCATTTTCGTTATCGTTACGCTGTTCCGCGCGATTCGCATTGTGCCGCAGGCGCGCGCCGGCGTAGTTGAGCGCCTGGGAAAGTACCGCAAAACGCTGTTGCCGGGGCTCAATATCCTCGTACCTTTTATCGATCGGATGTTGCCTCTCATCGATTTGCGTGAGCAGGTCGTCTCGTTCCCTCCGCAGCCGGTCATCACCGAAGACAACCTCGTTGTCTCGATCGACACCGTGGTGTTCTTCCAAGTGACGGATGCGCGCGCTGCGACGTACGAGATCGGTAACTACCTTGGAGCCGTCGAACAGCTGACGACCACGACGTTGCGAAACGTAGTGGGTGGCCTCAATCTCGAGCAGGCGCTCACGAGTCGCGACAACATCAACTCGCAGCTGCGAGTCGTTCTCGACGAAGCCACCGGCAAGTGGGGCATTCGTGTTGGACGTGTTGAGCTCAAGGCCATCGACCCGCCCCTCTCGATTCAAGACTCGATGGAAAAGCAAATGCGAGCCGAGCGTGACCGCCGTGCGCAGATTTTGACCGCTGAAGGAACCAAGCAGGCCGCCATTCTCGAAGCAGAGGGCTCGCGTCAGGCCGCCATTCTCGAGGCTGAGGGTGAAGCCAAAGCTGCGGTGCTCCGCGCCGACGGTGAAGCTGCCGCAATCAAAACTGTCTTCGCGGCGATTCACGAAGGCGATCCCGACCCGAAGCTGTTGGCGTACGAGTACCTCCAGACGCTGCCTAAGATTGCAGAAGGTGACTCCAACAAGATGTGGATCATCCCGTCAGAACTGACGGAAGCGCTCAAGGGCATTGGTGAAGGATTCTTTAGTGGCAAGGGACCAGTCGCGCGCTAGCGCCAACTCGTCGTATCTCTCCCCCGCAGGCCCCCGCGTTTTTGCACATCGGGGGCTTGCGCTCGACGCACCCGAAAATACGATGCTTGCCTTCGCGAAAGCGGTCGCTGCAGGGGTGCAGTTCGTCGAGACGGATGTTCACGTCAGTTTCGACGGAGTAGCCGTCGTGGCGCACGACCCCAGTCTCAGTCGCGTCGCCGGCCGCGCTATCAAAGTCGAACAACTCACGATGGCGGAGCTGCGGCGCATCGACCTGGGTGATGGCCAAGGTTTTTGCGCCCTCGCCGACGCGCTCGACGCATTTCCCGAAACGCGCTTCAACGTCGACGTCAAGATTAAGGGCGCTGTCCTACCCGTCTCGCGTGCAATTCGTGACCTCAAGGCGGTAGATCGGGTTCTCGTCACCTCGTTCGACGAAGCCCGCCGTGCCGCGACGGTCGAGCAATTACCGGGAATCGCGAGCTCAGCATCAGCCCGACGCTTCCTGATGGCACTCGTCAGCGCGAAGGCGGGCATCTCGCCTGCCATGAGGCGCGCACTTTCTGGGCTCGTTGCCATCCAAGTGCCAGAGAAAGCGCTAGGGTTGCGGGTGACCACTCAGCGGATGATTTCACGCGTGCACGATCTCGGACTAGAGATGCATGTCTGGACTATCAATGAACCGCAGCGAATGCGTCACCTGCTCGACCTCGGCGTCGATGGAATCGTCACCGATCGAGCAGACCTCGCCCTCGAAGTTGTGAAATCGCGCGCCTAGCAAGACCGCGCACATTTCGCTTCATGGCAGCGGGAATTGTTAGTAAATGCTGACAACTCGCTGTGAAGACTGCACGCTTGGAAGCATACGTTCAGCAAGAGGGTTTATTACTTGTAGAAACCGCGAATTGAAGGAGGCCACACGATGGCAGATCGCAGCTTGCGCGGCATGAGACTTGGTACCCAGAGCCTACAGAGCGAAGAGGGTGTCGAGTTTTCCCCGCGGAAAAAGAGCGTGTACAAGGCGGTCGACGGCAACACTTTTGAAGTGATGTTCTCGTCTGACGCTGAAGTTCCCCAGCAGTGGCTTGACGCCAAGACGGGTCAAGAGGGAACACTCCTCGATGACAACGGCGAGCTGGTAGAACTCGACGAGGTCGACGTGAAGGTTCCCCGTAGCCACTGGGACATGCTTCTCGAGCGACGCACTCGCCCAGAACTCGAAGAGCTTCTTCAAGAACGCCTCGACTTCTTGCGCGCCCGTCGCGGTCAGCAGAAGATCGGCGCCTAACGACGTACTGAACTCAGGGTCGCCGCTATTCCCCAGCCGGTGACCCTGAGTAGTGCTTCTGCAACAATCCCTGCATGCATTTTTGACCGGCCCGTTGAGCGCTCAACGAAGGTGATCGGATGCTCCGCCACTCGGTAGCCCGCACGTTCGAAGTTCCAGGCCAGCTCTACTTGAAAGCAGTATCCCTGCGACGAAACACCGTCGAGGCCAAGCTCTCTCAACGCGCTCGCACGAAACACTCGAAAGCCGGCGGTGAGATCTCGGATGTCGGAGTGAAGGACGCGCCGCGCATAGCTATTTCCTGCCTGCGAAATGCTGTGGCGATACCAGGGCCAGTTCTTGACTGATCCGCCAAGCACCCAGCGGGATCCTATGACAAGGTCGTTGCCCGCTTTAGCCAGTGCAATCATCGCGGGTAGCTCCACCGGGTCATGAGAGCCGTCGGCATCTATTTCGACGATGTAGTCGTACCCGCGTTCGAGGGCGAGCGCGAAACCGGCAAGGTAGGCCGTTCCCAGTCCGTCTTTAGCGGGGCGGTGAAGCACCGAAACGCCCGGATCGGCAGCCGCAAGCTCCTCAGCCCGCTCGCCCGTGCCGTCGGGGCTGGAGTCGTCCACCACGAGAACGTGCGCACGCGGCACAGCCTGACGTAGACGGCCGACGATCGAGGAAATGTTCTCGATCTCGTTATAGGTGGGAACCACCACAATGACGTTAGGCATTCTCTCTCCGACCGGCCAACCTTGCGACGATAAGGGCGCCGAGTGCGAGCCCAGACACGAGCCATTCAATTTCTCGACCCCACACAACTGCGGGAGTGATACTCGTGGAGAGCGGTACATCCTCGACCATCGTGGCCGCGGTGTACCACGGCACCTCAGCGATTGTCGTTCCATCCGGTGCGATGATCGCGCTGAGTCCCACCGTGGAAATGTTGACAACGCTGCGGCCCAGCTCGAGTGCGCGGATACGGGCCATAGCCAATTGCTGAGCGCTCTCGTCCGTCATACCGAAGTCAGCGTTGTTCGATGACGCGATGATCACTTGGGCGCCCTGCTCTACCGACTCAGTCAGAATCTGATCGTCAACAATATCGAAGCAAATGTTTACGCCGACCGTGACTCCGTTGACGTCAAACACCATGTCGGTCGTGCCGATGGAGTAATCACGGCCGATCAGGCCGATGAGATCTGGCGCGAACTGCGCCCAGAAATCACGATTCGGCACATACTCGCCGAACGGAATGGGGTGGCGTTTGTCGTAGATGTCCACCACGCCCTCCCCCGGCATCCACAACAGCTGACTGTTGAAGATCTCGCCGTCACGTTCGGTGATGTCACCAGAAATCAGCGGTGCGTCGGCTTGTTCGACGACGTAGCCGAATGCTGCCGCCGCGTAGGAGTTGCTGAGTGGTGACACATCGGTGCCGCCCTCCGGCCAGACGACGAGGTCAAGATCTTGGCCGTAGAGGGACTCGGTCGCGGTGAGCTGAGCGGTGAGAAGATCGCCGCGCTCTCGCTCGTCGAAGTAGGCGGCCTTGCCGTTGCCCTGTACGGCGCCGACGCGAAGCGTTCCGTCGAGCGTTGACTGCCAGGTAGGAACGTTGAGCATGAGGGCGAAGACAGCGACCGGCACGAATACCGTGCGGAGCGCCCGCGAGACGTGCTGAGCGCGGGCATCCAGAGGCAACTCGCGGTAGTGACGCCACGAGTATTCGACCGCCGCAAGGGCTAGCGCAACGACGAGCACGATCGTGAAGCTCACGCCGGAAACCCCGATCCAGGGGAAGAGCGGTGCGAGAGGGCTCTCGGCTTGTGAGAGCGCTACACGCCCCCAAGAGAAGCCTCCGTAGGGCCACACGCTCATCCACGCTTCACGGGCTGTCCAGAGACCGGCCACGACGAAAGCTAATCCGAGCGTCGCTACCCAGCCGGCACCGAAGGCTCGGGGAATCCACCGGTACGCAAGCGCGATGGCGAGGCCGCCGAGCGCCACAAAGAGAGATTCTAAGAACGAGAGCGCCAGCATCGGTACAGGGCCCAAGAAGAGCGATGCCCAAGAGATGTGTGTGAGATAAAACGCAACCCCGCCGAGGAAACCGACGAGAAACGCGGCCCACGAGCGTCGACCGCGAAGTGCGACAAGCATGAGAGCGATGCCCACAAAGGTCATCGGCCAGACGCTCTTATCGGGGAACCCGGCATCCATGATTGGGCCGGAGGCCAGTGCTGTCACGATCGCCGCCCATAAGGGCAGCACAGCAACAGGTTTATCGGGCATCACGAGTCGAGCCTAAGCGACAGAACTGTAGGCAACGATTCCACGCCGGATGTCATCCAGTGCCTTGCGGGCGGTGCGTCCGACATCGCCGTCGGCCACGACAGACAACTGGTCGAGCAGGTCGATGACCTGCTTAGTGACGCGCACAAAGTCGCCTGCGGCCATATCGGCGAGGTCGAGAACCGAGTCGAGACTTGCGCCATTCGCCCAGCGATACATTGACAGAGCAAGGCCCTTAGCGAGCGGTTGGCTACCGGGAAGACGGTTATCTCGCTCGAGATCGTCGAGTTGAGCCCACAGCGTGGATGTCTTGTCGAAAGCCTCGCGGAATGCACCGCGCGGAAGATAGCGGTCGCCAAGATCTCCCTCGTCTCGACGCGGTTCGTAAACCAGAGTGGTTGCCATCGCCGCAAGGGAGGCAGCATCCAGACTGTTCCAGAAGCCTTGGCGTAGAGATTCCGCGACGAGCAGGTCGCGTTCGCCGTAAATGCGACGCAGAACACGACCGTGTTCGTTGAGCGTCATGTCGCCGTTCTTGCCCGGCTCGATGTACTTGAGCTGAGTGAGAACGTCGGTGACGCGATCGAAAATCTTGGCGACGGCGCCCGTGCGGTTCTGAATCTGACGGCTGAGCTGATCGGTTTCCCGCTTGAGGCGCCACCAGCGTTCTGCCCAGCGAGCGTGAGATTCACGTTCGGGGCAGGCGTGACAATCGTGCTTACGCATCTGGTTGCGCAGCTCGCCAAGCTTGCGCTGGCGACGCTCACGCTCACCACGGTGACCAGCGTCCCCTCGGGGCTGAGCCTTTTTCTCAAGATCGTTGAGTTCGCGGCGGATGCGAGAATACTCCGCGAAGTCGCCGACGTGGCATTCCATCGACTTGGCGTAGCCATCGAGAGAATTCTTCTGCGAACGAACCTTGCGAGCGAGATCGACCACGGCGCGATCTGCTTGAAACTGCGCGAAACTCGACTCGAGAATCTCCCGAGTGTGTTCGCGGCCAAAGAGCTCGATGAGGTTGACAGCCATGTTGTAGGTCGGTTTAAAACTGGAATTCAGCGGATAAGTGCGGCGCGACGCGAGCGAAGCCACGGCCTGCGGGTCGAGACCATCAACCCACTGGATGACCGAGTGGCCCTCGATATCGATGCCGCGGCGACCAGCGCGACCCGTGAGCTGCGTGTACTCCCCCGGCGTGATGGGAACGCGAGCTTCACCGTTGAACTTCTCGAGCTTCTCGAGCACAACCGTGCGGGCCGGCATGTTGATGCCAAGAGCCAAAGTTTCGGTCGCGAACACCGCTTTGACGAGCTTCTTTTGGAAGAGTTCTTCTACGACCTCTTTAAAAGCGGGTAGCAGACCGGCGTGGTGAGCGGCAACGCCGCGCTCGAGACCACTGAGCCAATCCCAGTACCCCAGAACGGCGAGATCCTCGTCGAGGAGGGTGCGACAGCGCGCTTCGACGATTTCGCGAATTTCATCGCGCTCCTCGGATGTCGTGAGGCGCACACCGGCACGCAAGACTTGATTCACTGCCTGGTCGCAGCCCATGCGACTGAAAATGAAGAAGATGGCGGGAACGAGGTTTTTGGATGACAGCATCGCCACGACATCCGCGCGATCCATGCGAGAGCGGCCCTGGCCACCACGGTACGAGTTCTGGCGACTGCTCTTGCGGCGGTTGCCCACAGATTGGCTTCGCCCGCCGAAACGCGCCATTTGCGCGAGCTCAGGGTTGACTCTGTTGGTCGCGGCAAGACCCGATGAGTCGAAGAGATCAATGAGCTTCGTGCCCACCAGGACGTGCTGCTCCAGAGGCACTGGGCGCTCTTCAGAGACGATTACTTCGGTGTCGCCTCGAACGACCTGTAACCAGTCGCCAAACTCTTCAGCGTTCGACACGGTGGCGCTGAGAGACACCATCCGCACGTCTTCGGGAAGATGGATGATGACCTCTTCCCACACGGCGCCGCGGAAGCGGTCACCGAGGAAGTGAACTTCATCCATCACCACGGTGCTGAGGTTCTTCAAAAGATCGGACTTCGCATAGAGCATGTTGCGAAGAACCTCGGTCGTCATCACGACGATGCGGGCACCAGCATTCACGTTGGTGTCGCCGGTGAGAAGTCCGACAGCTTCGGGGCCGTATTCAGCAACGAGTTCTTGGAATTTTTGGTTACTCAGCGCCTTCATCGGCGCGGTGTAGAAGACCTTAGGGCCATCCAGTTGCATCGCACGGTAGATGGCGAACTCGGCAATGATCGTCTTGCCGGCACCGGTGGGGGCCGCGACCAGAACACTCTTGTCGGACTCGACGACTTCGCAGGCCGAAATCTGAAAAGCATCGAGGTCAAAGCGCTGGCTCGCGCGGAAGGATTCGAGTACGGGGTAGCCCCGACGCTTCTTCGCCGCGGCGTACCGTTCGGCGGGAGACAGTTCACTCATTGACTACAGCCTAAGCGCTCGGAGTCTAGAGTTCGCTGCTCACGTCGGGGTCGATGAGCGCGGCGCGTTTCGCGACACGGCGATCGTGGATCCAGGCGATGAAAGCGGCGACGAAATACAGAATGATCATCGGGATGGCAAGTAAGAACATCGAGATCACATCCGCTGCCGGAGTAGCGATCGCTGTAAACACGCAAATGGTCAAGATGGCGATACGCCAGCCCTTGAGAATCGCCGCGGCCGACAGTACGCCGACGAGGTTCAGAAGAACGACGAATACGGGTAGAACAAAGGCGATGCCGACCGATAACAGGAGCTTGACGATGAAGTCGTAGTAGTACTTAGCGTTCAAATTGGAGAGATCTTGATCGCCCGCAAAGCCGAGCATCAACGTAATGATGTTCGGCATGACGTACCAGCCGGCGGCGCAGCCCGCGAGAAAGAGCGGAATCGCTGTACTCAAAAAACCGATGGCGTATTGCTTCTCTTTGCGCACAAGCCCGGGGACCAAGAACGCCCAGACTTGGTACAGCCACACAGGACTGGCAGCGACGATAGCGACCGTAAAAGCGATCTGCATTCGAATGTCGAACGCCTGAGTCACCGCGTCATAGTTGAGCGCAGCCCCACGCCCGGAGGACTCCGCGATGCCGGTGATGGGGGCACGCAAGGCGTCAATAAAGAAATCCGCAAAAATGAAGCCGGCGATTGCGGTCACAAGAATTGCGATCGCCGAAATGAATAGCCGCTTCTTGAGCTCTACGAGATGCGCGCCGAGTGACATGCGTTCTTCACTCTTTGAACGCCACCTGTCGGCGCGAACTGCCATAGGGGCTACGGCTTAGGAGGAGTGTCGCTGCTCGAATCCGACGACGAGTCGGTCGACGCTTCAGAGCTGTTTTCATCCTTCATGGTCTTGACCTCGCTGCGGAAAATACGCATTGACTGGCCAACACTACGAGCGAGCCCGGGAAGCTTCGGTGCACCAAAAAGCAGGAGGATGACGACCAAAAGAATGACGAGGTGCCAACCGCTGAGATTGCCGAGCATGGAGAACTTCCTTAAACATTGAAGGCTGCGTAGGCCAATCATACCTAGGTTGGTTGAGATTGGGCACACTGTGGAGAGTTAGCGCGGGGCTAATTCTTTCGGCTGAACTCACCGGAAAACCATCGTCTCGGCTGTGTCCCAAAGCCGATCAAGACATAGTCCGAACGGCTGCGATGTTTTGGGTGATAGAGCACGAGAGCGGGTTTCTGGAGCAATTGCTCATCCCCCGCGCTCACGATCGTCTTGATGATGACGTGCTCCGAGCCCGTATCGTCGGTGTAGCGAACGGCGATCCGCGGTAGCCGTCGGCCGCGACGGTGGAGGCTACTCGATCCGGTCGTTTGCGCACCGGTCGTGAGCAGCAATGCGCGAATGGTTCGTCGTCGAAGCCACGTTGAGAACCAGAGCAGCGCGATCAGAATGAAGCCAGCGGCAAAGACCCAGCCCATTTAGGACCAGCCCTCCGGCCACTGCATGCGCGACGCATCGCGCCTAGTGATTTTTTTGCCGCGCTCGAGTCGCCGTTCGCGCCGCGCCGCTGTGAGCCCAAGGCGCCGTTCACGCTGGGCCTCATGCCGATCCCTGATCTGCGCCATCTCGGCGAGAATAGCGATCTGTGGCTTCGATATTTTCTCTGTCTCGACATCGAGAATCGCGGTCTTGTCTACGACATCCGACAGGTCTTTCATCAGCACCATCGCTTTGCGGAACAGCACCCACGCAACCACAGCAAGCATGATGAGGAGAGCGAGCACCAGGCCCACCCAGATCAGTAGCCAACCCCACCACGCAATCACGTCATCACCTACTGTTCTTCGGCGTACTGCTCGGCGCCAGCCTGTGCCCACCGGGCGACAGCTTCACGAGCCTCGGGCGGTGAGACAACGGTGACGACGCCCGGCAGCCCAGAAATGAGTCGCTTGAGCCCATGGAAGTGGGGCACGCGAACCGTGGTGCGCACGCGGTCGCCAGAGGCAACCCTGGGTGCATCATCCGCGACGTAATCCCCCAGCAAGCCGATTGCGCTGGGTGCGAGTTCAATGCTCACTTCGATGTCTTTGTCAGAGGTGTCGAAGAGCGTCTCGGGAAGGTTCACGTCGCCCGCGGTGTGAGTGATCGCCTCCGACGTAATTGCAGGCTTCGAAATGCGGTCGAGACGGAACGTACGGACGTCTTCGCGAGAATGGCACCAGCCGCGCACGTACCAGTCGGCATCGACGGACTCAACGCGTAACGGATCGATACGACGTCGTTCGGACTCACCTCGTGAATTGCGATAGTCGAATTCGATCTGAGTGCCGGCTGCAACGGACTCGCGGATGAGGGCGAGCGTTTCATCGAGCGCGCTCGACTCGACGGCTACTGCTGTCGGGGCCGCGGAGGCACCTCGGGAGAGCTTTGACGTCAGCGTCGCGATGGCTTCACGATCCGCGTGCTCCGGCAGGCTAGAAAGATACTGCAGCCCGGCGATCAATGCCGATGCTTCGCGAGCGGAGAATCGCGGAGAATCGTCAATCGCCACCAAGTGGGTGAGGACAATTTGATTATTGTCTTCAAAATCGTCCCAGGCGATATCGAACAGATCGCCTGCCTGGTACGTGGCCGTCTCTCCTGGAATTCCGGACACGGCGATTAGTCGAACGGCATCCCGTATCTGCTGTTCGGGAACACCGAAGTGCTGAGCAGCCTCGGCCACGCTTACGCGGTCGCGGTCCATCAAGTACGGTACGAGAGCGAGCAGAAACACCAGTTTGTCTTGCGCACGCAGCGGCGGAATCTTGTTAGCCATGGTCTGCCACCGTTCGTGTGAGGCGTTCGATCACTGCGGAGCGCAAGGCAGGAGGTGAGATCGCCTCTACCTCAGGCCCGAAGCTTGCAAGTTCATCGGCAAAGATGTTGAGATCGGTGAAATTCACTTCGAGCTGACAATCCGGGTGCATTACCGCGCCCCGGCGCTTACCGAGACGGGTTGCTGCATCGGTTCCTGGCTCAACGCGCACGACAGCAACATTCGACTCCCAGACGTCGCTCAGCCCAGCAAGCGCTTGCGCTGCGGCATCGTCGGTCGGATAGTCAAAGCTTTTCTTGCTGCGCTGGATGCTGCTGACAATGCGACGCAGTAAGAAGGTTTTGAACGTGTCAGTTGCGGGATCCTTCGCGTACAAGTGCCAGCGGCCCTGATGCTGAACGAGGGCGAGCGGAGCCACGAGGCGAGTCGTCGATGATTGCTCCCCTGGCTTGAGGTACTCGAAACTCACGAGAACCCGGCGATCCATGGCTTCGCGCAGCGGCTCAAATGATTCATCGCGCACGCGAACCTGAGGGGCGTAGCTCAGAACGGGCTCGGCAGTCTCAATGCCCAGCGACCGTAGCTTCACGATTGCCCGACGCGAGCCCTCGGAGAGGGAACCTTCGCGCCACACCATTGCAGCGAGACCGAGCAGTGTCGATTCTTCAGCCGAAAAAGCGATGTCTTCGGGCAACTCATAATCGACTCGAGGTATGCGGTATCTCAGGTTCTGGTTGTTCCCCGCTTGTTCGGGCGGCTCGATGGTCTCGAGGGGCACCCCGAGTTCGCGAATATCGTCTTTGTCGCGCTCGAATTGCCGTTCGAGATTGGCGTTATCTCCCGAGTGCACGAATCGTTGGCGATAACCCTGCACGGTCGACAAAATTTCGCTCTTCGTAAGCCCGCTCTCGGTAGAGAGTAAAGCCAAGACGAGGCTGAAGAGCCGCTCTTCGTTAGGAACTTTCGGTACTGGCACGAGTCAAATCCTTTTGTCTCTGACACCCGGCCGTGTCGTGGGTAACGTTACTGCGCTTGAATTCCGAGGATGTCGAACACGAAGACCAGAGTCGACCCGCTCGTAACGCCCGTGGGCTCTGTGCCCGGCGCGAAGCCGACATCCGGCGTCAGCACCACGAGCACCTGCGAACCAACCGTTTGACCGATGAGCGCTTCAGCGAGCCCCGGAGGCAATCCGCCATCGGCAGTTTCGGTGCTTTCGACAACGAAGGTTCCGGGGACGCCCGATTCTTCCCAGCTGTTCGTGAATGTGGAGTCTGCGCCCCACTCGATGCCACTCACGTGCATAACAGCAGCGTCCCCCGACGAAAGCGCTTCGCCAGAACCGACTTTCAACGCGGCAAACTGCAGTTCGCTCGGAGCATCTCCAGCAGGAAAAGTGAACCCGGGCTGACCGTTAGGGGCCAGAACGATCGCGGGGAATCCCGAGGGTGCAGGTTGGCTGACGCCATCTGCCTTGCCGGGGTAGCGCGACTCGACGTCGCTCACCATGACAATGGCGTCGTCTTCGGCTAGGGCGAGCTGGTTCTGCGCAATGTTCTCTGCACCGAGGATGTCACCAGCGGCACCAACGGTAACGATGCGAGAACCAACCGTGGCGCACTGCGCGATATCGCCGAAGTGCGGCTCGCGTTCGGTAACCGACACCCGTAACCCGGCGGTGTCGTGCCCCGTGGAGATCAATGGCGCACCCGTTGCAGCGTCGTAGATGGTGATCTGAAGTGTGGCGATATCGCCCGCATCGAGCTCCTCGCCGGAGCCCTCGATGGTGATCGAGTTTTCGACGTCAGTTGCGATGATCGGAGTGGGGAAATTCGCTTCGGGGTCGGCACTGAATTCGCCAGAGGTCGATACCAAAGCCGTATTGGGGCCCGAGGAGTACATCGGCGCGCAGTCCGCGAAGGTCAAAGGACCATTAGCGCAACCGGCTAACGAAACAACAACTCCGGCACTCACGGCCACTACTGCAAGCTTGCGCACAAACACTCTTTTCATCGACACAGACATCGCCAACACTCTACCGGTCAGTCGTAGCGGCATCGGCCGCCTTCTTCGCTTCGCGCGCCGTCTTACGGAGGCGTTTCGCGCTGGAGTTACGGTCTCCGAGAGCACCGGGGGTCCAGGCTTCGACATCCTCGTCTTTGAAGTCCGACTTGGAGGCGCGACGCTTCAGCTCAGGAAGAACTGAACCTGGTGCGAGACGGCGGGCTGTCATGAGGAACCCGGTGTGGGCGACCATGCGGTGGTCGGGGCGAACAGCCAAGCCTTCGACGTGCCAGCCACGAACCATTGTTTCGTTGGAATCGGGCTCAGTGAAGAGTCCCGTGGAACGAATCGCTTCAGCAACGCGCGACAGTTGAGTCACGGTAGCGATATAACAGAGCAGCACTCCACCGGGGGTAAGCGCCTCGGCGCACTCCTCGATGCACTCCCACGGAGCGAGCATGTCAAGCACAACGCGGTCGACAGACCCCGGTTCTACTGAGGCAGGCAGCTGTTCTTGAAGGTCACCGACGGTCACCGACCAGTTGTCAGGCTGCGCGCCCAAGAACGCCTGAACGTTCGACTGGGCGATCTCGGAAAATTCTTCGCGACGCTCGAACGAACTCAACTGGCCGCTCGGCCCGATGGCGCGGAGCAGCCACAGTGACAGCGCACCCGAACCCACTCCCGCTTCAACTACGTGAGCGCCGGGGAAGATGTCGGCTTGCCCGAGGATTTGAGCGGCGTCCTTCGGGTAGATGATGGCGGCACCGCGCGGCATCGACATAACAAAGTCGGTGAGCAGGGGGCGCATCGCCAGATATTCGATGTCGTTGGTGCTGACAACGACACTGGCATCGGGCTGTCCGATGATCAGATCGTGACTCAGCACGCCGCGGTGCGTGTGGAACGCTCCCCCGACTTCGAGCGTCACGGTGTTGAGGCGGCCCTTGGGCCCAGTGAGTTGAACGCGGTCGCCCTCGCGAAAGGGTCCGCTCTGTCGTCGGAATACGTCGCTCATCGCGTGGTTACCTTTGCGTGAAGTTCGGAGATGTGGTCAAGAGTTCGGCCGTCGAGAGTCGGCCAGAGTGCATGGGTCTTCTCTTCGGGGATGTCAACCATAAAGGGCACCCCGATGACCGTGGCACCCGCGGCGAAGGCGGATGACGCGCCGGGAGGCGAATCTTCAATGGCGACACAGTCAGCAATGTCGACCCCGAGCGCAGCGGCGCCTTGGTGATACGGCTGCGGATGAGGCTTAGCGTGCTCGACATCGTCGCCCGTGACGACCGCATCGAAGCCGCGGAATCCGAGGTTCTCGACAACGTGCTGAGCCATGCGGCCAATCGACATTGTGACGAGCGCGGTGGGAATACCCGCTTCACGCAGCTCCGTGAGAAGTTCGCGCGCGCCCGGCCGCCACGGAATCCCTGACTCCTTGAGCTGGGCCATCACGCTGTCGGTGAGCTGGTCAACGATGTCCTGTGCGTCAAGGGTCACGCCCTTGGCCTGCATGACGCGGGCAGACTCGAGAAGACCGTTACCGACACAGGACATGGCGTCTTCGTGAGTCCACTCTCCGCCGAAGGACTCAACGACCTTAATTTCGGCCGAGATCCAGTACGGTTCTGAGTTGATGAGCGTGCCGTCCATGTCCCACAGGACGGCCGCTGGAGTGGAGTGAGTCACAACGCACCATCGTAGTTCTATCCTTGACTAAGCGACATTCGTGGCACTCACCTCAAGGAGACCTGTGACTATCACCCCATTTGCGAACGGACGGCTCCTCGTCGTTGCCTTCGAGGGGTGGAATGACGCCGGAGAAGCTGCCAGCGGCGCAGTGCGATCGCTCAAAGAACAGCTCGACGTTTATCCCATCTCTGAAGTCGACCCCGAAGAGTATTTCGATTACCAGTTCAACCGCCCCGTACTTTCCTACGACGACGACGGCGACCGTGTTCTGACGTGGCCCTCAGTCACCATGTATGGCCCGACACGGCCCAACGCTGGGCGACCGGAAAGCATCGCAGCGGATGCAGAACTGCAGTTGAGCGCCAACAACCAGTCGAACATCTACCTCTTGCTCGGCACCGAACCGTCGCGCTCGTGGAAAGCTTTCGCGCGCGACGTGCTTGAAACTGTTGTTGATAACGGAATCACCTCGATCGTCTTTCTCGGCGCCATGCTTGCCGATGTGCCACACACTCGGCCAATTTCTGTATTCACCTCGAGCGAGAACACTGCCGTTCGCACGGCTCTGGGGATTGAGCGCAGCACCTACGAAGGGCCGGTCGGCATACTGTCGATATTGGGTCAGGCGGCGGAGGCTAGTGGCATCAGCACGATGTCGATCTGGGCGTCCGTACCGCACTACGTGCACAACGCGCCTTCTCCTAAGGCCACGCTTGCACTCATCGACAAGCTGGAAGAAATCGTGGATGTTGTCATCCCCCGCGGAGAACTCGTGAGCGAGGCAGCAGACTGGGAAACCGGCATCGATGCTCTTGCGGGCGAAGACGAAGACATGACTTCTTACATCGAGCAGCTCGAGAAAGCGCGCGACACCGTTGACTCGCCCGAGGCGAGCGGCGAAGCGATCGCTCAGGAGTTCGAGAAGTATCTTCGCCGTGGTGACGATAAGCCCGATCAGGGTGCCGCTGGCGATGAACCGTGGCGAGGCAAGGACTAACGCGGCGCGAGCGTTCTGCGCCTGAACCGGCCAGACTTGCTGCGTCTGTGACTAGACGGGCTGAATAACGCCCAGTGACAACAGCACGAAAAGCGTGACGCCGAGCACGACGCGGTAGATCACGAACGGCAAGAATGACCGCTTTTCGATGTAGCGCATGAGGGCCGCAATCACGACGTAGCCGACAACGAATGCGATCACCGTGGCAACTGCGGTTTCGGCATAGGTGAATACCTGAGCGGGCTCACCGAAGCTATGCACGAGTTCGTACAGTCCGCTGCCGAACACCGCCGGAATGGCCAGAAGGAATCCGAACCGAGCTGCCGCTGGCCGCGTGTAACCGAGGGCCAGGCCCGCTGTCATCGTGGATCCTGAGCGTGACACTCCCGGAACGAGCGCGAGCATCTGGGCGAGCCCGATGGTAATGCCGTGACCGTAGGTCATATCCTCGAGCGCTCGAGTTCGTTTTCCGAGGTAGTCCGCGATTCCTAAGATGATGCCGAACACGATCAATACTGTGGCAACAAGCCAGAGCGAGCGGAACGTTGAACGGATGTACTCCTGGGCGAAGTAGCCCACCAGCACGATCGGTAGTGTGCCGATGATGACAAGCCACCCGAGTCGGACATCCGGATGATTCTTGTCGATCTTCTCGCCGTGGGAGCCGTGGGGCTTCTGAAACTGCTGAAACCATCGGCTCAAGATGCGCGCGATATCTTTGCGAAAGTAGAGGATGACGGCGAGCTCGGTACCCAACTGGGTGATCGCCGTGAAGGTTGCTCCGGGGTCACTCGCCGAGGGCAGAAACTCGCCCATGATGCGCAAATGGGCGCTCGATGAGATCGGAAGAAACTCCGTGAGGCCCTGAACAAGCCCGAGAATAATGGCCTCGATAAAACCCATGGAACGCTCCCGATCAGGTGAAAACTAGTACTTGAGAAGCAGGTCTCCCAAGACCTGCCTGCCAAAGACTAGTGCGTCTAGCGGCACCCGCTCATCAACTCCGTGGAACATCCCCGGGAAGTCGATTTCCGGCGGCAGCTGGAGGGGCGCGAAACCGTAGCCCGTGATGTCGAGCAGCTTGAGTGCTTTGTTGTCGGTGCCACCCGACATCAAATACGGCAGCACTGGGGCTCCAGGGTCGAAGACTCCCAAGCTGGCGACCATCGCGTCGACCAGAGGGCCGTCGAAACTTGTCTCGAGCCCGATGTCGCGGTGCATCATCTCGATCTCGATCTCAGCGGGCAGCAGCGCGCGCACCTGGGCAAGCACCTCATCCTCCTCGCCAGGAAGCGTGCGGATGTCGACGAGCGCTTCCGCAACGTCGGGAATCACGTTGTGCTTGTAGCCAGCATTCAGCAGCGTGGGGTTGCTGGTCGTGCGCAACGTGGCCTGCAAGAAGCCGGAGGCCGTGCCGGTCGCGAGGATGAGCTGGTCGGGGCCGACCTCTTCGGGATCAATGTTCAGAATCCGCGATAGCTCAGAGATAAGGAGCGTCGTGGTGTCGGTGAGGCGAACAGGCCATTCCTGTCGGCCAATGATCGCGATTGCTTCGGCGAGCTTGGTGACCGCGTTGTCGCTGATCACCCGCGAACCGTGAGCAGCCATGCCGCGCGCGGTCAGCTTGATCCACATGAGCGCCTTTTCTCCTGTCTGGAGGAGATAAGCGCGCTGACCTTGGAGATCGACCGAATAGCCGCCGACTTCACTGATGGCTTCTGTCGCGCCCGCAAAAACTTCAGGGTGCTTCTGGACCATGAAGTGGGAACCATATTCGCCGCCGTTTTCTTCGTCGGCGAAGAAGGCGATCGTGAGGTCGCGAGCGGGGCGCTTGCCGGCTCCCAGAATGTCGCCGAGGGCAGTGACGATCATGGCATCCATGTTCTTCATGTCGACCGCGCCACGGCCCCACAGAAGGCCGTCTTGAATGACTCCCCCGAAAGGGTCAACGGACCAGTTCTTGGGATCTGCGGGCACCACATCGGTGTGGCCGTGCAGAATCAAGCCGGGGCGCTCGGCGGCGTGAGGGGCTGACGACTCAGTCTCGTAGCTTCCCTCTACCTTGGCGATCACCGTGGTGCGCCCCTCAGCAGCATTGAAGTATTGGGTAGTGAGACCCATGTCTTCGAGCAGCGCGCCCAAATATTCGGCGGCTACCGTTTCGCCGTTCGATCGACCCTCCCCGTAGTTGGAAGTATCGAATCGGATGAGATCTTGCGCGATGCGCGCGGTGCGCTCAAGTTCTGGCTCAGAAGTCATAAGGCCACGCTAGCCGTCTCGCCAGCAAAAATCTGCATGCCACGGCAGGGCAAAAAGGGCGTCATCGGGGTCGTGGAAGCGATGTGTGTTTTGGTACTCAAAAAGGGTGCTATTCTCTTATCTCGGCGGTGCTCCTAGAGCGTCGCAGATGCGCGCGGATGGCGGAATTGGTAGACGCGCTAGCTTGAGGTGCTAGTGCCTGTAAAGGCGTGGGGGTTCAAGTCCCCCTTCGCGCACAGCGAATGATTCGGACTCCGAATCAGTAGGAAAAGTAAAGGCCGGCAATCAGATAAATCTGATTGCCGGCCTTTACTTGTTTAAGGCGTTAGTCGCTCTCCTCAGCGGGTGAGGGTGGGTTCCTCGCCGCCAGCTTGCGGCCTCTGTGTCTGCCAGTTCGCTGGGATCCTCGGGTTGGAGATAGTCAACGATGTATCGTTAACTATCGGCAGGGCCACGTGTGCCCCGCATCCACCGACAGGAGGATCAGCATGAACAATTCATTCGGAACCAGCGGCCACAACTCGCGCCGCTCCTTTTCTGACGCTTTTGACACCGCGGGCCAAGGCCTGTGGGACGCACTAGACAACGTGCGATCAGAATTCGAGCGCCGGGTAACTCCGCGCATGGGGCGTGGAGACGTGCGCGTCGCCATCCTCTCTCTGCTTGCCGAAGAATCAATGCACGGCTACCAGATCATCCGCGAGATTGACAAGCGCAGTAAGGGCTCCTGGAAGCCCAGCCCGGGCTCCGTCTATCCGACGCTTCAGCTGTTGGCTGACGAGGGCTTGATTGAGGCTCATGAGGCTGAAGGCAAAAAGACCTACACCCTCACCGAAAAGGGGCACGAAGAGGCCCAAGCTGCGCGTCCTGCTCCGTGGAAAGACTCGGACAGCCACGAGACAACGCGGCCAACTGCTTTGCCCCGCTCGGCGGCCAAACTGGCTGAAGCCGTTGTGCCCATCATGCGTACTGGCACCCCGGAGCAAATCGACGACGCCATCGCGATCATCGATGATGCGAGACGTAAGCTATACGCAATTCTCGCCCAGGACTGATCGCATCCGCCGCACCGTCGGCTCAAGGGAGATTCAATGACCGACACCCGACAGCTGCGCGCCCGCTATCGGCGGATTCTGCGCTTCGCTGCCCGGTACATGGTTCTCGAGTGGTGGTTCGAGCTCGTGCTTCCGCGCTTCGGGCTCGAGAGAATCGCCGCCCGACGCCGTTTAGCTCGTGCCGCTCACATCGCCCGCAATTTTCACGGGCTGGCTGTCGATCTCGGCGGTCTCATGATCAAGGTGGGGCAGTTTATGTCGTCGCGCCTCGACGTGCTGCCGGGTGAAATTACTCGTGAACTCGAGGGGCTTCAGGACGAAGTACCCGCGGTCGATTTTCAACTCATCAAGGAGAGCGCTGAGCGCGAGCTCGGCATCCCGCTCGGACGCGCCTTCGCCCACTTCGATCCCGTTCCCGTAGCTGCGGCATCCTTCGGCCAGGTACACCGTGCTCGACTGACGGGTGCCGAGGCGAGTGACGTCGGCTTCGCAGATGTCGTCGTGAAGGTGCAACGCCCCGGCATTGCGGACATCATCGAAGTCGATCTTGCCGCGCTGCGTCGCGTTGCCGCGTGGCTCAGCCGCGTTCGCTTTGTGTCAAGTCGCGTCGATCTACCGGCGCTCCTCGAAGAGTTCGCCATCATTAGTCTGCGCGAGATCGACTACCTCAACGAAGGCAGTAACGCGGAACGTTTCGCCGAGAACTTCGCCGATGATGCGCGAGTAGAGGCGCCTGAAGTGGTGTGGGAGCGTTCAACCCGCCGCATCCTGACCCTCGCTGATGCGACCGCGATCAAGATCAACGATCACGAACGTCTGCGTGCGGCAGGGATCGACCCGGCAGAAGTCGCCGATGAGTTATCGCGGGCCATGTTTGAACAGCTCTTCATGCACCGGTTCTTTCACGCTGATCCCCATCCGGGCAATATCTTTGTGACACCGGCCGATCCCCAGCGCGCCGATTCGTCGACGCCCGAGTGGACGCTCACGTTCATTGATTTCGGGATGATGGGTGAGGTTCCAGAAAACCTCAGCCGCGGCCTTCAACGTCTCATCATCGCGGCGGCAGCGCGAGATGCCCCGGGGCTGGTCGCGAGCGTGCGAGACATGGGAATCTTGCTACGCACGGCAGAGACGGCGCCTCTCGAGCGCGCGATGGGTGAACTGTTTGATCGTTTCGGAGGAATGGGCTTCACCGAGTTGCAACAGGTCGACCCTCAAGAGTTTCGAACCTTTGGCAATGAGTTCAGCGAAGTCGTGCGCACCATGCCTTTCCAGCTGCCGGAAAACTTCTTGCTGATCATCCGGGCTATCTCGGTGACGTCCGGCGTTGCAAGCGATCTCAACCCGGGTTACAACGTGTGGACGGCCATCGAGCCCTTCGCGGCGCGTTTGGCCCGAGACGAGGGCGGCGGCACCGTACGGGAGTTCGCGAAGCAAGCCCTCTCCTCAGCCGGCCTACTTCTTAGGCTGCCGCAACAGCTCGAGAGTGTCGCGACGCTCATGCAGCGCGGGCAACTTGCCGTCGAGACTCCCAGCGCCGATAAGCGACTGCGAGCGATTGAACAGCTCGTGCGCCGGGTGCTGTCGGCGGTCTTATTCACGGCGCTGCTGCTTGGAGGCATCTTGCTGCGAAGCACGGACCCCACGCTCGGGCTAGTTCTGATGATTGGCTCCGCGCTACCGCTGGCCCACGCTCTCTTTGCGGGAGTGCTCAATCGAAACCGCCTGTTCTAACGTCGATTGGATGTTGTTCGCCAGCGCTTCGCTCAGGCTGGGAGTAGCCCATGAATCTGTGTGATCGGCTATCGTGGGAAAAGGTTTGCGCTTTCGTGCTGCCAACCACCCTTGTCTAGTCGGATAACAGCCGACTCGTAGTCGGCAGTGTTGCTGGCGTTTAGCCGTGCCGGATAACCAGGTGCGCGGCTCACATTACATCGTCAGTCGCGTATTTCTGCGGCTCCTCTAGTTGGAGAACCTCATGGCCATCACGCAAGCAAACCGTGCCGACCGTTATCGGGCGGAACCGTCCGTCATGACGGCGCTGCGAACTCCCCGCATCCTGACCCGTGAAGTTCTCGCCGGCCTCGTCGTCGCCCTTGCGCTGATCCCCGAGGCAATCTCTTTCTCGATCATCGCCGGAGTCGACCCCCGGGTTGGCTTGTTCTCCTCGTTCGTGATGGCCATCTCCATCGCGTTCCTCGGCGGTCGTCCGGCCATGATCACCGCCGCCACGGGAGCCATCGCTCTTGTAGTGGCCCCAGTAGCCCGCGAGTTCGGCATGGACTACCTCATCGCCACCGTGATCTTGGGCGGGCTGCTTCAAATCTTGCTGGGCGTACTGGGTGTCGCAAAGCTCATGCGATTCATCCCCCGTAGCGTGATGTTGGGCTTCGTTAACTCGCTCGCCATCCTGATCTTTATGGCCCAGCTAGAGCATCTCATCGACGTGCCGTGGATGGTGTACCCGCTGGTTGCCGTTGGTCTCGTCATCATGGTGGTGATGCCACGTTTCACCAAGGTGATTCCCGCGCCTCTCGTTGCCATCGTGCTCTTGACCGTTGTCACCGTGACGTTCGCCATCGCGGTACCTACCGTCGGTGATCAGGGCGAACTCCCCCGCAGTTTGCCTGAGCTGTTCATCCCGAATGTGCCGTTGACCTGGGAAACGCTACAGATCATTGGCCCCTTCGCCATCGCGATGGCCCTCGTCGGTCTCCTTGAATCGTTGCTGACGGCCAAGCTAGTCGACGACATCACCGACACTCATTCGCGCAAAACCCGCGAAGCCTGGGGCCAAGGTGTTGCCAACGTACTCTCCGGCCTCTTCGGCGGAATGGGTGGGTGCGCAATGATCGGCCAGACGATGATCAACGTGAAGGCATCGGGCGCTCGCACACGAATTTCGACTTTCCTCGCGGGCGTCTTCCTGCTCATCCTCGTCGTAGTTCTCGGGGATATCGTCGCGATTATCCCCATGGCTGCCCTCGTAGCCGTGATGGTCATCGTGGCCGTCTCGACCTTCAACTGGCACAGCGTCAGCTGGTCCACCCTCAAGCGCATGCCCAAGAGCGAAACGACCGTGATGGTCGCGACCGTGATTGTTGTCGTCGCTACCGAGAACCTCGCTATCGGCGTACTCGTCGGCGTTGTCGTAGCCATGGTGGCCTTCGCGCGTCGTGTGGCGCACTTCGCCACTGTGGAGCGCACGCTCCCTGAAGACGAAGCAGTGCCGACCGCGTACTACCGCGTTAACGGTGAACTCTTCTTTGCCTCGAGCAACGACCTCACCACCCAGTTCGAATACACGGACGACCCCGACCGCGTGATCATCGACATGTCAAACTCACACATCTGGGACGCCTCGACGGTGGCCGCGCTCGATGCGATTACCACGAAATACGAGCGGCTAGAAAAGCGCGTGGTGCTGATTGGTATGAACGAAGCCAGCCAGTACATGCACGAGCGTCTGGCGGGCAACCTCGGAGGCGAAGGCTAGCTCTGATCAGGCCACAGGCCCATGCCAACGAAGAGGGGCGCAGCTTTCGCTGCGCCCCTCTTCGTTAG
The DNA here is from genome assembly GCF_004118935.1 of Salinibacterium sp. UTAS2018. NCBI lineage: Bacteria > Bacillati > Actinomycetota > Actinomycetes > Micrococcales > Microbacteriaceae > Salinibacterium > Salinibacterium sp. UTAS2018. Next base: position 506,483 of record NZ_CP035375.1, read on the forward strand.
TTAGAGAAGGTTTCGGCGGGTGACACCGTGGACTTGTGCGTATTCGTGGAGCCGTAGGACGCGGTCACCAAAATCGGCAAATGGTCTGATGAACCGCGTGGCAGTGTCTCGACGCCTTCGATAGTGAAGCCTTGTGACGTCACAAAGTCGAAGTGGCCACGAAAGAATTTGTAATTGGTATAGGTCGTGCTGTCGCTCAGCGAGAGGTCGTAGCCCGTCTTATTGACGCGCTGCGTGAGCCCATCTTTGAAGAGCGGATAGTTGTAGTCGCCGAGCATCAGCATCGGCGCCCCCGCTCCCAGCTCTGTGAGCATGCCGTGGGCAGCCTTGATCTGATTGCGGCGGAGCGAGTTCAGGGCCGTCAGCGGCGCGGCATGAAAGGACGCGACCACGAGTTCTTTGCCGTTTTCGCGATCGACGAGTTGAGAGCCGACAAGGCGTTCCGTCGTGGGGGTAAATACTCGATCGTGAAGTGACTTCTTGAGTTCGAACGCCTGGCTCTTGCGGTGTTCATAGCGATCTCGACGGTAATAAACCGCGAGCCCCAGCCGGTTGTTCTTCGTAGAGTCAGCCAAGTGCAGGTTGCCGATTTCTTCAGGCAGCTGCGACGAGATGGCTTCTTGGAGACACAGCACGTCTAGGTCGGGGGTTTGAGCGAGAGCATCGAGCTCTGACGCCGCCTTGTGCTTGCGGAGGTTGTAACTAATTGCGCGAATCACGAACCGATAACCCTCTTTCTTAAGAGAAAACCAGCCTATGTTCCACGGGTGAAAACTGGCCGAGACTGGCGATGAGAAAGCAAACGTACAGGAATCCCCGTCGCCACAACAATGACTCCGACGATGATTCCGACGGGCGGAACGGTGGCAACCAGCAATAAACATGCTGTCGCGCCCACGATGTTCACGGCGCGTGGTACCCGTCGCTGCGCCGCCGGTTGGGTAAATGCAGCGACATTTGCCACGAAGTAATACAGCAACACTCCGAATGATGAGAAAGCGATTGCCCCACGCACGTCGGCGATCAGAACGATGACGATAACCAGCGCTGCAACGACGAGTTCTGCACGATGAGGCACCGAGAATCTCGGATGCACGGCATCCAGCCACCGCGGCAAGTCTCGTGTGCGCGCCATGGCAAGCGTGGTGCGTCCGATCCCGGCCATCAGCGCGAGTAGCGCTCCCAGCGAGGCGAGGGCGGCCGTGCCCGCTACGAGCGGCGATGCGTCGCCCCAACCTGCCGCAGAAAGTAGATCGCTTATAGGGGCCCGAGACATTCCGAGCTCGTGAGGACCGAGAACTGTCAGAAGGGTTGCTCCGATCGCCGCATAGAGAACCACTGCAATAGCGAGGGCCCCCATAATGGCGCGCGGGATGGAACGCTGGGGATCGCGCACTTCCTCCCCCAGAGTGGCGATGCGCGCATAGCCCGCGAATGCGAAAAAGAGGATGCCTGCCGATTGCAGGATCCCATAGGCGTTCGGCGCCGCGGGTTCCGTCTGCACGGCTAACCAGGTCGTCGAGGAATTGGCGGCTACCAGGGCCAGCACCATGACGCCGATCAGAACGGCGACGACGATCATGACGATCACCTTGGTCGCTGCCGCGGTGCGGCTTATCCCGCTCAGGTTGACGACGGTCACGACAACGACCGCTAGAACTGCGACGAGCTTCTCGAAGCCCGCGGGCGCGATGTACGCGGCACAGATCAACGCCATGGCCGCACAGCTCGCCGTTTTACCAACGACGAACGACCAGCCTGCGAAGAAACCCCACCAGGGCCCTAGACGTTCGCGCCCGTAAACATACGTGCCACCGGCGAACGGATACACCGCCGCGAGTTGCGCACTCGCTGAGGCGTTGAGCCACGCCACTAGCGCCGCGATCGCGAGCCCGATGAGTAATCCCGAGCCTGCAGCGAGAGCGGCCGGAGCAAAGGCTGCGAACACGCCGGCGCCGACCATCGACCCTATTCCGATCACGGTCGCGTCGAAGACGCTGAGCCGTCGTGCCAGCGGGGCGGTGGTCGTCACGTGCTCACCCTACTCTCCGCGGTAAACGACGAGAGGGCGGCAGCGACCGAGAAAGATGAACCTCGAGCGGCTGCGGGGTGAACCGGAGGATCGCTACTCGACGAAGCGGATGCCGCTGGTGAGTCTCGTGCGCACATCAAAGAGTTCGTTACCACCGATGTCGCGCCCGCGGCCCAGCTCGGGGCCGGTGCGGAGCAGGTGCGCCAGCACACTCTGACGCACGACAACGGCGGGTTGCCCCTTCACTGTTCCTAGTGAAATCTGAGGCTGAGCGAGCGCATCATCGGGCACGACAATGACGTAGCAGGTGAAATTGACTTTCAATTGTCGGCTAATTGACTTCGCGCGTGCGGCAAGCTCGTGCATAGGTTTTTCTGGCGCCACGGCGGGTCCGATGAGTTCGCCGCGGCGCACCTTTACGTCGCCGCCGAAATCTTCCGAGAGCATCGCGAACAGGCCGGTAGGGCCCAGCACAATGTGATCGAGCTTGCGCTCGGGCGGTCCAGTCGAAACATCGTGCCAAATCGTGTAGCCAATGCCGAGATCGCTCACCGTGCGAGCAGTGGCTTCCTCCGCCAGCGCGTCCGCGAGGGTGCGGCGAATTTCACGAGGAGCGCTGCGAACAAGGGCGGGGTCGTAGGGGTCATCGAGAGCAACGCCACGGCCTACCCACTCACGCATACTGTCGAGAAAACGTTCGCGACGCCATCCACCGGGATGACCGTGCGTACGTGCGCGCGGACGGGAATCTTCGCGCCCTGCGGTAGACGGTCGCGCCGAAAAAGGTGAGGACGCGGCCGTGGAGCTATGCGTGCGTGAGCGTGCCCCAGCATCGTAGTGGCGTCGCTTCTCGGGGGTTCCGACGCGATCCCAAGCGTCCTGAACTGCAGCAAACCGCGTCGGGTCTCCCCCAGTGTCGGGATGCGTTTCACGAAGCGCGCGACGGAAGGCCTTCTTGAGCTCGGCTTCGGTCGCCGATGCCTGAACACCAAGTACGTCATACGCACTCGCTGACATGGGGCTATCAGGCATGAACTCACTCTCGGTGTACCGCTCGAAGCGGCAGTAAGGAAACTCCTACTTTAGCGAACGCCGCTGGCAACCTTCGGGATGTCGTGGGCGGGCGTTCAGACTGCGGGCGTAGTTTTAAAGCGTGACCGACCTCCGAAATATTCCCCTCACCACTATCGACGGCAGTGAAACGACGCTGGCCGAGTATCAAGACAAAGTGGTGCTCATCGTCAACGTGGCATCACGCTGCGGCCTCTCGCCGCAGTATGAGCAACTCGAACAGCTCCAGAAGACTTATGGTGACCGCGGCTTCACCGTTCTGGGATTTCCCAGTAACCAGTTCTTGCAAGAGCTCGGCTCTGAAGATGCCATCAAGGAATACTGCACAATGACGTGGGGTGTGACGTTCCCGATGTTCGAGAAGGTCAAGCTCAATGGCAAGTCCGCTCACCCCCTGTACGCCGAGCTGAAGAAAACTGCTGACGGCGGCGGTAAAGCGGGTCGCGTGTCCTGGAACTTCGAGAAATTCTTGGTCACGCCCGGCGACGAGGTAAAGCGTTTTCGCCCGACGGTCGTTCCGGATGATCCAGCTATTGTCGGTGCAATCGAAGCTGCTCTTCCCGCCTAGGCTAGAGAGTTATGGCTACAGACTTTATTCACGAGAAGGATGCCGACCGTTACGTCATGAACGTCGACGGGTTGCTTGTCGCAGTCGCGGACTACCGCACGAGCGACACCGCCATTTCGTTCAACCACACGTACACTCAGCCCGCACATCGCGGGAAAGGGTATGCCGCCCAGCTCATGAAGTTTGCCGTCGACGACGTCGAGTCCACGACGTCGCTGAAGATCGTGCCGATGTGCTGGTACGTTGCCGAGTGGTTCGATCGCAACCCGGAGCGCGCTGAGCTTCTGACCCGCTAGCTCCGAGCTCGGGAATGCGGCATCCCCGCATCCGCTATTTCTGGCGTTGCAGTTGAACGAGTAGTTCCGGGCCGCGTTCGTCGAGAATTCTTCCGCCGACGCGAACACCTACAACCAGTAGTGCGGTGCTTAGCGCCAGTCCGACCGCCAGTGCAACCCAACCGAGAGTCTCGTTGAAGGTTGCAAAGCCGATGATGGCGATCACCATCTCGGGCAGAGCGAGAACAGCCAACGCGGTCCACGATGCAAACATCGACAGCATGAGGGTAAAACCACCACCGGGGCGAGACTTGAACGGATTATCGCCAGGGGCAGGGACCGAGAATGCGAATCGTCCGGACACGAGAGACGACAGTGCGAGCCCGGTGATGAGTAACCCCAGTGAGATTCCGAGCATGCCGACCAGCCGATCGCCGCTATCGCTGATCCAAACGCTGGCCACTGTCAAGATGATCGTCGTGGGAACCGCGAACACGCTGACCGCGATAACTCGCCCCCATCGATCAGCTCGACCGCTCACTGCCGTCTGAAGGTGCAGGCTGAAGGCGGTGTTGTCGTACGACACGTCTGTGTAGATCGACATGCCGAGCAACACCGCAACAATCGGCCCGACGAAGAGTAGCCCGGTCAGATCCCCACTAGTGCCCGAATAGAAGAAAACGATCGCGGGAACAAGCGGGATGCTGATGAGCGACTGAGCGTAGCGTGGATCGCGCAGCCAATAAGTGAGCGAGCGTGCAGCGACTGCACCGGTGGGTGTGCCGGAAAATACCGCGAACAAACCCAACCCTCGTGAAGAGGGGGCGGTTGTGGTCGCCCCAGCGGGTCGCTCAAGCGAACGATCAAGCGCCCACCGCCACACCCCGGTAGCAGCGACCAGAGTTGCGAGACCGATGAGCGCGTGGAGCGCAGCGGCTCCGGGATGTCCTGTTGCGAGATCGCCGGGAACCGCCCAGATCGCGCCAAACGGCGTCCAGGCGATGACATCAGAAATGACGGGCAGAATCTCTCTCAGATCTCGGAAGAGTCGAGAAAGAGCAAAAACGGCAGGACCGAGCAACAGCAGGGGAATCAGCACGAGCACAGTCTTAGCCTCGCGCGCTCGACGCCCCGACGAAATACGCACGGTCAGCGCCGCGAGCATCCGTGATCCTACGACGCAGGTCAGTGCTCCGATCGCACCGCAGAAAACTGCAACCAGTGCGATCATCGGCGTCTGCCACCACACCAGACTCGTTGCAAAGGCTGCCAGCGTTGTGATGATCCCTGGCACACCGAGCACGCCGCTTGCGGCAAGGGCAATGAGCAGCGTCGTGACGGGGATGGGGAATGTCGCGAGCTTCGCTGGCTCGACAGTCTCATCAATTCCCGAACTTAATAGCGGTAGGAATGTCCAGCCGAGGATAAGAATCGCGCCGCCGATTACCGTGACAGTTCTGCCAAGGTCTGCGGGAGCCGAGCTGAGAAACACAAGGCCGACCACAGCCAGCAGCAGTGTGAACAAGCCATAGAAGGTACCGAGAATGACGGCTACTGCTTGCCACGGGCTGCGAGTCAGCGCATTGGCGAGAAGGCGAAAGCGCAGCCTTACGAGATGCGCAACCATTCCGGGCCCTTTCCCTGGCGGCGGCCACCGACAAGTTCCACGAAGCGATCCTCGAGAGTCGACGACCCGCGCACTTCATCGGTCGTTCCCGATGCCAGCACGCGGCCATCTGCAATAACTGCGACGTGGTCGCACATACGTTGCACGAGGTCCATCGCGTGGCTCGAGACGATCACAGTGCCTCCCGATTCAACAAACCCATTCAAGATGTCGCGGATGTTGGCGCCGGAGACCGGGTCGACCGATTCGAAAGGTTCGTCGAGCACGAGCAGCTGAGGGGCGTGAATCAGGGCGCAAGCTAAAGCAATTTTCTTCGTCATGCCCGCCGAGTAGTCGACAACGAGCGTTCCGCTCACGGCGTCGAGGTCGAACAGCTCGAGAAGGTCAGCGGCGCGCTCAGCAACGACTGAGCGCTCCATCCCGCTCAATAGTCCAGCGTAGGTAACGAGCTGCAGCCCGGTGAGACGATCAAAAAGCCGAACGCCGTCGCTCAACACGCCAATTCTCTTCTTGGCTTCGACGAGATTGCTCCACACGTCGAGGCCGTGAACGGCGATTGACCCTTGATCCGGCCGAAGAAGTCCCGTGGCCATCGATAAGGTGGTCGTCTTCCCCGCACCGTTGGGGCCGACGAGGCCAAAAAATGAACCGCGCGGCACGCTGAGATCGACGGAGTTGACGGCAACTTTCTCGCCAAACCGTTTAGTAAGTCCGATGATTTCGAGCGCGGGGAGATGAGTCGGGTTTTCGGGCACAGGTCTACCCTAAAACCGAACGACGCTCAGTGAAGCAATCGCCGCACAATCTCGGACGATAACCAGCAACTAGAGTCGAGGGGACGCAGTTTTCTGACGTCGCAAGCTTCTCGAAAGGGTGTCATGACGATTACTGCTGCTGCTGACGGCTCCGCGCTCGGCAACCCGGGTCCTGCCGGCTGGGCCTGGTATGTCGACGACAATACGTGGGCTGCCGGTGGCTGGGATCACGCCACCAACAATCAGGGCGAGCTCATGGCGGTGCTCCAGCTTTTTCGCGCGACGGCTCATATCGACGATGACCTGCTCATCTTGTGCGATAGCCAATACGTCATCAACTCGGTAACGAAGTGGATGCCCGGCTGGAAGAAAAAGGGATGGCGCAAGGGCGACGGCAAGCCCGTGATGAATGTCGATCTGATCAAGCAGATCGATGAAGCAATCATTGGCCGTCGCTATCGCTTCGAGTGGGTGCGAGGCCACGTGGGTCATCCCCTCAATGAAGCAGCAGATGTACGCGCCCGAGGAGCTGCCGAAGCTTTTCAGCGCAAAGCGGTATGTCCCGTCGGTCCCGGTTACCCCGGTGCTTCGGCGACGGATGCGAGTCTGCCCGGCGCAACAGACGAGATCGCTCCGCTGTTTTAGGTTGCGGTGCTGCCGCGGGCGAGTGCCCGCGGCAGAACCGAGCCAGACGACCCGGTCGCCTAGCTCGTGGCCTATTCCGGAGCGAAGAACGCGGCGATTGCGCGGCTCAGCGCTATCGGGTCAGCAACGCCGCACAGCTCGCGTGCTGAATGCATGGAGAGCAACGGCAATCCCACATCGATGGTGCGGATGCCCAGGCGAGTTGCCGTGATCGGGCCGATCGTCGAGCCACAGGGCATGTCGTTGTTAGAGACGAACTCCTGATAATCGACTCCCGCTTGCCGGCAGGCGCGAGCCCACTCAGCGGCGCCGAGGCCGTCGGTGGCATAACGCTGGTTGGCGTTGATCTTGAGTAGCGGCCCCCCGCCGAGTCTCGGACGGTTGGCGGGATCATGGCGCTCGGGATAGTTCGGGTGCGCAGCGTGGCCTGCGTCAGACGACAAACACCATGAGCCGGCGACGGCGCGCATCCGATCAGTTTCAGAACCGCCCAAACCGGCGCTAATGCGCGCGATCAGGTCGGCGAGGAACGGCCCGCCGGCGCCCGAGCGTGACGCCGAGCCGATCTCTTCGTGATCGAAAGCAACGAACAAGGGGATGTGGTCGAGCTTCGTGTCGAGCTCGAGCAGCGCGACGAGTCCCGCGTGCACCGACGACAGGTTGTCGAGCCGGCCAGAGGCGAAGAGGGCGTCGTCGAGGCCGAAGACGGCGGCAGCGGCAGTGTCGGCGACCACAATGTCATAGCCGTCGATGTCTTCCGCCGAGCGGTTCGTGGCTTTGGACGAGAGAATGGATGCGAGGTGGCCGAGCACGTCAGCGTCGTCGCGTTCGCCGAGGCCAAACATCGGGTTCATGTGCGCCTGGCGCTTGAGGGTGAGTTTGTCGTTGACGCCGCGGTCCAAGTGAATGGCCAACTGCGGGAAGCGCAAGAGCGGCCCGGTGCGCACCAGTTCAGTGCTGCCATCACGGAACGTGACTCGCCCCGCGAATTCGAGCTCGCGGTCCAGCCACGAGTTGAGCAATGGCCCACCGTAAATCTCCACGCCGGCCTGAAGCACGCCTTCTGACCCCGTCGTAGGCTTCGGCTTGAGTTTAAAACTTGGGGAGTCAGTGTGAGCGCCGAGGATACGAAAAGGCGTAGTGCCGACCGCTTTTGTCGGCTGAACCCACGCTGCGATCGCGCCATCCCGGATAACGAAGTACTTGGCGGCCTTGCGAGTGCGCGAACCGTTCCAGTCATCAGCTTCATGAAGCTCCGTGAAACCAGCGTCTCGCAATCGCCGAGCAGCTTCGGCTACCGCATGAAATGACGAGGGGGAAGCGGCGACAAAAGAGGCAAGATCGTGGACATGTTCCAGGGCAGCAGTCATGCGACTATTGTCGCACCACTCGCAGCCCCTTTCCCGCCGGGGCGGTCGTCAGCGCCCCGCCGGCACACGTCGAGAGCGGTTAGAACCAGACGCTCAACCACGGAGTCGTTGCAGAGTGAAAAATGCGCGCGACAACAGCGCCAGCACCCGGTGTGAGCTCAACGACATGGCCGCCAGTAATCAACGACGACACGGATACTCCCCCGAGATATAGCGAGCTGAGCTCGTTCACTGATAACGACACTGCTGGCATACCCTCTGGAAGATCTTCTACAGCGCGGACGGTCGGCATCCCCGCATCATCGGTTTCGAGCACGAAACGACCGTTCGCGAAACCAAGCTCGTCGCTGACCTCGAAACCGATCTGGCCGGCGCTGGAATACGTGCGGGCGTTCAGCGAGGCCGGGACGTCGAGGATGCGAAGCCACAGATGATCAATGGGCGACACGCGCGCAGAACGCATGTCGGAGAGCATCCAGAGCAGGGGTTCATCGACCGAGCGCAACTCAGCCTTAACCTCACGGACGAGATCGACTTCAAGCACATAGCGCCAGAGTGCTTCGTACGCTTCCGGCGTTTCGGCGAGCAAGTAGTCAACCGTGAGCTTGTGGTTCGAGAAATCGAGGCCGCCGCCAGCGACGCGGTACACGACGAATCCGCGCGGAGTGCCATCTTCATCGTCAAAGCGCACTACGCGAGTGTGCTTGGTGTAGTCCTCTTCGCCGGGCGCAGTTCCAGCGATCCGCTCCCACAGAAGTGGCCACGGTTTGATCTGGCCGGGGTGAGAGAGCCGAACGCGCTCGAAGACCGTAGGGGCTTCGGCAACGAACACCGATGGTGCAACATGTTGAAGCACGCCGCGACGCTCGCGTACCGGAATAGCAGCGCGTGTCGTGTCGATCGTGAGGTCGGCCGCGAAGACTGCCTGACCGAAACCGAAACGGCCGTAAATCGTGGATTCTGAGACTGTGAGCGTTGCCATCGGCAGGCCCATGTCGACCGCTGAACGCAGCTCGCCCTCGAGTAGAGCACGGGCGATACCGCGACGGCGGTGAGTGGGCGACACCGTCACTGAGCTGATTGCCCACGCGTCGATGCTGCGACTACCGGGGACAGTGACCTGTTCTGTCCACGAGCTCACCGTGGCGACCGGCACCTCCGGAGCAACCAGCTGTTTATCCCAGACACCAACGGTGCGCCGATAGGTGACACCAGCAAAAGCCGAGTCGACCTGCTCCTTCGACATCGCTGGACCGTGAAAACCGCGAGAGTCAGCTTGGAACCATGCCTCGAAGGCAGCTCGATCGGAGGTGTCTACGAGATCGTACTGAAACCCACTTGCGGCGAGAGAAGCGGCCGAAGTGAGATCAACAGGATGGTGAGCAAAGTCGTTGGTCATGCACCAACGATATCGCGAACTTTACTGAATGAACCATGGCGGATAAACGGCCACCTTGGTCTTAAACGAAGCGCCATCCAGCAACGCCTTAACACGCTCGCGAGCCTTGTCGCTCGCCACGCCCACGAGCTGAACATCGTCGAACGCGAACGAGCCATGGATGAGCACTTCGGCATCGTCGGTAAGTTCGTCAGCCCGAAGGTTGCCGAGCATGCGCGTGATTGCGGTTTCATCGGTTGCAAAGCGGGTGAGGCTGGCTGCGGCATCGCCGTCAGCTAACACAGCGTCTTCGCCGAGAGCGCGAACGGTGCTCACGAGAAAGACGAAATCCGTGGGGGTAGCGGTGCGGGCGGCATCCGACCAACGAGGCTCGACGGCCCCGGCGCGCAGTTCACGCCACGACGTGGATTCTGGCACGAGGCTGAAGGGAACATAGCGGTTGACGGGCTCGCCGGTGGTCAGCGCTGCAGACTCTCGAAGCTCACGAGTGAGTGGAGAACTGATGTCAAGGATTGCGTCTTCGATCGAGGCCGCGGCAACGAGCTGGCCTTCTCGGAGAATGCTCTCGAGATTGCTGATGTGAGTGACGTGGTACACGCGCTGATCAGAGAGTGAAGGGACCTTCGCACTGGAGGCCCGAGGCGTACCGGGAACTCGCTTAGAACGAGAAGGGCTGCTGGCGCGCGTTACAGGCTTGACAGGGACTGCTTTAGGGAAGCAGGAATCGCACAGGCCATTTTCGAAGCCGTGGATACACTCGGTGCCAGACATAGGGTCCTCTCTCGGAGTTCAGAAATGACCTCCGTATCCAAGGTACGGCAATTATCGACGCTGTATTGCCGACTCTGCACGTCGAGCGAGTTCTCGAAGAAGAGTTTCATGGCTGAGGTCGAAGCGTCGTGGTTCGGTATCGAAGACGCAGATAGCTCCAACGATGTCGCCGTGGGGATTGGTAATGGGAAAGCCAGCGTAGAAACGGATACGCGGTCCTCGCACCACCCAGGGATGATCGGCGAAACGCTCGTCTTTCAGTGTGTTTTCCAGCACTACGAGACCGCGCGTAGTGAAAGCGCGGCTACAGAAGGCGCCTGCCTCTTCGCGTCGCATATCCCCTACTCCAGATATGGAGGTGAACCAGTGCGCTTCTTGATCATGGAAAGTAACCGCCGCTCCCGTCGTGTCAAAAAGCACTCGCGCGGATTGTGTGATCGTGGTCAACGAGTTCGAGACTGCTGTCGTGGTGAGAGTCGTGTTGTCGAGTACAGCGAGAGGCGTTGCAGTTGAAGGGATCGAAGCCGGTGGCAGCGCAACGCGAGTGAGTTGCGCAGCCACGGCTGGTGCGACCTCTCGAGCCCAGTGCGCGTAGGTCGGGCTGTCAAGAAGAACCTCAGTCGTGCCTTCTCTTACGGTCGCGGCAACGAAAGTGACGCTGGCGCGAGCGGCACACAGTTGCTCGCTAATGTCGTTCAGGTTCTGGATGTTGCGGTTGATAACTGCCACAAGTGGCGAGGGCAGCGAGACAAACCCATCGATGGGAGCGATGCCCAAGATCGAAGTGTGGAGAGCACCACCGCCGGAATCTCTGATGGTGTCGAGCAGGGTTGTGACCGCGCGGCGCCAACCGAAGAGCGAACGAAAATGAAGAACTTCGCCACCACCGAGGGTCAGCACGAGTGCATCGTAGCGATTCAAACGTGCCCAGTTAATGACGACGCCAACGTCGGCGTTAGACATGGTCGGATCTGAGACGATATCGACGCTGCACCCCCGGCGCGTTAGCGCCGATAGCTCGCGGGCTAGATGGCCCCCAAGACCGAGCTCATGAGTATGCACTCCGAGACCGGAGGATTTTCCGGGGCCCACGAGCAGCACTTTGTCGGGGTCTGGGCCAATCGATTCGGCGCGCGGATTGTCGCTCGGCGCAATGAGCGCCCGCCAACGTTGCGGATAAACCGCGAGCCACAGTGTGATTATCGGCCACGCCAATAGCGCAGCATAGCTACGAAACAATCGAGTCCCCACCTGAATCCCCAGACACGGGCACTCTAGGCTGCTCAGTATAGAGTTGAATACTTTTCAGTACCAGCAAGACTGAGGAAAAATGAGATTATTTGCGTGCAGCCTTCGCGGCGCGCTCGGTCTTCACGCGAGCATTTTCCTCATTCACGGCGGCGTGAACGGATCGCTCGGCAACTAGCCACTCTGGCATCTCAACGAGGAGCGCTTTGATTTCAACGGTCGTCATGACGTCGGGTGCGCCAGCGCGCGCAAGCCCGGACGCTGAGACACCGAGCTTCTGGGCTACAACCGAGCGAGGGTGCGGACCATCAGCGCGCAGTTTTGTGAGCCACTCCGGTGGAGTGGCAAGAAGTTCAGCAAATACTTCGCGGCTAATTTCGGAATCACGGAACTCTTCCGGAGCGGCGGGAAGGTAAATTCCTAGCTTCTTGGCGACTGTTGCGGGCTTCATGGTCTGGACTGGCACCCCCCAAGACTAACCTGAACACATGCCAACATCATTCACTGTCGCCTTTGTCCTCGGGGCGACGCCCGGCAAATGGTCGCGAGTCTGGCGGGAGCGGCTTCCGGAGAGCCCGATCGAGTTGGTGCCCAGCGAGCAGGCGGAGGCGTTGGCGATGCTCGCAGCAGGCACTGCTGACGTAGCACTCGTGCGTTTGCCAATTGATCGTGCTCTCGACAGCGACCGCCCGTTGGCGGCAATCCCGCTCTATACGGAGCGCGCCGTTGCTGTCATCCCCAAAGATCACGAACTGGCTCAAGGGAACGAAATACCTCTCGCTGAACTTGCTGCTGTGCAACTCATCGATGACGAGTGGCGCGCCGCAGTCGACCTAGTTGCGGCCAATGTTGGAATCACGGTGATTCCCCAAGCAGTTGCCCGCGCTCTCATGCGCAAGGACGTCGTCTCGCGAATCGTCAGTGACGGCCCAGAGTGGCAAGTCGCCGTAGCCTGGCGCGATGGTTCCGTAGATCCCTTGGTCGAAGAGTTCATTGGGATCGTGCGGGGCCGCACCGCCAAAAGCTCGCGTGGCACCGCCGGCGGAGCAGAAGCGGAGGAGGCGGAGTCGCCGAAGCGGGCTTCCCGAGCATCCGGCACAAAGAAAGCTCCATCGCAGCGCGCTGCCGCCCGGTCGTCCGGGGCTAAAGCGGCGCCGAGGCGCCCAGACCGGCCTGCATTTAACCGAAACAAACGCCGTAAGGGCTGACGTTGTTTGCTTAGCCCTCGGAAGGGCGCGACGGGAACTGGGCTACTACAGCGGGAACAAGGCTTGCTGCCCACTCCTGGTAACGCGACCGACCCTCGATATTTTCTGCGTCTTCAGCGGCCGGCCCAAACTCGATGCGGTGAACGCGATCGTGCGCGCGCGCGATTGATTGCAGTTGATCGTTAAACCCGTTGGCGGTGTGAGCCATACGTCGTTGATAGGTCGCGGTAAAGGTCGACATTTTCGGAGTGTTGCAGTCAACCAAGAAAATTCGAGTGTTGGTGCTTGATTTCTCGAGCACGTCGGTGACAAGTGCTTCAAGCTGATTGCCCCACAGCTTGGGAGGAGTGAGCGAGAGAATTTCGAGGGTTCCGAACGACAGAATCACAATGTCAGCGTCGTCGAGAACGCGGGGCGTCAGCCTCTTTCTGGCGCTCTTCGCTTGGAGCCCGGGAGCAGTGACGGTGATGACTTGGGTTCCGCGTTGCGTTCGTGACGTCAGTGCGCGAGCAAAAGAGCCGCCCAACGCTAGTTCGTGAGATGCGACGCCGTATCCGATGACGATTCCCGAGCCGCACAGTACGACTTTGTGGGGATTAGGGCCTTCAGCACGAACCATAGCGGCGTCTTTGGGGCGTGGGTAACCGCGCCAAGAATTGGGTGAAACGCGCACCCACATAAAGATGAAAATCTTCATGATGACGTGTTCTAGGGTGGCGAACATTTCGCGAACTCCGTTTCGGGTAGCGCCGGAGAGGGTCGAAGGGGTGAGGTTCAACGAAGCTTCCCGGCGGGACGGGTTGCTCTAATTAGGCGAAGATTATCACCGAAAAACCGCCATTCCTAGAGCAGAGCCCGAAATGATCGCGCTCTCACCTCTGCGCTCAAGAAAAAACGTCGCGTTGTGCGCCGATCACGCCGCTGTCGCAAAGCATAAGGAAATGCTCTTGTGGCGCTCCACTAGCGGCTGCTGATGTGTGCAAATTTGCGCACCGCGAGAGGAACGAAAATCGCAAGCATGACGGTGATGCCGATGAGCACCGTGAGCACAGGATGCTGTTGCGTCCACACCTCAGACTGGGCTGAGCCGGCAGGTGTATTGCCGAAAAGCTCGCGAGCCGCTTGCACGAGAGCGGAAACCGGGTTGAACTCGGCAAAAATTCGCAGCGGAGTAGGCAGCGTTTCGGCGGGAACGAAGGCGTTGGAGATGAACGTCAGCGGAAAGAGCACCAGAAATGACACATTGTTGATAACTTCGGGGCTGCGCACGCTCATGCCGATATAGGCCATGACCCACGAGAGCGCGTAGGCAAAGAGCAGCAGGAGAGCAATCGCGGCAATCGCCTCGAACGGGCTCGATTTGATGCGCCATCCCACGATCAAACCGGTCGCCATCATCACGATCATGGAGATCGAGTTGATGAGAAGGTCGCCGTTAGTGCGGCCGACCAGCACCGCTGAGGGGCTCATGGGTAGGGTGCGGAAGCGGTCGATGATGCCGTCTTTGAGGTCTTGTGCCATCGCCGACCCGGAATAGGTGGAGCCAAAAACAACGGTCTGCGCAAAGATGCCGGCCATGATGAATTCGGCGTACGTGCTGCCCGGGATATCGATGACACCGGCGTAGACATAGGTAAAGAGCAGCACGAACATGATGGGCTGCAATGTCGTGAAGACCAGGATGTCAGGCACGCGCTTGATCTTGATGAGGTTACGTCGGGTGGTGATCCAGCCGTCGTTGAGCCAATTCATCAAAGGCGAAGCTGTGGCGGTGCTCGGCGTCGCGGTGGGAATGGTGGCGGTCATTTCTGGGCTTTCTGTGCTGATGCGGCTTCCGAGGTGTCCGCAGTAGTTGCTGTGTCGTCATCAGAGCTAGCCGAGTGACCGGTGAGCTTGAGGAACACATCATCGAGAGTGGGGCGTCGCATGCCCGCGTCGTAGAGCGGGATGCCACGGCTGGCAAACTCGGTAAGGATGAGCTGCAGCGCGGCGGGGGCATCTTCTGCGTTGACGGTGAACCCGCGGCCGTCGAGGCTCACGGCGGGTTCGGTGCTGCCGAAGCGCGTCAAAATCTCGCGGGCCGCGGGCGCGTCATCCTGAGACACCAGACTGAGTTCGACGCGCTGACCGCCGATGGATGCTTTGAGTTCGTCTGAGGTTCCTTGGGCGATGACGGCACCGTCGTCGATCACGGAAATGCTGTCGGCGAGCTGGTCGGCCTCTTCGAGGTACTGGGTAGTGAGGAGCACTGTCGTGCCCTCCCCCACGAGCGTCGTAATGATGTCCCACATGCCGATGCGGCTGCGGGGGTCTAGCCCGGTGGTCGGTTCGTCGAGGAAGAGTACCGGTGGTCGCATTACGAGGGCGCCAGCGAGGTCGATGCGACGACGCATACCGCCGGAAAATCCCTTGACCGGGCGGTTTTGGGCTTCGGTGAGGTCGAAGAGGTCGATAAGTTCGCGTGCTCGTGCGCGCGACTGCTTGGCGCCGAGATGGTAGAGCCGGCCCACCATATCGAGGTTTTCGAAGCCAGTGAGGTTCTCATCGACGGCAGCATACTGCCCGGAGACCCCGATCATGGGGCGAATACGTTCGGGGGATGCGATCACGTCGACACCATTGATGGTTGCTGTGCCGGAATCAGGGCGTGTCAGCGTGGTGAGTACCTTGACCGTGGTGGTTTTTCCCGCCCCGTTAGGGCCGAGAAGTGCCGTCACTGTGCCCTGAGGGACCTCCAGATTCAGTCCGTCGAGGGCATGCACCGGCGCAGCCCCTTTGGGCGTGTACGTCTTCTTGAGGTCTATTGCTTCGATATAACTCACGGAGTAACGCTAAGCGATGGCGGTGACATCCGAAAGACACGCCGGTGGATGTCGTACGCAATTGACACACTCGAACATATGTTCGAATATGAACAGGTGTCCCCTGTATCCGCCTCTGCCGCTTCAGCGACCGCTGAAGGCCTTTCTGCTGCGGAACGCGTGGCTGAGTTGCAAGCTCGCATCGGCCAGATGCAATCTCGCACGCTCAGCTCAAAGCTCATTCCCACTCACCCCGCTATTGCTTCGCTGCTGCCCGGCGGTGGCTTGCAGCAAGGCAGCGTCTATTCGGTTGATAGTTCGGCGATGCTCCTGATGACACTCTTGGCGGCGCCCTCCGCCGCCGGATCGTGGTGCGCCGTTGTAGGGGTGCCCGAGTTCGGTATTGAAGCGGCCCACCGTTTCGGGGTCGACCTTGAGCGACTCGTGTTGGTGCCGCATCCGGGAGATCAATGGATGGCCGTCACAGCAGCGATCGCCGACGTAGTCGACGTCGTGGTGGCGCGGCCGCCCCGGCGCGCATCAGACTCTGCGGTCGCCAGGCTCGCTTCGCGCCTACGACAACGCAAGTCAACGCTGCTCATGGTTGGCTCTTGGCCGCAGAGTGAAGCGATGCTGTCTCTCGGCGAGAGTCACTGGCACGGCATTGGTGATGGCCACGGGCACTTGGCCGCGCGCGAGGTCACGATCACGGTCACGAGCAAGAGCACGGGCCGCCCCCGCAGCGCCCGAGTGTGGTTGCCGGATGCTGCGCAGACCGTTCGTTCGTACAGCGCTGCCGACTCCCCTGCCGTATCGGATGTGGCTCCCCCGCAGTTGAGGCCGGTTCAACACCGGGTGTCGGCATGATGGTGCTGACGGTGACGGCGGCGAAAGCATGAGCGCGGCCTCAGCGGTTCCCGAAGCGCTACCGCGGGTGCTTGTGGTGTGGGTTCCGGACTGGCCCATTGTTGCTGCTCGCCAGCACGAGAAATTGCCAGCCGATGCTCCTCTTGTCCTTGTCGAGAAAGGTCTCGTATTTGCGGCAGCGGCATCTGCTCGCACCGAGGGTGTGACGAGGGGGTTGCGGTTGCGGGAGGCCCAGTCGCGTTTTCCCAGCATTATTGACCGGCCCTACGATCCTGCTCTTGATAGCCGAGCCTTTGAGCCGGTGGTAGCCGCAGTAGAAGAGTTGATTCCCGGGGTGCAGTTGTTGCGGCCGGGCATGTGCGCAGTGAAAGTGCGCGGCGCCGCCCAGTATTACGGCGGTGAGAAAGCTGCCGCGCTGACGTTGATCGCACGGGTGAATGAAATCGCGGCCTCCGATGCTCGGGTGGGCGTGGCGGATGCTCTCTTTACCGCGGTTCATGCTGCCCGCAGCACAATCGCCCGCGACTCTGGTGTGCGCGCGAGCCAGGTGCGGCTGATAACAGCCGGAGACTCTGCCGCGTTCCTCACCCCATTTCCGCTGGCGGTGCTGGAGGAACCCCAGATCGTTGCGCTTCTTCTGAAGCTCGGTATTTCCACACTCGGTGAGTTTGCGAACCTTGATCGCACCGATGTGCGCGTTCGCTTCGGTGAGCAGGGAGCGCGATTGCATGCTCTCGCCAGCGGTAGCGACCCCCAGGCGTTTGTGGCCCGCACTCCCCCGCTCGACCTCGATGTTGTCCTTGACTTTGAACCGGCGCTTGACCGCGTTGACCAGGTGGCATTTGCGGTTCGCAGCCGGGCCGATGATTTTATTGATGCCCTGATGCGGGCACAGCTGGTGGCGACGGCAATCCGGGTCGAACTCGATTCCGAATCGGGTGAGGTCGCCGAGCGCGTGTGGCTGCATCCGCGTTCCTTCAGCGCCAGCGATGTTGTCGACCGGGTGCGGTGGCAGGTTCAAGGCTCCAGCCTCATCGAGGCAGGGCTGAGTTCGGGCATTAGCCGAGTGCGCATTGTGCCCGAAACAGTGGATGAGATCGGTCACCACGAGACTGGGCTCTGGGGTTCGGGGCTGGAACCCCGCATTCACCACGGCCTTTCTCGAGTGCAGAGCATGCTCGGCCACGGCGGCGTTCTCGTACCCTCACTTGAAGGTGGGCGCACCCTCGCCTCGCGACAGCGGCTTACAGCGTGGGGCGACCGCAGTGTCGCTGAGCGATCACCGCAACGCCCGTGGCCAGGGGCATTGCCCGACCCGCTGCCGGGAACCGTCTTTTCGAGCCGTCATGCCGTGCATGTTTTTGCCGCCGATGGTTCTGCCGTGGAGGTGGATGAGCGGGGCCAGGTTCTTGCGCCACCCGCCCAGTTCTCGACTAGCGACTCTCGATCGCGCAATCTCACGGCCTGGGCGGGCCCGTGGCCTTTGGCTGAGCGCTGGTGGGAGGCGGGCTCGTCGGGCAGTTCGTGGCGATTTCAGGCCGTGGATGACACCGGCTGCGCCTGGCTTCTCGTGCTCGATGACGGCGGCTGGTGGGCGGAAGCGAGGTATGACTAATGGCGTGGAGTAATCCCCCGATTCCGTGGAAGCAGCTTGAGCGCACTCTGTCGGGGTTCGGTGCGGTCACTCCGATCGGCGAAGCCGGCGATGGGCGTGCCCTGTCTCTCGTGTCGAGCAAACGAGCGCCCTACATCGCACCTGCGGGGCCGCCGACTGACGCGACTGCGGTATCCGCTAACGACACCGATGTGGTGCCCTACGCCGAGCTGCACGCGCACTCGAGTTTCAGTTTTCTCGACGGCGCGAGCATGCCCGAAAAGCTTGCCGAAGAAGCTGCCCGCTTGGGGCTCAGCGCACTCGCTCTCACTGATCACGATGGGCTGTATGGCATCGTACGCATGGCGGAGGCTGCGGCCGAGTTGGGGCTGCGCACACTGTTTGGAGCTGAGCTATCGCTGGGCCTCAGCGGTCCGCAAAACGGTATTGCTGACCCCGAGGGCGACCACCTTCTGGTTTTAGCGCGCAAAGAAGAGGGCTACCACCGCCTCGCTTTGGCAATTACTCGCGCCCAGCTTGCCGGCGGAGAAAAGGGGCGTCCACGATACGACCTTGATGAACTGGCCGAGTTGGCTTCAGGTCAGTGGTTCATTCTCACCGGATGCCGCAAAGGAACAGTGCGTCGAGCGCTGGCGGGCCCCGAGGGATCGACTGCTCCCACTGCGGAGTCAATGATCGCGGCAGGAGCAGAGCTCGACACGCTGTGCACGCTGTTTGGCCACGATTCGATCGTCGTAGAACTCTTCGACCACGGCTACCCCCTCGACTCGGCCTACAACGATGCCCTGTATGGCCTCGCCACCGAGCGGGAGCTGCGGGTCGTTGCCACCTCAAATGCGCACTACGCCACTCCCCGCCAACACCATTTACATTCTGCAATCTCGGCGGTACGAGCCCGGCGTAGTCTTGATGAGATGGATGGCTGGCTCCCCGCAGCAGGCACTGCCCATTTGCGGTCGGGGGCGGAGATGGCGGCACGGTTCGCTCACTATCCCGGAGCAGTGGCCGAGACGGTGAAGATTGCCGAAGAAGCAGCTTTCGAGCTGCGGCAGGCTAAACCTGCGCTGCCCGACCAAGACGTTCCTGAAGGCCACACTCCGGCGAGCTGGTTGCGTGAGTTGACCTGGGCGGGAGTGAAAGACCGTTCCATTGAGTTGTCCGACGAGAATCGGGCGCGCATCAAACGTGAGCTCGATGTGATTGAGGAGAAGAGTTTTGCCGGCTATTTCTTGATCGTGCACGACATCGTGGCTTTTGCGCGCGGGCGAGGAATCCTGTGTCAGGGGCGTGGCTCAGCGGCGAGTTCTGTGGTCTGTTATCTCCTCAAGATCACCGCGGTTGATCCCATTCGCTACAAACTTCCCTTTGAGCGTTTCATTTCGGCGATGCGTGAAGAAGAACCAGACATCGATGTCGATTTTGATTCCGAACGCCGCGAAGAGGTCATTCAGTATGTTTTCGAACGCTATGGCCGTGAGAACGCCGCTCAAGTGGCCAATGTCATTCAGTACCGTCCGCGGTTCGCCGTGCGGGATATGGCGAAGGCCCTCGGCCATAGCCCCGGGCAGCAGGATGCGTGGTCGAAACAAATGGAGCGTTGGGGTTCCGACATTTCGGGGGTCGACCATGACATCCCCGATTCAGTGCTGGAGCTTGCCCAACAGGTTATGAAGTTTCCCCGGCACCTCGGCATTCATTCGGGCGGCATGGTGTTGACGCAGCGTCCGGTCGGCGAAGTGGTGCCGATTGAGCATGCGCGTAAAGAAAAGCGCACGGTGGTGCAGTGGGATAAAGATGATTGTGCGTGGATGGGGCTGGTCAAGTTCGACCTGCTCGGCTTGGGCATCCTCTCGGCCATGCAATACAGTTTCGATCTCGTTGACGAAGCGCTCGGTGAGCGCTGGGATCTCGCCACGATTCCGGCCGAAGAGCAGGGCGTCTACGACCAGCTCTGTCGAGCGGACGCCATCGGCGTCTTTCAAGTCGAGAGTCGCGCTCAAATGGGGCTGCTGCCGCGCCTGCAGCCACGCGAGTTCTATCATCTGGTCGTCGAGATCGCTCTCGTGCGCCCTGGCCCGATTCAAGGCGGCGCTGTGCACCCTTACGTTCGGCGCAAGATGGGCGCCGAACCGATTACCTATTTGCACCCGAATCTTGTGGAACCGCTCGAACGCACGCTCGGCGTTCCGATCTTTCAAGAGCAGCTCATGCAAATTGCGGTGGCGGTGGGCGGGTGCTCGGCTGACGATGCGGACCTGCTGCGGCGAGCGATGGGATCTAAGCGCGGTATCGAACGAATCGACAAGCTCCGCACCAAGCTCTACACAGGCATGGCCAGTAACGGAATTACGGGGGCAGACGCCGATCGTATTTACGAGAGCATTCAAGCGTTTGCCGGGTTTGGCTTTGCTGAAAGCCACGCGCTGAGTTTCGGACTGCTCGTCTATGCCAGCGCTTGGGTGCGATTGCACTATCCCGCAGCTTTTCTGGCGGCACTACTGCGGGCGCAACCGATGGGCTTCTATTCGCCGCAATCGTTGGTGGCGGATGCTCGGCGCCATGGTGTGGTGGTACATGGCCCCGACATCCAGCTCTCGGGGGTTTTTGCTTCTCTCGAGTCACACGACGGTCGCTCGGGAGCCACGGGCAATGATCAGTGCCTTGCCGCCGAACAACCGCCGGTGGGTCCATTCGAGCGTTCTGCGCACTTTGATACCGACGACCACCGTCGTGACGGATCTTTTGCTGTGCGCCTCGGATTTGACGAAGTTAAAGGCATCGGCACGCCGGTAGCCGAAAAAATTGTGGCTGCTCGTGAGGCCGGCGAATTTACGTCGATGAACGATGTGGTGCGCCGAGTGGGGCTCACGACGAAACAATTAGAAGCGCTGGCGGCGGCGGGAGCATTCGAGAGTCTCGAACTCACGAGGCGCGAAGCGATGTGGAACGCTGGCTCGGCGGCACAGGATCGCGCAGAATTTTTGCCGCACAGCATGGTCGCGGTGCAACCTCCCCTCTTCTCGATGGCCACCCCGGTGGATGACCTCATGGCTGATCTTTGGTCGACCGGAATTTCACCCGCGAGCCATCCCGTTGCCCATATAAGGCCCGCTCTTGCGGGCCGCGGTGTGCTGAGCGCCCGCGACCTCATGACCGCAGAATCGGGGCGACGCATCGAAATTGGGGGCGTGGTGACCCACCGCCAACGTCCCGCAACAGCCAGCGGAATCACTTTTATGAACATTGAGGATGAGACGGGGCTGATCAACGTAATTTGCAGCGTCGGGGTGTGGGGGCGCTATCGCCGTCTCGCTCGCGATAGTCCTGCACTCATCGTTCGCGGGGTGCTAGAGAGGTCTGTAGACGGCGTTATCAACGTGGTGGCAGACCGGTTTGAACCTCTATCAGGGCTCCCGCGTACCCGGTCTCGTGACTTTCAATAGTGACTAGTTTATTACCGTTATGTGACTTTTTCGAAATACATGCCACATACAGCGCTTTCCTGCTATAGCCTTGTCTTATCGTTCATGTTCTAGATAAAGGCATGAATGCGGCCTCGACTGTCGGGGCCTGAAGAACGCTCCTGGAGGAGTTTTAAATGGCACTAGGTACCGTCAAGTGGTTCAACGCAGAAAAGGGCTTTGGATTCATCGCCCCCGAGGATGGAAGTCCTGACGTGTTCGCCCACTACTCGGCCATCGCAACAAATGGCTACAAGTCGCTCGACGAAAACCAAAAGGTTGAGTTTGACATCACACAGGGACCCAAGGGTCCCCAGGCGGAGAACATCCGCCCCCTCTGATCTTGATAGTTCAGTAATGAAGACGCCCCCGGTTCTATACCGGGGGCGTTTTCTTGTTAAGAGCGAAGCCCACACTGGCGAGCACGCGGTATCCACGACTTCTCTTCAGCCTCAGCGCCTCAGCGCCTCGGAGAGCTCTCAGAGTGACGAAACGCCGCTACTACGAGTGGATGCCTTTGCGCAGGTAATCGATGCGGGTCTGCAGCTGTGTCACAGTGGCCTGGGCGACCGCAGGACCGCCACACACGCGGCGGAGCTCCGCGTGGATTAGTCCGTGCGGCTCATTAGAAAGCTTTGCCCTGCGGCCTACGAGGTTGTTCAGCAGAGTTCGCTGCTCTTTGAGCGTGCGGTACAGCGGAGCAGGTTGTTCGGCTTTCGGTCGGCTTTCGGCACGCTTTGATTGCCGTTTCTGACGCTGCATGAGCAGTTCGCGTACTTGCTCGGGCTCCAGAATTCCGGGAAGCCCAATGAAGTCGAGCTCTTCGTCACTGCCGGGCTCGGCGGCGAAGCCGAATTCAGCACCATCGAATAGCACGCGGTCGAAGTTTGCTTCTGATTCAAGCGCCTCCCACGTAAATTCGTCTGCGAGTTCGTCACTCGTCTTCTCTTCGCGGTTTTCCGCGTCAAGAAGGCTGTCGTCAAGCAGTTCATCGCCGGTCTCTTTGCGATCGAGCGCGTGATCACGTTCTTTCTCGAGCTTGCCAGCCAAGTTCATGAGGTTTGGAACACTCGGTAAGAAGATCGACGCGGTCTCACCACGCCGACGGGTGCGCACGAAACGGCCGACAGCCTGAGCGAAGTAAAGCGGGGTGGATGCCGACGTCGCGTAAACGCCAACGGCTAACCGAGGAACATCGACGCCCTCGGACACCATGCGAACCGCCACCATCCAGCGGCTATCGCTTTCAGCGAAGGTCTCGATGCGCGACGATGACTCTTTCTCATCAGAGAGAACGATTGTCGCCGACTCCCCCGTGATTTCTTTGATGAGTGCGGCGTAGGCGCGCGCCGCGAGCTGGTCTGTTGCAATGACAAGCCCACCGGCATCGGGAACAGAATGGCGGATCTCGCTAAGTCGGCGATCCGCGGCTCGCAGAACGGCCGGCATCCACTCACCTTTGGGATCAAGTGCCGTGCGCCATGCTTGCGCCGTGACGTCTTTTGTGTCGCCTTCACCGAGGCGAGCTTCCATCTCGTCACCCATACGGGTGCGCCACTTCATCTTGCCGGCGTACGCCATGAAGATCACAGGGCGAACAACGCCGTCTTCGAGCGCGCGCCCGTAGCCATAGCTGTAGTCGGTGACTGACGTGCGGATGCCCTCATGATTGGGCGCGTAAGTGACGAACGGAATGGGGGCGGTGTCGCTACGGAAGGGGGTTCCCGTAAGAGAAAGCCGACGGGTGGCGCGGCCGAAAGCAGTGTGGATCGCGTCGCCCCAGCTGAGGGCGTCACCACCGTGGTGTACCTCATCGAGAATTACTAGGGTGCGGGCGGAGTCAGTGATTTCTTGGTGGAATGACGCTTTCATCGCGACTTGCGCGTACGTGACGGCGACGCCGTGAAAACGACGGCCTCCCCATGCATCGCCGTTGGAGAACGAGGGGTTGAGGCGCAATCCGACACGGTTGGCGGCATCTGCCCACTGGCGTTTGAGGTGATCGGTCGGTGCAACAACGGTGACGCGATCGATCTCGCGGCGGGCGATGAGCTCAACGGCCAACCGCAGCGCGAAGGTCGTCTTTCCTGCGCCCGGTGTTGCTGCCGCGAGAAAGTCGCGCGGTTCTTTCTCGAAGTACAGGTCGAGAGCTTCGGCCTGCCACGCACGCAGTTTCGACGCGGTTCCGCGGGCGGCGCGCTCGGGGTACGACGGCGAGAGATGTTCCGCAGCGAAGGTGCCCACGGTGGGGGCTGGCAATGGAGTACTCACTTGATAAGACTTTACCGTTCACTTCTGACAGCCGCGGTCGGGCAAGCTGCATTTCGACGAGGAGGGAGGGATTCGCGGCGAGAGCTAGTCGCGTTGTCCGAGCCGGGGCCGCTCTGATCGTTGGGAGCCGAGCAGCCGGGCGGGGCCGATAGCGCCGGTGCCGAACCGAGCGGATGCCGCCTCCATGGCCTCTTCGGCATCCCGCCAACCATCGGTCGTATCCCACAAACTTATCTGCCCGCCTCCGGGTTCGACGAGTTGCTCACCGCGCACGCCAACGAGACGCACCGGGCGGCCCTCGCGCGCAAAGTCAGCGTAAATGTCGCGCACGGTCTCGTACAATGTGCGGCCGAGGTCGGTGGGGTCGGCAAGCTTACGCGATCGAGTAATGGTGCTGAAGTCCTCGAAGCGCAGTTTCAGCACGACGGTGCGGGCTTCCACTCCACCAGCCCGCAACCGGGCGGCGACTTTTCCACAGAGCCGAAGCAGTTCACGACGGATCTCGTCGGCATCGAGCACGTTGTATTCGAACGTGGTCTCGTGACCCACGCTTTTCTCGGCCGCTCGTTCGACAACGGGTCGAGGGTCATTGCCCCAAGCGAGATTGTGCAGCTTAACCGCTCCTGCGTCGCCGACGGCGCGCGTCAGAGTGTCTCGGTCGGCGTGCGCGACATGCGCGATGGTCGTTAGCCCGCGCTGCTGAAGGGCCTCTGCAGTCTTGCCGCCGACGCCCCAGAGCGCTGAAATGGGAAGGGGGTGAAGAAAAGCGACGGTCTTATCTGCCGGGATAACCAGAAGTCCATCGGGCTTTGAAAGCCCGGAAGCCACTTTTGCTACGTACTTCGACGCGGCGGCTCCGACCGAGCACACCAGCCCTGTTTCTTCGAAAACGCGCGTGCGTAGCAACGTGGCAACTTCACTAGGCGAACCATAGATCGCGCGAGCCCCGGCGACATCCAGAAAGGCCTCGTCGATGCCGAGGCGCTCGACTTTGGGGGTGAGCTGGTCGCAGATGTCGAAGACGACCGACGAGAAGTGCTGGTACCGCTCAAAATGTGGCTCGAGCACGATGGCCTGAGGGCACCGGCGTAGCGCCAGCGCCATGGGCATAGCCGAGTTCACACCGAACTTGCGAGCCTCATAGGTGGCGGCGGTGACGACTGACCGCACGGAGTTGTGGCCGACAATCACGGGCTTACCCACGAGCTCCGGATGGTCAAGCAGTTCTACAGATGCGAAGAACGCATCCATGTCAACGTGAAGGATCGTGGCGGTGCTGTCATCGACGCCCGGTTCGCTCACCTGCCGTCTGCGACCGTCTTGCTTTCCCATATCTTTATTGTCTCAGGTGCCGCCGACGTTCGAGCTCTGGCCCGACCGCTCCGACGGGTGACAAACTCCGTGGGGACATAAAAATGGGCGGTGCACCGAAGTGCACCGCCCAGATTCTCACAATGTGTTGCGAAGAGTGTTTAGCGACGTGAGCCGCGCGTGATCAGACCATAGACGAAGAGCACGAGCACCGAGCCGCCGATAGCGACGAGCCAGGTTTCGATCGAGAAGAACTCTTCGAGGCCGATACCAAAGATGGCGCCTCCCACGAATCCTCCGACAAGCGCTCCTACTACACCGAGCAGGAGTGTTGCGATCCAACCGCCGCCTTGGCGTCCGGGGAGAATAGCCTTAGCAATAGCGCCGGCAATAAGTCCTAGGACAATCCAACCGATGATTCCCATTGTGTGTTCTCCAGACGGTGTTCAAGTAGTTTCCGATGTGAAAACCAACAAAGAAGACTTAACCACGTGCCCTGCATGGGGGGCAAACTAATTCAGGCTGCTCACAGGAACCACTCGGGTAGTGCACAGTGAAATTTTGAGACAGGGTAGTTATATGCAACACGAACATCCTTGGAATAGATATGTCGCTATCGGTGACTCGTTTACCGAAGGCATCGGAGACCCCGAGCCCGCCTCCCCCGGCGGTAATCGCGGCTGGGCGGATCGCGTGGCAGAAGTGCTCGGTTCACAAAAAGCTGACTTCGCCTATGCGAATCTCGCCATTCGTGGCCGGCTGCTCAATCAAATCGCCCGCGAGCAGCTCACACCGGCGCTCGAGCTCAAACCAGACCTCATTAGTGTGTCTGCGGGTGGTAACGACATCATCCGCCCCGGATCGGATGCGGACGAGGTCGCCGGTCGAGTTGACGAGCTCGTGGGTAAGCTGCGTAGCGATGGAGCGACAGTTGTGCTTTTCACTGGCCCAGACATCGGCATGACTCCGGTTCTGAATCGAATGCGTGGCAAAGTTGCGATCTACAACGAGAACATTCGTGCGGTCGCGCAGCGTCATGACGCGATCGTTGCCGACATGTGGTCACTCCGCGAGCTAGGAGACCCCCGCATGTGGGCGCCGGATCGACTGCATTTCTCCGCAGTGGGGCACCACACGGTCGCCCGCATGGTTCTCGCGGCTCTCAATGTTGAGAACGACCTAGAGCCCTTCCAGCCGGAGCCGCTGCCGCCGCGTCGGTGGCGCCACGCGCGCGTCGAAGACATGGGGTGGGCTCGGGAGCATCTGGTGCCCTGGGTCTTGCGGCGGGTGCGCCACCAGTCCTCAGGTGACAACATTACGGCTAAGCGCCCCGGGTTCTGAGGCCAGAGCGGCGGTGCGTGCCGCTCGTTGTCTCTGAGCGGCCCTCCATACCTGAGCCGCACGCAAAGAAGACCCCCACCGAATGGGTGGGGGCCTTTTTTCTCAACTTAAGCAGTACTAGCCGCTGTAGCCGGTGCGTCCTGCTGCGGGGCAGTCGAACGGATCGCCGTCGGCACTTAAGCCAACCTCATTGAGATGGCGGATAACGATGCCGTAGGACGTGAAGAGACCGACCTCGGTGTACTTGATGTCCTTGGTCTTGCAATATTCCTTCACCATTTCCTGGGCGCGTCGCAGGTGCGGGCGCGGCATGGTGGGGAACAGGTGGTGTTCGATCTGGTAGTTGAGGCCGCCCATGAAGTGGTTCATGAAGTGCCCACTACGGATGTTGCGGCTCGTCAAAACCTGACGACGCAGGAAGTCGACTTTGGAGCCCTTGGGCAGAATCGGCATTCCTTTGTGGTTGGGCGCGAAGGAAGCGCCCATGTACAGACCGAAGATTCCCATCTGCACTCCGAGGAAGGCGAAGGCCATTCCGAGAGGGAGGAAACTGAACACGATCGCGAGATACCCGATGTTGCGTACCAGCAACAGCGTGATCTCTAGCCAACGCTTGTCGACCTTCTTCTTGAAGTTGAAGACTTCCTGGAAGGCGTGGGAGTGAAGGTTAAACCCTTCAAGCAGTAGCGCGGGGAAGAACAGGTAGCCCTGGCGCTTAGCCATGAACTTGGTAAGGCCCTTGAGCCCAACAGTCTTTTCCTTCTGGAAGATGATGAAGTCGGTCTCAATATCCGGGTCTTTATCGACTGTGTTGGGGTTCGCGTGGTGACGCGAGTGCTTGTTCATCCACCAGGCATAGCTGATACCGACGACGAGGTCGGACATCAATCGGCCGAGGGTGTCGTTGAGCTTGCTCGACTGGAAGACTTGGCGGTGAGCCAGCTCGTGGGTCAAGAACGCGTATTGGGTGAAAATGATGCCCATCGCTGCTGCGATGAGGAGGATGTACCACGTGCCGGCGAGCATCGCGAAGCCGACCCAAGCGCCAGCCATGGCGAGGGTGATGACGGCAAAAGTGGTGATGTAAAAGCGCTTACTGCGACGCAGCAGGCCGGCCTCGCGCACAGTGCGCAAGAGCGAGGCAAAATCGCTCATCTGGCTACCGACGCCGCGGGGACCAGTCTTAATTACACGTACGGGATCGGCTGAGAGAGAACTACTCACGTGACCTCAGATATTTTCGAATGACTTCCCAGTCATGTGACAAGCGAGCGGGTGCTCCAGATACACTCCACCTTATCGCGGACGCCTGTGAGCGGCGTGTCTATTCGATAACTAAAACATTGCGGCCGGATTTGTCAGTCTCCACCAAACACCCGGGTCGTCGACGTCGTCACTCAATACCAGAGGCACGCTAAAAGTCTCACTACCGACCTGAAACTCGACTGTTCCCGCGCTCTCCCCCGCATCCGCGGCGCGCATCGACGTCGCAGCCACGGTGGCGGTGATCTCGTCTTCACCCCACACCACGGCGTCTAATGTCGATTCGGATACCGCCGCAGCTTCATCGCCCCACGGCGTGTCATATTCGGCGAATTCTTCACCATCGCTCGCGAGGGTGACCACCGTGTAGCCTGCGGTGGCATCAGCGATGAGCTCTCGAATCGCAGTGTTGATGGTTGGATGGTCTGGCCCCCCAACAACAGCGCCCACCAGGGTGACTACCTTATCGCCCACGGTCACATCGGCCGAGAAAAGCAGACATGACCAGCC
This sequence comes from Salinibacterium sp. UTAS2018, assembly GCF_004118935.1. Lineage (NCBI taxonomy): Bacteria > Bacillati > Actinomycetota > Actinomycetes > Micrococcales > Microbacteriaceae > Salinibacterium > Salinibacterium sp. UTAS2018. The sequence goes on from NZ_CP035375.1 coordinate 534,892, forward strand.
CACGTCGAGGGTTCCGGTTTTAATTCCGTCTACACCATCGATCCCGAGCAGTTTGTTGCTGTTGCTCACCGCACCGATCCCCGGAATCTCGGCGGATGACGTGGAGACGATCTGAGCAATTACCGGGTTGTCTATCGCTAAGCGGGCAAGTTCGGTGAGGTCTGCTGCCGTACTTCGGTTGGTCTCTTGAATTCCTGATGGTTCAGTGACGGTGGTGTTCGTGAGGCCGTGCTCTGTGAGCCAAGCGTTCGCGGCGGTAACGAACGCGCCCTCTGATCCAAACGCCCAGTTCGCGAGCGATTGAGCATAGTTGTTCGCTGAGGGAAGCAATACGACCGTCATTACGTCCCGCTGCGAGAGCTGCTGACCGGCATACGCCGGAGCGATCGAACCGCCCTGCGCGAGTTGGTCGTAGTAGAAATCGACGTCGGTCTCGTCGAACGTTATCGTCGGGCCTGCTTCATCGAGTTGGAGTGGTTTCGAGTCGAGAACGACCAACGTCGTGATGATCTTCGTTATCGATGCGATCGGAACCGGGTCGGCGCTCCCTCCCTGGGCGAGTACGCCGGGGCGGTCGAGCGCGCCGATCGCCGAAGCACCATAGCTGGGGGTTGAGATCTCCGGTTCAGCCAGTACGGGTTCTTCCACAGGCAGGATGGTCGCCGAAACCTCCCCGAGCGGAGCCAGCAACGTCAGCGGGAGATAGAACGTCATGGCCAGCACTACCGCTACCGCGGAAAATACAACGAGACGGCGGCGGCGATAAATTTGGCGTTGGGTCAGCGGCACCGGATAACGCTAGCAGGTGACGTCGGGCGAAAAGCTAGCGGGCTCGAAGCATGTACATGCCTACCGCGCTAGCCGCAGCGACGTTCAAGGAATCGACGCCATGCATCATGGGGATCTTGACGATGGTGTCCGCCGTATTGATGGTGCTGAGCGAGAGACCATCGCCCTCGGTGCCGAGAATCAGCGCAACCTTTTCCGGTGGATCTGCAGCAAAGGCGTCGAGATCGACGGAGTCGTCGTTGAGGGCGAGCGCAGCAAGATGGAAGCCTGCAGCCTTGAGCTCAGCGGCATCTTCGGGCCAGTTCGGGATTCGGGTCCACGGCACCTGCAGCACCGTGCCCATGCTTACGCGCACGCTGCGGCGGTACAAGGGATCGGCGCAGCGTGGTGTGATCAGCACGGCATCTGCTCCCAGCGCGGCTGCGGAGCGGAAGATTGCACCGACGTTGGTGTGATCGACGATGTCTTCGAGAATGACGATGCGGCGTGCATCCTTCACCAGTTCTGCAACCGTAGAAAGAACGGGGCGGTGCATCGATGCGAGAGCGCCGCGGTGCAGATTGAAGCCTGTCAGTTGCTCAAGCAAGTCAGAATCCCCCACGTACACCGGTGTATCGGAGTCGCCGAGCAGCTCAGCCACATCGTCGAGCCACTGCTCAAGAACGAGAATCGCACGCGGCTGATGCCCGGCCCGCAGCGCCCGAGCGATGACCTTTGACGACTCTGCGATGTAGAGACCGCCGGCAGGTTCGGTGCGACGACGCAGGGCGACATCCGTGAGGTTGGCAAAGTCGCTGAGGCGAGGATCGGAGAGATCGGTCACTCGGATGACGTTCACGGTGTGTTCCCAACTGTGCGGTTTCGCCATCAGGTGAATCTCTCATGGCGCTGATCGTGCTCGAAGTGCTTACGCTTGAAGTGTGAACACACTTCCGCTCAGCAACGATATTGATCGTGCTGCCGAGCTTCTTCAGGGCAAGCTCATTAGCGTACTCACCGGCGCTGGTATCAGCACCGATTCGGGCATACCCGATTATCGCGGTGAAGGTGCCGCTGTGCGCAATCCGATGACGTTTCAGCAGTTTCAGAGTTCGGCAGAATTCCGCCAACGGTATTGGGCGGGCAGTCATCTCGGCTGGAAGCGATTTGCGGCCTCTATTCCTAACGATGGTCATGAGGCGCTTGCCGCGTTCGAGCGACTGGGCCTCAGCAACGGCATCGTCACCCAGAATGTCGACGGTTTGCATTTGAGAGCGGGCTCCAGGCGTGTCGTCGATGTACACGGCAGCATCGACCGGGCACGCTGCTTGCGGTGCGGTCAGTATTTTGCCCGCACTCCCCTCGCGGCCAGAATTTCTGAACTCAATCCGTGGCTCGAGGAATCCGACTCTCATACGCTGAACCCGGATGGCGACGCCGACGTACACAACGTCGAGGATTTCATCGTTCCCGACTGCACTGTCTGCGGTGGTCTGTTGAAACCGGATGTCGTCTTCTTCGGCGAGTTCGTGCCGACCCGAAAGTTTCAGCTCGGGGCAGCACTCGTGGATCAGTCCGAAGCAATGATCGTCGCAGGATCGTCATTGGTGGTGAACTCCGGCATCCGTCTAGTCGAACGAGCGATGCGTAAGAAGATTCCGCTGGTGATCATTAATCGCGGTTCCACGAAGGCGGATCGCCGGGCCGACGTTAAGATCGACGGTGGCGCTTCTGCAATTCTCTGCGAGCTCGTGGAACGTCTCGCCGCCTAATAACCTCCGCGGCTCAGCTCACCCGCGCTGAGTCCGGTGTTGAGAATGGAGTTTCGTGTTCATCTATCTCGTGCGGCATGGAGAGACTGACTGGAACCTGCAACGACGCATTCAAGGCAGCACCGACATCCCGCTCAATGAGACGGGTCGTGCTCAGGCGCGCACGACCGGTGCGCTGCTGGCGCGGCGCCAGTGGAACGGAATCTTTGCCAGCCCACTTTCACGGGCGATGGAAACCGCGGAAATCATCGCAACAGCGGTGGGGCTTCCTGCTCCCACACCCCTTGCTGCCGTCGTCGAACGCAATTATGGAGTCGCAGAAGGTCACACCGCCGAGGAGATCGACGCTGTCTACTCCGCGGATGTTGAGGTTCCGGGTCGCGAAACGCGAGAGTCTGTTGTTGAGCGGGTCCTCCCCGCGCTCGTGAAGCTCGCTGAAGAGCATCACGGCGAGTCGATCATCGTGGTTGCCCACGGAGGCGTCATCGCCGCCGTTCTCGCCGCCGTCGCATCCGACCATCCGCACGGTCGTATCGCAAACGGGTCGGTGCACAGCTTCCGTCACGACGATGGCTCGCTGACGCTTATCGACTTCGACGATCCCATCGAAGAAGAATCGGAGCGCCAGGGAGGCGATGACTTCACTGCTCAGAACGCTCTTGCGCGCCGCGAGAGCGCTGCTCCCTAGCAGTTTTCGTTAGCTCTTCTTCTTCTTTGCTTTGCGAGCAGCGACCGCATCTTCGAGTGCTTTGTGCAACGTAGCGGCACCCTTCTTCCACGTGAATTCCGCTGACCGCGCTCGCGCGGCTGTAGAGCGCGCCTGCCACGTCGCCGGGTCCTCGAGCTTCTTCACTTCGCGCACTAATTCTGAAGCGTCGTCAGGGCTGAAGAAACCGCCAGCCGCACCAGAGATCTCGCGGAAAATTTCTGTGTCGCTCAGCAGAACAGGAGTTCCGAGAACCATTGCCTCAACTTGCGGGAGGCCGAAACCTTCGTCGCGAGAAGCAGAGACGAGAGCGGTCGCGCGAGACAGGGTCTCGGCGTAAACCTCATCGCTGGCGCCGTTGTGGAAGATCAGGCTTGCGGGCGGAGCGAGCGACACCAGTTGCGCTTTGGTGGTCTCGTCTACGCGACTCATGAGGTGCAGTGTGTAGCCGGGCAGGTCGTGAAGCGCGCGAGCAATGAGCCCGACATTCTTGTACGGCATGTAGGAACCCATGTACACAAGCTCGCGGGTCGTGGGCGCGGCCCGGGGCACGTACTGGGCCGGGCTATCTGTGCCCAAAGTGACGACAGCGATCGGGTTGCGCGTGAGGTTGTGCTCGAGCATTTGTTCGCGGGTGGTGTGGGAATCCGTAACGTGCCCATCCGCTGTATTCAGCAACGCGCGCTGGAAAGCCCAAGTGAGGTGATAAAGACGCCACATTACGCGCACCGCAGCGGGCAAGTTGTGGGGCGGAGTGGGGTGCTTGTAGTAGATGAGGTCGTGCACTGTGGTGACGAGCGCGTATTTGCGGCCAAAGGGCCCCATCGTTTGCATGGGAGTAAACACGACATCCGGCGTCAGCTTGTTGACCTGCAGCGCGACGAACGGTTCGAGAATGCCGGTCGGCGACGATGCCATTTCCCAAGGAAGGTCGGGCAAAAGCTCCAACTGGCGTGCGTCAGAGATGAGCATGGTGACGGCATGCAATTTACTGATCTCTTCAACGAGACGTGAGCCATACCGGCTGATCCCGTCGTGGCGGCCGATGCGCGTGTAACGGCAGTCGAAAACGATCTTCATGAGCGAGGCTCCGCAACTGTTCCTGCACCGAGGAACCTGACGATTAGTTCGGCAGCTTCACGCGGCCGTTCATAGTGGATGAGGTGACCGACGTCGTCGAAAATGGCGAGTTGGGAGTCGGCGAAGAGTGTGTGCACTCGCTCCTGAGCAGGAACCGGGCTGATGGGATCGTTGCGGGCGCCGATGAGGAGGGTAGGGACGGTGATTTGCTCTGCGTACATGCTGACATCCGACCCGATTGACGCTTCGAACGCTTCGAGCAGGCTGTCCCGGTCGGCATAACTGCTGAAGTGGGCGTGATGCTGTTGGTGTACCCAGCGACGCAATTCAGGATCTTTGGTCTTCACCATGGCGAGACTCATGACGCGCACTACGAGCCAGTTGCTGAGCATGGACGAGCCGATTGCCAAGGGCAGAGCCCGTGCAGCTTGATAGAACCAGAGGGTGATCCTGCTCAGCATGCCATTGGGGCCAGCCAGCGCGGGGGCCGCAATGGGATTCACGAGTATGAGCTTGGGAGTGTTCAGTCCACGGGCAAGCGCCGCGGATACAACGATCGATCCGAAGGAGTGCCCCAGAATGTAGGCGCGGCCGCTGAGCCCGAGTTGTTCCACGAAAGCCTCGAGCCAGCGGGCGTAGCCGTCGATATCGTGAACGTACCCCTCCAACGGCTCGGAGCTGCCGAAAGCCGGCAGGTCCGGGCTGATGATGCGGATGCCTCGGATGTGGGCGCAGACGGCTTCGAGCCCGTGATGATCGCCGCGGAATCCGTGGACGAGAACCAGTACCGTGTCGGCATCGGCGGGCCCGTATTCCCAGTAGTGGGTGGACGCTCCGAGCACTGCCACCTCGGAGCGTCTCGCCGGATTGGCGTCGAGCAGTGCTCCGTAGGGCGATGCGGGCTTCATTCAGACAATCTTATGCAGTCGCGAGGCAGTTGGTCGCATTGAGTGCGACCGGACCGCCACTGATCACCGTACGGGCTAGCGCTTACGTCGGGAGTACCGCGAGCCGAGTTCCCGGTGTCAGTGTCTCGCCCTACGCTGAGTGCATGAGCAACTCCGGCACCCTAGCCACCTTTGACCTTGAGACCACCGGCGTCGATGTCGAGAGCAGCCGTATCGTCTCTGCCTGTATAGCAATTGTCGACGCCTCTGGCTCGGTCATTTCCCGTTGGGACTGGCTCGCCGATCCTGGCATCGAAATTCCTGAGGGAGCAGCGGCTATCCACGGAATTTCGACCGAGCGGGCTCAAGCTGAAGGTCGGGATGCTGCCCTAGTCGTTGCTGAGATTGTTCAGACCCTCAAAGTGACCTGCGCTCTGGGTATCCCCCTGGTGGTCTACAACGCGCCGTACGATCTTTCATTGCTCGATCGCGAGTGCCGCCGTCACTCACTCGACAGCCTTGCCGAGCCGTACATCGTGATCGATCCACTGGTCATCGACAAGGCGGTCGACCGTTATCGGCGAGGTAAGCGAACTCTCGAAGTTACTTCTGCGCTCTACGGCGTCTCGCTCGACGACGCACACGACGCCGGATCAGATGCGATCGCCGCAGCCAGGGTAGCTCTGGCGTTACTAGCCAAGTACGGCGAGCAACTGAGCATCCCGTTTGGTGAGCTGCATTCGCAACAGCAGCGTTGGTACGCCGATCAAGCCGCGAGTTTTCAGGATTACATGCGCTCGTCTAAGGGCGACCACAGCTTCGTCGCTAATCCAGACTGGCCGGTTCGCTCACTCCCCCAGTAGCCTTAGCTGCTTCGACGATCGAAGTGCGCAGCAGCCTGGGGCGCTGCGCATTCGTCGTTGGGCGCGACCCGCGACTCGGCCTGGAGTAGCGCCTTAACGACTGAAGGCGACCGGATAACCGATCGCCTTCAGACAAAACTGACTACTACTAGTTGCCGAAGCCCTTGTAGCGGTTCTTGAACTTCTCCACGCGTCCGGCGGAGTCCATGATGCGCTGCTTGCCCGTGTAGAACGGGTGAGATTCCGACGAGATTTCAACGTCGATCACGGGGTAGGTGTTGCCATCTTCCCACTCGATCGTCTTGTCGCTCGAGACGGTCGAACGGGTAAGGAACGTGGAACCAGACGCGAGGTCGCGGAAAACGATGGGCGCGTACGTGGGGTGGATCTCGGACTTCATTGGATTTCCCTGGATTCTGGATGAAAAAAGACGTAGGCGGTCACGCGGACCGACACACAAGCCTATCAGAGGATTAGGCGGCTCGTGCGGTGTAGCGGCCGGCGTCTTTCGTGATGATGAGTTCGAGGCCGAAAGCGGCACTCAAGTTCTCTGAGGTAACAACGTCGTCAATCTTACCGGCGCTGTGCACAGATCCTTCGGTCAAAATCAGCGCGTGGGTAAATCCGCGAGGAATCTCCTCCACGTGATGGGTGACCATAACGATTGCCGGGGCGGTGTCGGCTTGCGCGTATCCGCTGAGCAACTGAACGAGCTCTTCTCGGGCGCCGAGGTCGAGACTCGCTGCCGGCTCATCGAGAAGAAGAATTTCTGGGTCGGTCATGACCGACCGTGCGATCTGCACGCGTTTCTGTTCACCGTCACTCAGGTCGCCAAAACGACGCTCCTCGAGGTGAGACAGGCTCCACTCCGCGAGCACGCGACGAGCGCGACGAATGTCAACGTTCTCGTACTCTTCGTTCCAACGGCCAGTGACGGAATAGGCAGCGGTCAACACGACGTCGATAACTCGCTCGTTGCCTGGCACTCGTCGAGCGAGAGCCGTCGAAGAAAAACCGATCCGCGGACGCACGTCGAAAACATCTGAACTGCCAAGCGTGCTGTCGAGCACGGTGACCTCGCCAGAGCTCGGATGAACCTGAGCGGCCGCGAGTTGAAGCAACGTGGTCTTGCCTGCTCCATTGGGGCCGAGAATCACCCACCGGTCGGAAGCATCCGCGCTCCAAGAAACGGAGTCGAGAATCGTGTTGCCACTTCGAGTGACGGTGACGTCGGTGAATGAAAGAACGCTAGCCATGATGCGTTCATTCTATGGCTTCGCAGCCTGCTGTGGGCGAGGCGCGGAGGGCGATCCCGATAGTCTGACGGATGAAGTCGTCCGGACAGCGCGTCCGCGGCCGAAATACGACGGAGAAGGGACCCCGCGTTGGCACAGTTTCTCGTAGTTTTCGATGTTGACTCGACGCTGATTGAGAACGAAGTCATCGAACTTCTTGCGGCCCGTGCAGGTTCCGAGCCGCTAGTGACAGAAATCACTACGCGAGCGATGAACGGTGAGCTCGATTTCGAGCAGAGTCTTCGAGCGAGAGTTGCGACTCTGGCGGGGCTGTCGGTGAGCGCTATCGCTGAAAGCGCTCGGGAAATTCGCGTAACTCGTGGTGCTGACGACCTCATCCGCGGAGTGAAGGATGCCGGCGGGCGTGTTGCCGCTGTCTCCGGTGGCTTTCACGAGCTTCTCGATCCGCTCGCCGAGACACTCGGGCTCGACTATGCGCGAGCCAATCGGCTGGAGGTCGCCGATGATGTCTTGACCGGTGCGGTACTCGGGCCTGTCATCGATGCCCAGGCAAAAGCCGAGGCCTTGCGGGAGTGGGCAGCTGAATCCGGCATTCCCCTCTCGCGCACCATCGCCGTTGGCGACGGTGCGAACGATCTCCGGATGATGGAGGCCGCAGCATTGTCCATTGGCATTACCGCAAAGCCCATCGTTCGCGCTAATGCCGATGTCCACATCGACACTCGAGATTTGAGCGCCGTTTTGCCGCTGTTGGGGCTGCGCGGCTAGTTAGTGGCCCATTCCTAGTCCACCGTCGACGGGGATGACCGCCCCGGAGATATATCCAGCGTCGTCGCTCGCCAACCACGTGATTGCCTTTGCTACTTCAGAGGGCTTCGCAAAACGGTTGGCGGGGATCTGCTTCAGGTAGGCATCCTGCTGCTCGGTGGCGAGAGCCGCGGTCATATCGGTCTCGATGAAACCGGGAGCAACCACGTTCGCTGTGATTCCGCGGCTGCCCAGCTCACGGGTGAGCGATCGAGCGAGTCCGATGAGACCGCTCTTCGACGCGGAGTAGTTGACCTGGCCGGCCGAGCCGAGAAGTCCCACAACGCTCGACACGAGGATGACGCGACCGAAGCGAGCCTTCATCATGCCTTTCGAGGCACGCTTCACGACGCGAAAGGCTCCGGAGAGGTTGGTGTCTAGTACGTCGGTAAAATCGTCGTCACTCATGCGCATCAGCAGCATGTCGCGAGTGATTCCTGCGTTGGCGACGACGATCTCCACGGGGCCAAGCTTCGCTTCGACTTCGCTGAAAGCGCTATCAATGCTCGCGGCATCTGTGACATCCGCCGTCACGGTGAGGGTCCCCTCGGGGCCGGTGCCCGAGCGTGCCGTCACGGCTACGCGGTACCCCTGAGCCACAAATTCTTCGGCGATGGCCCGACCGATGCCGCGGTTGCCGCCAGTGACAAGGACGATTCGTGATTCAGTTGCTGTGCTGGTCATGGTTCCCAGCATATAGTCGCCAACGGCGGCGTAGGCTTAGGGAACAATCTCGGCAACCTAAGAAAGCCAATGAACACTCCTGAGTCGATCACGTCGCTCCCTGAGCGGCCGGATGATGAGCGTCGTCGCCGCGTCATCAACTACTCCATCGCCATGGCGATTCGCGTTGTGTGCGTATTGCTGTGCGTCTTTGTTCGTGGTTGGTGGCTAGTGCTTCCCGTTCTCGGTGCGGTGGTGTTGCCCTATGTCGCTGTGGTGTTGGCGAATGTCGAGACGCGGCGCTCAGGTGCGGTGAGCATCCCCGGGCAGTTCGCGCTCGATTCGCGTGATTCTTTTCTTGGCAACGGATCGGATGAGGCTGCTCGGTGATCGGAGAGAGTGGCCCGAGCATGCAGCAGTGTTCGCGCGCTGGGTGTGTCGTGCCAGCACAGTTCAACGTCAACTGGCGCAATCCGCGTATTCACGGTCCCGAGCGCGTGAAAATCTGGCTTGCCTGCGGCGAGCATAAAGAATTCCTTCGCGACTATCTGGCCACCCGTGGGTTCCCTGTCTTCGTCAGTGATCTCGACTCCCCCATGAGCGTCCTTCCCGATGGTGGTGCCGCGTGAAGAAATGGCGCTTCGTACTGTCTAGTCGCTGGTTCGGCTACCTCACACTGGTCATCGTGTTCGCTATCGGTTGCGTCTTTCTCTCGCACTGGCAGTTCGATCGCCGGGAGGAGGCAGCCACAGAAGTTGCGCGCGTGAGCGAGAACTGGGAATCCGCTCCCCGCACACTCGACGCGGTTATGCCCGAACTCAACGAGTTCGATGATGACAACAAGTGGATGCCGGTGGCAGTGAGCGGCGAGTACCTCATAGGTGAGCAACTCCTCGTTCGAGGTCGTCCTTATGGCGGCCAGCCCGGGTTCGAAGTCCTCGTTCCTCTGCAGCTCGACAACGGTCAGGTCATCGTGGTCGACCGCGGCTGGGTGCCGTCGGGTAATAGCCAAGATGCACCGGATTCCGTGCCCGCGGCTCCGACAGGCCGTGTAGACGTTGTGCTCAGGCTCAAACCGAGCGAACCGACCGTGTTCGGGCGTTCCGCTCCGGAGGGTCAAATTGCTACCATCCACTTGCCTGCGATCGCAGAGTTGCTCGATGATCCGACCTTCACGGGTGCTTACGGGCTGCTCGCAACGGAAGATCCCGACGCTGGGGTGCGACCGCTCGCCTACCCCAAGCCGCTGCTAGATGAGGGAGCGCACCTCTCGTATGCATTCCAGTGGGTGGCGTTCGGAGTGCTCGCGTTTATCGGGCTGGGCTGGGCCGTGCGCCAGGAGTATCGCCTGATCAACGAAGACGATCCCGCTGAGCAGGAGCGTGCACAGAAGCGTCGCCTTAAAGTGGAGAAACGTGGCCCCACTGACGCCGACATCGAAGACGCTTTGCTCGACTCCTGAGCTGACTAACGCTTAAGCCAGGCTGATGAGGTCTGCGTAGTCCTTGTTCCAATGGTCTTCAATACCATCGGGCAGAATCAACACTCGTTCAGGATTGAGAGCCTCAACGGCACCCTCATCGTGGCTCACCAGCACGACGGCGCCCGTGTAGTTGGAGAGAGCACCAAGAATCTCTTCACGGCTCGCGGGGTCGAGGTTGTTAGTCGGCTCATCGAGCAGCAGCACGTTTGCGCCGCTGACGACGATCATCGCGAGAGCCAAACGCGTTTTCTCTCCACCCGATAGCACTCCGGCTGGCTTGGTCGCGTCATCCCCGGTGAACAGGAACGAACCGAGAACTCGGCGCGCTTCCATCTCAGTGATGTTGGGCGACGATGAAACCATGTTCTCGAGCACGGAGCGCTTGACGTCGATCGTCTCGTGCTCCTGGGCGTAGTATCCGATGCGCAGGCCGTGACCGGGTTCGATGTGACCGGTGTCCGGCTCGTCCACACCGGCGAGCATCCGAAGCAGAGTCGTCTTTCCTGCACCGTTGAAACCGAGAATGACGACCTTTGAGCCACGATCGATCGCAAGATCTACCGAAGCGAAAATTTCAAGAGAGCCGTAGCTCTTGCTCAGGTTGTAGCCCATAAGCGGCGTGCGGCCGCATGGTGCGGGATCCGGGAAGCGGAGCGCGGCCACGCGATCGGAGGCGCGAACATCTTCAAGCCCGGCCAGAAGTTTCTCAGCACGAGCCACCATCTGGTGAGCTGAGGCTGCCTTGGATGCTTTTGCACCGAAGCGAGCGGCCTGAGCCTGAAGCGTGGACGCCTTCTTTTCGGCGTTCGCACGCTCTTTCTTTCGACGCTCTTCGTCGGACTGTCGCTGGCGAAGGTAGTGCTTCCAGCCCATGTTGTACTGGTCGATCAATTGACGGTTAGCGTCGAGATAAAACACCTTGTTGACGGTGTCTTCCACGAGCTCAACATCGTGACTAATCACGATCAGACCGCCGCTGAAGTTTTTGAGGAACTCGCGAAGCCAGACGACGGAGTCGGCATCGAGATGGTTAGTCGGTTCGTCGAGCAGCATCGTGTCGGCTCCCGAGAACAGGATGCGCGCCAGTTCGATACGGCGTCGTTGTCCACCGGAAAGCGTGGAGAGTGGTTGCTCGAGGATGCGGTCAGGCAGGCTGAGGTTGCTGGCAATAGAAGCAGCTTCGGCTTCAGCCGCGTAGCCCCCGAGCGCTAAGAAGCGGTCATCGAGCTTGCTATAGCGATCCATCGCCGCTGCGCTCACGGCCGGGTCGCTGCTGCCCATCTCGTCCTGCGCCTGGCGCATTTTGAGAACGATGCTTCCGAGACCACGAGCATCCAAGATGCGGGTTCTGGCCAGATCTTCGGGATTGCCCGAGCGCGGGTCCTGCGGCAAGTAGCCGATCTCGCCAGTGCGCTCGATTTTTCCGTCGGTGGCTTCGAGCTCCCCAGCGAGAGTTTTAGTCAGCGTCGTTTTGCCGGCACCGTTCCGCCCCACGAGCCCAATTTTGTCCCCGCGGTCGACACGAAAGTTAACGCCCTGCATGAGCATGCGTGCGCCTACGCGCAACTCGAGGTCATGCACAGCAAGCACGGCAAAACATCCAAATCTTGGGGTTGGGGAAAGTGGGCGACAGCACCAACCAACTAGTCTACTTCCTAGTGCTGGTAGATCGGTGCAGGAACGACGAGTCTAGGGGGCCGATGTGACTATGAGCGTGAGTGCGAGGTTGTTCAAACCCACAATGATCGACCTGATTTTCGGTCCGGGCCTCGCGACGAGTGTGGTTTTTATCACCGCGGCAGCCGCTGCCACAGCAATTGCGGCGCAATTTGTGGTCCCGCTCGATCCGGTGCCGATCACCGCCCAGACGCTCGCGGTGATGATTGTCGGACTGAGCTTGGGAGCGACTCGTGCCGCACTGGCAATGCTTCTTTACGCACTACTGGGCATCAGCGGTATGCCCGTGTTCAGTAACGCGCAGGGAGGCAGCGAAGTGCTGTTGGGCACCGGAGGCGGCTACATTGTGGGCTATATCTGCGCGGCCTGGGTGATGGGCATGCTGGCAGAGCGCGGATGGTACAAAACATTCCCCCAAGCAGCTGCCGCTGCGGCACTCGGGAGCATTCTCATCTATGCGTTGGGCATGATCGGTATTGCCCGAGTCTTCTCGGCCACTGGCCGGGACTTCACCGTCGGCACCCTCTTCGACATCGGCGTCGCACCATTCATCGCTGGAGCAATCATTAAACTGACGATCGCCGCAGCGCTGCTCTCACTTACGTGGAAGGCAGTGCTGCGGCGACGGCCACGAGCGGCAGAATTTGTCTAGATTGAGAAGCCGAGGGCGCGCATCATGTCGCGGCCGTCGTCAGTGATTTTTTCGGGACCCCACGGCGGCATCCACACCCAGTTGATGCGGAAAGCCTCCACGACGTTGTCGAGAGATTGAGCGATTTGCTCCTCGATCACGTCGGTCAGCGGGCAGCCAGCTGAGGTAAGCGTCATGCTGATGATCAGGGCGTTGTTCTCGGGATCCCAGCTGAGATCGTAGATGAGTCCCAAATCGACGATGTTGACACCCAGCTCGGGGTCAACCACATCTTTGAGGGCCTCTTCGACTTCATCGAAGAGCGCGGGCGCCAGAACGGTAGACATACGCTTAGGCCACGCTCGTGTCGGTCAAAAATCGATCGTAACCCTCGTTCTCGAGACGATCTGCGAGTTCAGGGCCACCCTCTTCTGCAACACGACCATCAACAAACACGTGCACGAAGTCCGGCTTGATGTAGCGAAGGATGCGCGTGTAGTGAGTGATCAGCAGAAGCCCGAGTCCGGTCGACTCCTGAGCTCGATTGACACCCTCTGAAACGATCTTGAGTGCGTCGACGTCGAGACCTGAATCGGTCTCGTCGAGAATTGCGAAACCAGGCTTGAGCAGTTCAAGCTGAAGGATCTCGTTGCGCTTTTTTTCTCCTCCAGAGAATCCCTCGTTGACGTTGCGGTCTGAGAAAGCCTTGTCCATCCGGAGAGCTTTCATTGCGCCGTTGACTTCTTTGATCCAGGGACGAAGCGCTGGTGCTTCGCCGGCAAGTGCAGTCTTAGCGGTACGCAAGAAGTCAGCGACCTTGACTCCGGGGATCTCTACCGGATATTGCATGGCCAGAAAGAGGCCAGCGCGGGCGCGCTCATCGATGCTCATGTCGAGAACCTCGGCACCATCAAGCGTGATCGAACCGCTCTCAACGTGGTACTTGGGGTGGCCGGCAACCGTATAGGCGAGAGTGGATTTACCTGAGCCGTTGGGGCCCATAATCGCGTGAGTTTCGCCCTGCTTGATCTCAAGGTCAACACCCTTGAGGATCTGCTTCGTGCCCTGTTCGGTTTCGACACTGACGTGCAAGTCTTTTACTGACAGTACTGACATTATTTCTTTCCTTCGTGGTCTCGTATAGAGAGCTGTTAGCTCTCGATGGCGACGGTGTCCGCGGGATCGATATGAACCCCTCCGTCGTCGTCGATCTTCACTACAAAGACCGGTACAGGTTCATAGGCTGGCAAGCTCAAGGGCTTCCCGGTATCGAGCGAGAAGAGTGAGCCGTGAGCCCAGCACTCGATCGCGCCATCTTCAACGAAGCCTTCAGCGAGCGAGATATCACCGTGGGTGCAGGTATCGCCGATCGCATGCACCGCCCCGGCAGAGTCCTTGACGATACAAATCGCAGTGCCATCGAGCTCAACCCGGTACGCCTTGTTGAGTTCCAGCTCCTCGACGCCGCAGACGCGATGCGCGGTCACGAGTGAATTCCTTGCAGTTCAGATTCAATGGCTGTAGTCAGTCGAGCCTCGAGTTGTTCGTCGCCCACCTTCTGCACGATCTCTGCGAGGAAGCCGATGACGACGAGGCGCCGTGCTTCTGCCTCAGAAATTCCGCGAGCCTGAAGGTAGAACAGTTGCTCGTCGTCGAAACGGCCGGTAGCGCTGGCATGACCAGCACCCTGGATGTCGCCAGTTTCGATCTCAAGGTTCGGGATTGAGTCAGCGCGCGTGCCCTCGGTTAGCACCAAGTTTCGGTTCTGCTCGTAGCTGTCGGTGCCGGCACCGCCGCTGCCGATCAATACGTCACCGACCCACACAGTTCGTGCGCCCTCGCCCTGAAGCGCGCCCTTGTAGTTTACGCGGCCGCGAGTTTGCGCCGCTTGGTGGTGTAGGTAGACGCGCTGCTCGAGGTGCTGTCCCGCGTCAGCGAAGTACAGCCCGTAGAGTTCGCCGTCGGCGCCCTCCCCCGACAAGTGAACTGACGGGTTGACGCGAACGACTTTGCCACCGAGCGACACGATCGTGTGCTTTAGCGTGGCCGAGCGTCCTACTTGCACGAAGTGACTTGACAGGTGGATAGCATCTGCCGCCCAGTCCTGAACACTCACGAAGTTAAGAGTTGCGCCTTCTTCGACGACAACCTCGACGTTCTCGCTCAAGAGTGCCTCGCCGGCGGACTCGATGATCACGGTGGTGTTGCTGTGCGCACGGGCAGTGATCACGGTGTGAGCGCCGCGGGCGGTCGCACCGAGAGCTGAGCGCGAAATACGCACGGTGCTGTGCTCTTCGCCGGTGAGGGTGATCGCCAGCGCTTGTTCGAAGGTGCTCCACGCGTTAGCGGAAGCACGTTCTTCGGGGGCCCCGGCGGAAGCGACCCGGGAGTCGTCCCGTGGAACCCACTCCACCGTGGCTCCCTGGGGCGCGTCGATGGCGATCTCGTACGGTGAACCGTCGAGGGCATCATCGATCAGCGGCTTGACAAGCTTGACCGGAGTCAGCTTCCACTCTGCTTCTAGCCCGTTGACCGCTGCAAAATCGCCGTGTGCGAATGACTTGGGGCGCTCTGAGCGAGTCTGGAGGGGAACGAAGCCTTTGTCGCTTGCGTCCCATCCACCATCGCTGTGAGCTGTGAGTCCGTGTTGTTCTGGTGTGACGACGGTCATTTAGCCGACGGATCCTTCCATGCTCAGTTCAATGAGCTTATTGAGTTCGAAGGCATACTCCATGGGCAGCTCGCGCGCGATGGGCTCGATGAAGCCGCGGACGATCATCGCCATAGCTTCGTCTTCTTCCATGCCGCGAGACTGCAGATAAAAGAGCTGCTCAGCGCTGACTTTCGAAACCGTAGCTTCGTGCCCAAGCTGTACGTCATCCACTCGGATGTCGATGGCAGGGTAAGTATCGGAGCGCGAGATAGTGTCGACCAGCAGGGCGTCACAACGCACTGTATTGGCCGAGTGGTGGGCCTTCTCGTCAACGCGGACTTCTCCACGGTAACCGGCTCGGCCTCCACCACGGGCGACAGACTTCGAAACGATCGACGACGTCGTGTAGGGAGCCATGTGGATCATCTTGGCGCCGGCATCTTGGTGCTGACCGGGGCCAGCGAACGCGACGGACAGAGTCTCGCCCTTAGCGTGCTCCCCCACCAGGTAGATCGACGGGTATTTCATGGTGACCTTGGACCCGATGTTGCCATCAATCCATTCCATGGTGGCGCCCTCGTGAGCGATTGCGCGCTTGGTTACGAGATTGTAGACGTTGTTCGACCAGTTCTGGATCGTCGTGTAGCGAACGCGAGCGTTCTTCTTCACGATGATCTCTACGACTGCGGAGTGCAGGGAGTCCGACTTGTAGATCGGTGCGGTGCAACCCTCGATGTAGTGAACGTAAGAGCCCTCGTCAGCGATGATCAGAGTGCGCTCGAACTGGCCCATGTTTTCCGTGTTGATGCGGAAGTAAGCCTGCAGTGGGATTTCTACGTGAACGCCCTTCGGGACGTAGACGAAGGAACCGCCCGACCATACGGCCGTGTTGAGGGCCGCGAACTTGTTGTCGCCGGCGGGGATGACGGAGCCGAAGTACTCGTCGAAGAACTCGGGGTGCTCACGGAGCGCCGTGTCGGTATCCATGAAGATAACGCCTTTAGCTTCAAGCTCAGCGTTGATGGAGTGGAACACGACTTCTGACTCGTACTGAGCGGCAACACCGGAAACGAGGCGATTGCGCTCGGCTTCCGGAATTCCTAGCTTTTCGTAAGTATCGCGGATATCAGCCGGAAGGTCTTCCCAGGTCTGGGCTTGCTTCTCGGTCGAGCGCACGAAGTATTTGATGTTGTCGAAGTCGATGCCCGACAGGTCGGCACCCCACTTCGGCATGGGTTTACGGCCGAATAGCTCAAGGCCCTTAAGGCGCATTTTGAGCATGGATTCGGGCTCGTTCTTGAGCGTAGAGATGTCGCGAACGACTTCTTCGTTGATGCCCCGTCGTGCAGAGGCTCCTGCAACGTCGGAGTCAGCCCAGCCAAACTCGTACTGGCCTAAGCCGTTGAGTTCCGGACGATCAATCAGCACGTCAGACATTGGTACCTCTTTTCCTACCCCTATCAACCAAGGTGGCTGCGTTGGCATTCCTTCGCACAGCACATTGCCGGGAATATTTCGGGAGGTGCGCGTGCGCTGTGTCACAACGCTGCGCGGGCGAACTTAGACTGAAACAGGACAAGCGAGAGATTATCCCGCCGTCGACATTGACTTCCCGGCATGGGCTGTGTTCCTGAACGCGATCCATTCTACAGGCAGAAGACCGAAATAACAGGAGGTACGGCCGTGAAAGCCGTCATCGCACGATTGCCCCACTCTGTCGACGCTCGAGTGAGATTTTTTGCAGTCACTTCGCTCGTCATCCAAATCCTGATTGTGGCGACGGGCGGCGCGGTTCGCTTGACTGGTTCCGGGCTCGGATGTCCAACCTGGCCGCTCTGCACCGACGCGTCATTGATCGCGACGCCGGAAATGGGTGTTCATGGCGCTATTGAGTTCGGAAACCGTTTGCTCTCGATTATCGTGGGTTTCGTCGCGATCTTGATGGTGCTGATGGTTCTTCGCATGCGTCGCGAACGCCGCGACCTCATGACGCTGTCCCTCGTAATTTTGGGCGGAACCGTTCTCCAAGGGCTGATCGGCGGACTCTCCGTTCGTGTGCAGCTTGACCCGAGCATCGTGGGCGTGCACTACGCCATCTCAGCGATACTAGTTGCGGTAAGCGCAGCGCTTGTTTACCGCGTCTGGACAGGGCTCCGCGGGCCAGCACTCTCCGTGCCCAAGCCGATCGCGGTTCTCACCCACGTGACGAGTCTCTTCGTCGCGCTAACCATCGTGGCCGGCATCCTGACAACAGGCGCTGGTCCCCACGCTGGCGACGACGGCACGGCGCGAAATGGGCTCGACGCGGGCATCCTGCAGCACGTGCACAGCTGGCCGGGTTACGCGCTGATCGCCGCGACTCTCGCCCTCGTGATTGTGTTGGCTCGCGGCCACCACCGCCGCATCATGGATTTCGCAATCATTCTGCTGATCCTTGAGATCGTCCAAGCGCTCATCGGAATCATTCAGTCGCGCAGCGGGCTGCCGATTCTTCTCGTCGGCACGCACATGGTGATCGCATGCACGATCGCTGCAGCGATGACGGCAGTCGTGCTCTCACTACGGCCGAGCATCGCTCAGCAGGAGCGGGATAACGCCACGCCGGCTGCTCGCTAGAGCAGCAGCCCGTTGTTCTCGAGCTAGAACGGGAGCAGCGGGTCGATGCCCACGGCCAAGAAAACCAGCGTCAAATAGCTGATCGAGCTATGGAACACGCGCATGGCCTTGACCTCGCCGTGACGAATCGCTGTGCTGTAGAGGCGGTGCGATTCGATAATGAACCAAGCACCGCTCAGGGCAGCGACGAGCGTGTAGAGGATTCCCATTCCCGCGACTGGTACCAGCAGCAGTGAGCACACGACAGTCGCCCAAGCGTAAAGAATGACTTGGAGCCCTACGGCCGCGCGGCCGCGAACGACGGCCAGCATCGGAACGCCAACCGACTGGTAGTCCGCGCGATACTTCATCGACAACGGCCAGTAGTGCGGGGGCGTCCACAAGAAGACGACGGCGAAAAGAATGAATGCGGACCACGAGAGATCTCCGGTCACAGCGGCCCAACCGATGAGCACGGGCATGCATCCCGCGATTCCGCCCCAGATGATGTTTTGCGGCGTGCGGCGCTTCAAGAGCAGAGTGTAAACGAAGACGTAGAAGAGAATGGCGAAGAGCGAGAGCGCAGCAGCCAGCCAATTGGTAAGGACGCCGAGCCAAACTACGGAGCCGACACCACTGATCCAAGCAAACATCAGCGCTTCGCGATCGCTGAGTTCCCCGGTGACCAGCGGACGATTCTTCGTGCGGGCCATGATGCGGTCGATATCGCGGTCGATGTAGCAATTGAACGCGTTCGCCGATGAGGCGCTCAGGATACCGCCGACGAGCGTAGCGAGAACGAGCCAGAGATTCGGGATCCCGTTTGCCGCGAGAACCATGACGGGCACGGTGGTAACGAGAAGAAGTTCGATTACGCGCGGTTTAGTCAATGCGACATAGGCGCGAATCTTACGAAGGAAGCCGATGCGTTCCTGCTGCGTGGGGGCTTCTAACGTGACATCCATACCTACGATTGTAATCTGCATAACGAATTGCTCTGACCGCGCTCGTAACCAGGCAGCGATCGGTTGCGCTGTTCCCTATACTTGGGTTGCCCGCCTGTCGGTAGAACGCTTGTTCGCAGCTCTTGTGAAGCAAGAAACTGCTGAATGAGCCAATGTTGTCGCGTGGCGGGTCGTTCATGTGCCCTGATCGTTCTCGGTCGGGCACTTCGCTTGCAGAAGGGTCATTTATTCTCATGGCAGCTTTTCAATGGGATCACATCGACAACAAAGCGGTAGATACCGCTCGAATTCTGGCGGCTGATGCTGTTGAGAAGGTAGGTAACGGGCATCCCGGTACCGCGATGAGCCTGGCGCCTGCAGCGTACTTGCTCTTTCAGAAAGTCATGCGTCGCGATCCAAGCGACGACCAGTGGATCGGCCGCGACCGATTCATCCTCTCCGTGGGCCACAGCTCACTCACTCAGTACGTTCAGTTGTACTTGGCCGGATATGGTCTCGAACTTGACGACCTCAAGGCGCTTCGCACCTGGGGCTCGCTCACGCCAGGTCACCCGGAATTCGGGCACACCAAGGGTGTTGAGATCACTACTGGTCCTCTTGGCCAGGGCATTGCCTCCTCCGTGGGCTTCGCCTACGCGGCGCGTTACGAGCGCGGACTGTTCGACCCCGAGGCCGCGGCGGGCACAAGCCCCTTCGATCACTTCGTCTACGTCATTGCGGGCGATGGCGACCTGCAAGAGGGCGTTTCCGCCGAAGCGTCGTCGCTCGCCGGTCACCAGCAGCTCGGCAACCTCATCGCGATCTACGACAGCAACCAGATCTCGATCGAAGACGACACCAACATCGCGTTCACTGAAAACGTTCAGATGCGCTACGAGGCCTACAACTGGCACGTTCAGGTCGTCGACTGGAAGAAGACTGGCGAATACGTCGAAGACGTAGAAGCGCTCAATGCGGCGATTGAAACTGCCCAAGCAGTCACTGATCAGCCTTCGCTGATCATCCTTCGCACCATCATCGGATGGCCAGCCCCCACCAAACAGAACACGGGAAAGATTCACGGCTCCGCTTTGGGCGCTGATGAACTGGCCGCAACGAAGGTTGCGATGGGTCTCGATCCAGCACAGAGCTTCGTCGTGGATGACGACGTCATCGCTCACACGCGTTCGGCGGTTGAGCGCGGCAAGCAGCAGCGTGCTGAGTGGACCGAAAGCTTCGACAAGTGGGCTGAGGCGAATCCTGAGCGCAAGACACTGCTCGATCGCGTGCTCTCCGGGGCTCTTCCCGAGGGCATCGATGATGCACTACCCCAGTTCGAAGCTGGCAAGGACGTATCTACTCGCGCTGCGAGCGGCAAGGTACTGGGCGCTATCGGATCCGTTATGCCCGAACTCTGGGGTGGCTCCTCTGACCTCGCAGAATCGAACCTCACCACGATTGCTGGCGGACAGTCCTTCATCCCGGCTGAGCACTCCACCGGCGAATGGAGTGGAAACGAGTACGGTCGCGTACTCCACTTCGGTATTCGCGAGCACGCCATGGGCGCAATCATTAACGGCATCGTGCTGCACGGAAACACCCGTGCATTCGGCGGTACCTTCCTCATCTTTAGCGACTACATGCGTCCCGCAGTGCGTCTTGCTGCTCTGATGGCAGTGCCGTCGATCTTTGTCTGGACCCACGACTCCATCGCTCTGGGTGAAGATGGGCCGACTCACCAGCCGATTGAACAGCTGGCAAGCCTGCGCATGATCCCGGGTATGGATGTCGTACGCCCGGCCGACGCAAACGAAACGGCGTGGGCGTGGAAGACGATCCTTGAGCGCCGTAACGGCCCCGCTGGTATCGCGCTTACTCGCCAAAACGTACCGACGTTTGAACGCGGAGATGACGCAGCTAGCGGCGAGACGTTCGCTTCGGCCTCTAACGTGGCCAAGGGAGCGTATGTGCTCGCTGAAGCTCCGAACGGAACGCCCGACGTGATCCTGATCGCGACCGGTTCTGAGGTTCAGCTCGCCGTTGAAGCGCGCGAGACACTCAAGGCTGACGGAATCAATGCTCGCGTTGTGTCGGCGCCGAGCCTTGAGTGGTTCGCAGAGCAGTCTGAGGAATACCGCGAGTCTGTTTTGCCTTCTACTGTTCGCGCACGCGTGTCAGTCGAAGCGGGAGTTTCCACCGGATGGCGCGAGTATGTAGGCGACGCCGGTCGCAGCATCTCGATCGACCACTTCGGCGCATCCGCTGATTACAAGACGCTTTTCCGTGAGTTTGGCATCACTACCGAGGCCGTTGTGGCCGCCGCACGCGATTCACTGGATGCCGTTTAGGCACCCCCAGTCAAGGAGATAACAATGACCAACGAAACCCCCACCGCAGCGCTCTCCGACCTCGGAGTGAGCATCTGGCTCGACGACCTTTCCCGCGAACGCATCAACTCTGGCGGACTGCAGGAGCTCATGGCATCACACAGTGTCGTCGGCATCACCACAAACCCTACGATCTTCGCTACGGCGTTGGCTAAGGGCGAGGCCTATGACGAGCAGGTAGCGGCGCTCGCGTCCACTGGAACGAATGTGACGGATGCCGTCTTCGAGATCACCACAGACGATGTTGCTGCTGCCAGCGATATCTTCCGCCCGGTCTACGATGCGACCGCAGGTCGCGACGGTCGCGTGTCGATCGAAGTTGAGCCTGGGCTGGCGCACGATGCCGCCGGCACGACTGCGCAGGCACAGCAGCTTTGGGCGAAGGTAGCCCGCGAGAACGCCATGATCAAGATCCCGGCAACGGTTGAGGGCCTTGAAGCGATCACCGCGACGATTGCTGCAGGTATTAGTGTCAACGTCACGTTGATCTTCAGCCTGGCGCGTCATCGTGATGTCATCGAGGCCTACCTCACAGGTCTCGAGCAGGCGCAAGCCGCCGGGCACGATCTCTCGAAGATTCACTCGGTCGCGTCTTTCTTCGTCTCGCGCGTGGACACTGAAATTGACAAGCGTCTTGATGCGCTTGGCACTGATGAAGCTGTGGCCCTCAAGAGCAAGGCTGGCGTTGCGAACGCTCGCCTTGCCTACCAGCTCTTCGAGAACGCTTTTGCTAGCGAGCGCGCACAGGCGCTCATCACAGCGGGCGCTAACAAGCAGCGCCCGCTGTGGGCATCCACCGGCGTCAAGGACCCCAGCCTTCCCGACACTCTCTACGTGACGGAACTCGCGGTCGGCGACACCGTAAACACGATGCCCGAGAAGACTCTGGAAGCGACATTCGATCACGGCATTATTGCCGGTGAGCAAGTGACAATGAACTACGAGGCGGCGAGAACCACTTTGGACGCTCTTGCAGCGCTGGGAGTCTCCTACGACGAGGTCACCGCGCTTCTCGAGAAGGAGGGCGTTGAGAAGTTCATCGTCTCCTGGAACGAGCTCCTTGACACGGTATCCGCAGCGCTAGAGGCCGCAAAATGAGCGTAAAGCTCGCGGTATCGGGAGCGGCTGCCGAAGCCGTCAGCCGAATTGTTCCGCAGCTTGTGAACGATCTCGTCGCGAGTCGAATCACCGGCGGCGACGCCACCCTGTGGGGCCCCGATGCTGAAGCGGAATCGGCTAAGCGTCTTGGTTGGGTCGAAGCTGTCTCTGTCGGTCGCCCGATGATCGACGACATCTACGCATTGCGCGACAAGTTGCGTGCAGCTGGAGTTGACCACTTCGTACTCGGTGGCATGGGCGGTTCCTCGCTCGCTCCTGAGGTCATCACTCGTACCTATGGCGTCGAGCTCACGGTTCTCGATTCCACCGACCCGGCTCAGGTGCAGGCTGCCTTGGCGGATCGTCTGCAATCGACTGCGGTAGTGATCTCCTCGAAGTCGGGTTCAACGCTCGAGACGGACTCGCAGAAGCGTATCTACGAGAAGTTCTTCACCGACGCTGGCATCGACCCACGGGAACGAATCATCATTGTCACCGATCCTGGTTCGCCGCTCGACGTTGCGGCTCGCGCTGCGGGCTATCGTGTTTTCAATGCGGATCCGAACGTTGGCGGACGTTACTCCGCCCTCACCGCATTCGGTCTTGTTCCGTCCGGGCTCGCCGGAGTCGATCTTGCTGAGCTTCTTGACGAAGCCGAGGCGGTTATGGTCGAGCTTGCGGTGGACAACGAGAGCAACCCTGGTCTCGTACTCGGTGCCGCAATCGCTGGTGCTGACCCTCGCAAGGATAAGTTGGGCATCGTCACCGATGGCACTCATATCCTTGGCTTCGGAGACTGGGCGGAGCAGCTCATCGCTGAGTCGACAGGAAAGCTGGGAACCGGCATTCTGCCCGTCGTTCTTCAGCCGGACTCCCCCGAAATCAATGAGGGACTTGACGATCTACAGATCGTCCGCCTCGTCGGCGATTGGGATGACACGAAAGAGGTTGTCGAAGGCGAGATCGAGATTGCTGGATCTCTCGGTGGACAGCTATTGCTGTGGGAGTACGCGACGGTTGTCGCGGGCCGTCTTCTCGGCATCAATCCCTTTGACCAACCGGATGTTGAAGCTGCAAAGAATGCAGCGCGCGAGCTCATCGACAACCCGACGCCGCCGCAGGCACCTGCCTTTGTTGCTGGGGATATCGAAGTCCGCGGTACCGATGACGTAGTCGCCGACAGCGCGGACCTCGCCGGTGTTATCTCGTCGTTGCTGTCCTACTTGGATGATGATGGGTACGTTGCAATTCAGGCCTACGCCGACCGTACTGCTTATCCTGAGCTCGCAGAGATTCGCGAACGCGCGGCAGCCCGCGCCAAGCGACCAGTGACCTTCGGCTGGGGACCTCGGTTCCTGCATTCGACTGGACAATTCCATAAGGGTGGGCCTGCAGTGGGCGTGTTCCTGCAGATCATCGTTGTAGAAGATACCGACCTGCAGATCCCAGACCGTCCGTTCACCTTCGGTGAGCTCATCCGCGCTCAGGCTGCGGGAGACGCGAGCGTTCTCGCTGGGCACGGCCGTCCCGTATTGAGCCTCACGGTGTCGAATCCGAAGGTTTCGTTGCCGCTCGTTCTCGACGCGATCGGATAGCTGCCGCTCGTTAGCGCAGCGTACAGAGGAGAAGCATGCCCCCCGTTGAGATCAGTGCCGACTTTAACCCGCTCCGTTTGGCGTCGGACCGCAGGCTTAATCGCATTGCAGGCCCGAGCGCTTTAGTAATTTTCGGCGTGACCGGAGATCTATCGCGTAAGAAACTGATGCCGGCCGTGTACGACCTGGCCAACCGGGGGCTGCTTCCTCCTGGCTTCGCACTCGTGGGCTTCGCTCGCAGAGAGTGGGAAGACCAAGATTTTGAGAAGGTCGTGCATGACGCCGTAAAACAGTACGCGCGCACTCCCTTTGACGAGGACGTGTGGAATCAACTTGCTCAAGGCATTCGTTTTGTGCAGGGCGAGTTCGACGATGCGGCGGCATTCGAGCGCCTCAAAGATACTTTGGCTGACTTGGATAAAGAACGCGGCACGATGGGTAACCATGCGTTCTACCTCTCGATTCCGCCCAAATCGTTCCCCCAGGTAACCGAACAACTTCGCAACTCGGGTCTGGCTGAGCAACGCGAGGGCCGGTGGAGCCGGGTCGTGATTGAGAAGCCTTTCGGGAGCGATCTTCACACCGCCCGCGAACTCAACGATGTCGTTGAATCGGTATTTCCTCCCGACAGCGTGTTTCGCATCGACCATTACCTCGGTAAAGAAACGGTGCAGAATATTCTTGCGCTGCGGTTCGCCAACCAGCTATACGAACCCCTCTGGAACTCGAACCACGTCGATCATGTGCAGATCACCATGGCTGAAGACATTGGCGTCGGGGGTCGTGCCGGATACTACGACGGCATCGGTGCGGCTCGCGACGTCATTCAGAATCACCTTCTGCAACTACTCGCGCTCACCGCTATGGAAGAGCCAGTGTCGTTCGACGCGGCCGACCTTCGTGCTGAGAAGGAGAAGGTTCTCTCTGCTGTGCGCCTCCCCCAGAACCTCGGAGAACACACTGCTCGCGGACAATACGCGGGAGGCTGGCAGGGCGGCGAAAAAGTTACCGGTTTCCTCGACGAAGACGGCATGAACCCTCAGTCAACTACCGAGACTTACGCTGCCATCCGCCTCGATATCGGTACGCGGCGTTGGTCTGGTGTTCCGTTCTACCTTCGCGCCGGTAAGCGCCTGGGGCGACGGGTCACTGAGATCGCGGTCGTTTTCAAGCGCGCACCGCAGTACCTCTTCGAGGAGAGCCGCACATCAGCACTAGGCCAGAACGCGCTCGTTATTCGAGTGCAGCCTGATGAAGGCGTCACGATTCGTTTTGGTTCTAAAGTGCCCGGTGCAGAAATGCACGTTCGCGACGTCACAATGGACTTCGGATACGGCCACGCCTTCACTGAGGCAAGCCCGGAAGCCTATGAGCGATTGATTCTCGACGTCCTCCTCGGCGATCCCCCGTTGTTCCCTCGCCACGAAGAGGTTGAGCTCAGCTGGAAGATTCTCGATCCCATTGAAGAGTTCTGGGCTACGCAGGGTGCCCCAGAGCAATACCGTCCCGGAACATGGGGCCCGAAGTCTGCCGATGACCTCATGGAGCGCGACGGCAGAGTCTGGAGACGACCATGATCGTTGATTTGCCCAATACCACCACGGCCAAGATCTCAAAGGCGCTCGTTCGCATTCGAGAAGACGGTGGTGCAGTTGCTCTTGGACGCGTACTCACGCTGATTATCGCGACGGAGTTTGGGAACGAGGAAGAAGCCATCGAGGCGGCTAACGACGCCTCGCGTGAACACCCCATGCGCGTTCTCGTGGTCTCGACCAGCCCGACAGCTCCGTCGTCGGACGAGGAAGCTCGAGTGGACGCGCAGATTCGTGTAGGCGGCGATGCCGGAGCAAGTGAAGTCATCGTCGTGACTGCCTACGGCGACGCCGCGCTCGATCAAGAGAGCCTTGTCACTGGGCTCCTGCTGCCGGATGCGCCCGTAGTCGCATGGTGGCCCGGAGAAGGCCCTGAGAGTGCATCCGAATCGCCGCTAGGCCGAATTGCGCAGCGGCGTATCACGGACGCAGCAGCAAGCGCCTCTCCGCTCGACGCAATGCACCGCATGTGCAAGACGTACGTTCCTGGCGACACTGACTTTGCATGGACTCGGCTTACGCTGTGGCGAGCTCAGTTGGCGGCTGTCCTCGATCAGCCTCCTTACGAGCCGATCACCGCTGTCACCGTGAACGGCGCCGCAGACTCCGCCTCCACGATGCTGCTCGCAGCGTGGCTGCAGATGCAGCTTGAGGTTACCGTGACGCTCGAAGTCGCGGAGGGATCGCCGGTCCCCACGGGAATCCATGCTGTTGTGCTTGAACGCGCCTCTGGCATTATCACTCTGAAGCGCAACGTGGCATCGATTGCTACGCTCACGCAGCCAGATCAGCCGGTGCACGACATTTCACTGCCCCGTCGCAGCCTTCGCGACTGTCTCTCAGAGGAACTGCGCCGGCTCGACCCCGACAAGCTGTTTGGAAACGTCGTTCGATACGGCGTGAGCGAGATCACCGGTGTCGAAATCGAAAAGTATGTGAAGGCAAAAATCTCATGAGCAACGAGCGTCGTGCAATAGTCCACCCCAACAAGACTGAGTTAGCTCAGGCTGTCGCGGCACATTTCCTCTCCAAAGTTCCGCATATTATCGAGGAATTTGATGAAGCCACTGTTGTATTGACCGGTGGCACCATGGGTCAGGCAGTGCTAGCCGCCATAAACAAGTCACCGCAACGAGACGCCGTCGACTGGTCGCGCGTCAATTTCTGGTGGGGCGATGAACGGTGGCTTCCCGCAGGAGATCCCGAGCGCAACGACGCCCAGGCGCGCGCTGCACTTCTGGATCACATTCCGGTCAATCCCGCCCGAATTCACGCGGTCGCCGCGTCTGACTCCGGCTTGTCACTGGATGACGCGGCTCAGGCGTACGCCAATGATCTCCGCGCGCACGCAGCCCGCAATGGCCGATACCCAAACTTCGACATCGTTTTTCTGGGCGTCGGTCCCGATGGACACATCGCATCGCTGTTCCCCGAGCGCGAAGGCATTCGCGAGCAAGAGCGCACAGTAATTGCAGTCCGCAACTCCCCTAAACCGCCCGACGAACGTGTCAGCCTCACGCTTCCCGTCATCAACTCCTCAGTGCGCATCTGGGCAGTCGTCGCCGGCGCCGATAAGGCGTCGGCGCTTGGGCTTACGCTTGCCGGCGCGAGCTACAACGAGGTGCCCGCAGCGGGCCTCGAAGGACGTCGCAAAACGTTGTTCCTCGTCGATCAAGAAGCCGCCGCCCAAGTTCCGGCTTCGCTCATCGATCCCGGGCAGTTCTGGACGAGCGCGGACTCCACCGACGAGCACTAGGAATTGGCGTTGGCTCATGCTCATTAATTGAGTTGAGCAACATAGATGCAACAGAAAGGCCCCCACGGTAACCGTGGGGGCCTTTCTCTTGCATGAAATCGGTGAGTGTCTTGCGACAGGATCTGACCGAAGCTACACGTCAGTCTTAATCGCTAGGACGTGATGGTTCCGCGACGAGTACGTAGCTGCACAAGCGCTTCGTCGAGCAGACCGGCAGCCTCATCATCGCTACGACGTTCCTTCACATAAGCCAAATGAGTCTTATACGGCTCAAGTTTCGCGACCGACGGCGGATTCTCTTTATCCCTACCCGCAGGAAGCCCCGTCGAGGGCGAATTAATCGTCTCTGGGATATCTTCTTCAGGCACGTTGGCAGCAAAAGCTCGAACGGTTTCGTTGCCAGCAGCGTCCCAGTAGGAGATTTGCACGCGCTCGGCCTGAAAACCGCGATCTTGCTCGCCCATGGGGCCCGAGCCTACGCGCGAACCACGAATTGCACTTCCACCTGACGCCATTGTGTTCCTTCGTTTGAGGCTAGAGGTTCTTAGGCGCCGTCGAACTTGGTGATGAGGCCAAGAACCACGATGCAGCTGATCCACACAATGCCGAGGATCACCGTAATACGGTTGAGGTTGCGTTCCGCAACACCCGACGCCCCGAGGTTGGATGTGACTCCTCCTCCGAACATATCGGAGAGACCTCCACCGCGACCGCGGTGAAGAAGGATAAGAAGTGTGAGCAGCAAGCTCGTGATAGCGAGCAATACCTGCAGCACAACCTGGAGAATTTCCACAAAGAACCTTTCGAACAGGCCGTAGCGGCCTCGAACAGTATAGCGTTTAGGTGCCGACGTGCTTGGAGAAGCGCGAGATGCTGGCAAATTCGGCCACATCAAGGCTCGCGCCGCCCACGAGGGCGCCGTCGATGTTCGGCTCTCGCATGAGACTTGCGATGTTGCTCGACTTCACGGAGCCGCCGTAGAGGATACGGGTGGCTGCGGCCACGTCATCGCCCAGCACTTCAGCAAGCGTCTCACGGAGACGGGCAGCTACCTGTTCTGCCTGTTCCGGGGTCGCGGCCTTGCCGGAGCCGATGGCCCAAACAGGCTCATAGGCTACGACAATCTCGGGCGTGCCCGTGATCCCGGCTAGTCCAGCTTTGAGCTGAGCAACGGGAACGGCGCTCGGTCCGTGAGCTTCGAGGTCGTCGGCAGTTTCGCCCACGCACAAGACGGGAACGAGGCCGTGCTTGAGCGACGCAGCAACCTTGCGAGAGAGTTGCTCGTCGGTCTCACCGTGCATCGTTCGACGCTCTGAGTGGCCGACCAGAACATAGCGGCAGTCGAGAGAAGCGAGGAACGCCCCCGAGATCTCACCCGTGTAAGCACCCGAATCGTACTCAGAGACATCTTGGCCACCGAAGCGGACGTCAAGCTTGTCAGCCGCGACGAGGGTCTGTACCGACCGCAGGTCAGTGAACGGAGGAAAGACCGCTACCTCTGCGCCATCGACGCCAAAATCGTGATTTGCGTCCTTGAGCGTCCATGCAAGCTTCTGCACGAAGGCGATGGATTGAAGATGGTCGAGATTCATCTTCCAGTTGCCCGCAATGAGCGGGACGCGCTTTACCTTTGCCATCCAAGTACCTCCAGTCCGGGAAGCTGCTTGCCCTCAAGGAACTCGAGGCTTGCACCGCCACCCGTAGAAATGTGACCAAATTGGTCGTCGTCGAAACCTAATGCGCGCACTGCAGCGGCTGAGTCGCCGCCACCTACTACGCCGAAACCGTCGGTATCGGTCAGTGCCTGAGCGATCGCCTTCGTACCCGCGGCGAACGCCGGGAACTCGAACACGCCCATCGGGCCGTTCCAGAAGACTGTCTTCGACTCGCGAATTACCTGAGCGAACCGCGCTGCGGTCTCAGGACCGATGTCGAGGCCGATGCCGGACGCACCGAATTCAGTATCTTCGATCGCGTGCGCTGACGTAACAACGTGTGCTGCGTCGGGACCGAATGATGCGGCCACGGCGATATCAGTGGGCAGCACGATTTCGACACCAAGCTCATCCGCTTGCGCCAGATAGCGCATAACGGTCTCGAGCTGGTCTTGCTCAAGAAGGCTTGCTCCGACTTTGTAACCCTGTGCAGCGAGGAAGGTGAAGAGCATTCCACCACCGACAAGGAGCGAGTTGACGCGGGGAAGCAGCGCTCCGATGACATCGAGCTTGTCGGACACCTTGGAACCGCCCAAGACAACGGTGTAGGGACGCTCGGGGGTGACCGTGAGTCGTTCGAGAACGCCCAGTTCGGTCTCGATGAGCAATCCTGCGGCACTCGGAAGCGCTTGAGCAAGCTCGAAAACGCTAGCTTGTTTGCGGTGCACGACCCCGAAACCGTCAGAGACGAACGCGTCGCCGAAGCGAGCGAGCTTGCGAGCAAACTCTTCGCGTTCGATCTCTGACTTCGAAGTTTCACCGGAGTTGAACCGCAGATTCTCCAACAGCGCTACGCCACAGTCTTCGAGGTCCGCGACGGCCTGTTCGGCCGCGTGACCTACTGTGTCCTTGGCGAACACGACTGCCTTGCCCAACAGCTCCGAGAGTCGCTGAGCGACAGGCTCGAGGCTGTACTGAGCATCGGGTTCTCCTCCGGGGCGACCTAGGTGAGAAACGATAACCACTCGAGCGCCCTCGTTGATGAGAGCGTTGAGCGTCGGCAGGGACGCGCGAATGCGACCGTCGTCGGTGATCTGACCGTCCTTGAGGGGAACATTCAGATCACACCGGACGATGACGCGCTTTCCGCGCAAGTCGGAGAGCGTTGAAAGAGTTCTGAGGCTCATGATCGTCGAGAGTTAGAGGCGTGCGCCGACGAACTCTGCAACGTCAACGAGGCGGTTCGAGTAGCCCCACTCGTTGTCGTACCAGGATGCAACCTTGACCTGGTTGCCGATGACCTTGGTGAGACCAGCGTCGAAGATCGACGAGTGCGGGTCACCAACGATGTCGGTCGAGACGATCGCATCTTCGGTGTACTTGAGAATTCCCTTGAGGGGGCCCTCAGCCGCTGCCTTGTACGCCGCGTTGATTTGCTCGACGGTGACATCTGCGGTCGTGGTCAACGTGAGGTCCGTGATCGAACCGGTGATGACAGGGACGCGCAGTGCGTAGCCATCGAGCTTGCCCACGAGTTCGGGAATGACGAGACCGAGAGCCTTAGCGGCACCAGTCGAGGTCGGGATGATGTTCTGCGCTGCAGCGCGTGCACGACGCAGGTCGCCATGCGGGCCGTCCTGAAGGTTCTGGTCGGCCGTGTACGCGTGAACCGTGGTCATGAACCCAGTCTCGATACCGAAGTTATCCATGAACACCTTGGCAAGAGGAGCCAAGCAGTTCGTGGTGCACGACGCGTTCGAGATGATGTTGTGGATAGCCGAGTCGTAGATGTCTTCGTTCACTCCGAGAACCAACGTAGCGACGTCGTCGCCCGAAGCCGGTGCCGAAACGATGACCTTCTTGGCGCCCGCAGCAATGTGCTTGGCGGCATCCACTGACTTAGTGAAGTGGCCGGTCGACTCGATGACGATGTCGACACCCAACTCGCCCCAGGGCAAGTTGGAGGGGTCGCGCTCGGCAAACACCTTGATGGCCTTGCCATCAACGACGATCTGCTCGTCATCAAACGTAACGTCAGCGTTGAGACGACCAGCGATGGTGTCGTACTTGAGCAGATGAGCGAGCGTCTTGTTGTCTGTCAGGTCGTTAACAGCAACGATTTCAATGTTGCTGTCCTTGGCCATAGCCGCTCGAAAGAAGTTGCGACCAATGCGACCGAAACCATTAATACCGATTTTTACGCTCACTGTTACTCCAGAAAATCAGGCGTCTACGACGCGTCGTGCTGTAGTGGTGGGGGTGTTGCATTTAGCGGAGACAGGGCTTAAGCCGGGGCCTAACCCGGCCACGATGCCGCTACGAGAGTAGCAGGAGACCGTTTGTCTTCGAGCGAGCTGCGCTGAAGCGGTCTTGTACGTTTGCCCAGTCAACGATGTTCCAGAACGCCTTGACGTAGTCGGCACGAACGTTCTTGTAGTCCAGGTAGTACGCGTGCTCCCACACATCGAGCATGAGGAGCGGCACGATACCGGCAGGAAGGTTTCCCTGCTGATCGAAGAACTGAACAATGATCAGTCGTTCTCCGATCGAGTCCCAGGCGAGGACTGCCCAGCCCGAGCCTTGGACGCCCATGGCCGTGGCAGTGAAATGTGCGGTGAACTTGTCGAACGATCCAAAGTGGTCGTCGATCGCGCTCTCGAGGTCACCTGTGGGCTTGTCGCCGCCGTTGGGCGACATGTTGGTCCAGAAAATTGAGTGGTTGACGTGGCCGCCCAGATTGAAGGCCAAGTCTTTCTCGAGCTTGTTCACATTGGCGAGGTTGCCGGAGTCGCGAGCCTCTGCGAGGCCTGCAATCGCTGCATTCGCACCCGTGACGTAAGCCTGGTGGTGCTTGCTGTGGTGGAGCTCCATGATCATCGCGCTGATGCTTGGCTCGAGCGCGGAGTAGTCGTACGAGAGTTCGGGAAGAGTGTAGTCAGCCATCGAAAGTCCTCCTAGGATCTAGATTCCTGAACCGGCTGTAAGCACGGACAGGCGATGGTTCCAGTCTAACCACGTCCATGCGACACTCGTGCCGCATGGAGGGAACGCTAAGCCTCGTCCAACTCCGCAGGGAGGTTGGCCTCGGTGCCAGCGACGCCCAGATCGCTCGCCCGCTTGTCAGCCATCGCGAGCAAACGACGAATACGGCCGGCCACCGCATCTTTAGTCATGGGCGGGTCAGCGTGATGACCGAGTTCGTCGAGACTCGAGTCGCGGTGACTCAGACGAAGCTCCCCCGCGTAACGGAGATGCTGGGGAACGTCATCGCTCAGGATCTCGAGCGCACGCTCAACGCGTGCACAGGCCGCGACTGCTGCTTGTGCCGAGCGCCGCAAGTTCGCGTCGTCGAAATTCACTAGACGGTTGGCCGTGGCACGCACTTCTCGGCGTTGACGAAGCTCATTCCAGCTCACCACGGTGGTATTTGCACCCATGATCGTGAGCATGGCGCTGATCGCTTCACCGTCGCGAACGACCACACGATGTACTCCGCGGACTTCACGAGCCTTGGCTGCTACGCGAAGTCGGCCAGCCGCACCCACCAGCGCCATGGCAGCTTCGTTGCCGGGGCATGTTACTTCGAGGGCAGCAGAACGACCTGGATCGGTCAGCGAGCCGGCTGCGAGGAACGCTCCGCGCCACACAGCCGCGAGTTCTCCGCGGCCGCCGGTGGTCACTCGATTGGGAAGTCCACGGATGGGGCGCCGACGAGCATCCAGAAGCCCGGTCTGACGAGCCAAGGTCTCTCCCCCGTCGAGCACGCGGACGAGCAGGTTGTTAGTTCGACGGCCGCCGCCAGAAGAGGCGACGCGCGAAATCTCCGAACGAACTCCGTACAGTTCCGCAATATCGCGGCGCACCCGGCGCGCGAGCAACTCGCTCTCCACCTCCGACTCCACCGCGATGCGGCCAGAGATCAGGTGAAGCCCACCGGAAAAACGCAAAATCGTCGCGAGCTCAGCAGCACGCTCGCTTGTCTTACCTAACTGAATTCGTGCCAGTTCGTCTTTGACTTCAGCAGTTAATGCCACTAACTGGCCTTCCTTTGAGATGACGGTCCGGTTGGATGAGTAATCTACTCTCGTCCACGGTCCCGATGCTTGATACTGACGGCTACACCGGGCAGGCCGCTAAGAATAGCTGACAACTCTTCGGCAATCGCGACGGAACGGTGTTTGCCACCAGTACAGCCGATCGCGATCGTTGCGTGTCGTTTATTCTCGCGTTGATACCCGGCGAATACAGGTTCGAGGGCTCGTGCGTAATCCGCAACGAACTCCTGTGCTCCGGGCGCCCCAACAACATAGGCACGAACGCGTTCATCGAGTCCATCTAATGCTTTGAGTTCGGGCTCCCAGAAAGGATTCGGTAAAAATCTGCAGTCAGCAACCATGTCGGCGTCTGCTGGAAGACCGTACTTAAATCCGAAGCTCTCAATAGTAATACGCAATCCAGCATCGTTCTCCGCAGAGAATTTCTCGATGATGGTGGTGGCGAGTTGGTGGATGTTGAGATCCGTCGTGTCGATGATGATGTCGCTGTTCGAACGAATCTCTGCCATACGGGTTCTCTCCGCAGCGATGCCGTCTAGCGGGGTGCCCTCTTCTTGGAGCGGGTGCGGCCGACGTACTTGCTCGAAACGGCGAACGAGAGCGGCATCCTCCGCATCCAGAAAGAGAACTCGCAGGGACGTCGAGGCACGCAATGCTTCGATCGCATGCTGAGCATCCGAGAAAAGTTTTCCGCCGCGCACGTCGATGACAGCTGCAACGCGAGGAAGCGAGTCACCCGCGCGGTGCGCAAGGTCGACCAGTGGTAAAAGCATCTGCCGCGGGAGGTTGTCGACCACGTACCATCCGAGGTCTTCGAGGGCGTTGCCAACAGTCGAGCGCCCGGCGCCGGACATGCCGGTCACAATGAGTACTTCCTGCTGCTCTGTGACGGGTTTCATGGTGTGTTCAGACTACCTGAGCTAACGCTGGCCTAGCTTCTCGATTATCGCGGCGGCGGTGGTCTGGCCGATGCCCGGCACTTCATTCATCTGCTCGGGGGTAGCCGCTTTGAGCCGAGCGACCGAGCCGAAGTGCTGAAGCAGCGCTTTGATGCGCGATGGTCCTAGTCCAGGGACCGTGGAAAGAATCGAGGAGATGTCCTTCGAGCGTCGTTGCCGCTGGTGCGTGATCGCGAAGCGGTGCGCTTCATCGCGGAGACGTTGGATCAAAAAGAGAGCGTCGCTATTACGCGGCAGGATGACGGGATAGTCGGAATCTGGAAGCCAGATTTCTTCCAAGCGCTTCGCTATTCCCGCCAATTGAATCCCTGAAACGCCTGACTCTTCGAGGGCGCGCTGAGCAGCGTTTACCTGAGGTTGACCGCCATCGACGATGAGCAGCTGGGGCGGATAGGCAAACTTGGATAGCGGTGCCGCGGCTTCGTGGCCTTCGGACGCACGTGCGGGCGCGATCGCGATCGCTGGCGAGGCTTCTGGCGAAGTCGTCGCAACGACAGCAGCGCGATCGTTCGTTGCGCCGCTGTCGCCTTCGGGCGCGGTAGGCACCGCATCTCCGGCAGCGAGGTAGGCAAGCCGGCGCTTGAGCACTTGGTAGATCGAGTCCGTGTCGTCGGTCGTCTCCGCGATGTTGAAGCGGCGGTAGTGCTGTTTTTTCGGCAGTCCGTCTTCGAAGACGACCATAGAGGCGACGACATTGGTGCCGGAAAGGTGTGAAACGTCAAAGCACTCCATCCGAAGTGGCGCCTCAGACATGCCCAGTGCCTCTTGGATGTCGGCGAGTGCTTGCGAACGTGCAACGAAGTCACCGCTGCGTTTGGACTTGTAGAGCATGAGCGCGTTTTTTGCGTTGGTCTCAACGGTTTGTGCGAGCGCGGCTTTTTCGCCACGCTGGGCAACTCTCAGTCGAACCCGAGCACCAAGGCCGCGGCGTTGAGCGAGCCATTCTTCGAGCACTGTGCTGTCTTCAGGCAGCGCTGGCACGAGCACATCTCGCGGCGGGGCGGTGTCATCATATGCATTCTGGAGGACCGACTCAACGAGCCCGCCGAGATCGACATCAAGCTCCTTATCGACGACCCAGCCGCGCACTCCGCGGATACGTCCGCCTCGCACTACGAACTGTTGCACGGCAGCGGCAAGCTCGTCGTGAGCGATGCCAAAGAAGTCAGCGTCGACGTCTTCGGAGAGCACAATCTGATTCTTCGCTAGAGCGGTCTCCATCGCTCCGATCTGATCACGGTAGCGAGCAGCTGACTCGTAATCTTGCGTGACCGCAGCATCCGTCATTCTCGCCCTGATGGAGTCCAACATGCGAGAGTCGTTGCCTGCCATGAACGACGCAAAATCAAGGGCTATTGACTTGTGATCCTCCTGAGATACCCGGCCAACGCACGGTGCGGCGCACTTGCCGATGTCTCCGAGAAGACAGGGCCGCCCGGTCTGCTGTGCGCGTTTGTAGACCGAAGTGGAGCAGCTTCGCATCGGGAATGCTTTGAGCAACACGTCGACCGTGTCTCGGATGGCCCACGCCCGAGAGTACGGGCCAAAATAGCGAGCATTGGGGAGGTTGCGATTGCGAGTGACCAACACCCGAGGAACATCATCACCCATCGTGATCGCCAAATACGGGTAGGACTTATCGTCCTTGTACTGAACGTTGAACGGAGGATCGAACTCCTTGATCCACGTGTACTCGAGTTGGAGCGCTTCAAAGTCATTTCCGACAATCGTCCATTCGACATTGGACGCTGAAAGCACCATTCGC
This sequence comes from Salinibacterium sp. UTAS2018, assembly GCF_004118935.1. Lineage (NCBI taxonomy): Bacteria > Bacillati > Actinomycetota > Actinomycetes > Micrococcales > Microbacteriaceae > Salinibacterium > Salinibacterium sp. UTAS2018. The sequence continues at coordinate 570,539 of NZ_CP035375.1, forward strand.
CGCGTTCGCTCATGGAGAGTGGTTAGCGGCGCGAAATAGTTGCTCAATCGCGCTCTCAGGTTCTTGGCCTTACCGACGTAGAGCACGCGCTTGTTATCGTCAATGAACCGATAGACGCCTGGCTGCGGAGGAATATCACCCGCGCGAGGGCGCCATGCGACAGTCTTAGCCACGTCGGCCCCCTTGCTCTCTAGACACGATTACGCTTCAACACCTCAGCCAAGAACTGACCTGTGTGGCTACCGGCGACCTTGGCTACCTTTTCGGGCGTACCCGTTGAGAGCAACTCACCGCCGCCGGAGCCACCTTCAGGACCGAGGTCGATAAGCCAATCTGCAGACTTGATGACGTCTAGATTGTGCTCGATAACGATCACAGTGTTGCCCTTGTCGACGAGCCCATTAAGCACGAGAAGAAGTTTGCGAACGTCTTCGAAGTGAAGGCCGGTCGTCGGCTCGTCAAGAACGTAGATGCTTCGCCCCATCGAACGCTTCTGCAGTTCAGTGGCGAGCTTCACGCGCTGGGCTTCACCACCGGAAAGGGTGGTCGCGCTCTGGCCGAGTCGTACGTAGCCGAGTCCGACATCCTCGAGCGTCTTTAAGAAACGGTGGATGCTTGAAATCGCTTCGAAGAATTCGGCGGCTTCGCTGATCGGCATGTCGAGCACTTCGGCAATGTTCTTCGCCTTGTACTTCACGGCGAGGGTGTCGCGGTTGTATCGCGCTCCGCCGCAGACTTCGCAGGCAACATAAACGTCGGGCAGGAAGTTCATTTCAATCTTGATCGTCCCGTCGCCCGAACAGTTCTCGCAGCGCCCTCCCTTGACGTTGAAACTGAAGCGACCGGGTAGATAGCCTCGCGCTTTCGCATCGGCGGTGTCGGAAAAGAGGGTGCGAATCTTGTCGAACACTCCGGTGTAGGTAGCGGGGTTCGATCGCGGAGTACGGCCGATCGGGTTCTGATCGACGTGAACGACCTTGTCGAGGTTTTCGAGACCGGTGATACGCGTGTGCTTGCCTGGAATCTGGCGCGCGCCGTTCAGTTCATTGGCGAGCACCTTATAGAGGATGTCGTTGACAAGGCTAGATTTTCCTGAGCCGCTTACGCCGGTGACCGCCGTGAAAGTTCCCAGCGGAAACTTGACGGTGAGGTTCTTCAGGTTGTTAGCCTTGGCGCCTTCGACGACGATCTGGCGACTCTTGTCCACGGGCCGACGTTTCTTCGGCGTTTCGATAGCTTTCCGTCCGGACAAATAGTCGGCAGTGATCGAGTCTGTGTTCTTGAGAAGGTCGGTGTAGGAACCGGAGTGAACAACCTCTCCACCGTGCTCCCCCGCTCCCGGACCGATGTCGACGACCCAGTCGGCGGTACGAATCGTATCTTCATCGTGCTCGACGACGATAAGTGTGTTGCCGAGGTTCTTCAGTTTCACCAGTGTCTCAATCAACCGACGATTGTCGCGCTGGTGAAGGCCAATGCTGGGTTCGTCGAGAACATAAAGAACGCCGGTGAGCCCAGAGCCGATCTGGGTCGCCAAGCGGATGCGCTGCGCTTCTCCACCACTCAGGGTTGCCGCAGCACGCGCGAGGTTGAGATAGCTGAGCCCTACCTCGACGAGGAACTCGAGGCGAAGACGGATTTCGCGCAGCACCTGAGCGGCAATTCGGGCATCGCGAGCGGAGAGCTCGAGCTCGTTCATGAATCCGTATGCGTCAATCAGGCTGAGCTCACAGATATCCGAAATGCTGTTGTCAGCAACGGTTACGGCCAAGACCTCAGGCTTGAGCCGCTTTCCGTCGCACACAGGGCACGGAATTTCGCGAAGGTAAGCGGCATAGCGTTGACGCTGCACGTCAGTCTCGGCCTCGAGGTACTTGCGTTCGATATACGGGATAACGCCTTCGAAGCCCGTCGAGTACTTCATCTCACGGCCGTAGCGGTTCTTCCACTTGACCGAAACCTTGAAGTCGTTGCCGCGAAGCACAGCCTGACGCACATCTTCAGGTAACTGGCCCCACGGGGTATCCAGAGAGAAGTCAAGATCACGCGAGAGGCCATCGAGCAGCTTCTCAAAGTAGTTGTACAGCCCCTTACCGGACTGAGCCCAAGGAAGAATTGCGCCTTCGGCGAGGCTGACAGAGTCATCGGCCACGAGCAGTTCAGCATCGATCGACATGCGAGTGCCGAGGCCCGAACATTCTGGGCAGGCGCCAAACGGAGCGTTGAACGAAAACGTGCGCGGTTCGATCTCCGTCAGCTGAATCGGGTGGTTATTCGGGCACGAAAGCTTCTCAGAGAACGAACGCCACGCAGCGTCTCCCTCCTCGTCGACGAAGTTGATGGCAACGGTGCCGTCCGTGAGCCGAAGTGCCGTTTCGAGAGAGTCAGTCAGGCGAGTGAGGATGTCATCGCTGGCAACCAAGCGGTCGACCACGACTGAAATATCGTGTTTCACCTGCTTCTTAAGCTTGGGCGGATCGCTGAGCTGCACAACATCGCCGTCAACAATGGCGCGTGAGTAGCCACCGGACGCGAGCTCCGCGAAGAGATCGACGAACTCGCCTTTTTTCTGCGAGACGACGGGGCTCACCACTTGGTAACGAGTTCCGCTCTCGAGCTTCATCAGCTGGTCGGCGATTTGTTGCACAGACTGGCGTTCGATCTTCTCGCCACACACCGCGCAGTGAGGCACGCCAATGCGCGCCCACAACAGACGCATGTAGTCGTAGATCTCCGTAATCGTGCCGACGGTAGAGCGAGGATTGCGATTAGTCGACTTCTGATCGATCGAAACCGCAGGACTCAGACCCTCGATGAAGTCGACATCGGGTCGATCGACTTGGCCCAGAAACTGACGGGCGTAGGCCGACAGAGATTCGACGTAGCGGCGCTGACCTTCCGCGAAGATCGTGTCGAAAGCGAGGCTCGACTTACCGGAACCCGACAGGCCAGTAAATACGACAAGAGAATCGCGCGGAATCTCTAGGTCAACGTTCTTGAGATTGTGAACCCGAGCGCCACGGACGCTGAGGTGAGAATTGGGGATCGACTGTGCAGTAGTCACTCTATCTATTCTACGGAGACCACTGACATTGGCTGGACGTTCGCCCTATAGAGCCAACGGCACCCGCGATAATGGCACCATGCACATTGCGCACGTCACGAGTTTTTTCGCCGCAGCCCCGGTCGGTCCGTCGAGTGCGGTCCGCTCGCGAGGACTCGCTTACCGAGCGGCAGGCCATGAGTTTTCGGTCATCGTGCCGGGCAAAGAGCCGTCAGTCACCCGGGCAGAGTTCGGCACCGTCATCACGGTTCCAGCCCGCGGTCGTGCCCTAGCTCGGGGTTTTGTGCCGATAGCGAAAGCGGTTCGCCGCGCTCTCGCCTCGCTCGTTCCTGACCAGATCGAGGTCGCCGACAGGCTCAGCGCCCGCGAGATCGGATCGTGGGCGAAGTTGCACAGAGTTCCCGCCATCTATCTCATCGACACGTCGAGCAACGATGCGGCTCATCTCCACAATATCGACGGGTACGATCGCGTAGTTAGCGTCGCACCTCTCGACCACGACCGCGACTCACGAGCCAGTCCCCTAGAACCTAGTGAGCGGTCCGCCAAAGAACCGGCGAACGCCTCCCCTCCAGGCGACGAGTTCTTGCGCGCGCCGGCCGGCGTAAATCTGGAGATTTTTTCTCCGCTTCGCCACAGCAGCAGTCTGCGGGATTCCAGCGGTGCCGATCTCGTGATTCTGTGCGCCACTCCCCTCACCCTCGCCGGACTTCCCGCGCTTGCCATAGATCTCGTAAAACGGCGATCAGCAAAGGGCGAAGACGTTCATTTAGTGATCCTGGGAGATGGGCCGTTGCGTGGCCGTCTGGAACGCAGCGCTGTCGGGCTTCCTGTGCAGTTTCTCGGCGCGCATGACCTCACGCTTACTGAGCGTGCCGAAGTCTTTGCCACCGCGGATATCGCAGTCGTGACGTTAGGGAACCATGAGGGCCACGCGGTTGCTTTGGAGTCCCTCGCAGCGGGAACCCCCGTCGTTACAACCACCGCTTGCAGCCCGTCCCTCACTTTCGCCGACGGTGGTGGGCTCTGCGTGGAACCTGACCTGAACCAGATTGAGGGCGCGATCCGAGCGCTCGAGGAGCAACCTGTGGAGAACCGCAGGAACGCCGCTCGTTCAAGCTCACTCGTTCATGACTGCTCGGCTTCAGAACGCGACCTTCTCGCACTACACGAGTCGCTGCATCTGTCACTACCCCGGGATGCTGATTAGTTTCACATCAAGCGGGTGAGGCGAGCTATTTCAGGTGGCCGGCTTGCTCCATCTGTCGCAATTCCTTCTTCAACTCTTGAACTTCATCACGCAATCGAGCCGCGAGCTCGAACTTTAGTTCAGATGCTGCCTGCAGCATCTGCTCGTTGAGATCCGAAATGATTTGCTCAAGATCGTTGCCGCCTGCCGCCGCGATTCCCTCGCGCTTGAGATGAGGCGTAGGAGCACGCTTTTTGCCATCTCGGCTTCGGGTTGCGAGCAGCTCTGCAGTGTCTGCTCCTTCGCGTAGGAGCGCATCAGTGATGTCTGCGATCTTTTTGCGCAGTGGCTGAGGCTCGATTCCGTGCTCGGTGTTGTACGCAACCTGCTTCTCACGACGACGATCGGTTTCCTCGATCGCGAAAGCCATGGATCGGGTAACGACGTCGGCATACATGTGCACTTCGCCTGAAACGTTACGTGCCGCGCGTCCGATGGTTTGGATGAGCGACGTCGACGAACGCAAGAAGCCTTCTTTGTCGGCATCGAGGATCGCTACCAGCGAGACCTCGGGCAAGTCGAGACCTTCTCGAAGAAGGTTGATGCCGACGAGAACGTCGTAGACCCCTTGACGGAGTTCGGTGAGCAGCTCAACGCGCCGCAGCGTATCGACATCCGAATGCAGATAGCGCACACGTACGCCGTTCTCCGAAAGGAATTCGGTGAGCTCTTCAGCCATCTTCTTGGTGAGCGTCGTCACAAGGACACGTTCGTGCTTTTCAACCCGGTCAGTGATCTGCTCGAGAAGGTCGTCGATCTGCCCCTTGGAGGGCTTCACGACGATCTGCGGATCGATGAGGCCGGTGGGGCGAATGACTTGCTCAACGATGGAGTCGGTGATGCCGAGTTCGTACTTACCCGGCGTTGCCGAAAGATATACCTTCTGACCGACCCTGTCGAGGAACTCCTCCCACTTGAGCGGTCGATTGTCGAGAGCGCTCGGGAGGCGGAAGCCATGCTCAACAAGCGTTCGCTTGCGAGATGCGTCTCCCTCGTACATTGCGCCGATCTGCGGCACCGTGACGTGCGATTCATCGAGCACAACCAGGAAGTCATCGGGGAAATAGTCGAGCAAACAGCTTGGCGGCTCCCCCGGTTGGCGGCCGTCCATGTGTAGCGAGTAGTTCTCGATGCCGTTACAGAAGCCGATCTGCTCCATCATTTCGATGTCAAAGGTAGTGCGCATACGAAGCCGCTGCGCTTCAAGAAGCTTTCCCTGGCGTTCGAGAACAGCGAGGCGCTCGGCTAACTCCTCTTGAATCGACACGATTGCCGTTTTGATTGTCTCTGGGCTAGCCGAATAGTGAGTGCCGGGGAAAACAGACACCGAGTCCATTTTCTTCACGATCTCGCCCGTCAACGGGTGAAGTGAGTACAGCGCTTCAATCTCATCGCCGAACATTTCAATGCGGATCGCGAGCTCTTCGTACACTGGAATAATCTCGATCGTGTCACCGCGCACGCGGAAATTACCTCGCGAGAAGTCATAATCGTTGCGCTGATACTGCATTCCTACGAACTTACGAATCAAGGTCTCACGATCGATCCGCATACCTACTTGAAGCGCGATCATCGCTTCCAAGTAGGACTCCGCGGCGCCCAATCCATAGATGCTCGATACCGTGGAAACGACGACGGTGTCGCGACGGCTCAGTAGCGAGTTTGTGGTGGAGTGACGAAGACGCTCAACCTCAGCATTGACCGAGGAGTCTTTCTCGATGAACGTATCTGTCTGAGGAATGTAAGCCTCAGGCTGGTAGTAGTCGTAATAGGACACGAAGTACTCGACAGCGTTGTTGGGCATCAAATCACGGAACTCGTTAGCGAGCTGAGCCGCGAGCGTCTTGTTGTGCGACATGATGAGCGTCGGACGCTGCACCTGCTCGATCAACCATGCAGTCGTCGCAGACTTACCGGTACCCGTGGCACCCAGCAGAACGATATCGGTCTCACCAGCGTTGATTCGCTGCGCCAGCTCTTTGATTGCTTGCGGCTGATCACCCGACGGCGAGTACTCGCTGATTACCTCAAAAGGACGCACAGATCGAGTTGGTTGCATCCCCCAAGTGTAAACAAGAGCACTGACAACGAGCCTGAAGATCGGGCGTTACGCGAACGCTTAGCGCGAACGCTGCAGCGTGTGGCTCAGCTGACGCCAGACTTCATCCGCACGGGAAACCGTGTCCTCTAATTCATCCCCGGAGTCGATGACGAAGTCAGCCACTGCCCGGCGCTGCTCGCCGGTAGCTTGCGATGCGACACGACGTTCCGCCTCGTCACGACGCATTCCGCGGTGTTCCATGAGCCGCTGCACTCGATGTTCATCATCGGCCTCGACAGTCACGACTGCTGCAAATCGTGAAAGAGACTGACCGGATTCCACTAGGAGAGGAATGTCGTACACAACGAGAACATTTGGGTCGTGGGCCTCGGCATCGTCGAATCGCTGTTGCGCGAGCGCCCCAATTGCAGGATGAGTGATGGCATTCAGGGCTTCACGCGCCGCGGCATCGCTAAAAATTTGTTCGCCCAAAATTTTCCGGTCAAGAGAGCCGTCGTCCTGCAGCACTTTCTGGCCGAAGCGCTGTGCAATGGCATCGAGTGCTGGCGAGCCTGGCTCCACGACTTGCCGAGCCAAGAGATCCGCATCCACGATGACAGCACCGTGCTTGTGCCAACATGCCGCTACCGTCGATTTTCCCGAGGCGATGCCTCCCGTAAGCGCGATCAAATGCATGCCCTAATGCTAACCTCAGCGAGTCGAAAGGATCTGCGGATGCTCGAAGTTCTCACCGGCAGCGGACTCGCTGTAGCGGCTGGCCTCAACGCCTACATCCCCCTGCTCGTGCTCGGAATTGCGGGTCAGACCCTCGACTTCGTGGCGTTGCCCGCAGCGTGGGCGTGGCTCGAGAATCCATGGGTCATCGCAATCCTTATCGTGCTGCTAATCATCGAAGTGGTTGCCGACAAAGTGCCCATGGTCGATTCCATCAATGACTGGATCCAGACCCTAGTTCGACCCGCAGCCGGCGGCATCGCATTCGGCACGGGCGCCGCCTCCGAAACGGCAGTGGTCACCGACCCCGCGTCATTCTTCTCATCGAACGCCTGGGTGCCGGTCGCTATCGGAATCGTTCTCGCACTCGGCACCCATGCCACGAAGATGGCCGCACGGCCGGTCCTCAATGCTGCAACGGCGGGGGTGGCGGCGCCGGTTGTCAGCACGCTGGAAGACGTGAGCAGCGTTGTGCTGAGTCTGCTCGCGCTTATCGTTCCTGTGCTCGGCACGATCGCACTAGTGGCGCTCGTAGCTTTGCTCTTCGTGCGAGTGCGACGCGCACGTCGTGCGCAACATCTTCGCCAGTAGCGGCACGATCGCTGACCTCTCGCTGACGAACGCTGACCTTTAACTGACTGTGGCCAGCCTCCCGAAGGAGACTGGCCACAACGTTCAGCTAGGTGCTACTAGTTGTTGCTCGAGAGCTTCTCGCGAAGAGCGGCGAGAGTCTCGTCGTCTGCGAGCGTTCCCGCGCCTGCACTCGATGCAGCGTCGTCGTTCGAGAACGACGATGCTCCGGCGGGTGCACTGCTGATCGATTCTTCCTGAATCGCTGCGGCGGCAACCTGCTTCTTGTGCTGTTCCCAGCGACCCTGGGCAGCAGCGTAATCCTGCTCCCACTTCTCGCGCTGCGACTCGAAGCCGTCTTTCCACTCGTTGGTCTCGGGGTCGAAGCCATCCGGGTACTTGTAGTTACCCTGGTCGTCGTACTCCGTGAGCATTCCGTAGAGAGCGGGGTCGAACTCGGTACCCTCGGGGTCAACGCCTTCGTTGGCCTGCTTGAGGCTCAACGAGATGCGGCGACGCTCGAGGTCGATGTCGATGACCTTGACGAATACTTCGTCGCCAACCGACACAACCTGCTCGGCGAGTTCAACGTGCTTACCCGAAAGCTCGGAGATGTGCACGAGGCCCTCGATGCCGTCTGCGACGCGAACGAACGCACCGAACGGAACGAGCTTGGTGACCTTACCGGGAGCAACCTGTCCGATTGCGTGGGTACGGGCGAATACCTGCCACGGGTCTTCCTGCGTTGCCTTGAGCGACAGCGACACGCGCTCGCGCTCGAGGTCAACCTCGAGGATTTCAACCGTAACTTCTTGGCCAACTTCAACAACTTCTGAAGCGTGCTCGATGTGCTTCCACGAGAGCTCAGAAACGTGGACGAGTCCGTCTACGCCGCCGAGGTCAACGAATGCACCGAAGTTGACGATCGACGAAACGACACCCTTGCGAACCTGGCCCTTGGCGAGGTTGTTGAGGAACGAAGTGCGGCTAGCCGACTGCGTCTCTTCGAGGAGTGCGCGGCGCGACAGAACAACGTTGTTGCGGTTCTTGTCGAGCTCGAGGATCTTGGCTTCGATCTCTTGGCCGAGGTACGGCGTGAGGTCACGAACACGGCGCAGCTCGATGAGCGATGCCGGGAGGAATCCACGAAGTCCGATGTCAACGATGAGTCCACCCTTGACAACCTCGATGACCGAACCGGTGACAACGCCATCCGATTCCTTGATCTTCTCGACGTCGCCCCAAGCACGCTCGTACTGTGCGCGCTTCTTGGAGAGGATGAGGCGGCCTTCTTTGTCTTCCTTCTGAAGAACGAGGGCCTCAACGGTGTCACCAACGTTGACGACCTCAGTGGGGTCAACGTCGTGCTTGATGGAAAGTTCACGTGAGGGAATGACACCCTCAGTCTTGTAACCGACGTCGAGGAGAACCTCGTCACGGTCGATCTTGACGACGGTACCTTCGATAAGGTCACCATCGTTGAAGAACTTCAGCGTCTTTTCGACCGCGGCGAGGAAATCTTCAGCAGATCCAATGTCATTGATGGCGACCTGCTTGGGTGCCTTGTCGGTCGTTGCGTTTGTCATGTAGTAGTTGCTCCGGTATGGGTCACGCTTCGAGAAGCGCATAATTGGGCCGCCGACGAAATGAATCAAATGGATCGCCGAAGGCAGGCGAATAAGAAGTCGCAATTGCGACACTCCAGCCTAGCGCTTAGCCGCGCACAAAACCAACCGTTGAGCGGCGGTATTTCGGGGATTTCACGTGAACTTCGCTCGCAGCGGGCATAAGTGGCCCGCCGCGAGTCACGCGCGCTGACCTAGGACGCGGAGTATGGCGCCAAAAGGGCGGTGCGGAGGGTGTCGAGACCGACTCCGCCGACGTTGAGAGCGCGACGGTGGAATTCTTTGAGATCGAAGCCGGCGCCCTCGTGTTCCCGACACTCGTCGCGCAATTGTTCCCAAATTCGCTGACCAACTTTGTATGACGGCGCCTGTCCAGGCCATCCGAAGTAACGGTTCACTTCAAAGCGCACGCTCGCTTGGTCCATGGTCACATTGTTGGTCATGAAATCTAGGGCATATTCCCAATCCCAGACGCCAGAACCCGTGAGCTTGGGCTTGCCGAGGTGCACACCGATGTCGAGAACGACCCGAGCTGCCCGCATGCGCTGGCCATCCAGCATGCCAAGACGGTTCGCAGGGTCATCGAGGAACCCTAGATCACTCATGAGTCGCTCGGCGTAGAGCGCCCAGCCCTCAGCGTGTCCAGAAGACCCGGCCAGCTGTCGTCGATAGGTGTTGAGCTGATCGCGGTTGTAGACAGCCTGCGCGATCTGCAGATGATGACCGGGTACGCCCTCGTGGTAGACGGTCGTTGCCTCCCGCCACGTGGTGAACTCGGTCACTGATTCGGGAACGGACCACCACATGCGGCCGGGGCGTGAAAAGTCATCGCTCGGACCCGTGTAGTAGATGATTCCGTCGTGCGTCGGGGCAATCATGCATTCCAGAGCGCGCATCGGCTCGGCGATGTCGAAGTGAGTGCCGGCCAGCGCTTCGATCGCCTCATCGCTGAGCTTCTGCATCCACTGCTGGAGCGCTTCCGTTCCATGAAGTGTTCGGGAGGGATCAGCATCGAGGATCTCAATCGCTTCAGCAATCGAAGCGCCTGGCTTGATCTCGTGAGCGATCTCTTGCTGCTCGGCAGTCATGCGCGCAAGCTCTTCGATGCCCCACTCGTAGGTCTCGTCGAGGTCGATCTTTGCACCGAGGAACGATTGCGACTGCAACGCGTACAAGTCGCGACCGAAAGCATCCTGCGTCGTGGCGTTCGGGGCCAGTTCCTCCACCAAAAAGTGCTCAAGCTTCTGGTAGCTCGAGGCTGCAGCCGCCGCACCAGCCGACAATGCGGAGCCGAGACTACGACCGCCTCCAACCAGCTCAGACTGGGCGATGAAGGAATCGAAGAATCCGCCAGGAGTGGAGATCTGGCGAGCTTGGGCAATCACTTCAGCGACCTGACGCTGCGCGGGAACGACTGAGCCTTCGATGCCGTGACGAAGGGTGGCGATGTAGCCATCGATCGCTTCAGGGATGTTGTGGAGGCGATCGGCGATGACAGACCAGTCCGCTTCAGTCGCGGTAGGCATCAGGTCAAGCACGCCGCGAATGTCTTGAGCGGGGCTAGCGAGGTTGTTGAGGTCGCGTTTCCACAGCTCAGCGGTGTCGGACTCAAGATCGAGTGTGAGAGTCGACACCATTTCCGCTCTGGTCACCACGTCGACGTCATCGACGATCGGTGCGGCTTCGAGTTGCGCCAGAACTTCGCGAGTGGCAGCAACAACCCTCGCGTGCCCCCCGGGCGAGTAGTCGGCGTACCCCGAGTGCTGTCCGGGTGAACCGATATAGGTCCCGATCGCGGGGTTCAACTCCACCAGCTTCTCCACCCATTTCTCGGCAATCGCGTCGATAGGGGTGGACTCGCGAGGCGAGGGCTCTGCAACTGCGGGTGATGCGTTCGTGTCTGACATCGTTGTCGGGCTCCTTCAAAGTGCCGCTGTGGGCTTTTCGTCGTCTAGTTCGCTTGCGAGAAGTTGAGCAAGAGATGCCAGCGCTTGAGGGGCGTTCTCGTCGTCGGAGCTGAGGGTAACGCGATCTCCGTACCCAATCCCCATCGAAAGTACGCTGAGGATGCTGGCAGCGTTTACCGTCTTGCCTTCAGCATCCGTCAGCATGACCGCAACGCCACACTCAGCGACGGCCTGCGCGAAAACTGACGCGGGACGAGCGTGCAGCCCCACTTTCGAACCGATAGTTACTGTCTTGCTGGTCACATGTACTCCTTTGTGGGGCGCTCGCGCATTACTTCTCTGTGGTGAACGCTGAGTGGTACCTAATGCGCAGCAGCGTCCCAGTTGTGTCCGGTGCCGATCTGCACATCGAGCGGGACCGACAGAGACGCCGCCCCTGACATTCGCTCATGAACGAGTGTAGTCATGCGCTCGAGCTCTCCCCCAGCAATTTCAAACACCAGTTCATCGTGGACTTGCAGGAGCATGCGCGACTTGAGGCCTTCTTCGCGAATATCGGCGTCGATCTGCAGCATTGCCCGTTTAAGGATGTCGGCGGCCGAGCCTTGGATCGGTGAGTTCAACGCTTGACGCTCGGCATTATCGCGCAGGACACGGTTCTTTGAGTTGAGATCTCCGAACGGGCGCCGACGACCGAAAATTGTCGTGGTGTACCCGTCGACTCGAGCCTGCTCGACAACATTGCGCAGATAGTCGCGCACGGCACCGAAGCGTGCAAAGTAGTCCGTCATCAGCGCCTTTGCTTCGCTCGTCTCGATGCGAAGCTGCTTGCTGAGCCCGAAAGCGCTCAAGCCGTACGCAAGGCCGTAAGACATCGCCTTGACCTTGGTGCGCATTTCCGCGGTGACGTCGGCCGGCTCCACGCCGAAAATGCGCGAGCCGACGAAACGGTGAAGGTCTTCACCGTCATTGAAGGCTTCGATCAGTCCTTCGTCGCCCGAAAGGTGCGCCATGATGCGCATCTCAATTTGCGAGTAGTCCGCGGTGAGGAGGGTGTCGAACCCTTCGCCTGCCTCAAACGCGGCACGAATCTGACGGCCGGTCGCCGTTTTCACCGGAACGTTCTGAAGGTTTGGATCGTTCGAGGCAATGCGCCCCGTACTCGATCCGGCCTGCTCGTACGTCGTGTGGACACGACCGGAATCATCAATCGCCTTCTCAATGCCAGTGATGATCTGCACGAGCTTCGTGGCGTCGCGATGCTGGAGTAAAAGGTCGAGGAAAGGGTGGGGTGCTTGCTCTTGGAGGTCGGCGAGGCTCGCGGCATCCGTCGAGAAGCCTGTTTTATTAGCACGGGTCTTCGGCATTTCAAGCTGTGTGAATAGCACTTCTTGAAGTTGCTTCGGGCTGCCTAGATTGATCTCCCGGCCGATAACCTCGAATGCATTGCGCGCTACGTCAGCCGCAGTCGTGCTGAGCGATGAACTGAGGTCTGAGAGCAGCTGGCGGTTGACGGCGATGCCTGTGCGTTCCATCTGAGCGAAGACGGGCACCAAAGGCATTTCGATGTCGGTAAGGACCGCAAGTGATCCCTCATCGAGCCGCCCGGCGAGGTACTCCGCGAGTCGCACGACGTACCAGGACTTTGTCGCTGGGCTCAGCTCTTCAGTCTCCGGGACCAGTTGGTTCGGATCGCCCTGCTCAATGGTTTCGCCGAGGTAGCTGTAGACCTGCGCTTCGAGCTCTTCCGGCTTACCGCTTGGCTTGAGAACCCACGCCGCCAGCATCGTGTCAAAGGCGACACCCGCGATTTCGAGACCGGAGTTCGCCGCAATTTTAATCTGAGCCTTGGCCGAGTGCATGACCTTGGGGGCGTCGCTCGCGAGCCAGCTGGTGAGCGCGTCGTAATCGGGGCGATCGGCAGCCCAAGGAACGAAGGCGGTTTCAACGGCTGTCGCGAGGCCAAGCCCGGTGACAACTCCGTCGACGCTCGTGACGGTGAGCCCGAGTGGCGCGGTGTTGTCTTTACTATTCGTGGCAATCCACTTAGCCAACTCTTCGTCAACCATCGTGCGCACGGCGGGAATAGCCGCCGCATTGTCAGCGGCCTCGGATGCAGTGGCCACAGTCGAGTCGTCGCCGCGTTCGGCACCAGAAATCTTCATGACCCGCTGCAACAGGGTCTTGAACTGCAAACGATCGAACACTTCGCGCACGGCAGCCTCATCGATGGGGCGGCGATCAAGGTCATCAACCTTCACCGGCAGTTCGACCGTGGTGAGCAAGTGATTGAGCTTGCGATTACGTACCGCGCGATCCATTTGGTCGCGCAGGTTCTGACCCACTACGCCCTTGATCTGCTCGGCGTTGGCCAACACCTCATCGAGAGATCCGTACAGATTGATCCACTTGACGGCAGTCTTTTCGCCGACCTTGTCGATACCGATGAGATTGTCACTGGTCTCACCGACGAGAGCCGCGACATCCGGATACTGGGCAGGTTCGACGCCGTACCGTTCGAAGACAGCATCGCGGTCGTAGCGCTTGAGCTCAGAAACGCCTCGCGCGTTGGGATACAGAAGCGTGACATTGTCGTTCACCATCTGAATGGCATCGCGATCGCCCGAGACGACGAGTACGCGATAGCCGTTCTCGGAGCCTTCGTTCGCCAGCGTGGCAAGAATGTCATCGGCTTCGAAGTCTTCTTTACTCAGGGTCTGGATGCCCATAGCCTTGAGCGCTTCTTCGAGAAGCGGAATTTGACCGACAAACTCAACGGGCGTCTCGCCACGAGTGCCCTTGTACTCCGGATACTCCCGAGTACGAAAGGAGTACCGCGAGATATCGAATGCGACCGCTAAATGCGTGGGTTTCTCGTTCTGAAGAAGAGAAATCAGCATCGACAAGAAACCGTGAATGGCATTGGTGTGCTGCCCATCGCGATTCTGAAAACTGTCGACAGGGAGCGCATAAAAGGCTCGGAAGGCCAACGAGTGGCCGTCAATGATCATAAGAGTAGGCTTTTGGGAATCCGACACGCAGCCAGCCTAGCCGGGGCTGCCGACAGCGGAAACGACCCAACACGAAGGACACCCTCTGTGAAGTACCCCGAGAACCTAGATCCCGAACTCATCGCTCGCCTCGTCGAGTCTGGCGGCGGATCACTCACCCGCAAAATGGGCATCGAATTTCTCGAACTAGGAGCAGAGCGTTCCGTAGCGACGATGCCCGTCGACGGGAACACGCAAGTCATTGGAATCCTCCATGGCGGAGCCCACGTCGTACTTGGAGAGTCCCTGGGCTCCATTTCCTCGGCGATTCATGCTGGCCCCGGTCGTATCGCGATGGGCATCGAGATCAACGCGACCCACAGCCGCTCAGTGCGCTCCGGGATCGTGACGGCGACCTGCACCGCTCTCGCTCTCGGCCGCACTCTGGCCACTCACGAGATCGTGGTGCGTGACGAGCAGGAGCGTCGGCTCTCGACGATCCGGATTACAAACATCCTGAAAGATCGCCCCACGACGTAGTGGCGGGCGTGTCGCACCCCGTTAAACACGACAACCCGGTTCACCTCGTAGAGACGAGGCGGACCGGGTTTGTGGTGGTGTATCTACTTCTTCGCGCTCAGTTGGTCGATGATCGCCTGCGAGACGTCATGCATCGTCAGGCGACGATCCATTGAGGCCTTTTGAATCCAACGGAAAGCGTCGGGTTCGCTGAGCCCCATCTTCTCGTTGAGAAGTCCCTTTGCGCGGTCGACGAGCTTGCGCGTCTCGAAGCGCTCCACGAGGTCGCTGACCTCGGCCTCCAGCGTAATGATCTGGGCATAACGGCTGAGGGCAATCTCGATCGCCGGCAGCAAGTCGTTCGGCGTGAAGGGCTTGACGACATAGGCCAGGGCCCCGGCCTCAGACGCTCGCTCTACAAGCTCCTTCTGGCTGAATGCAGTGAGAAGCACTACGGGGGCGATGTGGTTGGCGCTCAGGCGCTCAGCAGCGGAGATTCCATCCAACTGAGGCATCTTGACATCCATGATGACCAGATCGGGGCGCAGCTCTGTGGCGAGAGCAACAGCGGTTTCGCCATCACCCGCTTCTCCGACCACCTCGTAGCCGGCATCCCGCAGGATTTCGACAATATCCATACGGATGAGCGACTCATCTTCGGCTACGACAACGCGGCGAGGAGCAGTTTGATTGGTGTTTTGGTCAGTCACACATCCCAGCCTACGGTATTCTATTCAGCGTTGTAGTCAGCCGAATTGGCGGAATGGTAGACGCGGAGCACTCAAAATGCTTTGTTCGAAAGGACGTGTGGGTTCGAGTCCCACATTCGGCACAACGACAGACGGGAAACCGGGAGCGGATCTGCTCCCGGTTTTTTCGTTAACGACTACAGCGGCACGAACTCGAAAGTTCGTGCCGCTGTTTGGCCGTTAGTAGCCTGCTGGCGCTACTTTGTGGCCCAAGCTGGTGCCTTTGCGTTGACGGCGTCGCCGATAACGTGAACGCGCAAGTCGTTGGTGGAGCCTGAGATTCCGGGAGGGGATCCTGAAATCACTACGACCTTGTCGCCTACTTCGGCGAGCTTCTCGCCGAGAAGCATTTCGTCGACCTGGCGATACATTTCATCAGTGTGAGTGACTCGGTCAACGATGAAGGACTCGATACCCCAAATCAGCGACATGCGACGTTGAATCTCTGGGCTAGGCGTGAACGCTTTCATTGGAATGCGGAAGCGCAAACGGGACATGCGACGAGCAGAGTCACCTGTCTCGGTGAAGACACACACAAACTTCGCTTCAACGAACGCAGCGACCTCTGCAGCGGCGAGAGTAATCGCCCCGCCCTGTGTCTTCGGCTTAGTGCCGAGTTCAGCAATGCGGTCGAGTCCGTGCTCTTCGGTCGACTCCACGATCTTCGCCATGGTCTGCACGGTGATGACGGGGTACTCCCCTACGCTGGTCTCTCCGCTGAGCATGACAGCGTCAGCACCATCGAGAATGGCGTTGGCGACGTCAGAGGTCTCGGCGCGGGTCGGCACGGGGCTTGAAATCATGGACTCAAGCATCTGAGTCGCGACGATCACTGGCTTCGCCATGCGACGAGCGAGCTCGACAGTGCGCTTCTGCACGATCGGCACAGCCTCAAGGGGAAGTTCCACGCCGAGGTCACCACGAGCAACCATGATCGCGTCGAACGCATCGATGATCGCTTCGAGGTGATCGACAGCCTGGGGCTTCTCGATCTTCGCGATAACAGGAACGCGACGACCCTCTTCATCCATAATTTCGTGGACGCGAACGATGTCCTCGGCGTTACGAACGAACGAGAGGGCGATCAGATCGGCGCCAAGTTTCAGGCCCCAACGGAGATCGTCTTCATCCTTTTCAGAAAGAGCGGGAACGTTGACGGCGACCCCGGGAAGGTTGATTCCCTTGTTATTCGACACGGCGCCAGCGACCACAACTTCGGTCGTGACGACGGTGTCAGTCGCGGAAACGACCTTGACTTTAACCTTGCCATCATCGATGAGCAAGAAGTCGCCGGCAGCAACGTCTTGCGGCAATCCCTTGAAGGTGGTGCCGCAAATCTCGCGGTTCCCTACGATGTCTTCGATCGTGATTTTGAAGATGTCGCCAACCGCGAGGTCATACGGACCATCTTCGAACTTACCGAGGCGAATCTTGGGACCTTGCAGGTCGACCATCACCGCTACCGGCTTGCCGGCATCCTGAGCGGCGCGACGCACGTTCGCGTACACCTCTTCGTGGACGGCGTAGCTTCCATGGCTGAGGTTCATACGAGCAACATCGACACCTGCATCGATGATTGCCCTGATGTTCTCGTAGCTCGACGTAGCCGGGCCGAGCGTCGCGACGATTTTAGCGCGTCTCATATCTTCCTTTGACGGGTTGTGGTGGTGGTAGTGGTGGTGGTGGAAATATTAAAGCGTCATGCCGCGATCGTCCGGGCGAACGGGGAACGGCAATTGCGTCTCCCCCTCAAGGTAGCGATCAACCGCGGATGCCGCAGCCCTACCTTCTGCGATTGCCCAGACAATGAGCGACTGGCCACGACCGGCGTCTCCGACGACGTACACGCCGGGGGTGCCGCTTTCGTAGTTTTCGTCGCGCGTGAGGTTGCCGCGAGCATCTGCCTCGAGCGGAAGCTGCTTATCGAGGGTGTCCGTTTCTGGACCAGTGAACCCAAGTGCGAGAAGAACGAGATCGGCGGGGATCTCGCGCTCGGAACCTGCCTTGGGAACACGACGACCATCAACAAACTCAGTCTCCGCGACGCGGATAGCCCGCACTTCGCCGACCGAGTTGGTCAGGAACTCGACAGTTGAGGCTAGGTACTGACGCTCGCCGCCCTCTTCGTGAGCGCTGGAGACCTCGAACAGCGTGGGAGTGAGTGGCCAGGGCTGGTGCTCAGGCCGTTCGCTCGGCGGCTGAACGCCGATGGCGAGGTTGGTAACCGACAGTGCGCCCTGACGGTGAGCGGTACCGATGCAGTCAGCACCGGTATCTCCACCACCGAGAACAACGACATGCTTGCCCTCAGCCGTGACCTGCTCGCTGACAGAGTCGCCTGCGACAGCGCGGTTGGATTGCACAAGGTACTCCATGGCGAAGTGAACGCCGAGCGCATCGCGACCGGGAATCGGCAAGTCGCGGGGTGCGGTAGCTCCCGTGGCGACGACGACAGCGTCATAGCGTGACCGAAGGTCATTCCATGAGATATCGACACCGATAGTGACGCCGGCGCGGAAACGTGTGCCCTCAGCCTGCATTTGGGCGAGGCGCGACTCGATGTGGCGCTTTTCCATTTTGAAGTCTGGGATGCCGTAGCGCAGCAGTCCGCCGATGCGGTCTTCACGTTCGAAGACAGCAACCGTGTGGCCGGCGCGAGTGAGCTGTTGAGCGGCAGCGAGGCCCGCGGGACCGGAACCGACCACGGCGACAGTCTTACCGGTCAATCGTCCGGGAGGATGGGGCGTGACGTTGCCATCGGCAAAGGCCTGATCAATGATCGACACTTCAATTTGCTTGATCGTGACCGCCGGCTGGTTGATTCCCAGTACGCAGGAGCTTTCACAGGGCGCCGGGCATAAACGCCCCGTGAACTCCGGAAAGTTGTTAGTCGCGTGGAGGCGCTCGATCGCTTCGGCGCTTTCGCCGCGGCGCATCAAGTCGTTCCACTCCGGGATTAGGTTGCCGAGGGGGCATCCCTGATGACAGAACGGAACTCCACAGTCCATACAGCGGCCAGCTTGCCGAGCCAACTGGCCCGACTCTTGCTGCTCATAAACCTCTTTATAATCCATCAGTCGAAGACTGACGGGGCGCCGCTTCGGAAGCTCGCGCTCTTGGACCTTCAGGAAACCTTTGGGATCAGCCACCGGTAACCTCCCTAATTCGTGCCCAGGTAACGTCCCCGTCGGGGTCGAGTCCCTCAGCTAATGCAGTCTCTCGAGTCTGGATGACGGCCGCGTAATCACGAGGCGTAACCTTCGTGAACTGGGCTGCCGTGGCATCCATATCGGCCAGCATGCCTTCGGCAACTACTGACCCGGTCTCTTCGAGATGACGTTCGAGGAGATCCTTGACGATTTCGATATCCGCGCCACCAAGGCCGCTCAATATCAACTCCCCCGAACTCAGGGAGTCACCATTGACGCGCTCTTCGCGGAGCTGGTGAATGTAGGCGGTTCCGCCCGACATTCCAGCTCCGAGGTTGCGCCCGGTGGCGCCCAGAATCAGGACCAGGCCACCTGTCATGTATTCGAGCGCGTGGTCACCCACTCCTTCAGCTACTGCGGTAGCACCCGAGTTTCGCACCATGAAACGCTCACCGACCTTGCCGCGGATGAAGATGCTTCCGCTGGTCGCGCCGTAGCCGATCACGTTTCCGGCGATCACGTTCTTCTCCGCAGCGAAGACGCTGGTGAGGTCAGGACGCACGACAACCGATCCGCCCGACAGTCCCTTACCGACATAGTCATTGCTGTCGCCGTAGAGCTTGATCGATATCCCCGCGGGAACGAACGCGGCCAACGACTGTCCTGCCGAACCGTGCAGCGTGATTGAGATCGTGTCTGTGGGCAACCCGTGTTCGCCATGACGGCGCGTTACTTCGTGACCAAGCATTGTTCCGACGGCACGGTCAGTGTTACGAACGTGCAGATCGATTTCAACAGACTCTTTATTTTCTAAGGCCGCTTGACTCAATTGAATGAGCTGCTGGTCGAAGTGCTCGGCGAGTTCGTGATCCTGCTCAACCGCATGGGTGCGGGGTTCCGAGTCGCTGAACTCAGGACCGTCGAACACCGGCGACAAATCGAGGCCGTCTGTCTTCCAATGCGAAACCGCACGGTTGACATCGAGAAGCTCGCTTCGCCCGATTGCTTCTTCTAGCGTGCGGAAACCCAGCTCAGCAAGGTACTCGCGAACTTCCTGAGCCAAGAACTCGAAGAAGTTGACCACGAATTCGGGCTTACCGGTGAAGCGTTCCCGCAACTCAGGATTCTGAGTAGCGACACCAACGGGGCACGTGTCGAGGTGACAGACGCGCATCAGAATGCACCCCGAGACGACAAGAGGAGCCGTAGCGAAGCCATACTCTTCAGCGCCAAGCAGGGCGCCGATGATGACATCGCGACCAGTCTTCATCTGACCGTCTACCTGAACCACGACGCGGTCGCGCATGCCGTTGAGCATGAGTGTCTGCTGGGTCTCAGCCAAGCCGATTTCCCACGGGGTGCCCGCATGCTTGAGCGAGTTCAACGGACTCGCACCGGTACCGCCATCGTGGCCGGAGACGAGCACGACGTCCGCCTTGGCCTTCGTGACACCGGCAGCGACCGCGCCAATGCCCTTCTGGCTCACGAGCTTCACGTGAACACGCGCCGAGGGATTCGAGCGCTTGAGGTCGAAGATCAGCTGTTTGAGGTCTTCAATCGAGTAAATGTCGTGGTGGGGTGGCGGCGAAATTAGACCGACGCCGGGAGTGCCATGGCGCGTTCGAGCGATCCAGGGGTAAACCTTGCCTGCGGGCAGCTGCCCGCCTTCGCCCGGCTTTGCGCCCTGAGCCATCTTGATTTGGATGTCGTCAGCGTGCGTCAAATACATGCTCGTGACGCCGAAACGGCCTGAGGCCACCTGCTTGATGGCACTGCGACGTGTCGGGTCGAGAAGGCGGTCGACATCTTCACCGCCCTCACCCGTGTTGGACCGCGCGCCGAGCTGGTTCATCGCAATAGCCAGCGTCTCGTGAGCTTCCTTGCTGATCGAGCCGTAACTCATCGCACCGGTGCTGAAACGCTTGACGATGCTGGACACTGGCTCAACCTCGTCAATCGCGATGGGCGTTCGCTCATCCTTCTTGAACTTAAAGAGGCCGCGCAGAGTCATCAGGTTCTCCGCCTGCTCATCTACCTTCGAGGTGTACTCCCGGAAGATGTCATAGCGGCGGTTACGCGTAGCGTGCTGCAGCTTGAATACAGTCTCAGGGTTGAAGAGATGCGGTGGTCCTTCACGACGCCACTGGTACTCGCCGCCCGTGTTGAGGCGCTCGTGGACCGTCGGCGCACGATCCTCGGGGTACGCAGCAATGTGACGCTCAGCATTTTCGCGAGCAATGACATCGAGCCCGATACCACCGAGGATGCTCTTAGTGCCAGTGAAGTACTGGTCGACGAAGGCCTGCGAAAGACCGACAGCTTCAAAAGCCTGGGCGCCAGCATAGGAGCTCACTACGGAGATGCCCATCTTGGACATGATCTTCAACACGCCCTTACCGAGCGCCGTGATGAGGTTGCGAACGGCCTTTTCAGGCGTGAGTCCCGTAATGGTGCCGTTGCGGACGAGTTCTTCCGCAGACTCCATTGCGAGGTACGGGTTTATCGCGGAAGCGCCGTAGCCGACGAGAAGCGCGACGTGGTGAACCTCACGCACGTCACCAGCCTCGACGATCATTCCGACCTTCATACGCTCCTGCTGGCGGATGAGGTGGTGGTGCACGGTCGCGAGCATGAGCAATGACGGAATCGGAGCGAGGTCCTTGTTCGAGTCACGGTCCGAGAGAACAATGAACTCGGCACCAGCGGCGATCGCAGCGTCCGCTTCGGCGCACATCTCAGCCAGACGGGATTCCATCGCCGACGGGCCAGCATCAACGCGGTACAGCCCCTTGATCGTCGTCGAAAGGCGACTTCCCGGGTGCGGTTCGATGTGTTGAATCTTGGCGAGTTCGTCGTTGTCGATTACGGGGAATGGCAGCGCGACTTGCTTGGCGTGCTCCGGCGTGGCGTTCAGCAGGTTGCGCTGCGGACCAATGCCCAGCGCCATCGATGTAACGACGGCTTCTCGAATCGAGTCGAGCGGCGGATTCGTCACTTGCGCGAACTGCTGCGTGAAGTAGTCGAAGAGCAGCCGCGGCCGCTGTGAGAGCACAGCAATCGGAGTATCCGATCCCATGGCGCCCAACGGCTCGGCGCCCAGTCGCGACATGGGCTCGATGAGGATGCGCACTTCTTCCTCGGTGTAACCGAACGTGCGCTGACGACGAGTGACCGACGCGGGGGTGTGCACGATGTGCTCACGCTCAGGAAGCTCTTCCAAAGCGATTCGACCGCTCTCGAGCCACTCGGCCCACGGCTGCGACGCAGCGAGTTCTGCCTTGATCTCGTCGTCTTCGATCAGACGACCAGCGGCGGTGTCGACAAGGAACATTTTGCCGGGGCGCAAACGGCCCTTACGAACAACCTTCGTCGGCTCGACGTCGAAGACGCCGATCTCGCTCGCGAGAACAACGAGACCATCATCCGTCACCAAGTAGCGACCTGGGCGAAGTCCGTTGCGGTCCAAGGTGGCACCAACAAGAGAACCATCCGTGAAGACGAGGGCCGCCGGGCCATCCCAAGGCTCCATGAGCATCGAGTGATACTCATAGAATGCGCGACGACGCGGGTCGGTGTCGGTCTGGTTCTCGTAGGCCTCAGGAACCATCATCATCATGGTGTGCGGCAACGAACGGCCAGCCAAGCTGAGAAGCTCGACAACCTCATCGAACGAAGCCGAGTCGCTGGCACCCGGAGTGTTGACCGGAAGAATGTCCTTGATGTCACCGAAGACTGCGGACTCGAGCTGAGACTGGCGGGCGCGCATCCAGTTGCGGTTGCCCTGCACGGTGTTGATTTCACCGTTGTGAGCCACCATGCGGAAAGGCTGCGCAAGCGGCCAGGACGGGAAGGTATTTGTGGAGTACCGCGAGTGCACAAGCGCAAGCTTGGACGCAAAACGCTCGTCAGAAAGGTCAGGGTAGAACGGCTCAAGCTGAAGCGTCGTGACCATTCCCTTATAGGTAATCGTGCGGCACGACAACGAGGGGAAGTACACGTGAAGTTCGCGCTCGGCGCGCTTGCGCAGACGATAAGTCTGGCGATCGAGGTGAATGCCACGAAGCGTGCCCTTGAGGTCGACGCGCTTCGACTGGAGGAAAAGCTGCTCGAATGCCGGCATGGCGCCGCGAGCCAGCGAGCCAAGCTCTCCCGGCTGGATCGGAACGTCGCGCCAGCCAAGTACGGTGAGATCTTCTTCTTCAGCGAGCTTCTCGATGCCCTCTTTGACCTCGGCGCGAGCCGCGCTGTCGAGGGGCAAGAATGCAATACCCGCGGCGTAACGGCCCTCAGTGGGCAGCTCGAACTCGACGACGGCGCGAAAGAACGCATCCGGAATCTGAAGCATGATGCCCGCACCGTCACCGGTACCAGCGTCAGAGCCTACGGCTCCACGGTGCTCGAGATTACGCAGCGCCTCGAGGGCGGTGGCGATAATATCGTGCCCGGGAGTGCCGCGAAGCGTCGCCACCATGGCGAGCCCACAGGCATCTTTCTCGTTGGTTGGGTCATACATCCCCTGTGCTGCGGGGATAGAACCAAAGCGTTCAAAGGGTGGGGTAACAGCCATGCCGTACCGTCCTCACGTATTACTGGTGCGGAGAGGGACTTCTATGGCCCAGAGATAATTTTCAGCGCCTGATTCAGGCCTGAGGGGGTGCGACCGCTTGTGGCGGACTATTTCGAAGCAATGACGGGAGCGGACTCCTCGACAGCGTTGACGACAATGTCATGCTCGGAATAACGATCTTCGGAGTTTACAACACCATCGGCAGACCACGTGTGACCATCGACGTAGGCCGTCTTCTCGACACCCACATGACGACGCGACTGGATGATGAAGAGAACGATACCGAGAGCAACCGTCAGCAGTGCGCCCCAAACGTTCACGCGCAACCCAAGAATCACTTCACTGGGGTCAATGCGAATCGACTCGAACCAGACGCGGCCTATGCCGTACCAGATCATGTAGAGGGCCCAGACCTTGCCCCACTGCAAGCGGACCGGACCAGTCGGCGCAAAGACTGGGACCGTAAGACCAAGAACGTGCTTCTTGACGAAGCCGTACTGGCGCTCCATAGTGAGCAAGAATACGATGCCCACGACGTTCCAGATCATTTCGTAGAGGAACGTCGGGTGGAACAGCGTGTCGACCGGAAGGCCGACGGGGATGGCTGAATTGCCGGCATCGATCTGTAGACCCCACGGCAGCGCTGTCGGCTGGCCAAAGAGCTCTTGGTTGAAGTAGTTGCCGAGGCGACCGATGGCCTGTGCCAGAAGCATGGCGGGAGCCAGAGCATCCGCAAAACTCCAGAATCGGATGCCCGTCATGCGAGCACCAATGTACGCGCCGACCGCACCGCCAATGAGCGAACCGAAGATGGCGTTGCCGCCGTTCCAGATACGAATGACTTCCCAAGGGTCTGCACCCTCGTAGAAGTAGTCACCGGGGTGAGTAACTACGTGGTAAAGACGTGCGCCCACGAGACCGAGCGGCACCGCCCAAATGATGATGTCGATGACAATCCCCGGCTCGGCACCGTGACGCGCCAACCGGCGTTCCGTGAGCATCGTCGCGGCGATGATGCCAAGCAGAATGCAGATGGCGTACGTGTGGATCTGGACTGCTTGACCGAAGTCGAGCCCGATAGCACTGAACCACTGATCAAACGGGATCGTAACAAGTGTCGACCACGAGTCAGGTGGGCTCGGGATACTGAGGGGCACTAATGACAAGGAGGTCACCTTTCTGGACTGCGACTAAGCAAGAGTACCGGTCGCAAGTGATGCTGCAGTCTTTGCGACAGCTTCCACCCCACCGGTCGACAACGCACTAACAAACACTGACCCGACGATCGCGCCGTCGGCATACGTCAAGACCTCGCGCACCTGTTCGGCGGTCGAGATGCCCAGGCCGACACAGGCGCTGGTGGAACCGGCGTCGCGCAAACGTGCCACCAAGGTCTTCGCCGCAGCATCCACGTCGGAGCGTGCGCCCGTAATGCCCATCGTCGATACGGCGTACACAAATCCGCTGCTCATTTCGACCGCGCGAGCGAGTCGAGCATCGCTTGACGATGGGGCCGCGAGGAACACACGGTCGAGACCAGTGCGCTCGGATGCAGCGATCCAATCAGCGGCTTCGTCGCTGACGAGGTCGGGCGTGATAATTCCGGCACCGCCGGCGGCCTTGAGCTCATCGGCAAAGCGATCAACTCCGTACTGCATGATCGGGTTCCAGTAGCTCATGAGAACAACCGGTGCCGCCACGCGCGACGTAATTTCGCGAACCGCGTCAAAGCCGTCCTGAAGACGGAAGCCATTCGATAGCGCGGTCTGCGTTGCCTTCTGGATGGCAGGTCCATCCATAACGGGATCTGAGTACGGCAGGCCGAGTTCAATAACGTCGACACCATTCTCAGCCATTGCTACGGCTGCTTCGATGCTCTCAGCTACCGTAGGAAAACCGACAGGCAGGTACCCGATGAGCGCGCCGCCGCGTTCCGCGTTGGCGCGGGCAATGGCCGCTTCTACTGCGCTCACAATTACTCCCCCGCCTGTGCGGCTTCGGACGAGTCGAGCAGCTCGAAATATTCCGCTGCCGTTTCCATGTCCTTATCGCCGCGGCCGCTGAGGTTCACGAGGATGACCGACTCCGGGCCGAGTTCCTTGCCGAGTTTAATTGCTCCCGCCAATGCGTGCGCAGACTCGATGGCGGGAATGATTCCCTCGGTGCGGCTCAACAGACGCAGCGCATCCATCGCTTCAGCATCCGTGATCGGTTCATAGTTGGCACGCCCGATGTCTTTGAGCCACGAGTGTTCGGGGCCGACGCCGGGATAATCTAAGCCAGCCGAGATCGAATGCGATTCAACCGTCTGGCCTTCATCGTCCTGCAACATGTAGCTGCGTGCACCGTGCAAAACGCCGGGGCGACCGCGCGTGAGCGTAGCGGCGTGGCGCTCAGTCAAATGCCCCTCGCCAGCGGCCTCATACCCATAAAGCGCAACATCAGCATCGTCGAGGAACGCATGGAAAATACCCATGGCGTTGCTGCCGCCGCCCACACAGGCAACGACGGCCGTGGGCAGTGAACCAGTGAGCGCGAGAACTTGCTTACGTGCCTCATCGCCAATGACGCGGTGAAAATCGCGAACCATGACCGGGAACGGGTGGGGACCGGCAACGGTGCCCATGAGGTAGTGAGTGTCGTCAACGTTGGCGACCCAATCGCGCAGGCCCTCGTTGATCGCATCTTTCAGCGTGCGAGAGCCGGCGGTGACGGGAACAACTTCGGCCCCCAGAAGGCGCATACGCGCAACGTTCAGGGCCTGACGCTCAGTGTCGACCTCGCCCATGTATACGACACACGACATCCCGAAGAGTGCCGCAGCCGTCGCCGTGGCGACACCGTGCTGACCGGCACCGGTCTCAGCGATCAGGCGCGTCTTGCCCAAACGACGGGCAAGGAGCGCTTGCCCCAATACGTTGTTGATCTTGTGCGATCCCGTGTGGTTGAGGTCTTCGCGCTTGAGAATTATGCGGGCACCGCCGGCGTGCTCCGCAAAGCGCGGTACCTCAGTAATGATCGAAGGACGCCCGGTGTAGCTCGCGTGGAGTTCAGCAAGCTCCGCTGCAAACTCAGGGTCGTTCTTGGCTTCGTTATAGGCGGCATCCAATTCATCGAGTGCAGCGATGAGCGATTCTGGAACGAATCGCCCGCCGAACTCGCCGAAGTAGGGGCCCAGTTCATCTTTCAGCATTAGCAGTCCAAAAAGTCTTGCAAAGTCGCGATCGGGTCGCCAGTGACGAGCGCTTCTCCCACGAGGACAACATCAGCGCCCGCGTTACGATAATGCGCAACATCTGCGGCAGTTTTCACCGCCGACTCTGCGATGCGGATCACTCCGCTGGGAATCTGGTCGGCAAGCTCGCCGAACAGATTTTGGTCAAGTTCGAAGGTGCTCAGGTTGCGAGCATTGACGCCGACAAGGCCGGCTCCTACATCGAGAGCTCGCGAAACTTCTTCGGCTGAGTGTGTTTCAACCAGCGGCGTCATGCCGAGTTGCACGATGAGGTTGTACAGCGTAGCCAACGTCTGCTGGTCGAGAGCCGCGACGATCAGGAGGACCAAGTCGGCTCCTGCCGCCCGAGCCTCGAACACTTGATATGGCTCTGCAATGAAGTCCTTGCGCAATACGGGCAACCGTACGACCGACTTCACCGTAACCAGATCCTCAAGCGAACCGCCAAAGCGACGCTGTTCAGTGAGAACGCTGATCGCGCTCGCTCCCCCGGTTTGATACGAAATGGCGAGCGACGCAGGATCGCTGATCTCGGCGAGAGCCCCGCGTGAGGGACTCGAGCGCTTGATCTCAGCGATGATGTGGACGCGCTCACGAGGAGACAGCGCCTCAAGAGCATCAAGAGCGGGAGCAGCATCAGCTGCGGCGCGCTCTACGACGGCGAGACTGACAGACTCACGACGGACGGCGGCGTCTTCACGAGCGCCGTCAACTAAATCGGAGAGCACTCTAGCTGTGGGTCGTGGGGGTGAGCTTGTCGCCACCCACGCCATAGCCGAGACGCTTGAGCACCTGGCCGACGATCAACCCCACGACTACGAGACCGGCCGACGCGAAGACAAGCCACGCGACGTTGAACCAGAATGCGAGTGTTCCGATGGAGAAGGCGACCAACATGATCACTACAGCGGTCCATGCCGCCGGGGAGTTTCCGTGGCCGGGGTCATTATCAGTACTCATCAGGCTCCATCCTTTGCTGATCTTAAATTGTAGCGGGAGTAAGCCGCCTGGCGTTGCCAATCAGCGCTCTGTCGGGTCGATTCCACGACTTTGCGCATCCCACTGCGACGCGGGGTCATCCGCGACAACGGCGGTTGCTCGTTCGTACTTCTTCGTGGCCGTGGGCCACCGGTGAGCTGAGATCGTTGCAAGCAACCCCACGACGATGATCAGTGCCCCCGCGATGAGAGCGGTGTATGACCACATGCTGCCTTCGACCATGACAATCAGTGCGCGAACAGAATCGATACCGCTGATGCCCGTGGACTGGGTTACCAATTCGGATGAGGAGAGGGCCGGGTCGGCGAGGGTGGACTGACTCACGACCACAATGGCCACACCAACGGCTGCCGCCACGGCACCAAGAATCCGGCGCACAAGCACGGAAGCGATACTGAGGGCTGCAACGAGAGCAAAGACGGAGAGCGCGAGGGCAGCAAGCGCACCGGCCGCGTCGCTGCCGAGCACCTCGACCGCGACGTCATCCGGGAGCGTAATGGTGAACCACCGCTGGGTCCAGGTGAGCATCACGAGAGCCGCGAGAACCACAAGCCCGGCGAGGACTACTGAGCGAGACCGCTTGCCGCTCATGAACTCAACTGAGTCATTGCGTTGGCAACCGCGACAGCGCGCAACGGCGCTGCAGCCTTGTTCTGCGCTTCTTGGTGCTCTGCGGCCGGATCTGAATCCGCGACAAGACCGGCGCCAGCCTGCACACGAGCCACACCGTCGACAATCGTGACCGTACGGATAGCGATCGCGAGGTCGGCGTCGCCAGCGAAGTCGAAGTACCCCACAACTCCGCCATAAACACCGCGTTGGGCCGGTTCGAGCTCATCGATAATTTCAAGCGCGCGGGGCTTAGGTGCGCCCGATAGCGTGCCAGCAGGGAATGTCGCGCGGAAGACATCTACCGCGGTTGCGTCCGCGCGCAGGTCGCCCTCGACAGACGACACAAGGTGCATGATGTGGCTAAAGCGTTCGACCTGCATGAACTCAGTGACGGCGACAGTGCCCGGCGTGCAGACCTTCAGGAGGTCGTTACGGGCGAGGTCGACAAGCATCAGGTGCTCGGCGCGCTCTTTCGTGTCGGCGAGCAGTTCTTCGGCGAGTTCAAGGTCATGCTCGGTGTCGCTGCCGCGGGGACGCGAACCAGCGATGGGGTGCATGTGCACGCGCTTCTGGCTTACTTTGACGAGCGCCTCGGGGCTCGCTCCCACGATCGAGTACGGTCGCCCATCGAGGTCGACGAGCGACAACAGATACATGTATGGCGAGGGGTTCAAGGTGCGCAATACGCGATACACGTCAAGCGGTGACGCCGAAACTTCGTGGTCAAAGCGCTGAGATATGACTACCTGGAATACATCGCCGTCGCGAATGAACTCTTTCGATTTCTCGATGGCGGTCTCGTATTCCGCGGGAGTAGTGCGAGGTGACGGCTGCGGTTCGATTTCGATGTCTACATCGGCAAGGAAGGCTTCCGTCGGCTGAGCGAGACCGGTTTGGAGGGAGTCGAGTCGCGATTGCGTCTCGTGCCACATCTCATCCGGGGTTTGGTGTCCGTCGTTGAGCGCCGTCGAGATGAGTAGGACGGTGCCGAAACGATGATCGAGCACCACGAGGTCGGAGACGAAGCTGAGCGCTTGGCTCGGAACCTCAAAATCAGCGGGTGGGGCATCGGGAAGGTTCTCCAGTTCGCGGACCGCTTCCCAACCGATGAAACCGACGAGGCCGCCGGTGAGCGGAGGGTGGCCCTCAACGCGAGGCGTCTTCCAACGCTCGTTGAGATGAGCGAGCGCATCGAGGGGAGCAGTCGGACAGTCGTCGCCCAGAATCCGCTCGCGCGGCATCCCGTAGTCAATCCACTCGACACCGTGGTCGTGTTGCGTGAGCACGCCGAAGCTTGCAACACCGACGAAGGAGAAGCGAGCCCAAATGCCGCCCTGACCGGCCGACTCGAGCAAAAAGGTGCCCGGATTTGCTTTCGCTAGCTTGCGGTAAACGCCAACCGGAGTCTCACCATCAGCGAAGAGCTGACGGATGACCGGCACGACGCGGTGTCCGGCAGCAACGAGCTGATCGAACTCTTCGCGAGTAGTGGTGCTATTCATCAGAGAATCCTTGGCGGGGAACGAGCGGATCAACTTCGAAACAGGAATGAGCGCCGGTGTGGCATGCGGGGCCCACCTGCTCAACGCCCACGAGCAGCGCATCGCGGTCGCAGTCCAGTGCCGCCGTGCGCACGTACTGGCGGTGCCCGCTGGTGTCGCCCTTGCGCCAGAGTTCTTGGCGGCTGCGGCTGTAGAAGGTGACTCGCCCCTCGGTAAGGGTGCGCGTGAGCGCTTCCGCGTTCATGTAACCCAACATGAGCACCTCTTTGGTGTCCCACTGCTGGATAATCGCCGGCAGCAAGCCATCGGGCGCGAACTGAGCGCGTTCCAGCACATCGTTCACGGTCTCGAGAGTGATTTCATCGCTCATCGTGTCACCAATCCATGACTTTTCAGTGAAGCTTTGACATCGCCAACCGTCAGCTGACGGCTGTGGAAAACGGATGCGGCAAGGACCGCATCCGCACCCGCATCAATTGCCGGAGCGAAGTGTTCGACCTTTCCGGCACCACCGCTGGCGATTACCGGGACTGTGGCGAATTCACTAATCGCGGAGACGAGTTCGAGGTCGAACCCTTCCTTCGTGCCGTCAGCATCGATCGAGTTGACGAGCAGCTCCCCTGCGCCACGCTCCATGGCTTCACGGGCCCATTCGAGAGCGTCGCGGTCAGTCTCGGTGCGGCCGCCGTGGGTGGTGACGATCCAACCGTCTCCGCGCCGCTTGATGTCGAGGCTGAGCACGAGAACCTGAGCGCCGAAGCGGTGCGCAATATCGTCGATGAGCTCCGGGCGCGCAAGGGCAGCGCTGTTGACGCCCACTTTGTCGGCGCCGTGAGCAAGAAGCTTTGAGACGTCGTCGGGCTGGCGAACTCCACCACCAACCGTCAGGGGAATGAAGATTTGCTCGGCGGCCGAACGCACCACCTCGTACATGGTGGCGCGTCCCTCAACCGTTGCCGTTACATCGAGAAAGGTAACCTCGTCGGCACCCTGCTCGTAGTACAGACGCGCTAGGGATACCGGGTCTCCAGCATCACGCAGATCTTTGAAGTTCACGCCCTTGACGACGCGACCGTCGGCGACATCGAGACACGGAATAACCCGCACAGCGACCGTCACGTTAGATCCTCGCTGCGTGAATCGCGCTGACCAGAATGGCCCGTGCGCCGACGGCATGCAGTTCGTCCATCACCTGGTTGGTATCAACCCGGCGCACCATGGAACGCACAGCGACCCAGGCGGGGTCTTGGAGAGGCGAAACTGTGGGGCTTTCGATACCCGGCGTGACCTTCGTGGCCGCCTCGAGCAACGTCACCGGAACGTCGTAATCGATCAGCACGTACTGGCGGGCAACGAGAACTCCCTGCAGGCGACGTTGAAGCGTCGCGCCGCCCTCTACATCTTTGCCCGAACTGATCAGAACGGCGGTCGAATCGAGGATGACGGGACCGAAGATTTCGAGGCCCTGCGCCCGGAGCGTGGAACCGGTCGACACCACGTCGGCCACGGCATCCGCTACTCCGAGACGGATCGCTGATTCCACCGCACCATCGAGGCTGACGAGCTCGGCCGTGACACCGTTGCGCTCAAGGAATGCTCCAACCAGACCGGCATAACTGGTAGCGACGCGCACGCCGTTAAGGTCGGAAAGTTCGCTGAACCGCCCAGGTTCCCCCGCGAAGCGGAACGTAGAGTCGCCAAAATTAAGGCTGGCGATTTCGGTCGCCGGCGATCCCGAATCCAACAGCAGGTCTCGGCCTGTGATACCAACGTCGAGGGCTCCGGAGCCCACGTAGGTGGCAATGTCGCGGGGGCGAAGGTAGAAGAACTCCACGCCGTTGCGGTCATCACGAACGTTCAAGGCGCGCGGATCGCGTCGCCCCGTGTAGCCCGCTTCGTAGAGCATTTCGGAAGCGATCTCACTCAGTGAACCCTTGTTGGGCACTGCAACTCTTAACATGTCAGCTCTCAGTCAGTTGGTGCGAAAAGTGGTCGTTGGCGCATCAAAGATGTCGCCATACGTCCTCAGGGCTGAGCCCTTTCGCAACCATCAGAACCTGAAGATGGTAAATAAGTTGGGAGATTTCGTCTGCGGTTTCTTCGTCCGATTGGTACTCGGCTGCCATCCACACTTCGGCAGCCTCTTCCACAATCTTCTTGCCGATCGAATGCACTCCGGCATCCCACAGGGCAACCGAACCAGAGTCGGCCGGACGTTCTACCGCTTTGCGGCTTAGCTCAGCAAAAAGTGCGTCGAAGTCTTTCACACGTCAAGGGTACCGCCCCGGAGGGCGGTCCCTTGCCGCATGACTCGAACGAGGTGTGACTAGTTCGTGCCGAGCAGGTCGATCACGAAGGTCAAGGTACGCCCCGAGAGCTGGTGACCAGCACCGGCGGGACCGTACGCGAGGTGAGGCGGGCAGATGAGCTGGCGGCGGCCACCAACCTTCATACCGGGAATTCCCTCTTGCCAACCGCTGATGAGCGCCATCAGCGGGAAGTTTATGGATTCGCCGCGGCTCCACGAGGAGTCGAACTCTTCGAGGGTCTCAAAGTCGACGCCCAAGTAGTGCACGTCAACCGTGGAACCAGCAGTTGCCTCCGCGCCGGTTCCCTCTTCAATGTCAATGATGACGAGCTCAGTGGGCGCGGGGCCCTCGTAGAACTCGACCTCTGGCTTAGTTTTTGCTGAATCAGTCATTCGACTAGTCAACCAGATGGCTCCGGATGCGCGCCCCAGCCGCCCTCAGAATCTGGCTGTGTTCGCTGTGGGCAACACGCAGGGTGCGCGGCAGTCGGCGCTGGCATCCGCCTGACATCCCCCCGGAGAAGACTCAGTGTTCAGCAGAACCCTCGTCTGAGGGCTAGTGAGCGTGTCGGTGCGCGCGAGCCTTCTCGCGCAGTTCGTCGACTCGTAACGAAGGGTCGTCGCCGCGGTAGACCGCAGAACCGGCAACGAACGTGTCTGCTCCAGCCGCAGCTGCGATCTCGATCGTGTGCTCATCGACTCCGCCGTCGACCTGAAGCCAGACATCGAGCCCACGCTTATCGACGAGTTGCCGAAGTTGAGTGAGCTTCGGCATCGTCGCCTCCATGAAGCTCTGGCCGCCAAAACCCGGCTCGACGGTCATCACGAGAACCTGGTCGAATTCCTCGAGTAGTTCGAGATACGGCTCGATCGGCGTACCGGGCTTAACCGCGATTCCAGCTCGCGCACCTTTCGCCCGCAACGTGCGCGCAAGGCCCACGGCATCCGCCGCCGCTTCAGCATGAAAAGTAACGCCGTACGCACCCAGGTCTGCGTAGTCGGGAGCCCAACGATCCGGATCGGTGATCATCAAGTGCACATCAAGCGGGACCGTGGACACCTGCTGGATGCGCTCCGTCATCTGAAGACCGAACGTCAAGTTGGGGACGAAGTGGTTGTCCATGATGTCGACGTGAACAAGGTCAGCATTCGAGATCTTTGCGATATCGCGCTCAAGATTCACGAAATCCGCGGCCAGAATGCTGGGGTTGATTCGAACGGACATAAGCGAAACCTCTCTAGGCGTCAGCTTTGACGAGCAGCTGAATGAACATGGCGTCAGTTCCGTGACGGTGTGGCCACAGCTGAACGTGGGTTGCTTCCGGCAGATCGAGCTGTGCTTTCGAAAAGCTCTGCACGACTGCGGGAGTGTCCATCTTGGTTACTCCCTCGACCTTGCGCAACACTGAGCCGACGATCGCCTTGGTTTCCGCGGCGTGCGGTGAGCACGTGACGTATGCCAGCACCCCACCCGGCTTCAACGCTTTCAATGCCGATGTCAATAGGGCAGTTTGGAGCGCTCCAAGCTGGGCCACATCGCCTGGTTGCTTGCGCCACCGCGCCTCCGGCCGACGACGAAGCGCGCCAAGCCCCGTGCACGGCGCATCGAGCAGGATGCGATCAAATTGGGCAGGGTATTCCTCGCCAAGTTCTACGCCATCTTTTTCCCACACCTCGGGTGGTGCTTCGAAGACGGCCAGAGCGTTGCGGACGAGCTTCGCACGAGCGGGTACAAGTTCGTTCGCGGTAAGCGTCGCGCCACCCTGCAGTGCTTCAGCGGCGAGCAGCGCCGCTTTACCGCCGGGGCCTGCACACATGTCGAGCCACGACTCCCCCGCCGCGATGGGACGAACACGGCTGAGCGCCAGTGCTGCGATCTGCGAACCCTCATCTTGCACGCGGGCGCGGCCGGAAGCGATGGCCGTGTTCTTGGCCGGATCACCTTCGCGAAGAGCACCGCCAATCGGCGAGTACTCGGAGGGTGTCACATCGATGTCCTCAGCCTCAGAGAACCCCGGCAGCGCCACGACCGAGACGCGGGCAGGCACATTGTCAGCCGCCAAGAGTCCCTCAAGTTCAGCCTCACGGCCCTCGGCGACAAGCACCTGCCGGAACGCGCGAGTGACCCACAACGGATGCGAGTACGCCAGCGCCAGGGCTTCTTCGCCGGTGCCTGCTGCGGCGATCACGCGCTCGCGCCAGGTCTCGGCATCATGCTTGGTGATGGCACGCAACACTGCATTGACGAACCCAACGGCTGAACGAGAGCCAATGGTCTTCGCCAAGCGCACCGACTCATCGACGGCTGCATGCGAAGGGACACGCATCGACAGCAGCTGGTGAGTCGCGAGCCGCAATACATCGAGCACTGGTGGATCGATCTTCGAGACCGCTCGGCCAGCGGCCTGGGCGATAACGGCGTCGTAGTACCCCTGCATGCGCAGCGTGCCGTAGGTCAGCTCGGTGGCAAGTCCGGCATCTGCGCCCGAGAGTTTGGCGCGTTCGAGATGCACGGGAAGGAGTAGGTTGGCGTAGGCATCGGACTCGCGCACCGCCATGATGACATCGAGCGCGACTCGACGGGCTGACTGTGCGTAGCTCACGAAGCCACCACCTCTGATTCTGAATTCAGGCCGCGCCACCAGGCTGCGGCATCCATTGCTTTGCGTCCCTCGGGATGGACCCGGAGAAGTTCTAGGGGATCGGTCGCTGTGCCGACCAAGACTTTTTTACCGGCAAATTCGAAGTGGCCCGGAGCGAGCGAGGGGGTGTCGCGCGCAATGGCGGCCTCAAGCACCTTGAGGCGGCTGCCCTCAATTGAGGTCGATGCACCGGGCTCGGGCGTGACGCCGCGGATGAGGTTATGGACTGTCTGCGCTGATTCAGCCCAGTCGATACGACCGTCGTCGAGCGCGAGCTTCGGCGCCAAGGTCACTTCACCGACCTGCGGTTCGGCATGAGCTGTTCCGGCAGCAAGCGAGTCGACGACCTGTGACAGCAGCGTGGCGCCGGACAGCGACAATTGCTGAAGTAAGGAGCCCGCGGTCTGCTGAGCGCCAATTGGCTCGGTCATCGTGGCAAAAATGTCGCCCGCGTCGAGCTGCTCGACGAGTTGGAAGACTGTCGCGCCTGCCACAGTATCCCCGGCCATAATCGCGCGTTGCACGGGGGCAGCTCCACGCCACTGCGGTAACAAAGAAAAATGAAGGTTGATCCAGCCGAGGCGAGGAATCGTGAGGACGTTCGCAGGCACCAGACCGCCGTAGGCCACGATCACACCGAGATCAACCTGAAGATCATCAATGGCGGATGCCGCAGCCGCGTCGAGCCGGTTGGCTCGAATAACGCTCACCCCAGCTTCTTGAGCCCGCGCCGCCACCGGCGTTGGCGTCATCACGCGGCGTCGTCCCTGGGGTGAATCGGTGCGCGTGAGTACTCCAGCAACGTCGTGCTCGGAGTTCAGCAAGGCCTCGAGACTGGGGACAGCTACCTCGGGGCTACCGGCAAAAAGGAGTCGCAAGGAAGTCATCCGACAATTGTCTCGCGAATTTGGGCAAATGCGCGCACTCGAAGATTAGAGGTCGACAAAGGGCTCCAAATCGTCGAGGTGAACACGCAAGCCCGGTGGCGGTTGTTGCGCTCGAGGTGTGCCGGGTTTGCGACTACTGCGCGCCACGGTCGTTGCCGTGACCACGAGCGCCTTGAGTTGTTCGGCGACAGCGGCGCCGTCTTTGTAGTCAAATCGAACAATGGTGCGCACCAGACCACCGGGCAGATCAACCGGACCGAGAACATCGAGCGGCGCTACGGGCAGCTGCCTGATCGCATCGTCGATGAGTGCGACCTTGCCGGTGAGGGTCGCCACCCGCACTGCGGGCGGAAAGCGAAGTTCGCGACGGTCCGCGAGTTCGGTCAGGGCGAAATCTTCTTGGCGCCACGTCACGAGCGCGGTGGCGAGCGCGCCACCGACTCCCACGATCACTGTGGGGGCGCCATCTGCTGCCAAGGCGATCGCGTTTGACCACCACCGGAGACAGTCTTCAGCCACGCGAAGGCTCTCGCGTGCCAGCATTCCGGCGCCATCAAGCAGCAGCACCGCCCGGTAGCCGCCTTCGGCCACGGGCTCAGCGCCCCGGGTGGCAATCACGAGCGAGGGCTCGTTGGCGACCGTCAGCACTTGATGATCGCCGTCGGCGACGATGACGCGATAGCCCGGGAATGCCCGACCCAACTCGTCAGCGGTACGGGCGCTTCCCGATCCGACCATCCGTAGTTTCACACCATCGCACTCGCGGCACCGCCATTTCACGGCGAGGGCGCCGCACCAGACACAACTAGGGGTTGCGGATGCAGAACGCTGCGCCAGCGGCCCGGCGCAAGTCGTGCAGCGAGCCGTTTGGGCGCAATCCGCGCACGCGAGACGCGGTGCGTAGCCGGGACGCGCCACCTGCACGAGAACCGGCCCCTCGTCGAGACCAGCCCGCGCGGCCTTCCACGCCGCCGAGGGAATGCGTGCAATCGCCGCCAGACGATCCTGGCTGACCTGGTTTGCGGAGGGAATTACTTTCGGCGGACGAAGCCCTCCAGGGTTGAGAGCAACCAACCAGCCGACTTCGACGAGCCGCTGCACTTCGGTGCTGCGGGAATGGCTAAGAAAGACCAGCGCGCACCGCTGTTGCTCTTGGCGCAGCAACGCGGCATCACGCGTGTGAATATACGGCGAGAGATTTTCGCTGTAGAGCGAATCACCGTCATCCCACACCACGATGAGCCCGAGGTTGGCTGCTGGCGCATACACCGCCGAGCGATTGCCGATGATCACATAGGCCGTGTTGTCGTGAGTACGGAGAAAGTTCCCGTAGCGTTTTTGAACGCTCTGACGAGCATCCAGTCTCAACACTCGGTCAGCAGGCAGCAGAGCCGCCGCGGCCGCTTCAAGCTGCTCTTGATCGCGGAAGTCCGGCGTCGCGAGGATCGTCGTGGTTCCTTGGAAAAGCGCGTGGGCCGCCAGCTCTACCATCGTGACCGCCCAACGACCGACCCACACTCCCGGGGCCACCTCAGTGACGCCGGTGGGTGCGGAGAGCGCCGCACGCTTGCGCTGCGTGACGAGAGTATCGATGGCACCCTCGTCGAAGAACGCCACTGGGCCCGGCTTCACCAGTGACGCGAACGTGGTGGTGGCGGGATCAGGCAGGGTTTTCTCGGCGCGCGCGTGGCGTTTCGGGATGCCCAGCCTTAAGACGTCTGCCGCGTTGCCGGCGGCGCGATCGGCAGCCGTGCGCGCAAGCGTCCAAACTTCGGGCGAGAGCACCGGGAACGGTGAAATGACGGAGTCGAGTTCACTCAGTTTTCCGGCGTAATCCACGGTGTCGGTGAGCTCGACAATCCAGCCCTCAACGAGGCGCCCGAGCGTTCTGAGCGGCGCTTTGACGCGCACGCCCGCCTTAGCCTCGGCACGAAGCTTCTCGGGGATCGCGTAGTCAAAGAGCCTGTCTAACTGGGGCAGAGGCGAATCAATGAGCACCCGAGCGATGGATGCGTCAGTCATCGCTACAGGCCGGCCGCCTGGCGAAGTGCGTCGACGCGGTCGAGGCGCTCCCAGGTGAACTCGGGAAGCTCGCGACCGAAGTGGCCATAGGTGGCCGTCTTAGCGTAGATGGGACGCAACAGGTCGAGATCACGAATGATCGCCCCGGGGCGCAGGTCAAATACTTCGTGAATCGCGCCAAGGAGTACCTCATCGGAGACATGCCCCGTACCGAAGGTTTCCACGTAAAGGCTGACAGGAGCCGCGCGACCGATTGCATACGCAATCTGCACTTCGACGCGGTCGGCAAGGCCTGCCGCCACCGCATTTTTGGCGACCCAGCGCATCGCGTAGGTTGCTGAGCGATCGACTTTAGAGGGGTCTTTTCCGCTGAACGCTCCCCCGCCGTGCCGAGAAGCGCCACCGTAAGTGTCGACGATAACCTTGCGGCCGGTGACACCGGCATCGCCCTGAGGGCCACCGATTTCGAAGCGGCCGCTGGGGTTCACAATCGCCTGCAGGTTCGAGAGATCGAGGCCCGAACTTTCGGCGATGGGGCGAACCACCAACTCTTCAATCTCCTGACGCAGCTGCGCGGTTGAGACAGAGGGTGAATGCTGCGTGGACAGCACCACAGTCTCAATACTGCGGGGCACGGAACCCTCGTAGCCGACGGTCACCTGAGTTTTGCCATCGGGGCGCAGATAGTCGACAAGGCCTTCTTTGCGCACTTCGGCCAGCCGCTCTGCCATGCGGTGCGCAAACCAGATCGGGGCGGGCATCAGCTGCGGGGTCTCGTTAGTGGCGTAACCGAACATGACACCCTGGTCACCGGCCCCCAGCACATCCAGAGCGTCTTGTGAATGCTCTTCACGAGCTTCGAGAGCTCGGTCAACGCCCTGCGCAATATCCGGAGACTGAGCACCGATCGAGATCGAGACGCCACATGAACGACCATCGAAGCCGACGGCCGAGGAGTTGTACCCGATCTCTGAAATGCGATCGCGCACGATAGCGGGAATGTCGGCATAGCCGGTGGTGGTGACCTCGCCGGCAACGTGAACGAGACCGGTTGTCACGAGCGTCTCGACGGCGACGCGCGCGTTCGGGTCTTCTCGAAGCAGCGCATCCAGAATGCCGTCGCTGATCTGGTCACAAATCTTATCGGGGTGACCCTCGGTAACGGACTCCGAGGTGAAGGTGCGCAGGGGCGAAGTCATAAGCCGTCTCCGGTAGTGATGAATGGATGTCAGCGGGCTGCGAACACAAGATCCAGAATGCGGTGAGCCACCGACAACTTGCTTCCGCTTGCCTCGCCCACTCTATCGCCGCCGCCGTTGATGACGATGACAGTGTTACTGTCTGTGGCGAATCCCTCGGTCCAACCGACTCGGTTGATCACGAGGTAGTCGCAGCCCTTGCGGGATACTTTGCTCCGGCCCAATTCGAGCAGCGCAGCGTCGTCTGGTTCGGTCTCCGCGGCGAAGCCCACGATCGTCTGCTCGCGCGGCCGGGCGTTCGAGAGACCCCGGAGGATGTCGGGGTTCTCTTCCAAGCGCAGTTCAAGCGTGCTGGTGTCGCTGCGCTTCTTGATCTTGGATTGCGCTGTCTCGGCCGGGCGGTAGTCAGCAACCGCCGCGGCCATAATCACGAGATCGGCAGATGTTGCCTCAGCCGTCACCGCAGTCTGCAGTTCAAGCGTTGTTCCCACCTGCACACAACGCACTCCCGACGGCAGCGGAACTTCGAGGTTCGCGGCAATCAGCGTGACGTCGGCGCCGCGAGACGCCGCAGCCATCGCCAGAGCAACGCCCTGTTTACCGCTCGAACGATTACCAATGAAGCGCACCGGATCGAGGGGCTCGCGCGTGCCCCCTGCCGTGACGAGCACGGAGCGGCCCGCGAGATCGCGAGTGGCGGCCGCAGCGTCGAGCACAGCGGCGACAATGTCGCTCGGCTCAGACATCCGGCCAGGTCCATTGTCAGAACCGGTGAGTTGCCCGGATTCGGGGCCGATGATGTGGATGCCACGAGAGCGAAGTGTCTCGACGTTGGCTACCGTGGCAGCGTTCTGCCACATCTCCGTGTGCATCGCCGGAGCGACGAGCACGGGAGCAGTGCTGGCAAGGATGGTGTTGCCGAGAAAATCGTTGGCTTGGCCGGTGGCGATCTTCGCGATCGTGTTGGCCGTCGCGGGTGCAACAACAATGACGTCTGCCGCTTGACCGACAGCGACGTGCCGAACCTCGTCCACGCCCTCGTAGAGGTCGGTGTGGACCGGGTTGCGACTGATCGCCTCAAGAGTGGGTAGCCCCACAAACTTGAGGGCGTTGCTTGTGGCCACGACATGAACGTCGTGGCCAGCAAGCACAAGCTCGCGCACAACAGAGACTGCTTTATAAGCAGCTATTCCGCCAGAAATTCCGACGACAACGTTGAGCGCGGTCACCGAGGAACGTTCTATTCGCCGCTGAGTCGCTTGAGTTCGAGCTTGTTTTCGTTGATCTCGTGGAGAGCAACCGAAAGGGGCTTGTCTTCGATCGTGGAGTCTACGAGAGGCCCTACGTTGTCGAAGAGGCTGCCTTCGTGAAGGTCTGCGTAGTAGTCGTTGATCTGACGAGCGCGCTTGGAAGCGAAGATAACGAGCTGGTACTTGGAGTCAACCTTCGACAGAAGTTCGTCGATGGGGGGATCAATGATGCCCGAGTTCTTGTCAACCATAGGGGTGCTCCTTGGAGTCGGAAGTGGTCGCGCCAGCGGGCGCATCCATCAATTCTACGACTTCTTGAGCCGCTTGGCTTACTTCTGTGTTCACAACCTTGACATCGAACTCATCCTGAGCCGCCAATTCGACCTTTGCAGTCTCCAAACGGCGAGACTGTTCGGCGGGTTCTTCGGTGCCGCGGCCGATGAGGCGGCGCACTAATTCTTCCCACGTGGGCGGCAGCAAGAAGACCAACAACGCTTCCGGCATAACGGTGCGCACCGAGCGTGCACCCTGAAGGTCGATCTCGAGCAGAACCCGCTTACCCTCGGCCAGTGCAGCATCGATGGGAGGCCGCGGCGTGCCGTAGCGGTAGGAGTTGTGCACGACTGCCCACTCCAAGAGTTCGCTATTGCCAATCATCGAATCGAACTCGTCATCAGTCACGAAGTAGTAGTGAACGCCATCGATTTCGCCCGGGCGGGGCTTGCGAGTAGTGGCAGAAACGCTGAGTAGAACATCCGGATGATTCTCCCGAATGAAACTCGACACGGTGCCCTTGCCGACGGCAGTCGGGCCCGCAAGCACGACGAGTCGTGTTGGCTCGGGGCCTTGGCGGCTCGACAAGTAGTCGGTTAATCGCTGGCGCTGTTTCGGACCCAACCCGCCCACTCGCTTTCGGTCGGCAATCGCGAGGTCGGCCATGATCGACTCGACACGGGTCGGGCCAAGCGAAGGAACGCTCATCAGCAGCTCTCGAACTAAGAGTCGAGCTTCAGCGCTTTCTGGCTGAGCCCACGCGGTGCGTGCGACGCTGAGCGCGGTTCGTGCGCGTTCGGCGACTTCTCGCTTCACCGCAGCCCGGGCGCGTCGCGCTGCAATCGCGGCGCGTGAGGCCGCTGCGCGGTCCACAGCGGGAGGAATCGGACGTGGGCCCATCAGCGAACCTGCTCACGGAGTTGAGAACGCAACGATCGAAGCTCAGCCGGAATCTGGCTTGCACCCTCCTGCAAAACACTGCGGGATACCGTCACGATTGTGTTCGCTACAGCATCGCCATACAGCTCACGAGCTTGCTCGACCTGGGCACCCTGGGCACCAAAACCGGGAGCCAGAATAGGCAGATCAACAAGCTCACCGTTCTTGATGCCGTAGTCGGCGACCTCGACGGTCGCACCGATCACCACGCCAAACGATCCCAGACCACTTTCGGTATTGAGCGCGGTCACATCACGAACAACACTTGCCGCCACGGTCGCACCCTCGTGCTCCCCCTCAGCGATTCGAGCCGTTTGGATGCTTCGCGCTGTTGCATTCGAAGTCGCCGCGAGAACGAAAATACCTTTGCCCGCCGACCGCGCCAACTCGAAAGGTCCTGAAAGCTCAGAAACGCCCTGATACGCCACCGCCGTCATCGCGTCAGCCTCAAGCGGAGAGCCAGGCGTGAGCCAGGCCTGCCCGTAGGCATCAACGGATGACGACAGGTCGCCACGCTTCACATCGGCGATCACAATCAGCCCGGCGGAGCGCGCCAAGGCGAATGACTCCTCGAGAATCGCGTACCCCGCAGACCCGAAGCGCTCAAAGAACGCCACCTGGGGTTTGATCATTCCTACATTGCCGGCTGCGGCATCCACCGCACGAAGCGCGAACTCGCGAACGCCGTGAGCGTCGTTGGAGAGACCCCACGTCTCGAGCAGGAACGGATGCGGGTCGATCCCTAGACACACTCCCCCGAACTCATCGAAGGTCTGCGCCAGTCGCGAAGCGAAACTAGGCATTGTTGGCTACCTTCTCGAGCTCGGCAGCGCGGTCGAGCGCGTAGTCCTGCAGCGAGCGAACGTCGAAGCCGTCGCGGATCGCCTCGAACGACGCCACTGCGGCTGCGAGTTGCGCGATGGTCGTGAAGATCGGCTTGTCTGCGGCAACCGTTGCGGTGCGAATCTCATAGCCATCGGCGCGAGCACTGCGACCGCTCGGCGTGTTGATGACAACGTCGACCTTGCCATCATTGATGAGTTCGACGATCGACGGCTCAGCCGCATCCAATTCTTGGCCCATGAAGTACTTGCGCACGACCTGAGCCTCGATGCCGTTGCGCGCGAGAATCTCGGCGGTGCCCTCGGTGGCCAGAATGGTGAAGCCGAGCTGACTCAACCGCAAAACCGGCAGGATGACAGCGCGCTTGTCGCGGTCAGCGACAGAGACAAAGACCGATCCTCCATCGGGAAGGCCGCCGTACGCAGCCTCTTGGCTCTTGGCGAACGCCTTCGGGAAGTTGGAATCGATACCCATGACTTCACCGGTGGAGCGCATCTCCGGGCCGAGAACCGAGTCGACGACGTTGCCCTCGACGGTACGGAACCGCTTGAACGGCAGCACTGCTTCCTTGACCGACACAGGCGAAGTCGACGGAACTTGCGAGCCATCGAGCACCGGCAGGAGTCCACTTTCGACGAGAGAACGGATGCTGGAACCGGCCATCACCAGGGCGGCAGCCTTAGCGAGCGGGATGCCGAGCGCCTTGGAGACAAAGGGAACGGTGCGGCTCGCCCGAGGGTTGGCCTCAAGCACGTAGAGAATGCCCTGACCGATCGCGAACTGCACATTGATCAGTCCGCGGACGCCGATTCCTTCGGCGATGGCGAGGGTCGCTTCCCGAACCCGGTTGAGCACGTCGCGACCGAGCGTGACGGAGGGCAGGGTGCAGGCCGAGTCACCGGAGTGAATACCGGCCTCTTCGATATGCTCCATGATTCCGCCGACGTACAGTTCGTTACCGTCGTAGATGGCGTCGATGTCAATCTCGATGGCGTCGTCCAAGAAACGGTCGACGAGTAGCGGCGATTTCTCCGAGATGATGACGAGGTCGCGAACGCGATCGAAGTAGTCGGCGAGAGCTTCGGAGTCGTAGACGATCTCCATCCCGCGGCCGCCGAGCACGTGCGAGGGGCGCACGAGAACCGGGTAGCCAATGTCCTCGGCAATTACGATCGCTTCGGACTGGTTGGTCGCCGTGCCATTCTTGGGCGCGAGCAAGCCTGCGTTGTCGAGAATAGCGGAGAAGAGTCCCCGTTCCTCGGCGAGGTCAATCGCTTCCGGAGTCGTGCCGAGAATAGGGATACCGGCATCCTTGAGGCCCTGGGCAAGCCCGAGCGCCGTCTGGCCGCCGAGCTGCACGATGACGCCCATGAGTTCACCACTGCCGCTCTCGGCGTGAATGATCTCCAGTACATCCTCGAGGGTGAGCGGCTCAAAGTAGAGGCGGTCGCTCGTGTCGTAGTCGGTAGATACCGTCTCGGGGTTGCAGTTGATCATGATGGTCTCGTAGCCGGCATCCGACAGCGCGAACGAAGCATGAACACACGAGTAGTCGAACTCGATGCCCTGACCGATACGGTTCGGGCCTGACCCGAGGATGACGACCTTCTTCTTGTCGCTGGGCACGACCTCAGTTTCGGAGTCGTAGCTCGAGTAGTGGTACGGCGTCAGAGCCGGGAACTCGCCAGCACACGTGTCAACAGTCTTGAAGACCGGGCGCACGTCGAGGTTCCAGCGCACGTCGCGCACCTCAGCCTCGGTCAGCCCGCGCAAGTCAGCGATCTGTACGTCGCTAAAACCGTGGTTC
This sequence comes from Salinibacterium sp. UTAS2018, assembly GCF_004118935.1. Lineage (NCBI taxonomy): Bacteria > Bacillati > Actinomycetota > Actinomycetes > Micrococcales > Microbacteriaceae > Salinibacterium > Salinibacterium sp. UTAS2018. The sequence goes on from NZ_CP035375.1 coordinate 614,222, forward strand.
TTGGCGTGGGTGAGCAACGCCGCAGTCAACTCCGGCGCCGCTGCGACATCCGCGGCAACCTCGTTGATGAGGGCGATCTGGTCGATGAACCAGGGGTCGATCTTGGTCGCGTCGAACACTTCTTCTGACGTGGCGCCGGCGCGCATGGCCTGCTGCACCGTGATGATGCGACCGTCGGTAGCGACCGACGATAACGTGAGCAGTTCATCCTTGTTGCCGACTTCCCCATTCCAGTGGAAGCTCGAATCGCGCTTCTCGAGCGAACGAAGTGCCTTCTGCAGGGCGGTCGAGTAGTTACGGCCGATCGCCATTGCTTCACCGACCGACTTCATCGTCGTCGTGAGACGCGTGTCGGCGGCGGGGAACTTCTCGAAGGCGAAGCGAGGAACCTTGACGACGACATAGTCGAGCGTGGGCTCGAAGCTGGCCGGCGTCACCTTGGTGATGTCGTTGGGGATCTCATCGAGGCGGTAGCCGATGGCGAGCTTGGCCGCGATCTTCGCGATCGGGAAGCCCGTTGCCTTCGACGCCAGCGCGCTCGAACGAGATACTCGCGGGTTCATCTCAATGACGATGACGCGACCGTCGGCCGGATCGATCGCAAATTGGATGTTGCAGCCACCAGTGTCGACGCCGACGGCGCGGATGATGTCGATACCAATGTTGCGCAAGTTTTGGTACTCGCGGTCAGTCAGGGTGAGTGCCGGAGCGACCGTGATCGAGTCCCCCGTGTGCACTCCAACCGGGTCGACATTCTCAATCGAACAGACGACGACCGTGTTGTCCGAGGTGTCGCGCATGAGCTCGAGTTCGTACTCTTTCCAGCCGAGGATGCTCTCTTCAAGCAGCACTTCGGTGGTCGGGCTCTGGTGCAGTCCATCGGTAACCATGCGCACGAGCTCTTCGCGCGAGTACGCAAAGCCGGAGCCCAGACCACCCATTGTGAACGAGGGGCGGATAACGAGCGGGTAGCCCAGGTCCTCGGCGAACTCGACCGCTTCAGCAACTGTGTGAGCGATGTGCGACTTGGCGACATCCGCTCCACAGTCGAGAACGAGCTGCTTGAAGATCTGGCGGTCTTCACCCTTGTTGATGGCTTCGAGGTTGGCGCCGATCAGTTCGACGTTGTACTTCTCGAGGATGCCGTGAGCGTCGAGCTCGATGGCCGCGTTGAGAGCAGTCTGGCCGCCGAGAGTCGGAAGCAGTGCATCCGGACGTTCCTTGGCGATGATCGACTCGATGACTTCCCACGTGATGGGCTCGATGTACGTCGCATCAGCGAAGTCTGGATCGGTCATGATCGTGGCGGGGTTCGAGTTCACGAGGATGACACGAATGCCCTCCTCACGCAGTACGCGGCAGGCCTGAGTGCCGGAGTAATCGAATTCAGCGGCCTGACCGATAACGATCGGGCCGGAGCCGATAACGAGTACCGATGAAATGTCGTCTCTCTTGGGCATTACTTGGCGTCCTTTGCGGTCTCGAGAACAAGGTCGCGGAACCTGTCGAAGAGGTAGTTGGCATCGTGCGGGCCGGAGGCCGCTTCGGGGTGGTACTGAACGGAGAACGCGGGAATGTCGAGGGCCCGGAGGCCTTCAACCACGTTGTCGTTGAGGTTGACGTGGCTCACTTCGACGCGACCGAAGCCTGCCGGCGACTGGCTGATCTCACCAATCGGAGCGTCGACTGCGAATCCGTGGTTGTGCGCGGTGATCTCGGTGCGCAAGGTCTGCACATCGATGACCGGCTGGTTGATGCCGCGGTGACCGAACGGCAACTTGTAGGTGCCGTAGCCGAGCGCGCGGCCCAGGAGCTGGTTGCCGAAGCAGATTCCGAAGAACGGGAGGCCCTTCTTGAGGACCTCGGTCAACAGTGCAACGTGACCATCGGATGCCGAGGGGTCGCCCGGGCCGTTCGAGTAGAACACGGCGACGGGCTCGATCGCGAGCATCTCGTCGAAGGTGACGGTCTGCGGAAGCACGTGCACCTCAAATCCGCGCTCGGCGAGGTAGTTGAGCGTGGAGGTCTTCACGCCGAGGTCCAGAACGGCCAACCGACCAATGCTCTCCCCCTTCGCTTCGACAACGTAGGCCTCAGAGGTGGACACTTCAGATGACAGACTCTGACCCGCCATCTCGGCCGCTGCTGTAATCGCCCCGAGCTGCTCTTCGAAGCTGAGGTCGGCAGCCTCGCCGGAGAAGATGCCGCCGCGCATCGAGCCAGCATCGCGCAAGCGACGTGTTATCGCACGGGTGTCTACACCGCTAATACCGATGATGCCCTGCTCAGTGAGTTGAGCATCCAGCGACTCTTCAGCGCGAAAGTTCGAGACGACACGACTCGCGTCCCGCACGACGAAGCCCGACACCCAAATGCGAGAGGACTCGGGGTCTTCGGAGTTCACACCGGTGTTACCGATGTGGGGTGCCGTCATGACGACAATCTGTCCCGCGTAGCTGGGATCGGTGATGGTCTCTTGGTAGCCGGTCATCCCGGTCGCAAAGACGACCTCGCCAATCTTCTGGCCGCGGGCACCATAGGCCTGACCGAGATAGCGCGAGCCATCTTCGAGGACGAGCACTGCGGGTTCAAAGGTCACTGGGACTGCCTTTCGTTGCCGACGACACTATCGAGAGCGCGTTCACACGCCTCCGGGTCATCCATTCGGAAATAACTATCGACTGCAGTGCCATCGAGATTCCACTCGATCACCTGCAGTCCGTTGCTTTCGACCACACGGTCGATGGTCCAGGTTGCGCGCGTAATGCCGCGCACATTCGAGCGAGACACCCACAGATCAGGGGAACCTACGCGAGAAATGACGATGCCCTCGGGATGCACTTCGAGGAGGCAGTTCGCCCGGAAGCCCAAACCATGGACGTTGATGCGGTTGAGCTGATCACCAGCGACGGTTGTCGAAACGTACTTTCCGCTGAAGCGGAGTTCAGTCGGATCAAGGTCGGCAGGGGGTGTCACCGGGGCGCCGATGTGGGCTTGTCGTCGCTTGCGCGAGTACCAGCCGAACACCATCAGCGCCAGCAGTATCAGCGCGAGGCTGACCAGAATGAGCAGCGGAATATCTTTAGCCACGAGCTGCCTCGCTCCCAGCGGCGCGCGCCTGCTGAGCGACCTCAACAGCATCCACGACTTCGCCATCCCGCACTGTTTCGTAGCCGTTATGGATGGTGGTCATCACCCGACCGGGAAGCTCTCGCCCTAAGTACGGCGAGTTCGCGCTCTTGCCGCGCAGTGATTCTTTCGAGAATGTCGAACGAGCGCTCGGGTCTACCAGCACGATGTTGGCGGGGGCTCCGAGAGCGAACGGCGTTGCGTAACCGTCAAGACGACCGATTTCTGCCGGCTTCTGCGAGAGCACTCGCGCAACATCCGCCCAGTCGAGCTGGCCGGTGTCAACGACGGCTTGCTGCACCACGTTGAGGGCGGATTCGAGCCCCACCATTCCGAACGCGGCTTCGGCCCACGAGCATTCTTTTGCCTCGGGAGGGTGCGGCGCGTGGTCGGTGGCGACGATATCGATCGTGCCGTCGGCGAGAGCCGCACGCAAGGCGTGAACATCTTCGTCGCGACGCAGCGGCGGGTTTACTTTGAAGCGAGCGTCGTAGCCCCGCACGAGTTCCTCTGTGAGAAGCAAGTGGTGAGGCGTTACCTCTGCAGTGACGGCGATCCCGCGAGCCTTCGCCCAGCGAATGACATCGACCGAACCGGCGGTGGATAAGTGGCAGATGTGAAGACGAGCGCCCACGTGTTCGGCGAGCAAAACGTCTCGGGCGATAATCGATTCCTCCGCGACAGCGGGCCAGCCGGCGAGCCCGAGCTCGCTAGAGACAGCGCCCTCGTTCATTTGAGCATCCACTGTCAACGTCGGTTCTTGAGCGTGCTGAGCGACGATTCCATCAAAGGTCTTGACGTATTCGAGCGCGCGCCGCATCAGCAACGCGTTATGCACGCACTTTCCATCGTCGGAGAAAACCCGCACGTTGGCGCGTGAGTTGGCCATCGCGCCGATTTCGGAGAGTTTCACACCATTGAGTCCCTCAGTGACTGCGCCGATCGGGCGAACGGTGGCGTACCCGTGGTCGAGCCCAAGCGACTGCACTTGCTCGACTACTCCGGCCGTGTCTTGAACAGGCATGGTGTTGGCCATCGCGAATACGGCGGTGAAACCGCCCATCGCGGCAGCGCGCGTACCCGACAGCACTGTTTCACTCTGTTCGAACCCCGGTTCGCGCAAGTGAGTGTGGAGGTCGACGAGGCCGGGGAGAGCCTGCAGACCGGCTGCATCGATCGTGCGGTCTGCAGCGGTGGCATCCGTGAAGACGCCGCGCTCGATCGTGAAATCTCCGCGCTCACCATTCGGCAGCGTGGCGTTGACGATTCTGATACTCACGAGAGTCCTCTTCTCTGGATTAGTTCACGTTGAGGGGCGGCGGGCAGGATTCCCGCACTCACCGCTCCACAGCTCCGGACAGCAAGTGATACAGCACCGACATACGCACGGAGACGCCATTCGCCACTTGCTCAAGCACTGTTGACTGTGGCGAATCTGCGGCGGCAGCCGAGATTTCAAGGCCGCGGTTCATCGGCCCAGGGTGCATAACCATGCTACTGGCTGGCAGGGCAGACATTCGCTCGTCGTTGAGTCCCCACTGTCGCGAATATTCGCGAGCATTGGGGAAGAATGCTGCGGCCATCCGCTCGGCCTGCACGCGTAGCATCATGATGACGTCGGGCCCCTGCGTGATGGCGTGGTCAAGGTCATACGAGACCTCGACGGGCCAGCCGCTGAGGTTGACGGGAAGCAAGGTGGCCGGCGCCACGAGAGTCACGTGAGCGCCCAGTGTCGTGAGAAGCCACACGTTCGATCGCGCGACTCGCGAGTGCACAATGTCACCGACGATGGTGACGCTGACTCCGTCGAGCCCTTTGCCGCGAGCAGCTGTTCCGTGGAGGCGGCGACGAATCGTGAAAGCGTCAAGAAGCGCCTGGGTCGGATGCTCGTGCGTGCCGTCACCGGCGTTCACAATTCCGGCGTCTATCCAGCCGCTATCCGCGAGAGTCTTTGGCGCTCCCGATGCCCAATGGCGCACGACGACCGCGTCGGCGCCCATCGCGGCCAGAGTTTGTGCAGTGTCCTTGAGATTTTCGCCCTTGGAGACGCTCGATCCTTTGGCGGCGAAGTTGATGACGTCGGCGCTCAGTCGCTTAGCGGCCGCTTCAAAGGAAATGCGGGTGCGCGTGGAATCTTCGAAAAAGAGGTTGATGACGGTCTTGCCGCGAAGCGTGGGCAGCTTCTTGACTTCACGCTCCGAGACACTTGCCATGTCTTCAGCAACGTCGAGAATTGCGATCGCCTCGTCGCGAGACAGCCCCTGGGTGGTGAGGAGGTTTCTCATCCGATGGTCACCTCATCCATTCCGTCGATTTCTTCGAGGCGCACGTTGATCCGTTCATCAGCAGAGCTGGGAAGGTTCTTGCCCACAAAATCGGCACGAATCGGAAATTCACGGTGGCCGCGGTCGACAAGCACAGCGAGGCGCACGGCGCGGGGGCGCCCGAGATCGCCGAGCGCATCCAGGGCAGCACGAATAGTACGGCCCGAATACAACACGTCATCGACGAGAACGACAGTCTTGCCGTCGATACCGCCGCTCGGGATTTCGGTCGGTCGGGTTGCCCGCGTGGGATTTTGCGCGAGATCGTCGCGGTACATCGTGACGTCAAGAGCCCCGGCAGGGATCACCGAGGAATCGACCGAGCGGATGATGGCCGCGATGCGTGTCGCCAGCGTGACGCCACGCGTAGGAATACCCAAAATGACGAGGTCGTCTGAACCGCGATTGGACTCAAGAATCTCGTGGGAAATACGAGTCAACGCTCGGGTGATATCAGCATGCTGTAGCACTGTGCGTACAGGCATTCTGACCTCCTTCCCCGCCTCTCTGGACGGAATTTAAAGGAAATCTGTTTCGATGACTCTAGCGCACCTTGATGAACTGTTCACGCTCCCCGCCCGAGAGTTACGAGCCCCACCGCTTGAGGAGGAAACGTTCGAGCACTCCGACCGCCGCATCGGTCAGCTTTCCCAGAACCCCCAGAAGAATGATCGTGAGGAACAGCCGGTCAATGCGTCCGTTCTGCTGCGAATCGACGAGCAAGAAGCCTAGGCCGAGTGAAGCACCAAGCAACTCCCCCGCCACCAGGAACAGCCAGGCCTGGGCCAGCGCCAAGCGCAGCGACGAGATTACTGCTGGCACGACAGCAGGCAACTGCACGAGGCCGAGCAAGGCGGGCCCGGAGTATCCGTAGCTTCGGCCTAGTTCGACCAGATGGGAATCCACATGACGCAGTGCAGATGCCACTGTCGTGTACACCGGAAAAAACGCACCGATAGCGATAAGAGCGACCTTGGAGTCTTCGTTGTACCCGAGGTAGAGCCCGAGAAGAGGGACCCACGCGAGAGAAGGCACCGCGCGCAGAGCTCCCAACGTGGGAGCGAAAAACTCTGACACTCGAGCGGAGAGCCCAACGACAGAAGCCAACGCAAGGCCGACGATCGAACCGATCACGAACCCCAGGAGAACGCGCTGGGTGGAGATCGCCACGTGTTGGTAGAGCACCCCACGCTCGTAGAGGTCAACACCGGCCGCCACCACACTGAGCGGTGTCGGCAGCCGGTAGCTGGCAACCAGACCCGACGTGGCGATGATTTGCCAAAGGCCAATCAACGCGAGCGGGAGTACAGCGCCCAGTAGAACCGGGCGAACCCAGCGACGGCGGGGCGAAAGACCCGGCTCGACAGGGGCCGGAGTAGCCGCGACCTCGGTGACGGTGGGCCGCTCCAGCAACGCGGACGGGCTATTCAGCGACACGGCTGGGATCCGCACTGTCGACGTAGGTTGTTTCGAAGAGCGAGGCGAGAGCATCATCAATCTGCGACTGCTCAGCCACGGCGCCCGAGTCCACGAAAATGGGCCCGATGACGTTCAGCACGTCTAGTTGCTTCTGCCCGGGAGCCGGGTCGATCGCGAGGTTCGTACGCTCCAGCAGCACTGAGTTCGCGATGGGGAGATCAATGCCGGCGACATCCGCGAAAATCGCGGCGGCGTCATCCGGGTTCTCCGCGGCCCACTGACGCGCCTTCTCATACGCGTCGATCACCACTTGGGCTAGATCAGGCGACTTCTCGAGAAAGGTCTCCGTGGCGTTGAGAAAGCCATAGCTATTGAAGTCAGGGTTGTCGTACACAATGCGCGAACCGGCATTCACGACGGATGCACTCATGAGCGGATCAAGGCCAGCCCAAGCATCCACGGCGCCTGATTCCAATGCCGTCTTACCGTCAGCGTGCTGCAACTGAGTGATCGTGACTTCATCAAGCCCGATGTCGAACTCGGCAAGCGTCTGGAGCAGGAAGAAGTAAGGGTCAGTACCGGCATTCGCACCGATATTCTTGCCGCGCAGATCCTCGGCTGACTGAATGGGAGAGTCGGCGGCAACGACGATCGCGGACCAGTTCGGCTGCGAGTACACATCTACCGTCTTGATCGGCGAACCGTTAGCGCGAGCCAACAATGCCGCCGAGCCGGCAGTGGAACCGACATCCAAGGCACCGGCTCGTAAGGCATCGTTGGCGGCGGCGGAACCGGATGACTGCAGCCAAGTGACCTCAACATCATCGCCGAGAGTTGACTCGAGCCAGCCCTCTTCCTTGATGATCAGGCTGAGCGGGTTGTAGGTCGCGAAGTCGACCGCGAGAGTGTCACTGCTCCACCCACCCTCATCGCCGGCTGCTTCGGGAGCGAGAGCTGAGCCTTCGCCCGCCACGCAACCGGAGAGCCCTAGAGTGAGCGCTACCGCGCCTGCGGTCAGAAGTGATGAGAGTGAACGGCGAGACATGATTTCCTTCAGGGGGTGTGGGGAGAACGGGCAGAACGAATGGCTGGGCTAGCGGCGGTCAGCCATGGTGAGATGGTGGGTGGCGACGCCGAGGCCTTCGAGTAGTTCAGCTCGCAGCTCAGCAAGGTCTGCGCTACCCCGGTCTCGCGGCCGATACCCCGGGACCGTGACGGTAGATCGCACACTAGAGACGACATCGCGGGCATCTCCTGCACCAGCCCCCAAGAGGATGATGCGGTCGGCCAGATACAACGCCTCGTCAACATCGTGCGTGACGATCACAATGGTCGCGGGTTCTGCCGCGTGGAGCTCCAGAAGGAGATCTTGCATCGCTAGCCGTGTCAGAGCGTCCAGTGCGCCAAACGGTTCATCGAGCAGGAGCACGCCGGGATGGCGTGCGAGAGCCCGCGCCAAGGAGACTCGCTGAGCCATGCCGCCCGAGATCTGCCGAGGCCGCAAATGCGCGGAGCCGGAGAGTTTGACCAGCTCGAGAAGGTGCGCGACGCGCTCGCGGTCACTCACGGTACGACGCGTGCGGGGTAGTCCCACCTCAACGTTGCGCGTGAGCGATCGCCACGGAAGCAACCGCGGCTCTTGGAACGCGATCGCTGACCGCGCATCTAAACCCACGACTGGAGCGTCACCAATGCTGACCGAACCTACAGTCGGGGTGTCTAATCCCCCGATGTGCCGCAACAGGGTGGATTTTCCACAACCCGACGGGCCGATGAGCGCGACAATCTCTCCCTGAGCGATCTCAAGCGAGACGTCGTTGAGCACCCGGCGCTCGCCAAAACTGCGTGCGAGGCCACGGACACTGACCGAAAGGGCGTCCGAGGCGATGCTGGCGCGAAGGGAAGAAGAACTCATCCCTGAACGCTAAGACCCGGATCACACGGTGGCTACCGAGGTCGTAACGTAGCGTCACGCAATCGCGTAACGCTACGTCACATAAGCCTGGCTATTCGAGGCTGGCCGCGATGCGACCGAGCAACCCATTGATAAACCCGGCTGAGTCTTCAGTCGAATGGATTTTCGCCGACTCGACAGCTTCAGAAATCGCGACGCCCGCGGGGACCTCAGCGTTGAACATTATCTCCCAGAGACCAATGCGCAGCAGCGCACGGTCAACGGCGGGCATTCGGTTGAGAGGCCACCCCTGCGAATACGTCTCGATGAGTTCATCGATTTCTTCGCCGTGCTCAGTGATACCCACGATGATGTCTTGAGCGTAAGCCCACGCCGTCGCCCGAGCAGGTTCGCTCATCGCGCGCAGCGACTCGGCCGCGAGAGCAGCATTGATGCTCTCGCCGCGAACATCTGCGCCGTACATAACGTCAAGCGCGCGCTTACGCGCCTTGGTGCGAGCTCCCATTTAGTCGTTCACGCGACCGAGGTAGCCGCCATCGCGGGTATCGACCTTGACCTTGGTGCCCTGTTCAACGAACAGCGGTACCTGAATCTGGTAGCCAGTTTCAACCGTTGCCGGCTTGCTGCCACCGGTGGAACGGTCGCCTTGCAGACCAGGCTCGGTGTAAGTGATTTCCAGAACGACGGATGCCGGCAGCTCTACATAGAGCGGCTCCATGTTGTGCAGGGCGATCGTGACGTTCTGGTTCTCAAGCATAAAGTTGGCGGCGTCGCCCACGGCGGCTTCGCTCAATGTGATCTGGTCGTAATCACTCGTGTTCATGAACACGAAGTTTTCGCCATCTTTGTAGAGGTACTGAAAGTCGGAGCGGTCAACGACCTCAGTCTCAATCTTTGCGCCAGCGTTGAACGTGCGGTCGACGATCTTGCCCGTACGCACGTTCTTGACTTTGGTGCGCACAAAGGCGCCACCCTTGCCCGGCTTGACGTGCTGGAACTCGATAACGGACCACAGTCCACCGTCCATGTTGAGAACGACGCCGTTCTTGATGTCAGCGGTAGAGGCCATTCGTAAATCCGTTTCTGTTAACGAGCAAAGGCGCGATTGAAACACCGAAGTGAAAAAACCAACGTTCGAGTCTAACTGAGTCGCCGTGCAACCGCGTCGAGGCCCAGAATATAGGACTCAAAGCCGAAGCCGGCTATAACGCCGGTCGCGACACCCGAGATCACACTCGTGTGACGGAACTCTTCCCTAGTGTGGGGGTTCGTAATGTGCACTTCGATCAACGGAAGCCCGGAACCCGAGACTTGAGCTGCCGCATCCCGAAGCGCATAGGAATAGTGCGTGAAGGCGGCCGGGTTCATGATGACAGGCGCGCCAGCATCCACTGCTTCATGCAGCCACGAAATCAGTTCGGTTTCGCTGTCTGTTTGGCGAAAATCGAGAGTGATGGATGCCGCGTTGGGCAGCGTTTGTGCGTGGGCTTCAAGCTGTGCCTGGAGATCGACGAGCGTTCCGCCCCCGTACACGTCGGGTTCTCTGCTGCCGAGCCGACCGAGGTTGGGCCCGTTGAGCACGAATACTGTAGTCACCGCTCCACTCTAGCGAGACAGGCCCGCTAGACCCCGACTTCCTGGTACGCGGAGTACAACATGGCTTCGTCAGGACCGTTCAGCATCGACGTGCGCCCGACAGCGTCGAGGACGACGAAACGGATCATGCCGGCGCGGGCCTTCTTATCGCGTTGCATGGTTGCGAGGAGGGTGTTCCATCGACCGAGCGGGTAGTCGATGGGAAGACTCAACGACTGCAGGATGCTGCGGTGTCGATCAACGACATCCGAGCTCAGCGATCCAGCGAGGTGCGCAAGTTCGGCGGCAAAGACCATTCCCACTGATACCGCGGCACCGTGACGCCAGCGGTAACGTTCGGCATGCTCGATCGCGTGCCCCAGCGTGTGCCCGTAATTCAAAGTCTCGCGAAGTCCGGTTTCAGTGAAGTCTTCACCGACAACCCGAGCCTTGAGACCGATCGAGAGCTCCACGACCCGCCGGAACGACTCTGAGTGAGGGTCGGTAACGGCATCCACGTCGGCCTCGATAAGGTCGAGGATCTCAGGCTCACCGATGAAACCGCACTTCACGATCTCGGCGAAACCAGCCAGAATCTCGTTGCGTGGGAGATCATCGAGAACATCGAAGTCGGCAACGACGGCGCTCGGCGCATAAAATGCGCCCACGAGATTCTTGCCCTCAGCGGTGTTGATACCAGTTTTGCCGCCCACGGCAGCGTCGACCATTCCGGCGACACTCGTGGGACATTGGATGAGCTTCACGCCACGCAACCAGGTTGCGGCAACGAAACCTGCGAGGTCTGTCGCAGCTCCGCCGCCAAAACCGATCACCGCATCCGTGCGAGTGAAGTCGGTTTGCCCCATGATCTGCCAGCAGAACGCGGCGACTTCGATGCGTTTCGCATCTTCGGCATCCGGGATCTCGGCGAGAAGAACTTCGTACTTCTCGGAGAGCGACTCCCGAAGCGCATTAGCGCGGGCGCCCAGCGTCGGTGCGTGGATGATGAGCACTTTGGCCACACGCGGACCAAGCTGCTCCGAGAGCTGCGGCAACAGGCCCCGCCCTATAAGGACGTCGTAAGGATTCGCGCCGGCGACCGGGATGATCGTGGTTTCAGTCATTGCTGTTGGGTTCCCAACCAGTCGGCGATCTCACGCGCGACTTTTTCCATTGGCTTTAGTGAGGTGTCGATCGTGAGCGACGAAAGTTCGTCGTAAATCGGGCGTCGTGCTTCCACGAGTTTTTCCCACTCGTCCGCGTTCTTAGCGAGGGGACGCTTCGTGCCGGCGATGCGGAGGCGAGCAGCTGCTTTAGACATCGTGAGTTGAACAACGCGATGGGAGGCAAGGTCGGCACGGGTCTCGAGATTGAGTACCGCTCCCCCGCCGAGGGTGACGACCGCGGGTTCAAGCAAGGCATTCGCAACGGCTTCGCGTTCCCGTTCGCGAAAATATTCTTCGCCGAATTCAGCGAAGAGCTCCGGGATGGGACCGTGCGAGGCTACGACGACCTTGTCAGTGTCGATAAGCGGCGCATCCAGAATCTTGGCAAGCTTCTTACCCGCCTTCGTCTTACCCGAGCCGGGCGCGCCAATGATCACCACGAGGGCGCCACTGTCATTCAGCACGAGACGCCGGAGTGGTGCTGAGCGAGTCAGGAATGGCTGCGACGTACGCGTCGAGGTTGCGTTTGGTCTCACCGAGCGAGTCGCCACCGAACTTCTCGAGAACCGAGTTGGCGAGCGTCAGCGCCACCATGGCTTCAGCCACAACACCGGATGCCGGCACCGCGCATACGTCAGAACGCTGGTGGTGAGCAACAGCAGCCTCGCCCGTAGCAACATCGACCGTGCGCAGAGCACGCGGAACCGTAGAAATCGGCTTCATCGCAGCACGAACCCGCAGAACGGTACCGGTGGTCATGCCACCTTCGATTCCACCAGCACGGTCACTCAGACGGGAGATGCCGTGTTCGCCCTGAACAAGCTCGTCGTGCGCTACTGAACCACGGCGGCCAGCGGTCTCAAAGCCGTCTCCGACTTCGACGCCCTTGATCGCTTGAATGCCCATGAGTGCGGCCGAAAGCTGAGCATCGAGACGACGATCCCAGTGGGTGTACGAACCCAATCCGGGAGGAAGGCCATAAGCCAGAACTTCGACGACGCCGCCGAGGGTGTCACCATCTTCATGCGCAAGGTCTACCTCGGCGACCATGCGCTTGGAGGTTTCGGGGTCAAAGCACCGCAGCGGATCAGCGTCCAGCGTCACGACATCGTCGGGAGCCGGCAACGCGCTACCTTCGGGCGAGCGCACGGTACCGATCGAGAGGGTGTGGCTGACCAAGCGGATACCGAGGCCCTCGAGAAAGGCTCGGGCTACGGCGCCAAGGGCAACGCGTGCAGCGGTCTCTCGCGCACTAGCGCGCTCAAGAACGTTGCGAGATTCGGCAAAGTCGTACTTCTGCATGCCGACCAGGTCGGCATGCCCGGGACGTGGGCGCGTCAACGCAGCACCGCGGCCCTTCGGCAGCGTCTCCGGATCGACCGGCACAGGACTCATTACGTCGACCCAGCGCGGCCACTCGGTGTTGCCGATGCGCAGCGCAACGGGGCTGCCCATCGTGAGACCAAAGCGAATACCACCGCTGAGAGTGAGTTCATCCTGCTCGAATTTCATACGGGCACCACGGCCGTAGCCCAGAGTGCGACGCACCAAGTCAGCCTGAATTTGTTCGGGAGAGATGGGGACGCCCGCAGGCATCCCCTCAAGAATTGCAACCAATTCGGGGCCGTGCGATTCCCCGGCCGTTAACCATCGAAGCATTCCACAATCCTCCCACATCAGCGGAGTCGGCTCGTGCGCGCGATTACGAGTGGCCCTGCTCCGAAACGGGTTCGATTGCGGCGCGCATCGCATCGATGGCGTCGGCTTCGCGCGCCAACGGAACATCGGGGGAACCCGCAGCAAAAATTCGCACCTGAGCGATTGCCTGATTGATAAGAAGGTCATGGCCAGAAATCACCCTGCCACCAACGTCGAACCAACTCTGAGCCACCACGCTCGGCCAGGGGTCGTACGCGACATCGAACAGAGCCGCAGACGTTCGAATGCTCTCCGAAAAACTGAGGTTCATCGCTCCCCCGGGAACAGTCGTCATGATGATCGTCGGCGCTTGGGTTTCAGCCTCGGCTTCAACCCAGGGCCGAATGCTCACGGAAGCGCCCAAAGATGTTCCCAGTTGCTGCAGCGACTCTGCCTTCTGCGGTGTGCGCGCGAAGATCGTGACCGTCGTCGCTCCCATTCGGATAGCCGCGACGAGCAGTGACGCCGCCGTCGCGCCGGCGCCGAGGATCCAGACGCTGTCGAGGGGGGCGAGACCGGCATCGAGAAAGCTGCGCATCGCGCCTTCAACGTCCGTGTTGTACCCCCGAAGCCCGGCATCGGTCACGACAACCGTGTTGGCTCCACCAACGAGCTCGACGAGCGGGTCTGCCCAATCGAGCAAGGGCACGACATCCCTCTTGAGCGGCATGGTGAGGGAGAGTCCGCGCCACCGGCCGTCGAGAGCGGCCATGAAAGCGGGCAAGGACTCCCCCGACAACTCGACAGCGTCATATTCCCAGTCGAAACCGAGGGTCGCATACGCAGCACGGTGAATCGCCGGGCTCAACGAATGAGTAATCGGCGACCCCAATACTGCTAGCCGCGACCGCTCGGACGGGGCCACACCGTGATCAGAACTGTCTAGCAATAGCTTCCATTTTCGTCGCTCTCGGCACACCAGTCGCGCAGCTGCTGAGCGGCAGCTTCGTGGTCATCGACGTTGGTCGTAAAGACTGTCTCTCCGGTGGCGAGGTTAATCGGCACAAAGAACAGCCAGTCCCCATCTGCGGGGTTAATCGCTGAGTCAATGGCGAGTTCGCCCGGCAAGCCAATCGGCCCCACCGGCAAACCGGGGTTCGCATAGGTGTTGTACGGGTTGCTTGCATCCGCGCGCTCGGCATCCGTGGTCCACACAGTGTGCAAATTACCGGTGCCGTAGGCGACAGTGGCATCGGACTGTAGCAGCATGTCTTGGTCGAGACGATTGTAAAAAACGCGAGAGATTTTATAGAAGTCGTCTGTATTCGGCCCGGCTTCGCGCTGCACGAGCGCCGCCATGGTGAGGATCCGGTAGCGGTCGTCGGCGGCGACGCCAGCAGCGTCTAATTTCTCGATCATCGTATCGACCATCAGATCGAGCACAACGTAGGGGTCTTGTCCACCGTCAAGATCGTAGGTCGCTGGGAAGAGGTAGCCTTCCAGGCTCACGGCCTCCGAGGGGAGCCCGAAGTGTTCGAGGTCTTCCGAAGCAGCTTGCACCTCAGCCAAGGGGATTCCCGTCGTCTCGGAGATGATCTCGAGTGCATCCGGCAGCGTCGTGCCTTCAGTAATCAACAAACGGTCGGTGACTTTGTTCTCAGGATCGAGCAAAGCATCGAGCGCCGACTGCGCGCTCATCTCCTTCTGGAGCGAATAGTTGCCGGGGAAGAATGCGGGGTCGGTTTCTTGGGCGAGAAGCAGGTCATAAAACGCGTCAAAGGACATCGTGACGCCCGCGACGTTGAGGCTGCGGGCAATATCGAGACCGATGTCTCCAGAGTTCACAGCGACTACTACTTCTTCGCCGTTGCCGGATCCCTCGAAGTCGTTCTCGAGTTCCCACCCCAGAACTTCTCTGATGTTTTCTTCATAGTTAATCCAGGCATACGCTGCGACTCCTGCACTCAGTAGAGCGATGATGAGCAGTGGCAAGCCGATAATCAGGCCTAATCGACGCTTCCGGCGCGGAGGATCCTCCCGACCGCCGTCTCCCCCGCTGGTGGATGAGCCGGTGCCGGCATCGTCGCCGCCCGAGTCCAAAGCCGTTCCCGCGGTCAACTCTTCAAATGTTACGAGCGCGTCTGCTTCACGCGCGGCTTGAGTGACTGCCGGAAGCTGCGCAGCCGCGGTACGTTGAGCGTCACTGGCCTCTTGAGCGGCTCGAGCTTCGCGGCGAGTCATTGGCCGGTCACCCGAACTGGCGGATGCCTCTGCCGGAGGTAATGATGCCGCTTCGACGCTGAGGCCGCTCGACTCTGCGGTGTCGGAAGACGGAGTGACTTCTGACTCGAGCGGCAGATCCGTGCCATGAGCCGCAGCGTCACGTGCCGATTTGGGCGCGCCCGCAGCAGCATGGTCGCTGAAGATCTCATCCCAGCTCGGCTCATCGGCCATGATTCACGATCCTTGCGTCGGTCCTACGAGCTCTCCCGGCGGTCGATCCGCCGAACGCTCGAAGTCGAGGGCATGTTGCAAAATTATAACGGCGGCAACCTGATCGACGACCGACCGCGAGTTTTTCGTCGTACGACCGGATGCGCGAAGAGCTGTCTGTGCCGACATCGTCGTCATCCGTTCGTCGACCAATCGCACTGGCAGTTCCGTGCGGTCCGCCAGCTGTTGCGCGAAATCCCGAGCGTCACCGGTAGAGGCGGTATCTCGCCCAGAGAGCGCGATCGGAAGGCCCACAACGATTTCGACTGCTTCGTACTCATTGGCGAACTTGAGCACGCGCTTAATGCTCGCTTTGGCCCGCTGCACCGTTTCTACCGGGGTGGCCAGCATTCCATGCGGATCACTTCGCGCGACCCCCACACGCACCTTTCCGACGTCAACGCCGATTCGGGTACCCGAACGCATCAATTACGCCGAAAGTGTCGACAAGATAAGAGCGAGAGCGTCCGGGATGGACGCAGGGTTCGCGCCGCCGCCCTGGGCAATGTCAGGCTTACCGCCTCCGCCACCGCCCAGCACGCCCGCCGCCGCCTTCGCCAGCGCACCCGCGGCAAAGCCGTGGGCACGTGACGCATCGTTGGTCGCAACGATCACGGCAGGTTTGCCGCCGATAGTCGCCGCCAGCGCAACGACCGCGGCCTCTGAACCCAGACGTTCGCGTACCGACTGAACGAGACCGCGCAGGTCATCAGTAGAGGCTAGATCGCCCACGTTCTCAACGACGGCCTTGACCGCCCCTGCGACCTGAGCCGTTTCGACAAGCGCAGGAACGCGCTGCGAGAGCTGGCCCGCCTCGAGTTGCGCAATTTTTCGTTCGGCGGCCTTGAGGTTGGCAAGCAGCTCCGAGATGCGGTCGGGTAGTTGCTCGCGGGGCGTCTTCAAATTGGTGGTGAGTTCATTCACGATGGCGCGCTCGGTGGCGAAGTTACGGAACGCATTCATGCCCACAAGGGACTCGATACGCCGGTTGGCCGAACCAACCGATGACTCCCCGACAAGCGAGATAAGCCCGATCTCGGAGGAACGCGCAACGTGTGTTCCCGCGCACAATTCGAGTGACCAGGGGCCACCAATTTCGACAACACGCACAGAGTCGCCATACTTCTCGCCGAACAGGGCCATTGCGCCGAGGTCTTTCGCGTCGTCGAGCGCCATGATGCGCGTCGAGACTTCGAGGTTGTCGCGCACCGCCGTGTTGGCAACCTCTTCGATTTCAGTCTTAGTTTCTGCAGACAACGCTTGCGACCACGAGAAGTCGAGGCGCATGTAGCCAGCTTTATTGTACGAACCCGACTGGTGCGCATCCTTTCCCAGAATCTGACGCAGTGCCGCGTGGATGACGTGGGTCGCAGAGTGCGCCTGCGTTGCCCCGCGACGCCAATCCGTGTCCACGAGCGCGCTCGCTGGATCCCCGACTCCAACTTCGCCAGCCGTCACAGTGACCTTGTGGCTGATAAGCCCCTTCACTGGACGCTGAACGTCGAGAACCTCAAGATGGAAGCTCGCTCCAACGATGGCTCCCGCATCCGCCTCTTGACCACCGGACTCTGCATAGAGGGAGGTTTCAGCCAAAATCACTTCGGCGGTTTGCCCCGTTGTCGCGCGATTGACAGAGACCCCATCAACGATGATGCCGATCACGCTGGACTCAGTCTCGAGCGCCTCGTACCCCGTGAACGTCGTCTCGCCCAGAGCACGGAACGCACCATAAACGGAAAGGTCAGCCAAGTGCTGCTTTTTCGAACTCGCGTCAGCTTTGGCGCGGTCGCGCTGTTGCTTCATGAGCGAGTCGAAGGCGTCACGGTCAACGCTCAGCCCCGCCTCACCGGCCATCTCCAAGGTCAGATCGATCGGGAATCCGAAAGTATCGTGCAGGAGAAAGGCGGTGTCGCTGGGAAGCTCAGCGAGTCCCGATTGCTTTGTGTGTTCTACCGCGGTGTCGAGAATCGTCGTTCCGCTGGCGAGAGTGCGCAGGAAGACATCTTCTTCAGCGAGCACGATGCGCGAAATGCGGTCGTAGTCTTTTTCAACCTCGGGGTAGGCCGCCTTCATCGCATCGCGCGACTGCGGAAAAAGTTCTGCGAAGGTGGCGCCTTCAACGCCGAGCAAGCGCATGGCACGAATAGCGCGACGCAATAGACGGCGCAGCACATAGCCGCGACCTTCGTTACTCGGCGTGACGCCATCCGAAATCAGCATGAGACTTGAGCGGACGTGGTCGGCGACAACGCGCAGGCGAACGTCTGCTTCATGGTCGGCGCCATACGTGCGACCGGCAAGCTCAGCGGCTTTGTCGAGGACCGGGCGAACCTGGTCGATCTCGTACATGTTCTCGACACCCTGCTTCAAGAACGCGACGCGCTCAAGACCCATACCGGTATCGATATTTTGCTTGGGCAGCTCCCCCAGGATCGAGAAGTCCTTACCCTTGCCTTCGCCACGAAGGTACTGCATGAAAACGAGGTTCCAAATTTCGACGTATCGGTCGTCGTCCGTGGCCGGGCCTCCGTCAGCGCCATAGGCCGGTCCGCGGTCAAAGAAGATCTCCGAGCAAGGGCCCGCCGGCCCGGGTTGCCCGGTAGACCAATAATTGGAGTCCATTCCCAGACGCTGGATGCGTTCATCCGGCAATCCAGCTGTCTCTTTCCAGTACGCAACCGCGTCGTCGTCGTCTTCATAGACCGTGACCCAGAGGTCCTCTGGCCGGAAACCGAGGCCACCCTTATCTTCGGCGATCGTGAGGAACTCCCAAGCGAACTGAATCGCCTCTTTCTTGAAGTAATCTCCGAACGAGAAATTGCCGTTCATCTGAAAAAAAGTGCCGTGACGTGGCGTCTTACCGACCTCTTCGATGTCCAGGGTACGGATGCACTTTTGAACGCTGGTGGCGCGATCGTACGGCGCGGGAACAAGGCCCGTCAGGTACGGAACAAAAGGAACCATGCCTGCCACGGTAAACAGCAACGTCGGATCGTCGCTGACGAGCGATGCCGACGGCACGATGGTGTGGCCGCGCTCACCAAAATAGGTCAGCCAACGATTCTGAATTTCTGCGGTTTGCATGGGATCCCCGGGGAACTAAGTACTACGGCCCAAGGGCCCTGATGGTGGTGCTAGGAACGCTTCGAGAACTCAGACACAGCTTCTTCGACATCCGCTACGGCGTCACGAAGCTCAGCTTCACGTTCACGATAACCATCGACGACGGCACCCGTGAACTCGCGAGCCTTGGAGTCGACATCGGAGAAGAACTGCTTGCCCTCAGGGGTCTTGGCTACTTGATGTGCTGCCACGAACCCCACGGCAATTCCTACGACGAAAAGGACTGCGCCTTTCATAATTCTCCTTCGGATTGGCGATACTCGAACCGTATTAGTTTAGGTGCTTGAGCGTGCTCAGCGTCGGGGCTTCGGGCGAAGTCCCAGAACCGCCGCACGAACGCCGGCGCTGAAGCCAGCGATCTTGATGAGGGGGCCGCCAACGGTCGCGGCACCGAGCGCTACGAGCGCTGAAATATTGCCTGTCGTCTCCTCGACATTGCGAGTGATGGCATCGACGCGTGCGATCTGACGGTTCGTTTCCGAAATAGTCGTCGTCGCTTCGGTCAGCATCGGATCGAGGCTGTCGCTCACTCCACGAATGGCTGTGCTCGTTTCGTCGAACACTTTGCCCAGCTTCAGCAGTGGAACCGCTAACAAACCGACCAGAATTGCGAACACTCCGGCCGCGATGAGCCCTGCGATATCTCCGCCAGTCATGGCTACTCCGATCATCCTCAGAAATGGTACAAGTACACGTTATTCGACATTCATGACGAACTGCGCCCAGAAACAAGAAAGGGCCGGAGCAAAAGCCCCGGCCCTTTCTTTCGCTAGTTAGCGTGCTGCGTAGTACTCAACAACGAGCTGAACTTCACAGGTCACGGGGACCTCGGCACGCTTCGGGCGACGTACGAGACGTGCCTGCAGCTTGTCGATTTCTACCTCGAGGTAGCCGGGAGTCTTGGGAAGAACATCAACGTGTCCGCCTGCTGCTGCGACCTGGAAAATTTCCATGCCTTCGCTGCGAGCCTTGACGTGCATGAGCTGCCCGGGCTTGACGCGGAACGACGGACGGTCGACGAGCTGGCCATCAACCAAGATGTGGCGGTGAACAATCATCTGACGAGCCTGAGCGGTCGTACGAGCGATTGCCGAACGAACGAGCAGAGCGTCGAGACGCATTTCGAGCTGCTCAACCAGGTTCTCACCGGTCAGGCCAGCAGTCTTGCGCGCTTCCTCGAACTGAATCTTCAGCTGAGCTTCGCGGATGCCGTACTGGGCACGCAGACGCTGCTTCTCGCGAAGACGAACGGCGTAGTCGCTGTCTTGCTTGCGCTTGGTGCGGCCGTGCTCACCGGGAGCATAGGGGCGCTTTTCGAGGTACTTTGCGGCCTTCGGCGTGAGGGCGATGCCCAGAGCACGCGAAAGGCGAGTCTTGCTACGGGTACGTGACTTAGTAGACACAGGATCCTTTTCGATTGATTCAAGTAAGAACAATCTGGTGATCACTCGCACGCGAACGCGCGTGCGCAACACACCAGACGAAAGAAGAGGGATGACCCTAGGGAACCTGGTCGGCTACAGACCTGTGTTCCGCGATATTCGATTTCATTGCAGCCGCGCGCCGAAACCGTATCGTTGGGACGCATAACTCTAACACGCCGAGTCCAGTCAAGCGACGAATCGCCACGCCTCAGCGGTGCCGCCTTGCACGGGCTTACTCGCCTCGAATAATCTCGCGCAATTTGGCTAGTCGCGCCGAGACTTCGCGCTCGTTGCCGTTATTGGTTGGCGTGTAGTACTCGGTGCCTTTCAGTACATCGGGAAGGTACTGCTGCTTCACAACCCCAAACTCCGAATCGTGAGAGTAGCGATAGCCCTTTCCATGCCCGAGGCGCTTAGCGCCCGGATAGTGGGCATCGCGAAGGGGCTTGGGGACTCGCCCAATCTTGCCTGCCCGCACATCGGCGATGGCCGCATCCAGAGCAGAGTAGGCAGCATTCGACTTGGGCGCGGTCGCGAGATAAACGACGGCCTCGGCTAGCGGAATTCGCCCCTCGGGCATACCAATAAGCTGAACTGCATCGGCGGCGGCGACAGCGATGACGAGTGCCTGCGGGTCAGCGACACCGACATCTTCTGCAGCGCTAATGATGACCCGTCGAGCGATAAAGCGCGGGTCCTCCCCCGCTTCGATCATGCGGGCTAAGTAGTGCAGTGCCGCGTCGACGTCTGAACCACGCACTGACTTAATGAACGCGCTAATCACGTCGTAGTGTTCATCACCCTGCCTGTCGTACCGCAAGAGCGCGCGATCGACGGCGTTCGCGACGTGTTCGGCGGTGACCACCGCGGGCGACGCCGCATCATCGTCATTTGCTGCGGAAACGGCCGAGGCCTCAAGTGCGGTCAGTACACGACGCGCATCTCCTGACGACAAACGAATGAGGAGGGCACGGGCCTCGGGTTCTAAGACAACAGCATCCTTAAGGCCCCGTGGATCGCTGACAGCGCGGTCGACGAGTTCGCCCAAGTCGTCGTCGTCGAGTTGATTGAGCGTCAAGAGTAAGGAGCGCGATAACAGAGGTGAAATTACCGAAAACGACGGGTTCTCGGTTGTCGCCGCGATCAGGATGACCCAACCGTTCTCCACGCCCGGGAGCAGCGCGTCCTGTTGGGCCTTCGTAAACCGGTGAATCTCGTCAAGGAACAACACCGTCGAGACTCCGTAGAGGTCACGCGCCGTCAGCGCCTCTTCCATCGTCTGGCGGACATCTTTCACACCGGCAGTTACTGCCGAGAGTTCCACAAACTTGCGCTGTGAGCCGCGGGCGATCGCTTTCGCAATGGTGGTCTTGCCGGTGCCAGGCGGTCCCCAGAGAATAATGGATGCCGAACCGTGACTGCCTTCGACGTCCGACGCCAAACTCATCAGCGGTGACCCGCGCTGCAGCAAATGCTTCTGTCCGACTATCTCGTCGATGACGAGGGGTCGCATGCGCACCGCGAGGGGTGTTGCTCCGCTGTGCAGAGTGGCGGAACCGTTCATAAGCCAATCGTAATCGGCTGTACCGACCATTGACACAGCGTTCGCTGTTCACTGCTCCCCGTCGTGGCGTTTGGCCGAGCTTCGCACCAGACCGTAAGGTTCATTGTGGCGTTCCTACGACAGCGGCGAAATCCGCAATTCTTCAAGGAGTAATGGTGGCATCCAGCAAGAAGCATTCACGCGAGCAACGAGAAGCGCGGGAACGGCTGCGCCAGTACACAGCTCGAGCCTCGGTGCACGAAAGCACCATTGCACGCCGTAAGCGCGATAACGTGCTGGCGATTGGCGTTGGACTCGCCATCATCGCACTCGTTGCTACCGCGCAGGTTTTCTACTTCTCTTCCGGCCCCGGCACTCCGGAGCCAGCCCCCTCTTTCACTCCTGAAGCCGAAGCCACCGAACCGGGAAACGTCGGCGACGTTCCCGACCTCGCGCTGGCCGAGGCTCGCACCTGGACCGGTGAACTGACTCTGAACGACGTCGTTCTCGGGATCGAACTCGATGGGGCTGCCGCACCTCAGGCCGTATCTTCCCTCGTTGACTCCGCGTCATCGGGATACTACGAAGGCACCACGTGCCACCGACTGGTCGACACCGAGACTGCCGGCCTCATCCAGTGCGGTTCACTCGACGGCACCGGAGCCAGCGATCCCAACTACGCCTACGGACCCGTCGAGAACGCCGGCGTAGGCGGCTTCTACCCCGCCGGCACCATTGCCATGGCCCGTACAGGCGACGATGCGTTCTCCAACGGGCGACAATTTTTCATCGTTTACGACGATGCAATCATTCCTGACGACAATGCCGGCGGCTACAGCATTGTTGGCCAGGTCGTTTCAGGACTCGACGCTCTCCAATCAGAGATCGTCGCTGGCGGCATTGTGGATGATGCCCAAGACGGAGCACCGGTGACTGCCACAAGCATCACTGGCTTCACGATCCAATAACAGCGTCAGCGACCGATAGCGTGGTTGTTCTAAGCTTGGGTAACCCGGCAGCGACTTCCGGCACAAGCAGCAAGGTGAAGTAATTGGCTACACAAGAGCAGAACGAGTGGGGACACGTCGACGAGACGGGTACCGTTTTCGTCCGAGAGGCCAACGGCGAACGCGCCGTAGGCCAATACCCTGACGGAACTCCCGAAGAGGCCCTGGCCTACTTCACCCGCAAGTACCACGAGCTGGCTGGTCAGGTGACCTTGCTCGAACAACGGGTCAAGAACGGTGCTCCGGCGTCCGACGTCGCCAAAGCCATCAAGGCACTCAAAGAGTCGATCACGACGGCTAACGCCGTCGGCGACCTCGCCGCGCTCCACACTCGCGTCGAAGCACTGAGCGGTTCCGTCTCTAAGCTGACCGAGAAGCAAAGCGAAGAGGCAAAAGCCGCGCTGGCGGAAGCGATCACAGTGCGGACCGCACTCGTCGTGGAGGCCGAGACTCTCGCCGCTGCCGACCCCGCCAAAGCTCAGTGGAAACAGGTCACTGCGCAGATGGATGGCATCTTCGCGCGCTGGAAGGCGCACCAGACGGATGGTCCTCGACTTCCCAAGAACGAGGCCAACGAGCTCTGGAAGCGATTCCGTGCTGCCCGCAGCACCATTGACACCCACCGTCGAGCATTCTTTGCCGAGCTCGACTCTGCCCACAAGAAGGCTCGCGCCGACAAGCAAGCGCTCGTCGACCAAGCAGAAGCGCTCGTTGCTCAAGGCGTGGACGGCATCCCTACCTACCGTCGTTTGCTTGACCAGTGGAAGGCCGCCGGCCGCGCGGGCAAGAAGTTCGACGATGCTCTCTGGGCTAAGTTCAAGCAGGCAGGTGACGTTCTCTACTCTGCGAAGTCAGAGATTGACGCTCAGGATAATGTCGAGTTCACTGCCAACTGGGAACTCAAGAAGGCGCTTCTTGAGGAAGCCGAGCCGCTCCTGACCGCCACGGACCGAACACAGGCCAAGAAAGCTCTGTTCTCGATCCAGAAGCGCTGGGATGAAATCGGCAAGGTTCCTCGCGACAAGGTCAAGGTAGCTGAAGACCGCCTGCGTAAGGTTGAAACGGCCGTTCGCACGCTTGACGAAGATCACTGGAACAAGAACAACCCTGAGCGGCAAGAGCGTTCCGAAGGCTTCCTGGGCCAGCTCAACGAAGCAATCCAGAAGCTGGAAGCGGAACTTGCCGAAGCTCAGGCAACAAAGGACGCAAAGAAGATCGCAGCCGCACAAGACGCTCTCGATGCCCGCAAGGCATGGTTGGGCGCCCTTCGGTAATCATCTGTCCACAGGGTTCTGGTTCTCCACTGAACCAGACTCTGTGCGCATGATCTGTCGTCAGTGGTCGCACCATTGACGTATGACACCACGATTGCCTTCAGTACTCAGCGCCTACGACTTACCTCTAGTTGAATTGCAGTGTGCTGCGCTCGACGGCGAGCTCTACGCATTAGATAGTTGCTTCTGCCCGATTGATGAGTTTGACACTATTCACCTGCGTGCTCGCGCTCTGGCGGTCGTTCTCGATCCGCGAATCATTGCCGAACGGATGACGGCCGCGTGGGTCTGGGCGGCTACGCTCAATCCCCCAGTGAACCACGAACTGTGTGTGGCGATCGGTGCCCGCACCCGCCCGCCCAGCAGCCTTCGCGCGGTGTTGCGAGAAGTGGTGATCGACGCGGACGACATCGATACGATCTCCGGGGTGAGTGTCACATCGCGGCTGCGAACGGTAATAGACCTCGCTCGCTTCAGCGAATCCTTCGGACCGCGCGAGAGCGCAGCAGTTTCCACGCTGATGGCAGACGGCGCTTTCGGTTACGAGGAGTGCGCCGCGGTCCTCAACGCACGGCGAAACTTGCCGCAGAAGCGACTCGCCCTCACCCGACTAGAAAGTCTCGGTGAGCGCTCCGCTACCGTCTAAGAGCGTCTTACCCGCTGTTCACGCGATAGACGTCGTACACCGCATCCACGCGGCGAACCGCATTTAGTACACGGTCAAGATGAGTCGTATCCCCCATCTCAAACACGAACTTGCTGATGGCTAACCGGGCCGTTGATGTGTTCACGGTCGCCGACAAGATATTGACGTGCGTTTCGCTCAACACCTTGGTGATGTCGGAGAGCAATCCGGCGCGGTCAAGAGCCTCGACCTGAATCTGAACCAAGAAGAGACTCTTCGATGTGGGCGCCCACTCGACGTCGATCATCCGTTCCGGTTCGTCCAGCAACGACTGAACGTTCTTACAATCGTCACGGTGAACAGAGACGCCCGCACCGCGCGTGACGAAGCCGACAACGCCGTCACCGGGGACCGGTGTGCAGCAGCGCGCGAGCTTGACCAAAATATCGGGTGCACCACGAACCAGGATCCCCGAGTCGGAATGCTTATACGGACGAAGCTTGCCTGCCGCGGGGAAGGAAAGCTCCCCCTCATCCTCTTCGGTCCCGGTACTGAGAGACCCTACTAGCTTTTCGATTACCGACTGCGTCGAAATGTGACCTTCCCCGACAGCGGCATACAGCGCCGACACGTCTTCGTAGCGCATCGCGGCGGCGAGCTCGGCGAACGACTCTTGACTCATGAGTTTCTGGAGCGGCATGTTTTGCTTGCGCATTGCACGGGCAATCGCATCCTTGCCCTGCTCAATTGCTTCGTCGCGCCGTTCCTTGGTAAACCACGCACGAATCTTGTTGCGGGCCCGAGTACTCTTCACGAAACCGAGCCAGTCCTGACTCGGAGCAGCGTCGGGGCTCTTAGAAGTGAACATCTCCACAGAGTCGCCGCTAGTCAACACCGTCTCCAGCGGCACGAGACGGCCATTGACCTTCGCGCCCATCGTGCGATGTCCGATTTCAGTGTGCACTGCATAAGCAAAGTCGACGGGCGTTGCACCCGCCGGCAAACCGATCACCCTGCCCTGCGGTGTGAAAACGTAGACCTCTTTGGCTCCGATCTCGAAGCGTAGAGACTCCAGGAACTCGCTCGGGTCAGAGGTTTCCGCTTGCCAGTCCGTGATGTGTGCGAGCCACGCCATGTCGTTGTCAGCGGGGCCGGACTCGACTGCTTTGCCTGCCGCACGGTCTTTGTACTTCCAATGCGCCGCCACACCGAACTCGGCGCGGTGGTGCATTTCATTCGTACGAATCTGGATCTCCACGGCCCGGCCCTGAGGACCAATAACGGTGGTGTGAAGCGACTGGTACAGATTGAACTTCGGCGTAGCGATGTAATCCTTGAAGCGACCAGGGATCGGATTCCAGCGCGCGTGGATCGACCCAAGAACGGCATAACAGTCGCGCACAGAATTGACGAGAACCCGGATGCCCACGAGGTCGTAGATCTCGTCGAACTCACGCCCGCGCACGATCATCTTCTGATAGATCGAGTAGTACTGCTTCGGGCGACCCGCAACCGATCCCTTGATGCGCGACGTACGCAGGTCATCCTTTACGGAGGCGATGACTTGCTTGACGAACTCGTCACGCTGAGGAGTCCGCTTCGTAACCAGGCTCTCGATTTCGACGTAGATTTTGGGATGCAGCACGGCGAAAGAGAGGTCTTCGAGTTCAAGCTTAATTGCCTGAATACCGAGGCGGTGAGCAAGCGGTGCGTAGATCTCTAAGGTCTCTTGTGCCTTGCGTGACGCCGACTCTCGCGGAACGAACCCCCAGGTGCGGGCGTTGTGCAGGCGGTCGGCGAGTTTGATGACCAGAACGCGGATATCTTTCGACATGGCGACGATCATCTTGCGCACGGTCTCGGCTTGAGCGCTATCGCCGTACTTGACCTTGTCGAGTTTGGTTACGCCGTCGACCAGCATCGCGATCTCGTCGCCGAACTCAAGTCGGAGCTCGTCGAGCGAATACGCCGTGTCTTCTACCGTGTCATGAAGCAGCGCGGCGGCGATCGTCTTTTCGCCAATCCCCAGTTCCGCAAGAATCTGCGCCACGGCGATTGGATGAGTGATGTATGGCTCGCCACTCTTGCGCTTCTGGCCATCGTGAGCTCGGAATGCTGCGGCGTAGGCGCGTTCGATCAGCGCGAGGTTTGCCTTGGGGTGGGTCGTCTTTACGGTGCGCAGTAGCTTTTCGACCGAGCCCGCTGGCTGAGCTCGCGAGAAAAGCCGCGGAAGTAGCGCGCGGAAAGAAGCCGATGACTGTTGCGCTTCGCTCATCCCTTTACCCCCTAGTTTGATTCTAGGTTGTGTTCGGGATGAGCGAAGACACAGTCGCTCAGGGCGGACTCAGCCGCCTGCGAACGCACACACTGCCGTTCGCCCATTGTGGTTACTTGTTGCCCTTGTCCGCGGCGCGAGCAGCAGTCAATCGCTTGGTGCGACTAAGGATGGCTGGCTCGTTTTGGCGGAACTGCGCGTAGAGCGGAGCGGCGATGAAGATGGTCGAGTACGTGCCGACGACGATACCGATGAACAGAGCCAGAGCGATATCACGCAGCGTACCGGCACCGAGAACGTAGGCACCGATGAAGAGGATCGCTGCGACGGGAAGCGCGGCGACCACTCCAGTGTTGATCGAACGCACCAAGGTCTGATTGACCGCTAGGTTCACAGACTCAGCGAAAGTACGACGAGATTCCGATCCATCTTCCGACGTATTCTCTCGAATCTTGTCGAACACTACGACGGTGTCGTACAGCGAGAATCCCAAGATCGTGAGGAATCCGATCACGGCAGAGGGCGTGATCTCGAAACCGAAGATTCCGTAGACGCCGGCAGTAATCACGATGTCGTGAAGCAGCGCAATCATTGCGGCGATCGACATCTTCCACGTGCGGAAGTAGATCGCCATCATCACGGCGGCTAGCGCGATAAACACGAGAAGCGCACGAAGCGCGGAACTCGTGATGTCGGCGCCCCACGACGGTCCGACGAATGACGCGGCGACGAGCTCTCGGTCGACATTGAACGCACCGGCGAGAGCATCGCGCACAGCATTCGATTCCTCTGTCTCGAGCTGTTCGGTCTGCACGCGGAGCGAGCTAGTTCCGATGACCGTCACCTTGGGCTCAGCATCGCCAACAATGCCGACAACCGTGTCAGACGCGAGATTCTGAGCCTCCGCACTGGAATCTGAATCCGAGAGCGCTTGGACCGAATCAATCTGGAACTGTGATCCACCAGTGAACTCGATGCCGAAAACGTAACCGCCGCGAAGTGCCGGCACAACGATCGAGATTGCAATCAGTACCGCAGCAAGGGTGTACCACACCTTACGGCGACCGATGAAGTTGATCGAGACATCGCCGGTGTAGAGATCGTTGCCAAACTTAGAGAAGCTAGCCATCAGGAGTCCTTTCCATCTGAGCCGGAATCTTTAGCAGTGCCAGCCAGCTCAGCAGCTTTTCGTTCGGCGATTGTTTGGCGGCGAGCAGCTTCGCGACTCGCTCCGGTGTTGTTCTTCGTAGCAACCGGGGTGCGGAACTGCGCACGACCACGGTAGACGGCACCGAGAGCGTTGGGGTCAAGCCCACTCAGCGGGTGACCGCTGGAGAAGAATCGCGTAGTCGCAAGCAGCTGAAGGACCGGGTGAGTGAACAACACCACGACCAGCACGTCGATGACTGTCGTCAACCCGAGGGTTAGAGCGAATCCACGGACGTTACCGACAGCGAGAACGAAGAGCACGACCGCCGACAGAAGGTTGACCGCCTTTGCGGCGAAGATCGTGCGCAGAGCACGTTTCCAGCCGGCCTCGACCGCGCCAGTCAGCGAGCGGCCATCACGAAGCTCATCGCGGATTCGCTCGAAATACACGATGAACGAGTCGGCGGTGAAACCGATAGCGACAATCAATCCGGCGACACCAGCTAGCGAGAGTCGGTAGCCATGACGCCAGGAAAGATACGCGATCACGAGGTACGTCAACACGCCGGCAACGATGAGCGATGCCACGGTAACCAGACCCAGAAGGCGGTATTGGAAGAGGGAGTAGATGACCACCAGCAGCAGTCCGATGAGGCCGGCGATGATGCCCGAATTTAACTGCGCGGTGCCGAGCGTTGCGGAGATGTCCTCTTTGCTCTGAACCTCAAAGCCGATGGGAAGAGCACCGAACTTCAGCTGGTCCGCCAGAATGGTTGCAGATTCTTGAGTGAAGCTCCCCGAGATCTGCGGGTTACCGCCAGTGATGATGCCCTGAGTCGTCGGCGCCGAAATGACCTGACCGTCAAGAACAATCGCGAAACGGTTGCGCGGGTCGGTGTTGTCGAACCCGAACAGGCGGGTCGTCATCTCGCGGACTGCAGCAGTGCCCTCGGCGTCGAACGTCGGGAAGACGCCCCACTGGCCGGTGCTGACGCCCTGTGAGCTCGAGACGAGGCCGGATGATGCGTCGGTGATGGTACTTCCTTCGACCTCGACCGGGCCAAGAATGTACTTGAACGAACCATCGGCTTCACACGTGATGAGCGCTTCGTCTGCAGGCGCGACGCTGAAGTTGTCGAGCGACGAGCAATCAAAGTTGCTGTACTCATCGAACAGAGCTTCGGTGATCCAGTTCAAGTCGCTGGCATCTGTCGGCGCTGCAGTAGGCGTCGTCGCGAGGGTGGGCTCGGGAGTCGCCGTCTCTTCATCAGGAGCATCCGTCGACGCCGGGTCCGGAGTTTCCTCAGCGGTAGCGGTGCTCGCGACCTCGGTGTAAAGAACCGGCCGGAACTCGAGCTTGGCCGACGCCTGAATACGCGCGAGTGTTTCGTCGTCCGGGGTTCCGGGGATGGAGACCACGACGTTGCTTGCGCCCTGCGTGGTGATCTCCGCTTCCGATACGCCACTGGCGTCAACACGGTCGCGAATGATCGACACCGCTTGAGCGAGTTGCTCGCCCGACACGGTTTGTCCACTCTCTAGCTGCGGGGCGAGAACAATTTGCGTTCCGCCCTGAAGGTCAAGAGCAAGCTTCGGAGCCCACGATGCCGTACCGAAGATGGAGCCAGCGCCAACTAAGACGGTGAATCCCACCGTGATTGCTGTGAGCCAGACTATGGCCCGCCAGGCGTTCTTCACAGGGGTTGTTCTTGCCACCTATTTGACTCAGCTTTCTTGACAGAGCAGTGCGGAATCGCACGCCGTTGGACAGTCACCCTCGGGTAGGACGACTCTCAACACTAGTGGGTTACGGGCGACGTTCCTCTACTTTGAGGACTTGTCGTCCTTCGAGTCGGAGAGCTCGCCGAATTCCGGTGTTTCAGAATCAGCGGAAGCGTCCGTGGCAGCTTCGCGCTCCGCAGCTTCGCGGTTAGCGATCTCCATGGCTTCTTCGACCGAACGAGGAGCGCCGTCTTCTACGGCTTCTTCAACGACTACCTTGGCGAGGGTCTGGCTGTGAACCTTGACGACAACGCCGTTGCTGATTTCGATCTCAGCTTCGTTCTTCGCCGTGTCCATCGTGATGAGCGTTCCGAAGAGACCGAAGTTGGTCATCACTTCTACGCCGGGCACCATCTGCTCGCGCAGTTCTTCCTGCTGAGCCTTGCGCTTACGGCTGTTGCGGAACATGAAGAAGATGAGCACGCCGAGAATAGCGAGCATTGCAATAGAAAGAGGATCCATGAGGTACCTTTCGGTGGTCTGTGGGCCTGGCGCTCAAGCTGAGGCGCGTGTTTAGCCAGTAAAACTATAGTTCATCGGTAGCGGCGGCCGAATCCCGGTCGGTCATCCCGAAGTGATCCCACGCCGCTCGTGTCGCAACTCGTCCTCGGGGCGTTCGCGTGAGCAATCCGACGCGCACCAAGAACGGCTCGACCACAGACTCTACGGTCTCAGCCTCTTCACCGACCGACACTGCCAAAGTGCTGAGACCCACCGGTCCCCCGTCGAAACGCTCGAGGACCGTCATCATTACGGCGCGGTCAAGACGATCGAGACCCCGCTCGTCGACGTCATAGAGCTCCAACGCGGCCCGCACTGCATCCTTGCTCGCGGCCGTATCGTTCACGAGCGCGTAGTCGCGGACTCTGCGCAGCAATCGGTTCGCGATTCGCGGAGTACCCCGGCATCGTCCGGCAATCTCAGCAACGGCTTCATGGTCGATCTCGAGATCAAGCATGCGTGCCGTGCGCGCGATAACGCGCTCCAGCTCAGCCTCGTCGTAGAACTCAAGATGAGCCGTGAAGCCGAAGCGGTCGCGAAGCGGGTTGGGGAGAAGCCCTGAGCGGGTCGTCGCACCTACCAAGGTAAAGGGTGCGATATCGAGCGGGATGGAAGTCGCCCCGGCTCCCTTTCCGACCATGATGTCGATTCTGAAATCTTCCATCGCGAGGTACAGCATCTCTTCTGCCGAGCGCGCCATGCGGTGAATCTCGTCAATAAAGAGCACTTCGCCCGGGAGAAGTGAAGACAGTACTGCGGCAAGATCGCCCGCATGTTGGATAGCCGGCCCGCTCGAGAGACGCAGAGGTCGGTCACTCTCGTGAGCCACGATCATCGCCAGCGTCGTCTTGCCTAGACCAGGCGGACCTGCTAGGAGGATGTGATCAGCCGTTCGATTCTGCATCGCAGCAGCACGCAACAGAAGCTGCAGCTGACCCCGAACTTTCGTCTGGCCAACGAACTCTGCGAGCGAAGCTGGTCGCAACGCTCCCTCAAACGCGAGTTCGGCATCCGACTCGACGGTGGGGTTAACTACTTCTTCGTCGCTGTTGTTGAACATTAGGAGCCGGCCTTGCCGCCGCGCGAGCCGACAAGCAAGATGGCCCGGCGAAGAATCGCTTGAACGTCGTTAAGCTCTGCTTCGCTTGCGTCGCGCAGAGCGCTCTCTGCCGCGGGCTGCGCGAGCTTGTCGGGCCAGCCCAAACCCTGCAGCGCCATCGATACTTGTTCAGAGACCGAGTTGGCACGTACCGAGGTAACCCCGGGCTGTCGCGTCGACACCACAAGCTTGCCCGCGAGATTAAGCACAATGAGTTTGGCCGTTTTGGGGCCGATACCCGAGACCTTGCGGAATGCGGAGTCATTTTCTTCGGTGACAGCGCGGGCAACGTCATCGGGCGTGAGCGCGGCGAGAACACCCATCGCACTCTTAGGGCCGACTCCGGTGACGCCTCGCAGGAGGTTAAATACTTCAAGCTCCTCAGCTGACCGGAAGCCATACAGGGCGAGATCGTCTTCACGCACGATGAGAGCAGTATTGACTTGGGTTTCAGAACCTACTCGTACCGAGAGCGCGTGCTCGGGAGTAACGCTCACGCTGAGCCCCACTCCCCCGACCTCGATGACGAGTGAGGTTCCGACCGCGGCGAGAACCGTGCCGCGAAGGGATGAAATCATAGGTTCAGCCTACGAGCACCCGCTGACTTCTCTGCCGACCGCCACGCCTCCTGCGCCGGGGTGAGACCGGAACTGACCGGTGATGTTCGCCTCGCTCCAGCGGCGCCCGCCCCCACATCAGCCACAGTCGCGCGGGGTGAGGCCGCAAATCCCGGCCCACTCTTCCACGCACCACAGATCGCTAGGGCGCACGCATCCGCGGCATCCGCCGGTGTGGGCGCTTCGGCAAGACCGAGAACGCGGGCAACCATGGTTCCTACTTGCTTCTTATCAGCTCCACCGAAACCAGTGATCGCAAGCTTCACTTCGGTGGGAGTATGCAGCGAGACAGAAAGCTCCCGGCGCGCGGCGACATACATAGCGACGCCGCTGGCTTGCGCGGTACCCATGACGGTACTGAGGTTGTTCTGGGCAAAAACCCGCTCAAGGGAGAGCTGAGTCGGCGCATACTCGCCAATCACCGCGTCGATGCCCTCACCGATCAGCCGCAATCGTTCCTCAAGCGCCATCTCTGGCGGCGTACGGACCACTCCGACGTAGACAAGCGTTGCTCGTCGATTCGGAGCGACGTCGACGACTCCGACACCACAGCGCGTGAGACCGGGGTCAATCCCGATCACCCGCAGGGTCATCGACTAGTCCTCGTCGAGTTCGGCTTGCACCTCGGCGCTGATGTCAAAGTTCGAGTAGATGTTCTGAACGTCGTCAGACTCTTCGAGGGCATCAATTAATTTGAAAACCTTGCGCGCAGTGTCGGCGTCGACCTCAACCTTGAGGTTCGGGACGAACTCTGCCTCGGACGAGTCGTAATCGATACCGGCAGTCTGCAGCGCATTACGAGATTCGACCAGGTGCGCTGTGTCAGTGATGACCTCGAAACCCTCACCGTGGTTCTTGACCTCCTCGGCGCCAGCATCGAGCACCGCCATGAGGATGTCATCTTCTGAGACACCCTCGGTCTTCGTGATCGAGATAACGCCCTTGCGTTCGAAGTTGTAAGCAACGCTGCCGGGATCTGCCAGCGAGCCACCGTTGCGGCTCATAATCGTTCGAACGTCAGCTGCTGCGCGATTCTTGTTGTCGGTGAGACACTCGACCATGAGTGCGACCCCGTTGGGGCCGTAGCCCTCGTACATGATGTTGAGGTACTCAATGGCGTCACCGAGTTGGCCTGAGCCACGCTTAACCGCACGATCGATGTTGTCGTTGGGAACAGACGTCTTCTTCGCCTTCTGAATGGCGTCGACAAGAGTCGGGTTTCCCGAAAGATCAGCGCCACCGATCTTGGCGGCGACCTCAATATTCTTGATGAGTTTCGCGAACGCCTTCGCGCGACGCGAATCCGTAATCGCTTTTTTGTGCTTGGTAGTTGCCCATTTAGAGTGCCCTGACATAAAGGACATTCTAATGCGTTCGAGACTCGCTCGACTGCGCGAATCCCCGCACTAGCGTTCTTCGACCGAGCTGCGGAGGCCTAACTCCGCTAATTGCAACTGCGCGAGTCTCGCGACAATCGCACCGTTGCCCGCTCGCCATTCAGCGGCGGGATCGTCCGAGACCCGCGCTAGGACAGTAAGGCTGAGCGTCGACAATGCACGGAGCGCAAGCAGATTTGCCCCACCCGGCGTCGCCAAGACCCTCTTGGCTTCGCTCGCCCGCACCGCAAAACGGAGGCGCGGCAACAGCCACACGAGAAGAATAAGGGCCACAGGTACGATGCCGATGAACAGTCCCACCGCAGTGGCGGCGGCTTCGACCGAAGTCTGTTGGCTTTGCCCGGCAGACTCGAGCGCCGCCCCAGCCTCACTCGCACCGCCGAACGGCGCCCGGATGCCCGACCCGATCAATGGTACGGAGCCAAGGGTGTTGCCGAGTTCGACCATCGTCGATTCGAACCCGGCGCCTGCGGCCTGCATCTGGACGCCAAGTTCTTGGAAGGCGGCGATGAGTTGGTACACCCAGACACCGAGAGCAATCCAGATCACGATGAACCCGACGGAGATCAGGTCAGCAGCAATCTGAAGCGTTCGACGCGCGGGCTGGTCGGCATACAGTTGCATTCCCCCATGATGCAGGATTTACTGCGCGGCGCGGACCCGACTCACGAAGTACTCATGGAACCGGCTGTCGCCGGTAATTTCGGGATGGAAAGACGTGCCGAGCAGGTTACCTTGCTCTACCGCAACAATGCGGCCGTCATCCAGCGTCGAAAGTGCGCGTGCCAGTGCGCCGACGCTCTCTACGACAGGAGCTCGGATGAAGACAGCGTGCACGGGCTTCTCCCCAAGCTCCGGGATACTCAAATCGGTTTCAAACGAATCGGTCTGAGAGCCGAACGCGTTTCGACGAACAACCACATCGAGACCACCGAAGGATTGCTGACCCTCGATGGAATCCTGCACGGTGTCCGCCAGCATGATGAGCCCCGCGCAGGTTCCGTAGACAGGAAGTCCCGAGCGGATAGCCGTCCGGATCGGCTCGAAGAGCCCGTACAGACGAGAGAGCTTGTCAATCACGCTCGACTCACCGCCAGGAATGATGAGACCGGCAATGTGCTCCAGCTGCTGAGGAGTTTTGACCGCTACCGCGGCTTCTCCGAGCTGCTGGAGCACCTGCAGGTGCTCACGAAAGTCACCCTGAAGGGCAAGGACCCCGATGGGAAGCTGATCGACGGAGGCGTTACCAGCCACGCTCAGAGAGGCGGTGCGGTGCTGCCAGATCAGACACGTTGATTCCCACCATTGCTTCGCCCAAACCACGCGAGGTCTCGGCGATGACGTTGGGGTCATCATAGAAAGTCGTCGCCTTGACGATGGCCGCGGCGCGCTGAGCCGGGTTACCCGACTTGAAGATTCCCGAACCGACGAAGACACCATCGGCGCCGAGCTGCATCATGAGCGCGGCATCGGCCGGCGTAGCTACTCCACCAGCGGTGAAGAGAACGACGGGAAGCTTGCCGCTCTGGGCAACCTCGCGAACGAGTTCGTACGGCGCCTGCAGTTCTTTCGCCGCGACGTACAGTTCGTCGACCGACTTCGAGCGGAGCTCGTTGATCTGCCCCTTGATGGTGCGGATGTGCTTGGTCGCCTCAGAGACGTCGCCGGTGCCCGCTTCACCCTTCGAGCGAATCATTGCTGCACCCTCGGTGATGCGACGCAGCGCCTCGCCCAGGTTGGTCGCGCCGCAGACGAAGGGAACGTCAAAGTTCCACTTGTCGATGTGGTTCACGTAGTCAGCGGGGCTCAACACCTCGGACTCGTCGATGTAGTCGACCTTGAGCGCCTGAAGAACTTGAGCTTCGACGAAGTGGCCGATGCGAGCCTTAGCCATTACAGGGATCGACACCGCCGCGATAATGCCGTCGATGAGATCGGGATCACTCATGCGAGCAACACCACCCTGCGAACGGATGTCGGCAGGAACGCGCTCGAGGGCCATGACGGCAACGGCGCCGGCATCCTCTGCAATCTTTGCCTGCTCAGCATTGACGACATCCATGATGACGCCGCCCTTGAGCATTTCTGCCAGTCCGCGCTTGACGCGGTTCGTACCCGATTCGTTGGATGAAGTGTTCTCGCTCATAGCTTCAACGCTAAGACCGGAGCCGCGAAAAGAATGCAGCCAATTTGAACTCAGTGGTTCGTGGGCCAGGCTTTCGCTAACTCATCCCGAACCTCGCCGAGCAACCGCGGAATAGCCTTCGTGCCGGCCACGATCGGAAAGAAGTTCGAGTCCGTAGCCCACCGCGGAACGACATGCTGATGCAGGTGGTTCGCGATACCAGCCCCTGCTAATGCGCCCTGGTTCATCCCGATATTGAAGCCATGAGCCTTCGACGTCTCACGCAGCACTCGCATGGCGGTCTGAGTGAGAGACGCAATCTCAGCGGTCTCTTCGTCAGTCGCCTCGTCGTAGAGCGGCACGTGACGATACGGGCACACCAGCAGGTGGCCACTGTTATAAGGAAACAAGTTCAGCAACACGTAGGCGTGCGTTCCGCGCGCAACGATGAGAGCTTTCTCATCATCGAGCGTGGGCGCAACACAAAATGGGCAGTCGTCTTTATCCGGCTGCGTTTGGTCGGTGATGTACGCGATGCGATGCGGCGTCCACAAGCGCTGGAAGGCATCGGGGACCGCGGCGAAGTCAGCGCTTGACTCCCCCGCGGGCAACTCAGAACCGTCGTAGTCGTGCACGAACTAAACCTGCGCTCGCGTCGCGATCGCGTCAGTGATGCGGGCGACAGCATCTGCAATCGGGATGCCGTTCTCCTGAGTTCCGTCGCGGAAACGGAAGCTGACCGAACCCGCAGCCTGGTCCTGTTCGCCAGCAATGAGCTGGAACGGGATCTTCGACTTGGTGTGGGTACGGATCTTCTTCTGCATACGCTCACTCGAGGCATCCAATTCGGCACGAACACCGAGCGCCTTGAGCTGGTCGATAACACCAGCGAGGTACTCCTCGTACGCCTCGGCGACGGGGATACCAACGACCTGGACCGGCGACAGCCAGACCGGGAAGGCACCGGCGTAGTGCTCCGTGAGTACGCCGAAGAAGCGCTCGATCGAGCCGAAGAGCGCACGGTGGATCATGACGGGGCGCTGGCGTGAGCCATCCGCCGCCGTGTACTCGAGCTCGAAGCGCTCCGGCAGGTTGAAGTCGAGCTGAACGGTCGACATTTGCCAGGTACGGCCGATGGCATCGCGTGCCTGTACCGAGATCTTAGGGCCGTAGAACGCCGCTCCGCCCGGGTCGGGCACGAGCTCAAGACCTGTCTCTGCCGCAACTTCAGCGAGAGTTTGGGTCGCTTCATCCCACACATCGTCTTCGCCGACATACTTCTCTGGATTCTTAGTCGAGAGCTCAAGGTAGAAGTCTGTGAGACCATAATCACGCAACAGGGAGAGCACGAAGTTGAGAGTGTTCGTCAGCTCCTGCTTCATGCCCTCTTTCGTGGTGAAAAGGTGGGCATCATCTTGTGTGAGTCCACGCACGCGTGTGAGGCCGTGAATAACGCCGGACTTCTCATTGCGGTACACGGTGCCGAACTCAAAGAGGCGCATCGGCAAGTCACGGTACGACCGACCGCTCGACTTGTAAATCAGGATGTGCATCGGGCAGTTCATGGGCTTGAGGTAGTAGTCAGCGCCCTGGCGAGTGATCTCGCCTTCTTCATTGCGGCCCTCATCGAGGTGCATCGGTGGGAACATGCCGTCCTTGTACCAACCCAAGTGACCGGAGGTCTCGAACAGCGCAGCCTTGGTGATGTGCGGAGTGTTGACGAACGAGTAGCCCTCTTGCAAGTGACGCGTGCGTGAATAGTTCTCCATCTCGTGACGGATGATGCCGCCATTGGGATGGAACACGGCGAGCCCAGAGCCGATTTCGTCAGGGAAGGAGAAAAGATCTAGCTCTGCACCAAGCTTGCGGTGGTCGCGCTTCAGCGCTTCTTCTTGACGTGCTTGGTACTCCCGGAGTTCGTCCTTGGTCGGCCAGGCCGTACCGTACACGCGCTGAAGTTGTTTGTTCTTCTCCGAGCCACGCCAGTAAGCAGCTGCGGTGCGCGTGAGCGACCATCCGTTGCCGATCATGCGGGTGTTGGGAAGGTGAGGCCCGCGGCACAGGTCTTTCCAATAGACCTCACCAGTCTTGCCATCGACGTTGTCGTAGATCGTCAGTTCGGCACCACCGACCTCAACGGACTCGTTATCGCCATCAACTTCGCTGTCAACGACAGAGCCCTTGAGGCCGATCAGCTCAAGCTTGTAGGGCTCATCAGCGAGCTCCGCGCGAGCCTCTGCCTCGGTCACTACACGACGCTGAAAGCGCTGCCCCTGACGGATGATGCGGTCCATTGCCTTCGTGATGGCCTTGAGGTCTCCGGGAGTGAACGGCTCCTCGACATCGAAGTCGTAGTAAAAACCATCGGTGACGGGCGGACCGATCCCGAGCTTCGCCTGTGGGTTGATCGTCTGAACAGCCTGAGCCGCAACGTGGGCGGCCGAGTGACGGAGAATGTTCAGCCCATCGGGCGAGTCGATCGTGACAGCCTCGACCTCATCCGTGTCAGTTACTGTCGCGGCGAGATCTTTCAGCTCACCGTTGACGCGCATGGCGACGACGTTGCGGTCGGTAAATAGCTCAAATCCAGTGTTACTCACAGAACAACTTTAGCGGCGTTCAGAGAAACTGGCTGTCACGCGGCTCGCTAGCCGACAAACATTTGACTTGCCCACAGAGCGAACGCCGTACTGGTCAGCGCGGTGGCCCACCCGATGAGCAGCTGGAACACCCCCACCGACGAGATCATCACCGTGCCGTTGCGTGTTCTCGCCGTGGGAATCAAGGCAATAGCCAGCAGCGTCAGGCTCATGAAGATGTTTCCGGTCGAGCCGCTCGGCAGTAGCCCGAGCGCGAATCCGACGATGAAAGCCCCAAACACCAGGGTGGAGATAATGATCGCTCCTGGCCGACGAACGATCAGCGCGATCAGCCAAGCGCTGATCAGCGGCGCGATCACAATCACGCCTTCCACGGTCGAGAAGAACTCCCCCACGATGACAAGCCGATCGCCAAAGCCAGTGAACGCAGACTGGGTCGCTCCCGCGAACGGGCGCCCCAGGAAGAGCGAATTGAGAACCGCCAGCGACACGAGCGCTGACGCCGCGGGGTAGAGGATCACGAGCGCGTTCGCACGCCGAGCGCCTTTCGCCCCTTCACGACGATGACGCAAGAACGGGGCCGAGAGCGCTGCCGCAGTGACATAGACGAGCGCAGTAACGTCCGTCAGA
The DNA here is from genome assembly GCF_004118935.1 of Salinibacterium sp. UTAS2018. Taxonomy (NCBI): domain Bacteria; kingdom Bacillati; phylum Actinomycetota; class Actinomycetes; order Micrococcales; family Microbacteriaceae; genus Salinibacterium; species Salinibacterium sp. UTAS2018. The sequence goes on from NZ_CP035375.1 coordinate 653,052, forward strand.
ACAGCGACCATGAAGTAGAGCCCCACTCGAAAGCCTGATTCAGTGTTGCCCCACGTCACGAACCGGACGATGTGCGACAGGCCCAGACCAAAGAGCAGCAGCCCCAGAAACGCGGAATAGTTCTGAGTCGCGTTGTAGAAGAAGAGCGGGTTGAGTGCGAGGGCCATCATCAAGATCACGATGGTTGAACGCGCGAAGCGTCGCTGCACCATAATTTCGATGAGTTTCTGCAAGAACACACCCGCGCTTAACGCACCGATGATCGAAAGCGAGAGCGCCCCACCTGGCACAAAGCCCGCCAACAGGGTACTGATGGGCGGAAAGATATCGCCGAGCCATTGCGCATCTGCTCGGTCCCAATCGATGCGGGTTGCCCGCGCTACCAGGGTCGCGTTGGGCGACTCCGTCGCACCTAACGCCGACACGACCAGCGCAAAGATCACGTATGGCAGGGCGAAGATGCCGCGCATCATCCAACGACGAGGAGTTCGGCGCGGCCACACATCCAGACGGGTTCGTGGCGGGCGCTTGGCGATCTGAAGCGCGCGAGTGTTCGTCAACGGTTCACTCATGATTGCTTTGGGTCGTCAGCCCATGCTCCGTTTTCTCCCAGTAGTGCGGTTTAGTGATGAGCTGCCAGAGCGCCTTGTACGACGCGATCGAGTGCAGGATCCAATACAACGGATTCAGCAGCGCCCAAGGAACGAGAGCAAACGTCCCTCTCTTATAGGGACCCATCATCGAGAGGTACACCATGATCGAACTGCCGATAATGAAGTTGAGGAAACAGACCCACAGAAGCCAGACCGGGAAGAATTGGCCGATCCGCTCGGTGGGCAACACGAGAGAAAGCACCGTCAGGATATAGAACGGCAGTACGCCCAGAAAGGTCGCCGGGGTTCCTGCGATGAGCAATACGAAACTGCAGAATCGCCAGAACCCGATCTCGCGCATCAACGCCACTGGTCGGCGGGCGTGCACCAGGGTGGTCTGCATGTAGCCCTTGATCCAGCGGCTGCGTTGGCGGATGAAGTTCGGAATCGACTTGTTTGCCTCTTCCATCGTGGCGGAGTTCACTACGCCAACCCGGTATCCGAGCGCGCTCGCGCGGATGCCCAAGTCGGCGTCTTCAGTGACGTTGTAGGGGTCCCAGCCTCCGAGACTCTTCAGCGCCTCAGTGCGGAAATGATTGGACGTTCCGCCGAGTGGGATCGGAAGGTCAAGCGAATCAAGGCCAGACAGCATGTAGTCAAACCAATAGCCGTACTCGAGAGAGAACATCCGGGTGAGCACGTTCTCCCGGGCGTTGAAGTAGTTCAGTGCGGCTTGCACACACACGGTCTTCTCGCCACCGCGTTGAAACGAGATGTACGCCTTCTTGAGCTGGTCCGGCTCCGGAGTGTCCTCAGCATCAAAGATCACCAGGTAATCGCCGGTCGCGAAGAAAAGCCCGACATTGCAGGCTCGAGGTTTCGTCTGCGGATGCCCGGCCGGGATCGTGATGATCTGAAAGTGATCGGGCGGCGAGCTTGCCTCGAACGCCGCGCGTGTTTCGTCGTCGGACTCCTCGATCAGTACAAAGACTTCGAGGCGGTTGGTGGGCCAATCGATACCGCCCAGGTTCTTGACCAGTTGAGCGACGATGTTCGCTTCCTTGAAAACAGGCACGAGCACGGTGTAACGAGGGAGCTCATCATCGTTCAGCTCTTCGACTTCGCTGTCAGAGACCCGCTCGACGAGGTCGAATCGCGCTCCCCGTAAGGAGATGAAAAACTTGAACGCCGTTCCGGCCAGGAACACCAGGCTCGTAATGGCGATGAGAGTAATCACCGTCGCTGCCGGCCACAACACCAGGGCGATGATCATGACGATCAGAAGGATAACGAGGCCGATTTTCTGGCCGCGTGACGCAACGGTGCGCGCTGAAAGAACGGGATTACGGTTCCAAAGCTGGTTCGCCGCCTGATCGGCGATCGCTGGCCCGAAGACGTCCAGAATCGAATGCCAGATTTGGGCGGATGTCGCGGCGACGAAGACAACGTCACGTCCCAAAGCAGTGGAGATACGCTCGCTGCGCTCGTCATCCGGAACTCGAGCCGTGGCCACCAGAACGCGACCATCATCGAGTTCGCGCAGCGGCATCCAGTTCTCAGCGATGTAGAGCTGCCCACTCCATTGGCGGGCAAAATCCCCATCGACTTCAGACATCTGCGCTCGTTCGATGTTCCACACGCGAGAAATAACGTCGACCAACGTGGCGTCGTCAAGATGCCCGCGGCTGGCAAGGGTCTGATCGATGTGAACGCCTGATCGCGCTTTGACGCGACGAGCTTCCTCGATCTGGCTTGGCGTAGCGAGGCCTTCGTCGAGTAACAACTGCACGAATGCTTCGCTCTGCTTGGACGGCACCCCGGTTTTCCCCATAGGGCCATCGTGGCTCATTCTCAAGCTGCAAGCACGCGCCACGCGGGTTTGTGCCGGGCGGCATCCGTTAAAAGCAGAAGCCCCGGCGAACCGGGGCTTCATCTGTGAGCGATACTGGGATCGAACCAGCGACCTCTTCCGTGTCAGGGAAGCGCGCTACCGCTGCGCCAATCGCTCATGCTATTTATTTATAGAAATTGTTCTAAACACTCGTTACGAGGTGGAGACGGGATTTGAACCCGCGTATACGGCTTTGCAGGCCGCTGCCTCGCCTCTCGGCCACTCCACCGCACATGAGAAGTGCCGACGAGGCTGACACTTCTCATTCGAGCGGATGACGAGATTCGAACTCGCGACCCTAACCTTGGCAAGGTTATGCGCTACCACTGCGCCACATCCGCATTTACAAGCTATTCGGTTACCCGTTTTCGCGTGCTAGATGACTGTATACGAAGAGTGCGCGAACTTCCAATTCGGCTGCTCGCGTGTCGTCGAGATATGGCAATATTGAGGTTCCAGGGCGATTGGCGCAGTTGGTAGCGCGCTTCCTTCACACGGAAGAGGTCATCGGTTCGAGTCCGGTATCGCCCACCGGTATTCCGTTTCCTCAATGGTAAAGATCCCCGGTTTTCCGGCGCTGTGCGGAGTTACTAGCCCGATAACCTTGGTCCATGACAGTTCCAACTCCACGCCGCGCTAGCGCTGTGCGCGAATTCTTTTCGGGTGTCGGATTTCTTTTTCGCGGGTTTCGAATTTGGGTCACAGCACCGCGCTTGATGTTGCTGGGAATGATCCCGGCGGCCATCGTGGGCCTCGCTGCAATTGCCGTCCTCGTTGCGTTGATCGTCAATATCGAAGTCATCGCCACGTCAATCACTCCTTTTGCCCGCGAGTGGAGCGAGCTGGCGCAAGCCGCCGCCCACTTAGCGGCGGGCGTCGCGCTGATCGTTGCGAGCATTCTCGTCATCGTGAATACGTACACCACTGTCACACTGATGGTGGGCGACTCGTTCTATCGCCTAATCGCCGCTCATGTGGACGCCGTACACGGCGCTCCCCCGGAACAACAGTCACAGGGCTTCTGGCGCGACCTCCGGCGCGGAATCGCCGAAGGACTGCGGGTGTTACTCCCGACCGTGGGACTCGCAGTCCTCGTGTTCGCTCTGGGATTCATCCCCGTTGCCGGAGGAGTCATCGCAGCAAGTGCTGGCGCGCTCTTGGGAGGCTGGCTGCTCGTCGTTGAACTCAGTAACATCCCGTTCGAGTCCCGTGGCCTCCACCTCACCGCTCGCCGGCGCACCCTGCGCGGGTCACGCGCGCGGGCTCTTGGCCTGGGGGCGGCAACCTATGTCGTCTTCTTGATTCCTTTGGGGGCTGTGGTCGCTATGCCCGCGGCCGTCGCCGGCGCGACGCTGTTGACCCGCTCAGTTCTTGGCGAGGACGCGCGGCTCAGCACTCTCGCTACGACGACCGATAAGGCCAAGGAGCCACCACACGAGCGATGAGACGACAAACGCGAAAGCCGCGGAGGCGAGCACGCTGAGAAACTGCTGTTCAAAAATGAACGTTTGACCGGTGAAGAGGAACCCTGAACCTGTTGCCAACACGCCAAGCGATACAACGCCGATGCTCCCACCAATGAGGTGAGTGTTAACGAGAAACCGAAGCTGGTTTCCCAAGGGCGATCCTTTGCGCACGGTAAACGCACACGCGACGGCGCCCGCGATGAAGCCTGCGACGGCAGCGGACACCGGAGTGAACAACGGTGCGCCTGCGGTCACCGCAATGAGGCCACTGATGAGGCCACCGGCAAGCGACTTGAGCTTGATTGCGCCGTGATTGATCAACTGAACGATGAACCACCCCAACGCACCAAAGATCGCGCTCACAACGCCGTTGGCAAGAATCAGAGCCACGACGTCGTCGAAAGCGAATTCGGCGCCCACGAGCCACACGAGCCACGCCAACACAGCGAGAACGAGAGCAGTGATGCCGACAGGCACGGGAACGACTTTACGGGCGCCTCGGATGAGAGAACGCCGCTCCACGACGAGCACCGCCAGCATGCTGGCGCCGACAGCGACGCTCATCACCAACGCACCGCCATGATCGATCGGACTGAGGCCTAGCGGCGCCCCCGCCCCAAATGGCTCGAACGTGCGCACTGCAATGGGCACATACACGACAACACCCCACACAGCGCTGTAGGAGACACTGCGCCACAGCGGCGCGCCAGAACTCCTCGACACCAGCGTGACGAGAAAACAGCAGACCGCCCCCAGAGCGGCGAGTGAAGGCATCATCACCGAGCGTAAATCGACCGACAGGGCCGGAGCCAGGAGCAACCAAGCGAGGGGGCCGGGAGCAGCGCACGTGAGTGAAACGAGAACAAGCGTGCGCCACGTCGCGACGGGCAATGTGCTCGCGTAGAGCACGATGAGCGCCAACAACAACAGCACCAACGCGGCCGCTCCTAGCGCCGCCGCCGCGAAATCTCCTGTCACCGTTGCCTTCCCCGCTCCAGTTTCATGCCCTTTTAGTCAGTGCACAACACTCAATCCGAAACGCTGCGAGTGGTTCTGAATAGTTAGCTCAGGCTTTATTCGAGGTGAGAGCGATAAGCCGCGACACCGCTCGAAGATACTTCTTGCTGTATCCACCAGCAAGCATGTCGTCGGGGAACACTGCATCCAGCGCGGTGCCATCTGCGTAGACGGCGATTTGAGCGTCGTAGAGCCGGTCGACGAAGGCTACGAACCGCAAGGCATCGGTTTGGTTCGCGAACTCGTGAACACCAGTAAGTCCGACGGCGTCGATTCCTTCGATCAATTTCACATAGCGTGAGGGATGAACACCCGCGAGGTGCTTGAGTACTTCATCAAAGGAGTCAAGGGTTGCCACTCCAGGCACAGCTGCAATCGCCGCCGCGACATCATCAACAGTGACCGCATGTGCTCCCGTGTCGCGACGACGATAGTCGAGGCCATCGATGCGAATCGTTTCGAACTTCGCCGACAACGAGTCGATTTCGCGCAGAAAATCTTGAGCGGCGAAGCGCCCCTCCCCGAGAGCGTTAGGCGGAGTGTTGGATGTCGCGGCAATCTTGGTGCCTGAGGCGACCAGCTCCGAGAGAAGTCGGGAAATCAAGCGGGTGTCACCCGGATCGTCGAGTTCGAACTCGTCGATACACACCAGAGTCGCGCCTTTGAGCAGCTGCACAGCAGGCGCATACCCGACAGCGCCCACGAGCGCCGTGTATTCGATAAAGGTTCCGAAATACTTGCGGCCGCCGGTCTGATGCCACAGCGCCGCCAGCAAGTGAGTCTTACCAACCCCAAACCCGCCATCGAGGTATACCCCCGGCTTCGCCACCGGTGCTTTCTTGCGCGAGAAGAGCTTCGGTTTTTGAGCACTAGTAAGAAAGTGACGCATGGCGGCGACAGCGGAGCCCTGCGACGGATAGTCCCGGTCGGGTCGATACGAGTCCAGAGTCGCACCGGTGAACTGCCGCGGAGGCACAAGTTCGGCGAGCATCTGCGCTCCGGTCAACGACGGGATACGATCGACTAGACGCTCAGGAGTCGTAGGCGCAGTAGCGCTCATTCTCAGCCTCGGTTATTTTTCGCAGTGTTACGGCAACGCGGTGTAATCAGCGGCGGATGCGTAATTTCTTGGGCAAGGGACCCATCAAGCTTAGTTTGAAGCCCGCGCCAGTTTTTCCACCCACAATCGGAGGTAGTTATGACTATCGAACGCGACCCAGCCCCCCAATTTGCTGAGTTCTCTCACCCTGAACGCTTGGTGTCTGCTCAGTGGGTTGAAGAACACCTCGGCGAACCTGGACTCGTTGTCGTTGAATCCGATGAAGACGTTCTTCTGTACGAAACCGGCCACATCCGCGGCGCCGTCAAGATCGACTGGCACACAGACCTGAATGACCCGGTCACTCGCGACTACATCGACGGCGAAGGCTTCGCCAAGCTCATGTCTCGTAGCGGTATCTCGCGGGACAGCACCGTCGTGATCTACGGCGACAAGACCAACTGGTGGGCTGCGTACGCCCTGTGGGTCTTCACTCTCTTCGGCCACGAAGACGTGCGGCTCATGGACGGCGGGCGAGCGAAGTGGGAAGCGGATGGCCGCGAGTACACGCTCGAGGTTCCGTCCCCCACTCCAGCGGAGTACCCGATCGTCGAACGAACCGACGCCGTGATTCGTGCCTTCCGAGATGACGTACTCGCGCACCTCGGTAACCCCTTGGTCGACGTCCGTTCGCCCGAGGAATACAGCGGAGCGCGCACAACGGTTCCGGGCTACCCGGAAGAAGGTGCTCTTCGCGCCGGCCACATTCCGAGCGCGCAAAGCGTGCCGTGGTCAAAGGCCGTTGCCGATGACGGCACTTTCCGGCCCCTCAGCGAACTGAACACGATCTACCGAGAGGGTGCGGGGCTGAAAGACGGTGACGACATCGTCGCTTATTGCCGCATCGGTGAGCGTTCCAGTCACACCTGGTTCGTTCTGAACTACCTCATGGGCTTCCCGAACGTGCGTAACTACGACGGTTCGTGGACCGAGTGGGGCTCCTTGGTCAAGGTGCCCATCGCGCTGGGTACTGAGCCGGGTGACGTTCCTTCGCGATAGACTAAAGCGGTGAGTGAGCAGCAGATCCCCAGTCAATTGGCCGAAATCCGAGACGACTTTCTTGGCTTTGAACTGAGGGATCGGCTGCAGCTCTTGCTTGAGTTCTCTAACGAACTCCCCGATCTTCCGGCGCGCTACGCCGACCACCCCGATCTCTTCGAGCGAGTAGAAGAGTGCCAGTCCCCCGTTTTCATCTTCATCGAAGTTGAAAATGACATTGTTCAAATGTTCGCGACGGCGCCGCCCGAGGCTCCGACTACGCGAGGGTTCGCATCCATCTTGGTGCAGGGCCTGTCAGGTCTCAGCAGCGCTGAAGTCCTCGAGCTCTCGGATGACTATCCGCAGTCCTTGGGGCTGTCGCAGGCGGTAAGTCCGCTGAGACTGCGAGGGATGACAGGGATGCTAGCCCGCGCAAAGCGTCAGATTCGCCTCAAGACCGCGGTCTGATTTTCTGCCGCAATCGCCTCGGTACCCGGCTCCCTGTCCCCTACTCAGCGGATGCGAGATTCTCCGCGAGAAGTGCAGCCAGCCAGGTGCGGATAGCGAGAAGCCAGCGTTCGCTGTCATAGTTCCACAAGCGAGTGTGCCCAGCGGTGTCAAACTCTTCGTAGGTCACGAGGTCAGGGCGTGCCGCGGCAAGAGCCCGCGACGGTTCTACAGGTACGTAGCCGTCATCTTCACTGTGCATCAGCAAGATCGGTCGATCGAGTTCGGAGGCGCGGTCGACGAAGTTCAGCTCTGCGATGTCGAGCGGTTTCTCCATGCCGACCAAGAAACGGGCCTGTTCGCTATTCAAGACGATCTGGGCTGCGCGCTGAACCGGGCTGGGGATACGGTTGAGGTCACCGTGCAGCTCCATGGTCGGCCCCCACGCGATCACGGGTGAATCCAGCACTAGCCCGATAATTTTCTCGTGATTGGCCGACCGAACCAGCGTATGAAGTGCGGTCGCGCCCCCCATCGACCAGCCCATGAGAATAATCCGTTGTGCGCCTGCTGCAAGAGCGTACGTGATCGCCGAATCGACGTCTCGATATTCAGTCGAGCCGAGTCCATAGCGGCCGTCAGTCGAGTCAGGCGCCTCCGTGTCGTTGCGATACGACACAGCGAGCGACGTGACGCCGGCGTCATAGAACTCGCTAAGTGCGCGAACAGTCTCGGGGCGCTGTACTCCTCGACCATGGATGTGAATCGCCCAGATCGTTGACGGGTGCGCCGCTGGAATTAACCACGCTGGTGCCGGCCCGAGTTCTGTCGGCACCATGACTTGGGAATACTCGAGTCCCAGCCCCGCCGGAGTCAGATAAAACCAGCCGCTAGACCGAGCGTTGTCGCCGGGTCGTGGCACGCCCTTTTCAATCTCGATCAACTCCCGGGCAACCCACTGAGCCCCCTGCGACACCACGGGCCCGATGCGAGCGAGCCCGGTCTCGTCAGCGAACCAGAGGCTGAAGCGGCCTGGCGCACGGCTTTCGATGGCGGATGAGAGAACGATCGTCGATTCGCCAATAGCAAGGATGCGCAAAGTGCTGTCCGCGCGTCCCGGCGGCGTCACGATTCTGCGCGCGAAATAAACCGACAGGGCCGCTGCGCTGACTAACGCAATGCCAGCAACCGCCGCTGAAGCAACGGCGACGCCACCGATAACGCCTACGGCAACTCGCACTCGATCCGACACCGGCATCTAAAACCTCCATCGTGCAGCCGTCAGAGCGCGGCGTGCCTCACTAGCGATCGTTCAGCTAAAGCCTAATCTTCTGACGTGCCTGAATCGCCAGTTGGACCAACGCCACCCGCGGTATTTGCATCTGCGGTTGAGTCACTTCGTGCCGCCACTTTGCGCCCCGAGCTCGCTATCACTGAGATTTCAGCACCAACGCAGATCGCTCCGTGGTCGTTCGCCCTTGCTGCGGATGTCACGCCGAATCGTCACGGCGAAGATTCTGACCTCGGCACCGGCCGCTTCGTACTGCTCTATGACCCCGAATCTCCTGACGCCTGGGAGGGCGAGTTCCGGATCATCTGCTTCGCCCAAGCGCCACTGGAACCAGACATCGGAGTCGACGAGTTCCTGAGCTCGGTCACGTGGTCCTGGCTAGTGGATGCGCTCGATACCCGTGGCGCGAAGTACGATCAAGTTTCCGGAACAGCAACACGCATCCTCTCGACAGGGTTTGGGGAGCTTGAGTCGCAGCCTGATGGCGCACAAATCGAACTTCGGGCCTCTTGGAGCCCCCAGGACCTTGATATTGCCGCTCATGTGGAAGGCTGGAGCGAGTTAGTCTGCATGCTTGCCGGACTTCCGCCCACTATTGAAGGAGTCACTATGTTGTCGGCCCGTAGAGCTGGGCGTGAGTAACGCCTCCGAGAGTGCAGCCCCCGAGGGCGAGTCGCACGCCGCCACCCAAGCCCCTCACGTTCCCGTCGACGTCATCGACGACCGGGAAGAATATCTCGCTGCAGTCGAGGCCATCGCCGCCGGTCACGGCCCGATCGGCATCGACGCTGAACGCGCCAGCGGCTACCGCTACTCGCAACGTGCGTACCTCATCCAGATATTCCGTCGTGGAGCCGGCACCTTCCTCTTTGACCCGCCCGCTATTGGCGATTTCACAGAGCTGAACGATGTCATCGCTGAAGAAGAGTGGATCCTTCACGCGGCTACTCAAGACCTCACCTGCTTGCGTGAGGTTGGCCTGCACCCCACCCGCCTTTTCGACACTGAGTTGGGAGCCCGCCTCTCGGGCCTTCCCCGCGTTGGTCTCGGCACGGTAGTGGAGCATCTCTTGGGCATTCACCTCGCCAAGGAACACTCGTCGGCGGACTGGTCGACACGTCCACTCCCGCAGTCATGGCTGGTCTACGCCGCGTTAGACGTCGAACTTCTCGTTGATCTTCGCGAAGCGCTCGGCGCACTGCTCGACAACGATGGCAAAAGCGAGATAGTCCGCCAAGAATTCGAATCCGTACTCGCGCGCGACCTCAGCAATGTGCGGGCTGAACCTTGGCGCCGCTTGAGCGGAGTTCATTCGATTCGCGCCGGCAAGAATCTAGCTGTGGCGCGGGAACTTTGGCTGGCACGCGACGCGTACGCTCAAGAAGTCGATACTGCCCCCGGTCGCCTCGTGCCCGACTCCGCCTTATTGGCAGCGGCGAAGACACTTCCGGAATCGAAGCGTCAGCTTTCAAGCCTGAAAGAGTTCCGGGGCCGTGCAAGCCGTTCACAGATCGATCGATGGTGGGATGCTATCCAGGCCGGGCTTTCTTCTACCGACATCCCTGCCACCCGAGTGTCGAGCGATACATTGCCTCCCCCTCGAGTCTGGTCGGATAAGAACCCTGAAGCAGATCGCCGTTTGAAAGCCGCTCGCGCTCTCATGACGGAGTTCTCCGAGGAGATGTCTATTCCCATCGAGAACTTGTTGACGCCCGACTATCTTCGTCGCGTCTCCTGGAACCCGCCAGCGGAGGTTTCGCCCGAGAGTATCTCCGAGGCCCTGACTGCGCTCGGAGCGCGCCCCTGGCAACTTGACGTATCTGCACAGTCAATCGCTCAAGCCTTTGTCGAAGCCAACCAAACCCCCGACGACTCCGACGACGCAGAGTCGTAGGAACAATCAAAGGATTCCTAACCTTAAACTCGGCCACTTATGATCAGTGCTACATCCAAGGATTTAGTGGAGGCATTGTGGCCAAGGAAACCGAGATTGTATTCGTAGATGGAGTCCGTACTCCATTTGGACGTGCTGGCGAGAAGGGCATGTTCTGGAATACCAGAGCCGATGACCTTGTCGTCAAGGCGATGATCGGAGTTCTGGAGCGAAATCCCCAGATCCCCAAAGATCGTTTTGATGAAGTAGCCATCGCTGCAACTACTCAGACCGGAGATCAGGGCCTCACAATCGGCCGCAGCGCTGCGCTGCTCGCAGGCTTGCCCACCTCCGTCCCCGGCTATGCCATCGACCGGATGTGCGCTGGTGCCATGACCGCCGTTACCAATGTGGCTGGCGGAATCGCCTTCGGTGCCTACGACCTGGCTATCGCCGGCGGCGTTGAGCACATGGGACACCACCCGATGGGCTCGGGCGTTGACCCTAACCCTCGCTTTATGTCGGAAAAGATCGTCGATCCCGAAGCTCTTAACATGGGCAACACGGCGGAGAAGCTGCACGACCGTTTCCCCCAGCTCACCAAGGCTCGCTCAGATGCATTCGCACTTCGCAGCCAGCAACGCGCGACGGCCGCCTATGAAGCCAACAAGATTCAGCCCGACCTTATCCCGGTCGCGACTAAGAGTGAAGCCGGCTGGGGACTCGCTACCCGTGACGAGGGCCTTCGCCCTGAAACCACGCTCGAGGGCCTCGCTGGCCTCAAGACTCCGTTCCGCTCTCACGGCCGCATCACCGCTGGAAACGCTTCCGGCCTCAACGATGGGGCAACCGCCAGCATCATCGCGAGCGGGGACGCCGCCCGCGAGTTCGGCCTGAAGCCCAAGATGCGCATGGTGAGCTTTGCCTACGCCGGGGTGGAACCAGAGATCATGGGCATTGGCCCGATCCCCTCGACCGAGAAGGCTCTCCGCAAGGCTGGCCTGACGATCAACGATATTGGCCTGTTTGAGCTCAACGAAGCTTTCGCAGTTCAGGTCCTCTCACTGCTCGATCACTTCGGTATCGATGATGAAGATCCTCGCGTCAATCAGTGGGGCGGCGCCATTGCCATGGGCCACCCGCTCGCGTCGTCGGGCGTTCGACTCATGATCCAACTCGCCGCGCAGTTCGAACAGCACCCTGAGGTGCAATTCGGTCTCACCGCGATGTGCGTTGGTCTCGGTCAGGGCGGTTCAGTCATTTGGGAAAACCCGAACTACAAGGGAGCAAAGTAACCATGACCGAGCAGTTCGCACGTCTTTCAGACCTCGCTAAAGACGAGGTAATTACCCACTCCTTTGTTCGCGATGTGCCTCTCACGGCTGGCCGCACGCTCGCCCTGATTACTCTCGACAATGGCAAGGACCATACTCGTCCGAACACTCTTGGCCCAGCGACCTTGCTTGAGTTCGCAAAGGTGCTCGACGAGCAAAAGGAACGGGCATCCGCTGGAGAAATTCACGGAGTCGCCGTAACCGGCAAGCCGTTCATTTTCGCCGCTGGCGCCGACCTGTCGAAGGTAAGCGAGATTCCTGACCGCGAGACGGGCAAGCAGATGGCCCAATTGGGTCACTGGGCACTCGGCAAGCTCAGCGAGCTCGGCGTTCCGTCCTTCGTCTTCATCAACGGATTAGCTCTGGGCGGCGGTGTAGAGATCCCTCTCAACGCTGATTACCGCACTATTGACAGCTCGGTTCCGGCGTTCGCCCTCCCCGAGGTCTTCCTCGGTCTTATCCCCGGTTGGGGTGGTGCGTGGTTGCTCCCGAACCTGATCGGCATCGAGAATGCCCTGAAGGTCGTCATTGAGAACCCGCTCAAAAACAACCGGATGCTCAAGGGCCCTGAGGCTTTCGAACTCGGCATCGCCGACGCCATGTTTGGTCCGGCGAACTTCCTCGAAGACTCAATTCGTTGGGCTGACGGGGTCATTGCTGGCACCACGAAGGTAAAGCGCAAGAATGAGCCGGGCAAGATCGAACGCACCGTGAAGTGGGATGTTGCAATCGGCATCGCAGAGAAGATGTTGGCTAGCCGCATCGGTCGCGTCGCTAAGTCGCCCTATGCCGCTCTGGCTCTGCTTAAGGCTGCCAAGAACACCGACAAGAAGACGGGCTTTGAAGCCGAAGACAACGCTCTTGCCGACATGATCTCGGGTGACCAGTTCCAGGCGAGCATTTACGCCTTCAACCTCGTTCAAAAGCGCGCGAAACGCCCGGCAGGGGCGCCTGACAAGGAGCTCGCTCGCAAGGTGACCAAGGTTGGCGTTATTGGTGCCGGGCTCATGGCTCGCCAGTTCGCATTGCTCTTTGTGCGCCGCTTGCAGGTCCCCGTCGTCATCACTGACCTCGACCAGGCCGCAACGGATGCTGGCGTAGCTGCTATCCACGCCGAGATCGACAAGCTGAACGAGAAGGGTCGCCTCTCCTCTGACGACACCAACCGTCTCAAGGCTCTCGTGACTGGCACCACCGACAAGGCAGATTTTGCTGACTGCGACTGGGTCATCGAGGCCATCTATGAGGAATTGGGCGCCAAGCAGGCTGTCTTCGCTGAGGTTGAGCAGTACATCTCTGACGAAACGATCCTCGCGACCAACACCTCGTCATTGTCTGTGGAGCAAATCGGCGCCAAGCTCAAGCACCCGGAGCGGGTTGTCGGCTTCCACTTCTTCAACCCTGTGGCGGTCATGCCACTGATCGAGGTTGTGAAGACGCCGCACACCAACGACGAGTCGCTCGCTACGGCGATGGTCACGGCCAAGAACCTGCGCAAGAACGCCGTCATCACTACGGATACCCCCGGTTTCGTTGTGAACCGCATTCTCGCTAAGGTGCTCGGTGAAGCGATGCACGCCGTAGACACGGGAACGCCGTTCGAGGTAGTGGAAGAATCGACGCGTCCGTTCGGTCTACCGATGACGCCGTTCGAGCTACTCGAACTTGTCGGACTCAAGGTCGGCGCGCACGTGCTCGATACTCACCACGCTGCGTTCCCTGAGCGCTTCTTCGAGAGCGAAAACCTGCACAAGCTTGCCGAGCTCGGATTCATTTTCGACCGCGACAACAAGGGCAAGTCGAAGGGCGTTTCGAAGAAGGCTGTCGAGATCGTCAAGGGCGGAAGCTCGCCGATGACGGCGGAACAGCTTCAGATCCGGATCGAGGATGGTCTCGCCGACGAAATTCACCGGATGCTAGAAGACGGAGTAGTCGCAGCCGCTGAGGACATCGACCTCTGTCTCATTCTCGGTGCGGGCTACCCCTTCCAGATGGGTGGAGTAACTCCGTACCTCGACCGCGCTGGAGCGTCGGAGAGAGCGTTCGGCAGCACCTTCCACACTCCGCTCATTCGCGGCGTTCAGTAGACGCACAGCCCCACCAGCACTGCGACCGAGGCCCTGTTCAGAGAAGATCTGAACAGGGCCTCGAGACGTTAACGCGCGTTACGCGGTGGGGTGTACCGTTGCCGCTAGCTGCGCTCAGCGGGAAGACGATATTCGTCGGAGTCGCTATCAGTCAGTGGGCGTGCAATCGGAATCTTGCTGCCAAGAACCTGAGCCACGACGTCGCGAGCGATATGTTGCGGGGTCAGCCCGACCTGATCGAGGATGTAGTCACGGCTGCCGTGATCCAGGAATTTGTCCGGCAGGCCAAGTTCGGTGACTGCCGTGTCGACACCGGCGGCACGCATGTCTTGACGAATCCGTGTTCCAATTCCGCCAACTCGCACACCGTCTTCGATCGTGATCACGAGACGATAATCAGCGGCAAAATCGATCACACTCTTGGGAACGGGAACAACCCAGCGAGGGTCGATAACGGTCGCACCGATTCCTTGGGCTGCGAGAAGCTCTGCGACCTGCAAACCTGTCTTGGCCATCGAACCCACTGTGACGATGAGAACGTCACGCTGGCCGTCCTCCCGGAGCACATCGACCCCGTCCGAAGTGCGACGAAGCGCGTCGTACTCGGTTCCTACAGTGCCCTTGGCGAAACGGATCACTGTCGGTGCATCGTCGACCACCACGGCCTCGCCCAGCTCTTCACGCAGGCGAGGAGCGTCTCGTGGAGCAGCGATACGAATGTTCGGCACGACCTGCAAGAGCGCAAGGTCCCACATACCGTGGTGACTCGCGCCGTCGGGGCCAGTTACACCAGCTCGATCAAGCACGAAAGTGACGCCAGCACGGTGCAGCGCAACATCCATAAGGACTTGGTCGAACGCACGGTTGATAAAGGTGGCATAGAGGGCCACCACCGGATGAAGTCCGCCGAAAGCGAGACCCGCCGCTGATGTCACCGCATGCTGTTCAGCGATACCGACGTCGTGAACGCGAGTTGGATACTTCTCAGCAAAGCGGTGGAGACCTGTCGGACGAAGCATTGCCGCTGTGATACCTACGAGACGCGGGTTCTCATCCGCAAGCGTGACGATCTCTTCAGAGAAGACTGAGGTCCACGATGCAGCGCCGCCACTCGTGGTCGGCTCCCCCGTAGCAGGGTCGATTTGGCCAACCGCATGGAACTGATCAGCGACATCAGCAAGGGCTGGCTCATAGCCACGCCCCTTCTCTGTGATCGCATGAACAATGACCGGAGCTCCGTAAGACTTGGCCTGTTCAAGAGCCTCCGTGAGCGCCCCAATGTCGTGCCCGTGTACCGGCCCCAAATACTTAATATCTAGGTTTGAGTACAGCGCTTCGTTGTTGCTGAAGCGGGAGAGAAAACCGTGAGCTCCACCGCGAATGCCGCGGTACAGAGCACGACCCGGCCCACCGAAAGCTCCGAAGAACTTCTCGCTGGACCCGTGCAGGGACCGGTAGGAACGCCGCGTGCGCACGCTGTTAAGGAAGTGGGCCATTCCGCCGATGGTTGGCGCGTACGAGCGACCGTTGTCATTGACAACGATCACCAGATTACGACTGTTATCGTCGCTGATGTTGTTGAGGGCTTCCCACGTCATGCCGCCCGTGAGTGCGCCATCACCGACGACAGCAACAACGTGGCGATCACTCTGGCCCGTCATCTCGAATGCTCGAGAGATACCGTCAGCCCACGACAGGGAGCTCGAAGCATGGGAGCTCTCCACAATGTCGTGCTCAGACTCCGAGCGCTGTGGATATCCCGCAAGCCCTCCCTCGGAACGCAACTTCGTGAAGTTTTTACGTCCGGTCAAGATTTTGTGCACGTAGCTCTGGTGGCCCGTATCGAAGACCACAGCGTCTCGTGGCGAGTCGAAAACCCGATGAATCGCCGTTGTCAGCTCGACCACGCCAAGATTAGGGCCCAAATGCCCACCGGTGCGAGAAACATTCTCGATCAAGAATTCGCGAATCTCTTGCGCTAGCTGGGTAAGTTGCTGAGTGGAGAGACCGTCTAGATCTCGGGGACCATTGATTCCCTCGAGTATGTTCATTGCTCCAGTCTAGGCTTCTTCAATTGGCTTGTGAACAAGAAAACACGAGGCTGTGACCCTCCACCCAGCCTTCTGCAACAACGCAAAAAGCGCGCGGCGCGAGCCATAGCTCCCGACCGCGCGCTTCGTGCGCACGCGCTAGTTAGACCAGCGAACGCAGAACGTACTGGAGGATTCCACCGTTGCGGTAGTAGTCAGCTTCACCAGGAGTATCGATGCGAAGCTTCGCATCGAACTCGACCGTTGACTTGCCCTCAGGCGAGTGCGCAGTCGGCACAGCTACTACGTGCAGCGTGCTCGGGATGCGGTCGTCATTGAGCTCTTCAACACCCGAGATGCTGATGCTCTCGGTGCCGTCGAGTCCCAGCGACTCCCAGCTCTGGCCCTCAGGGAACTGCAGCGGCAGAACGCCCATTCCGATGAGGTTGGAGCGGTGAATACGCTCGAAGCTCTCGCAGATGACGGCCTTCACTCCGAGCAAGCTCGTTCCCTTGGCCGCCCAGTCACGCGACGAACCGGAACCGTACTCTTTGCCACCAAGAACGACGAGCGGAGTCTCCTGCGCTGCGTAGTTCTGAGCCGCGTCGTAGATGAACGACTGCGCGGCATCCGGCGTGGTGAAGTCGCGAGTGTAGCCACCCTCAACTCCATCAAGAAGCTGGTTACGAAGGCGGATGTTCGCGAAGGTTCCACGAATCATCACTTCGTGGTTTCCGCGACGCGAACCGTAGGAGTTGAAGTCCTTGCGGTCGATGCCGTGCTCAGCGAGGTAAATTCCGGCGGGGCTGTCACCCTTGATCGAACCGGCAGGGCTGATGTGGTCGGTCGTAACCGAGTCACCCAACTTCGCAAGAACACGGGCACCCGTGATCGAGCTGACCGGGGTGATCTCCATGGTCATTCCCTCGAAGTACGGGGGCTTTCGCACGTACGTCGACTCGTCATCCCATTCGAATGTCGAACCAGTCGGTGTCGGCAGGTTCTGCCAACGCTCGTCACCGTCAAAGACACCCGCATATTCGTGGGTGAACATCTCACGGTCGATCGACGAGTCGATCGTTGCCTGAACTTCAGCCGCGTCGGGCCAAATGTCCTTCAAGAAGACATCCTTGCCCTCCTGGTCTTGGCCGAGTGCGTCGTTGTCGAAGTCGAAGTTCATCGTTCCGGCAAGGGCGTACGCGATAACCAGCGGCGGGCTCGCGAGGTAGTTCATCTTCACGTCGGGGTTGATGCGACCCTCAAAGTTACGGTTACCAGAAAGAACCGCGGTGACCGCAAGATCGTTCTCGTTGATCGCGGTGGAGATTTCGTCTTCCAACGGACCGGAGTTACCGATACAGGTGGTGCAGCCATAACCGACGGTGTAGAAGCCGAGAGCTTCAAGCGACTCATCGAGTCCCGACTTGGCGTAGTAGTCAGTGACGACCTTGGAACCGGGAGCCAGGGTGGTCTTGACCCACGGCTTCGACTTCAGTCCCTTTGCAGCCGCGTTGCGAGCCAAAAGGCCTGCCGCGAGCATGACGGATGGGTTCGAGGTGTTGGTGCACGACGTGATCGCGGCGATTGCAACTGAACCGTGGTCGATCGTGAACGACTCTCCACCTTCAACGTTTACTGCGGTCGGCTGCGATACGGCCACCGGTGGGTGGCTGGCGTGGACGGTCGAGGGCACGTGAGCCCAGTCCTCGTCCTGCGGTGTGGTTCCACTGGGATCAGAGGCCGGGAAAGAACCTTCAACGGCAGCGTCAACCTTGGTGTGGTCCGTCGCCGCGTAGTTGCAGAGATCAATCTCGAACTGGCTCTTGGCTTTGGTGAGCTCGATGCGGTCCTGGGGACGCTTCGGTCCAGCGATCGAGGGAACTACAGTACCGAGATCCATCTCGATGTACTCGCTGTAGTTGGGCTCGACGCTCGGGTCGTGCCAGAGTTTCTGAAGCTTGGCATATGCCTCGACGAGTTCGACCTGCTCTTCGCTGCGGCCGGTGAGGCGCAGGTAGTCAAGGGTCACGTCGTCGATGGGGAACATCGCAGCGGTGGAGCCGAACTCGGGGCTCATGTTTCCGATGGTTGCGCGGTTTGCGAGCGGCACTGCGCCGACTCCCTCTCCGTAGAACTCGACAAACTTGCCGACGACGCCGTGCTGGCGCAGCATCTGCGTGATTGTGAGAACAACGTCGGTCGCGGTGACTCCGGCAGGGATCGTGCCGTTGAGCTTGAAACCGACGACCTTCGGGATGAGCATCGAAACGGGCTGGCCAAGCATTGCTGCCTCGGCTTCGATTCCGCCAACGCCCCATCCGAGCACGCCAAGGCCATTGACCATTGTGGTGTGCGAGTCGGTGCCGACGAGGGTGTCGGGGAATGCCCGAGTCTTGCCGTCAACCTCACGGGTGTAGGTGACACGAGCGAGGTGCTCAATGTTGACCTGGTGAACGATTCCGGTTCCGGGAGGAACAACCTTGAAATCGTCGAACGCGCTCTGGCCCCAGCGAAGAAACTGGTAACGCTCTCCGTTGCGCTCGTACTCAAGCTCAACGTTGCGCTCAAGCGCATTGTCCGAACCAAAGAGGTCGGCAATGACCGAATGGTCGATCACGAGCTCTGCGGGGGCGAGCGGGTTGATCTTGGTGGGGTCTCCCCCAAGTTCGGCAACGGCCTCACGCATGGTGGCGAGGTCAACGATGCACGGAACGCCAGTGAAGTCCTGCATTACAACGCGTGCAGGAGTGAACTGAATTTCGGTATCGGGGTCTGCACTGGGCACCCAGGATCCGAGGGACTCGATCTGCGACTTCGTGACGTTCTTTCCGTCTTCAGTACGCAGGAGGTTCTCGAGCAGAACCTTGAGGCTAAACGGTAGCTTGTCGTATCCCGCTACCTTGTCGATGCGGAACACTTCATAGTCGGACGAACCGACTGTGAGGGTGTCTTTCGACCCAAAACTATTGACTGTCGACACTGTCATCTCCCTTGCTACGGTTCTTCAATCCTTGCGCGGAGCGTGTGCTGCATCCAGCAAGGCAAGCCTAAGACTGAATCACAAAAACTGCGCTGTGACTTCTGCCAAAAGTATCTTGACGTCGAGATAAATATACACCATGGTCGTGGCGCCTTCGCGTTGCCACGGCGAGGAGTGCGAACTAGGCGGACTCGCTTCGCCCGTAGGCCGTACGCATCAGCAGCCACGTCACCCAGAGCACGCCGGCGTAGAGCGGAACTCCCAAAAGAAGCTTCGCCGTAGCGAGTGCCTGCGTAGCTTCTGCGAAGTAGAGCGGCAATTCGACGGCAAGACGAAGCGCGAAAAGTGCCGCCCAGAGAACGGTCGCGATCAGTGCAACCCGAAATTTAGCCTTGTCTTCTCGCCAGTCGGCCGCACTCGGAACCAGGAACGTTGCGATGAGCCCCACGAGAGGACGTCGCGCGATCACGCTCACGACGATCGCGATGAGAAAAAGGAAATTGATAACGAAACCGAGAAGGAAATTATCCTCGGCTCGCCCCGTAATGAGTGCAAGACCAGCGGAGAGCGCGACGCCCAAGACCCCCACCAGCGCCGACGACACAGGAGTGCGCGAAACAACTCGAGCGACCACGAAACCCAGAGCGACGACAACCGGAGCCACGACAGACGCCACGAGCTCTTGCGTGATCGTAAAGATGACCAAAAACGCGAGCCCGGGAAGAATGGACTCCACAAGGCCGCGGATTCCGCCCATCGCCGCCAACAGAGCGCTTGAAGTGGGGGCTTCCCCGGGGGCGACATGCCCGACAGCGGAACGACGTGCGGCCGCAGCTAAGGCCTCACGAACACTAGGGTCGACGTCCGGCTGATTCAGGTCGGACTCCCCCGCGTGTTCGTCGGCCGAACTCACGCGGTGGCTTCCTTGTCACCCGTGGCAGGCATGTGCAGCGGAATCAAGTCGCGTGGCGGCATGGGCGTGCTTCCTCGCACCACCACAATGGAACGGAACAGATCTTCGATCTTCGTAGCAGCATCCGCGCTCGTGAGCGCCTCACCGGCGATGACACCGCGAAGGAACCATCGCGGGCCGTCGACACCGACGAAACGAGCAATGCGCTTCTCACCCGGCTTTCCGGCAACGGGTATCTCAGCAAAGACTTCGGGACCGAAAGGCCCTTCGGAGACCGTAGTCGTTCCCCCCTGCGTATTTACTTGGCCGATGATCTGCTGACGAATTTCATGCCACAGTCCACTCGAACGGGGTGCAGCAAAGGGCTGAATCTGGAGTGTTGATCCCGCGTAGTCGAGACCAACCGCGACCACCCGCTTGCTCGCTTCTTCTACCTCAAGGCGAAGGTGCAGTTCTTGGCGGGGAAGAATCTTGACGCCACCCAGGTCGACGTAGGGGCGAACAGCGTTCGCTTCGCTCTCGTCAAGCGGCCCATCGGTGGCGCGATTCTCTGGTGCTGACTTGGGGTGATCCTGCGGCTGCTCGGTTTCAGTAGTGTCGCTCACGACGTGGCTCCTTGTTGTGTTGACTCTGCGCGGAATCCGGTCGAGCCGAAGCCCGCCTCACCGCGATGGCTGCCAGGAAGAGTCGAGACGGGAATGAATCGAGCTCGGGAGACTGGCATAACGATCAATTGCGCGATTCTATCGCCCGGCTCGATATCGAAAGTGGACGAAGCATCAGTATTGAGCAACGTAACCCGAATTTCACCACGGTAGCCCGCATCTACCGTGCCGGGGCTGTTCACGACGGTGATCCCGTGCCGCGCCGCCAGCCCGCTGCGGGGAACAACGAAAGCCACATACCCAGCCGGAAGGGCGATCGACACTCCCGTCGCTACCGTTTCTCGCGCCCCGGGCGCTAGCGAATAACTCTGGGCCGAATAAAGATCGGCGCCCGCGTCCCCCGGGTGCGCGTAGGTCGGGGTTTGGCCGGAGGAGATAAGCACCTCAACGTTGTCAATCACGAGTCGAGGCTAGTGCAGAAGAGACAACTCGCCGAAACGCCGGCGCTGAAATCAGTGTGTAATGGACGGGTGACTTACTACCGTGAACGCTTGTGGCCCACCGCGTGGCTCTACATCAGCACCGCACTCATCATCCCGGCGAGCATCTTGGTGTTCTTGCCGATTAACATCGCAGTCGGCTACATCACTGCCGCCGTGCTTTATCTGGCGATTGTTGGCTTCCTGCTGTGGTCGGCGCCGCTCATCACTATTGACGAGAAAGAATTGCGCGCTGGTAGTGCCAGGCTCCCGCTAGAAATCATCGGGGACGTAGCTACGTTCGACGGCGCGGAGGCCACGCTTGAGCGCGGACAACGACTGGATGCGCGGGCTTGGCTCATGATTCGAGGCTGGGTGTCGCCCGTTGTGCGCCTTGAGTTGATCGATGAGAGCGACCCGACACCGTATTGGTTGTTGTCGAGTCGCACTCCCGAATTGATTGCTGAAGCAATCGCAGAGGTTAAGCTGCGCACTCCAGGCAAATAGCGCCCAGCTTGGTTGTGTGGTCGACCTGCGAGCGGTGCTTCACAAGGAAGCAGCTCACGCAAGTGAATTCGTCCGCCTGAGGAGGCAGAACAACCACATCGAGGTCCAGGTCAGAAAGGTCTGCGCCGGCGAGCTCAAAGTTCGCCGGGTTGTCTGAATCGTCGACGTCAACCGAGCCCGACATTTTGTCAGGAACACGCTCTTTAAGAGCCTCGATCGACTCGGAGTCGTCGTCGGTCTTACGAGGTGCGTCGTAGTCGGTGGCCATGCCCATCCACTTCTTTTTTACGTTGAATCACCGGAATCGGCGGGCACAGTCTCCATGAAAGCGAGCCGAATTGCAAACCGTCGATTCTGCATCACTGTGCAGCGCCTGTGACAACTGTTCACGGAGGCGTGTTATTCCCGGGAAAAGCACTCTAGGCGTGCGAACCTAATGATGAATCTTGAGGGCTGGAGAAGTTCACTATGGAAGACCTTCGGGTAATCGAAGTACAAGACGGTGCGCTGATCGTGTCGAGCAATGACGGCACGAGATATCGCCTCGCCGTCGACAGCGTGTTGCAATCTCGGCTGCGCCAGAGCCGTGCCCTTTCGGGGACCGGCCCCAAGCTTGCTCCCCGCGAGATCCAGGCCCACATTCGGGCTGGCATGTCCGCACAGGACGTCGCCAACCTCACCGGTGCCGACTTGGAGTACATCGAGCGCTTCGAGGGACCCGTCGTCGCCGAGCGCGAATTCGTAGTCAAGTCAGCTCTCGCTGTTCCAGTGCACGTCGCTGGCGAAACTGACACCCTCACTTCAACCCGAACTTTCGGTTCCGCTATCCGCGAACGACTTGTCGACATGCATGCGGCCAATGAGCGCTGGGCCAGCTGGAAAGACCCAGAGTCAGGGTGGATTGTCAAGCTTTCGTTCAGCGCGAACACTATCGACCACGACGCGCGGTGGCAGTACGACCCCAAACGCCAAGCTCTTGCTCCCCTCAACAACGAGGCGAAAACCCTGTCGCAGCAGGGCGAGGTAACCGGGGCGCTCATTCCCCGCCTCCGCGCCGTAGCGCCGACAGAGGGAGCTCCGGATGCCGCGCGCTTCGATAGCGGAGCATTCGACATCGACGACCTCTCGGCCGAACCCGCTCCCATCCGCCCGGCAGAGTTGCCCGTCATGCGCGATCGAAGCGCAGAAGCCGGTGTCGGTAATCAGACCGCTGATCTACTTGATGCGTTGCGTCGTCGCCGCGGCGAACGCGAACCCGCGAATTTTGAACCTGAAGAAGAGCCTGCTCCCACGATCAACCCCGAACCCTCGATGCGACTGCTTGATCCTCCCGCTGCGGACGAACGTCGGGACGCCCCTGCGCCGCCCCATGCAACAGCACCTCAACCAACCGCAAAGGCACGACGACGACGGGTCGCCATGCCCAGCTGGGACGACATCGTTTTCGGAACCAAGCCCGACGACGACCCGGCCTAGCCTTCGCTCACCGCACGACATACCCCGCGCCCACTGCGCGACTCGGCCCCGAGGAACCCGGGGTCAGAGGGCAAATGCTCCGTAACGCAGCAGCGGTACCCGCAGTTCTTCGTCTGACCATGATCCATGCTGGCCGATCATGTTGCGTCCCTTGTCGTTGGCCGCCCGAGAATCGTAATAGGCGATTGCCTTGCGAGCGGCGACGATGATGTCACCAATACGAGCGACCACATCTGGGGCAACCTCGCCAAACCATCCTGCATCAATCGCTTCATCGCGACTAGCGACCCACGCTCGGCTGCCTTCGGATTCCCGCCAGCGCTCGAGAACGGCGCTACGGAGATCTGCATCGACACCTGTGTGGAAATGAAGCTGAAGGCAACGTGGCTCACCGGCGATGTGCGCGATGCCCTCAAGTAGCTCGGGAGCGGAATCGAACAGGACATGCGACTCGCGAGGAATGTCGATCATTCCATGGTCAGCGGTCACGAGGAGTCCTTGGTCAGGGGCCATGAGCGGGACCGAAGCGGCAAGCGCAGCGTCAAGCGCTTCGAGCGCGTGAGTCCATTGCGGTGATTGCCATCCATTGGCGTGACCGGCCATGTCGAGTTCCGGGGCGTAGACGTAAGTGAGCGATGGTTGATCGCTCGTGTGCCCAACTTCTACCGCAGCTCGCACCCGTTCAGCAAGCGAGCCCGCAACGATGTAACGCGCACCGCGCAAAACTGCCTTCGTGAAGCCCGAGTCACGATAACGCGCCGCTCCCACCGTGACCGCTGTAAAGCCACGCTTCGAAGCGAGCTCGAAAATCGTCGGCACTCGCTGCCAGGTTGCGGGGTCGGTGCGGGAATCCCAGCCCGAAAGTTGCTGAAAAACACGATCGTTGACGGGGTCGAACGCGCTGTACCCCACCAAACCATGCTGCCCCGCGCGTTGCCCGGTCGTCAGACCCGCGATTGCCGCGGCCGTCGTCGTCGGAAATCCCGATTGAATCACCGCAGCTTTGGAAAATGCACCGGCAAGCGTGCGCGCATGCCCCAACCTGGCTTTGAGGTTGTGAGCCCCCATGCCGTCGACGAGAAGTACAACCGCGTGACGCACGGGAGGCAGGCTCAAGCGGTTCGCCTCGCCCGATATTGCCTGAAATGAACTTGACAACACATCGGTAAGGTTCGCTGAGTCTGGGTTGAGCGCCGGTAACATTAGGGCAATCCTATGGCTACTCCCACAAAACCCACCCCAGACTCCCCCGCCGGCGAACGCATCGAGGACATCGATGTCACGACCGAGATGCAGGGCTCGTTCTTGGAGTACGCGTACTCCGTGATCTATTCGCGTGCGCTTCCCGACGCACGCGACGGCCTCAAGCCGGTTCAGCGTCGAATTCTGTACCAAATGAGTGAGATGGGCCTGCGACCCGAAAAGGGCCACGTCAAGTCGTCGCGCGTTGTCGGCGACGTCATGGGAAAGCTCCACCCCCACGGAGACGCTTCCATCTACGACGCCATGGTGCGCCTGACACAAAGCTTCATCCTGCGGGTGCCGCTGATCGATGGTCACGGCAACTTCGGTTCTTTGGATGACGGCCCCGCTGCTCCGCGGTATACCGAGGCTCGCTTGCAAGCATCAGCGATCGCGATGACGGATGACCTGGACGAAGACGTCGTCGACTTCGTCCCCAACTACGACAACTCCACTACGCAGCCCGAGGTCTTGCCTGCGGCTTTCCCGAACCTGCTGGTCAACGGTGCGAGCGGTATCGCCGTGGGTATGGCCACCAACATGGCGCCCCACAACCTCGTTGAGGTCGTCGGCGCCGCGCAGTACTTACTGACGAACCCCGACGCGTCGCTTGAAGAACTCATGCAGTTTGTTCCGGGACCCGACCTTCCCACCGGCGGAAAGATCATGGGGCTTGCCGGAGTGAAGGATGCCTACGCGAACGGTCGCGGCGCGTTCAAGACCCGCGCCACGGTCGCCGTCGAGTCAATCACCGCCCGCAAGATGGGCCTCGTCGTCACCGAACTTCCCTATCTGGTTGGCCCCGAGCGCG
Organism: Salinibacterium sp. UTAS2018; assembly: GCF_004118935.1. Classification (NCBI taxonomy): domain Bacteria; kingdom Bacillati; phylum Actinomycetota; class Actinomycetes; order Micrococcales; family Microbacteriaceae; genus Salinibacterium; species Salinibacterium sp. UTAS2018. The sequence continues at coordinate 678,171 of NZ_CP035375.1, forward strand.
TCATCGAGAAGATCAAAGACGGTGTCAATAACAAGAAGATCGTCGGCATCTCGGATGTCACCGACCTCACCGACCGCAACCACGGCCTGCGCCTCGTCATCGGCATCAAGACCGGCTTCAGCCCGGATGCCGTGCTCGAGCAGCTGTACCGCCTCACCCCGCTGGAAGATAACTTCAGCATCAACGCGGTGACTCTCGTTGACGGTCGGCCACAGACTCTCGGACTGAAACCTTTGCTCGAGGTCTTTCTCAAGCACCGACTGCAGGTGGTTACGCGTCGCAGCAAATACCGTCTGGCGCGGCATCTCGAACGACTGCACCTCGTAGAGGGCCTACTGATCGCCATCGTCGATATCGATGAGGTCATTCAGGTCATTCGCAAGAGCGATGACAGCGATCAAGCGCGAACACGCCTACGGGAAGTGTTCGACCTCAGCGAGCTGCAAGCCGAATATATCCTTGAGCTTCGCCTGCGGCGTCTCACTAAGTTCAGCCGCATCGAGCTCGAGGCCGAGGCCGAGAAGCTGCGCGCGGAGATCGCACGCCTTGAAGCGCTGCTTTCAGACGACAACCTCATTCGCGCTCTAGTTTCAGACGAACTCGACGCGGTTGCTGAAAAATTTGGAACCCCGCGACGCACGCTGCTCACTGAGGCACCTGCTTCGATCGCCACCACGTCGCGAGCGGCGGCACGCAAGAATCAGGCTGTCCTCGAGATCGCTGATGAGCCGTGCATCGTCTTGCTCTCCACGACTGGTCGAATCATTCGCGTCGGCATTAGCGATGGCGACACTGTGCTCGCGGCATCTCGGCGCTCGAAGCACGATGCGATCCGTTCGCGTGTCACTACTACAACGCGTACAGAGATCGGTGCGATCACGAACCGCGGCCGCCTCATAAGATTCACCGCCGTAGATTTGCCGAGTGTTCCGACAAGTTCGGTTCAGTTGGGGGCCGGCGCGAGGGTCAGTGAGTACCTCGCTCTCGACAAGAAAGAACATGTTCTCGCCATCGTGTCGCTCAACAGCGAGGAACCGATTGCTCTCGGAACCCGCCAGGGCATCGTCAAGCGCATCACACCGGGCGTGTGGCCGTCGAAGCCAGACTTCGAGATCATCTCCCTCAAAGCGGGAGACGAGCTCGTAGGAGCGGCACACGGCGCAGACGATGACGAGCTCACCTTCGTCACTTCGGACACCCAACTGCTGCACTTCGCTGCCGCGGCAGTGCGTCCGCAAGGGATCAGCGCCGGCGGCATGGCCGGCGTCCGAGTCGCCCCAGGAGCAGAAGTTATCTTCTTCGATGCGGTGGATGCCGACTCTGAAAACGTAGCGGTTACGGTTTCGGGGTCGAGCGTCACGATCCCCGGCACCGATCCGGGGCGTGTGAAGCTCAGCGAGTTCTCCCAGTTCCCGGCCAAGGGTCGCGGCACCGGCGGTGTGCGCGCTCACTCCCTGCTCAAGGGCGAGGATGTACTCACGCTCGCGTGGGTCGGGCGAGTTCCCGCAACAGCTGTCGGACCAGATGGCGCTGTTCGGCAGCTTCCAACCGAACGAACCAAGCGTGACGGTTCAGGCGTGCCGCTCGACAGCGTGATCGGATCGATTGGGTTCACTCCGTAGCAAGAATCGATCGCGCGCGACCGCAATACAACGACTGAGGGCCGTTACCTGAACAATTCAGGTAACGGCCCTCAGTCGTTGAAGACCAATTGCACGTGACGTCGCTCACCGGCGATGAACGCCCACAACGATCCCGAGCTAGACGTCAATCCGGTCGCGATCGAGACCCTGGCCCTGGATGATGAACTCTTTGCGCGGAGCCACCTCATTGCCCATCAGGAGTTCGAAGACCGTGCCAGCATTCTCGGCATCCGCGATGTTGACACGTCGTAGAACTCGATTGTTGCGGTCCATAGTGGTGCTCGCGAGCTGGTCGGCATCCATTTCACCGAGGCCCTTGTAACGCTGGATCGGGTCTTGGTAGCGCTTACCGGACTTCTTCAAGCCGGCAAGAACCCCGTTGAGTTCCTTTTCCGAGTAGGTGTAGATCGTCTCGTTGGGCTTGGAACCCGGATTGATCACCACCACTCGGTGAAGCGGAGGGACCGCAGCGTAGACGCGCCCATCTCGAATCATGTCGGGCATGTAGCGGAAGAAGAGCGTCAGCAACAGCGTGCGGATGTGGGCACCGTCGACATCAGCATCAGCCATGATGATGACCTTGCCGTAACGGGCGGTTGAAAGATCGAAACTGCGCCCCGAACCCGCTCCAATGACCTGAATTATGGATGCGCACTCAGCGTTGGACAACATGTCGCTGATCGACGCCTTTTGAACGTTCAGGATCTTGCCGCGGATCGGAAGCAATGCTTGGTACTCGCTATCGCGCCCCAACTTTGCTGTTCCGAGTGCAGAGTCACCCTCTACGATGAAGAGCTCACTGTTCGCGACGTCGTTCGATCGACAATCGACGAGCTTGGCCGGGAGGCTGGAGCTCTCGAGGGCGTTCTTGCGGCGCTGGGTTTCTTTGTGAGCTCGAGCAGAGATACGCGACTTCATCTCGGCAACAACCTTGTCGAGCACGAGTGCCGCCTGCGACTTGTCATCGCGTTTCGTCGACGTGAAGCGTTCAGAAAGCGCCGCCGCAATTACCTTGGCGACAATCGCTCGAACGGCGGGCGTGCCGAGAATCTCCTTAGTCTGTCCCTCGAATTGAGGTTCAGGCAGCCGAACGGTCAGCACCACGGTGAGCCCAGCGAGCACATCATCTTTATCCAGCTTGTCGTTGCCAAGCTTCAGACGGCGGGAGTTCTTCTCAGTCTCCGCCCGCAGGAATTTGAGCAAACTCTGCTCGAATCCAGCGAGGTGTGTTCCGCCCTTTGGCGTCGCGATGATGTTCACGAAGCTCTTTATCACCGTGTCGTAACCGGTGCCCCAACGCAGCGCGACATCCACAACGCAGTCACGGGACACTTCAGTCGAGACCATATGACCGTTCTCTTGCAAAACGGGAACACTTTCGGTGAAGCCACCAGATCCGGTCAATCGCCACACATCCGTGATCGGCGGGTCTACGGCGAGGTGCTCAACAAACTCTGAAATTCCGCCCTCGAAGGCGAACGATTCGTGACGAGGCTCCTCGCCCCGCTCATCCGTTACGTTCAGAGTCAGATTGGGCACGAGAAAGGCCGTTTGGCGAAGGCGATCGATCAGCCCGTCAGACTGGAACGTCGCGCCCTTCGTGAAAATCTGACGATCAGCCCAGTAGCGCACACGAGTACCCGTGCGCCCCTTCGGCACTTTGCCGATAACAGCGAGTTCGCTACCTGAAACGAACGGCGTGAAGGGCGCATCCGGAGTCGGCTCCCCCGAATCAGCGAACGTACCGGGCTCACCGCGGTGGAACGACATCGCGTACGTTTTGCCATTGCGGTCGACTTCGACGTCAAGACGTTCGGATAGCGCGTTAACGACCGAAGCACCAACGCCGTGAAGTCCACCCGACGCCGCGTACGAGCCAGAACCAAACTTTCCACCAGCGTGAAGCTTCGTGAAAACAACTTCAACTCCCGTGAGTCCGGTCTTAGGTTCGACGTCCACGGGAATACCGCGGGCCTTGTCCCTTACTTCAACGCTTTCATCCGCGTGCAAGATCACACTGATCTCAGAGCCGTGGCCATCAAGCGCCTCGTCGACCGAGTTGTCGATGATCTCCCAGAGGCAGTGCATGAGTCCACGAGAGTCGGTGGACCCGATGTACATTCCGGGTCGTTTGCGAACGGCTTCAAGCCCCTCGAGCACGGATAGGTGACGGGCTGAATAGTCAGAGCTCGCCATAGTTATCTCCTAGGGGTTGAGAACGGAAGGCCACATCCAAGACTACGGTCTCGTCCCGACATTGCCTCTCACCGACACCCATCAGCACCGTGAGGGGATAGCTGCGCGGCCGGGCTACGCGCTGAGCGAAATGCCCTCAATGTAGGAAGAATTTGCAGGCGGTCATGCTTGTATAGGCGTACGGAATAACAACCGCAAGCATCAAGAAGGAGTAGGCCATGTCGAACATTGCAACAGAAGACACCCCAGTCGATGAGATGGACTACACCCTCACGGCGATCGATCGCTGTGACAGTTGTGGCGCGCAGGCTTACATCCGCGCGACCCTCGCCAGTGGCGACCTCCTCTTCTGCGCCCACCACGGCGCTAAGTTCAAAGACAAGCTTTTCCCCACCGCGATCGCGTGGCACGACGAGTCGAGCCGACTCACTGCGTAGAGCTTCGGCTATCATGAACAGTCGTTAGTTCGTTGCCGGCGCTGGTGTCGGTGTGACCTTCGTAGGAGTACTGTGAAGCGCATCCGACACTATGTGTCGCGTCTTGTATCGCTCGACGTCAAAAATATGATCGGCGTTGCACGCGCAATCAGTGCACGCAGTTCGACACCGACAATCGTCATCGTTCTTGACATGGTCTGGTGTTCGCTCGTTTATCAATCGGGGTACCTCGATTACGAAGAATTCGAGTTCAACACGCTGTCCTCCTCTCAACGGAGCACTTGGATCACCAGCGGCAACGCCAATTCGATCGTGGTCAAATACAACCAGCGTGCTTTTCGCGAACGGTTTTATGACAAGCCGACCTTCAATAGGACCTTCGATCAATGGCTCGGCCGTGCCTGGCTGGATCTGAGAACCGCCGGTGAAGCTGACTTCGTTGAGTTCGTGCGCAACCACGACCCAATCATGGTCAAAGTCGTGGACAGCATGAGTGGCGCTGGCATCGAAAAATACAGTGGTCACGAGCTGACTGACGCCAGAGCGCTGTATCGAAAGCTCCTCTCGCACCGGCAGTTTCTCGTGGAGGCATTCATCGAGCAGCACGCGGAGATGTCAGCTCTCTGCCCGACCAGCGTCAATTCCCTGCGGATGATTACGTTCTTCGATGGCACGAACGTTCATGTTATGGAAGCCGTCCTGAGAATGGGCAACGGTGCTGACGTCGACAATTACGGTCGCGGCGGCATGTATACGGTTCTCGACGAGAAAACCGGCATCGCCCCCTATGGCGCCTTCGACAAATATGCGAACACGTTTACCGTGCATCCGCAATCGGGAACGCCGATTGTAGGCTTTCAGGTCCCCCTCTATGACGAAGTTCTGCGCACGCTAGATACCGTCGGCCGAATGATCCCGGAGATCCCCTACGTGGGCTGGGACGTCGCGATCTCCACCACCGGACCGGCCATCATCGAGGGCAATTACAACACCGGCGTCTTCCAGATGAAGCCGAGTCTTACCGGTATCAAGACGGGGCTACTCCCCAAGTTCCGCCGGGTAATCGACTTCTAACAGTGTCCGACACAAGCGCGATCGTGTGGCGTTAGGCCCGACGGATAACGCCAAGAGGAGTGCTCTGGTGATCCTGCCCTAGAGGGTTATCTTTCAGGACCTTCAATACCAGATCACTCGTTGCCCGATCAGCTGTCGAGCCGAGGATGTTTCCGCCGAAGTCGTTGATATCCACAACGAGCACCTGAACATCGCGGTCCAGCGCAGCCGCAATGTCAGCGGCAACACCGTCTGGTCGGGCTGGGCCGAGTACGACGTGGGAGTCGTACGGCGGAATTGTGTTTTTCGTGGGCCCATCGATCGCTCGAGCCTTGGGCCCTGCAATCCGGTAGAAGTCACCGCGTCGCCCCACGAGCTTCGTGACGGCGGCCACAGCAGCTGCGAACAGAATGCGAGGAGTGCCGCACTCACGCAACGCCATCTCCATCGTCTCGGGCATGCCTAGGCCGATGCCGTGAGATGTCTTAGTCACATACTTCGAAAGGAAGGTCGCAAGCTTGCGTGGCTCTACCTCAGAGATCGGGTAAGCCCGCCCCTGCGTGATTCCGACAATCTTTTCCGTGACAAAGAGCAAGTCTCCATCGCGCACGACATCTGCCGCGTACTCCGAGACGACCTGAACGATGTCATCCTCACGAACCACCAGTCGAGTCTTGATGGGAAGCCGTTCGTAAACGGCGCCATCGACCTCGACGGTGAGACTCTTACCAGCGTTCGCTTCAGCACCCATTGTTGGCCTATTCGAGGTAGTCGCGCAGTGACTGCGAGCGTGACGGGTGGCGCAGCTTGGCCATCGTCTTCGATTCAATCTGACGAATACGTTCACGCGTTACGCCGAACGTGTCGCCGATTTGGTCAAGAGTTTTCGGCATACCATCGCCGAGGCCGAAGCGCATACGAATAACGCCTGCTTCACGCTCGGAGAGCGAGTCAAGAAGACTCTCGAGCTGCTTTTGCAGCATGGTGAAGCCAACGGCGTCGGCAGGAACAACAGCCTCGGTATCCTCGATCAGGTCACCGAACTCGCTGTCGCCGTCTTCACCGAGCGGAGTGTGGAGCGAAATTGGTTCACGGCCGTACTTCTGAACTTCAACGACCTTCTCGGGCGTCATGTCCAGTTCGCGCGACAGTTCTTCTGGGGTGGGCTCGCGACCCAGATCCTGAAGCATCTGGCGCTGAACACGCGCGAGTTTGTTAATGACTTCAACCATGTGAACCGGGATACGAATCGTACGAGCCTGGTCGGCCATTGCCCGGGTGATCGCTTGACGAATCCACCACGTGGCGTAAGTCGAGAATTTGAAGCCCTTGGTGTAGTCGAACTTCTCGACGGCACGAATGAGGCCGAGGTTTCCCTCTTGGATCAAGTCCAGGAACTGCATTCCACGACCGGTGTAGCGCTTAGCGAGAGACACAACCAGGCGCAGGTTGGCGCCGAGCAAGTGGCTCTTAGCTCGTTGGCCGTCCTTGGCTACCCACTGAAGTTCCCGACCGAGCGTTGAGCGAACTTCGCCGGGCGCCATTTCGGAAAGCTTGTCTTCCGCAAACAGACCGGCTTCGATGCGCATTGCGAGCTCAACTTCTTGAGCGGCGTTGAGCAGAGCGACCTTGCCGATTTGCTTCAGGTAATCCTTGACAGGGTCTGCCGTGGCTCCGGTGATCGCGGCGGAATACACGGGGACGTCGTCGTCATCGTCAACCAGAGAAAGAACGAGAGCGCCGGTGGGCAGCGCCTCATCCTTACTCTTCGACTTTTCGTCTTGATCGTCCTCGGGCTTCGCTTCTTCGCCGTCAGCCTCGACAATATCGTCAGCTTCGGCGGCAGCTTTCTTGCCTCGCGTCGCGGGCTTCTTTGCGGCAGGCTTCTTGGCAGCTGCAGGCGACTTCGTCGTCGCTGCTTTCTTTGCGGGGGCCTTCTTGGGCGCGCTCGCTGCACCTTCGGCGGCGGTAGCTAGCTCTTCAACTGCGTCGGCAGCTTTAGCACGCGTTCCGGCCTTAGTGGCCGCTTTCGCGGGGGCTTTCTTGGGTGCGGATGCAGTCTCCGCAGTCTGAGTTCGGGTCGCCATGTGAACACCTTTCCGAGGTTTTCGGGCAGTACTAAGACCCATGTCAAGTCTCCGTCTGAATCACCGCACGGCAATACAGAACCAGAAACAAGACCGGGTCTTAAACCCATTATGCCACGCTTTTTCGATGCTTTGCACCATCACACGATCGCTCTTGCCGAGTCGGCAGCAACTATGCAACGAGTGTGCATCATGCTGTCAGTTCAGTGCGGTGCGGTTTCTCGGGCTACAGAGGATGATTCGATGCGCCATCGTCGTCACCGGCGCGACGGATCGCTAGGAATTTCTGCAACTCTGCGGCTATCTCGTCTGCTGTCGGGAGTTCGCCATCTTCATCCGTCAGAGGCGAACGCATCGGATTCTCCTCCATGTAGTTGTCGTGGCGCTCTTCAAGAGTGCCTACAAGCTTGGCAAGCTCTTGGTTGCTTTCGACTTGACCATCGATCTTGGCGACGAACTCTCGGCCCTCTTCACGAAGCCGATCGGTGGGAAAGATAAGACCCGTTGCGGCGCTGACACTCTCGAGCGCCGTAACGGCCGCCGTTGGCCATTCAGTGTCCGCCAGATAGTGCGGGATCAAAAGTACGAATCCGGCGGTGGGGTGCTCGATCTCTTGCAGTCGATATTCGATCAGATGCATCGCGTTCGCCGGCACCTGCGTGTGCGGCTTCCAGACGGAGAAGGCGTCGATGAGCTCCGAGCGATTTCCGCTCACTGTGACGCCAATGCTTCGTGTGTGAGGGACCGGCATAGGAATCGCATGAACCCACGTGGTGGATTTCACGTCAAGCTTCGAGATCAACCGCAGAACAGCAGCGGAGAAGCGTTCCCACTGAAAGTCAGGCTCATAACCCGTGAGAAGGAGGAACGGCTGCCCCAGCTCGTCCTTAGCCAGGTAGAGCTCGAGTTTTGCAGGTCGGTAATCGCTCAGGTGATCTTGGTCAAAGTAGATTGTCGGGCGACGTGCGCGGTAGTCGAGTAGAGCGTCGTTGTCGAACGAAGCCACGACCGTGCGTTCGAGAGTATCGAGCAGATATTGACTGAACTGGCTGACAGCACCACCAGCATCCGCGAAGCCAGTGAGACCGGCGACAAGGGGCAGGCCGCGCGGCACACCCGCGACATCGGTGTCGATGTCATATAGGCCGGCTGGATCTCGCATGCTTCCACTCTAATCGCGGGCGCGACAGCAACCTCTTGAAACACCTCCACGGCGTCATGCTCCTAGCGAACATGCAGGCCGATGCTGGCTATCATGAGGATATGACCGTTGCTACGTTGCACTTGTCCACCTCGCCCGCCTCCGAACTCACGTCCGATGTTCTCGTGATTGGGGTGGTGAAGACAGAATCTGGCCCGAAGCTCGTTGACGCGTCACCAGCACTCGCCTCATTTGAGCAATCGCTGAGCGTCATCGGTGCCACCGGCGCAGCGGACGAGCTACACCGCATTCCCGCCACCGGCATCGCTGCCCCCGCCGTCGCGTTCATCGGGCTCGGCGATGCCGCGCGCTCAACGGAAAACTTGCGCTACGCGGCTGGTTCCGCCGCACGTCAGCTGCGCGGTGCTTCTCACATCGCGCTAGCGCTCGGAGCCGAATCGCCGGCAGACACTCTCGCCATTCTCGAAGGCGCGGCCATTGGCGCATACTCCTACGACGCCTATCGCTCGACTCCCCCCGAGACCGCAAAGCAACACGCAAGTACCATTACCGTCCTGAGTCCTGTTGCCGATGTTTCGCTGATTGAGCGGGCAGAGATCATCGCCCACGCGACGCACGTCACTCGTGATCTCGTCAACGAAGCACCCCGCGAGCTTTACCCTGAAACCTTCGCAGATCGCGCGAGCGAATTAGCGGCACTCGACAACGTTGAAGTTGAAGTCTTCGCTGAAAAGGAACTGGAAGCGGGCGGCTTTGGGGGCATCCTCGGGGTAGGCCAAGGATCGACTCGCGGCCCGCGCCTGGTCAAGATCAGCTATACCCCGGATGACGCGACGAAGCACCTCGCGCTCGTCGGTAAGGGAATCACGTTCGACTCGGGCGGGCTTTCGCTCAAGCCTGGACTTTCCATGATCGGCATGAAGTTCGACATGAGCGGCGCCGCGACAGTGATGGCGGTTCTCGAAGCGTGCGCCAAACTTCGAACGAACGTACGTCTCACAGCGTGGCTCTGCTTGGCAGAGAACATGCCGTCGGGAAGTGCCATTCGCCCGAACGACGTCCTGACAATCCGTGGCGGAAAAACTGTCGAAGTACTGAACACTGACGCCGAAGGCCGGCTAGTTATGGCTGACGGCCTAGTTGCCGCCAGCGAGGAAAACCCAGACGCCATAGTCGACATCGCCACGCTCACCGGGGCGGCAGTCGTGGCTCTCGGCAACCGCTACGCCGGAGCTATGGGCGACAAGGCTCTAGTTGCTCACGTTGTTTCCGTAGCTGATCGAGTGGGCGAACCCTTCTGGCCCATGCCCATCAGCCCTGAACTGCGCCCGTTGCTCGCCTCCGACATCGCAGACATCGCGAATATCAAACCAGGCAACACCGCCGGCGGAATGCTCATCGCGGCTGCTTTCCTTAAAGACTTCGTGGGGAAGCGCGCTGACAGCACTGAAACGATCCCCTGGGCGCACATCGATATCGCAGGCCCCTCGGACAACCGTGGCGGGGGCTGGGGATACGTCGGCAAGGGAGCGACGGGAATTGGTGTGCGGACACTCATTGAACTGGCCGAGGAATTTTCTCGTCCGTAGTAAGGTTTTTTAAACGCGGATTCTTTCCGCACCATCCGGTCGCACGGATTACACACCATGCGTTCCGGCGAACAAATTCCTTACAGAGGAGCTGCTGTATTGGCTGAGCACAATTTTGACCTTGTCGTTCTTGGTGGAGGAAGTGGTGGATACGCAGCAGCGTTGCGCGCCGCCGAACTGGGTATGACCGTTGGCTTGATCGAGAAGAACAAACTTGGAGGCACGTGCCTTCACGTTGGTTGCATCCCGACCAAGGCTCTCCTGCACTCGGCCGAGGTTGCTGACGTCACGCGCGAGGCGGCCAAGTACGGCGTCGCCGCCACGCTTGATGGAATCGACATCGCTGGTGTCACCAAGTACCGCCAGGATATCGTCGCAAGCAAGTACAAGGGCCTTCAAGGACTTGTGAAGATGCGTGGCATCAACGTAATCGAGGGCGAAGGCAAGCTCGTCGCCCCGAACACCGTTCAGGTCGGCGAAGACACTGTCATCGGTAAGAACGTGATCCTCGCGACTGGTTCGTATTCACGCAGTCTGCCCGGCCTCGAAATCGGTGGCCGTGTAATTACGTCCGAACAGGCTCTCGAGCTTGACTTCGTGCCCAAGAAGGTTGCCGTTCTTGGTGGCGGTGTTATCGGTGTTGAGTTCTCTAGCGTCTGGAAGAGCTGGGGTACCGACGTTACGATCATCGAAGGACTCCCCCACCTCGTTCCGAACGAAGACGAGTCTGTTAGCAAGCAGTTCGAGCGTGCCTTCCGTCGCCGCGGCATCAACTTCCACACCGGCGTTCGGTTCAAGAGCGTTGAGCAGAACGACGACGGAGTTGTCGTGACGCTCGAAAACGGCGAAACGGTTGAAGCCGAGCTTCTGCTCGTTGCCGTCGGCCGCGGCCCCTCCACTGCAGGCCTCGGATTTGAAGAAGTCGGCATCGAGATGGACCGCGGTTTCGTCCTGACCAACGAGCGCCTCGCGACCAACGTTCCCGGCGTCTACGCCGTGGGCGACATCGTTCCAGGCCTTCAGCTTGCTCACCGAGGTTTCCAACACGGAATCTTCGTTGTCGAAGAGATCGCTGGCCTCAAGCCAATCGTGATCGACGATCTCAACATTCCGAAGGTTACCTACAGCGACCCCGAAGTAGCGTCGGTCGGCCTCAGCGAAGCCAAGGCGATCGAGGCTCACGGCGCAGAAAACGTCAAGGCGTACGACTACAACCTGGGCGGCAACGGCAAGAGCGCTATTCTCGGCACGGCCGGCTCGATCAAGGTTGTCCGCGTCGTCGATGGCCCTGTCGTCGGCGTTCACATGATCGGTGCCCGCGTTGGGGAACTGATCGGCGAAGCACAATTGATCGTCAACTGGGAAGCACACCCCGAAGACATCACCCCGCTGCTTCACGCACACCCCACCCAAAATGAAGCCCTTGGCGAGGCATTCCTCGCCCTGGCAGGCAAGCCGCTTCACGCGGTCTAGGCTCCGCCTCAACCACGGAACTAAGCTATTGATGACAAGCATCACAAAGGAGCAGTACTGATGAGCGAATCCGTTAACCTTCCGGCACTCGGCGAGAGTGTCACCGAGGGCACGGTGACCCGCTGGCTGAAGCAAGTCGGCGAGCGTGTAGAGGTTGACGAGCCCCTGCTCGAGGTCTCGACTGACAAGGTCGACACGGAGATTCCCTCTCCCGTCGCCGGAATCATCGAAGAGATCTTGGTTGCCGAAGACGAAACAGTTGAAGTGGGCACCGCGCTCGTAAAGATCGGCGATGGATCAGGTGGCGGAGACGCTCCTGCCGAAGAGACGCCCGCCGAGGCAGCACCAGCTGAAACAGAGGCACCCGCTGCTGAAGCTGCGGCACCAGCCGCCGAAGCACCGGCTCAGCCCGCTGCGCCGGCGCCAGCTGCCGAAGCACCGGCTGCCGAAGCACCGACTCAGCATGCTGCGCCCGCTGCCGAAGCACCCGTTGCCGAACTAGCTCCTGCTGCCGAAGCACCCGTTGCCGAAGCGGCACCTGCTGCTGAAGAAGTCGCTGCTGCTGAAGAAGTCGCTGCGCCTAGCGCAACCGAACAGGCTCCCGCTGTAGCCCCCGAGGCGCCCGCAGAGACGGCCCCGGTTGCCGCAGAAGCTCCCGCCGAGGAAACCGCTCCCGCGGCGCCCGCTGAGGAAGCTGCCGCTGCAGCATCCGACGAGGACGATAGCGACGACTCACAGGCCGGCTACCTCACTCCTCTCGTGCGCAAGCTCGCGAACGAGCGTGGCGTTGACGTGAGCACGATCACGGGCACTGGCGTCGGCGGTCGCATCCGCAAGCAGGATGTTCTTGCTGCAAGTGAGCAGGCAACGACCCCCGAGCCGGAAGCAACCGCTACCGCGCCAGCTCCTCTGGAAGTTTCGCCATTGCGCGGAACGACAGTTCCGATGTCACGCCTGCGCAAGGTCATTGCTGAGCGCGCCGTGCTTTCGATGCAGTCTTCTGCCCAGTTGACGTCGGTTGTCGAAGTTGATGTCACCGCTGTGGCGAATTTCCGCAACTCGGTGAAGGATGACTTCCTCGCTAAGACCGGCACGAAGCTCTCCTTCTTGCCCTTCTTCGCACTGGCCGCAGCGGAAGCGTTGACAGCGCACCCGATCATCAACGCGACCATCGAAGACAACGCGATCGTGTATCCGGCCCAGGAGAACATCAGCATCGCAGTGGACACCGAACGTGGATTGCTCACGCCGGTTATCCGCGATGCTGCGTCACTTGACATTGCTGGGCTCGCAGGCGAGATCGCAGACCTTGCTGCTCGCACTCGCGACAACAAGCTCACTCCGGACGAGCTCTCGGGAGGAACGTTCACGCTGACCAACACTGGATCGCGTGGCGCACTCTTCGACACTCCGGTCGTGTTCTTGCCCCAGTCGGCGATCCTTGGAACAGGAATCGTCACCAAGCGCCCTGTCGTGGTGAGCGATGCCAACGGTGATGCAATTGCGATCCGATCAATGGTGTACCTCGCGCTGAGCTACGACCACCGGATTGTCGATGGAGCAGATGCCGCAGGCTTCCTCGTTGACATGAAGAAGCGCCTCGAAGCCGGCGATTTCGCCGACAAGCTGGGAATCTAAGTCACTCCGCATCAGTGAGGGAGCACATAACTCCTGACTCGCCAACCGGCCTCGCCCTTCACCAGAAGGAGCGAGGCCGGTTCGCTTTTGTCACCAGGTGTTTCGAATTGAAACAGAACGCTGTCCCCTAAGCGTTGGGTAACCGTCGCCGTCGCGGCATCGAACGCCGAATCCGTCGACAACTCCGCGCCTGCAAGCACTGCTTCGATCGCTGCGCTGTCCGCAGCGAACGCCGGTGAATCGCTGCGAGAAACAGCCGCGAGACACTCGATCGAGAGATCTCGGAGGCAGTCGTCTCGTGCTGCTAAGAGCGCCGCTAGCGCTATCACCGGGTCTTCATCCAGACCGCTCGGTGACGCACCGGAGTCGTCCGTCTCGAGCTCGGCCGCAGAACCGTCGCCCAGTTGGGCCTCGCCAGTTACTCCGGCTGAGCCAGACGACATCGCCTCGTCATCTAACGTTTCGCCCGCAACGCCAACGGTCGGCTCCGAACTCGCGTTCTGTTCGGAGACTAGGATGATTGCTGCCGCGATCGCCAGAGCTGCAATACCGAGCGCTGCGACAAACCACGTTCGCTTACGAACTGGAGCGCACCATGCCCTCGCCGCGCTTACAAAGGTGCGCAGCCTATTGCGGCCTTGGCGGAGAAAACCCTCCAACGCACGCTGCACGCCGACCGGAAGTGCAAGAACAGCGCCCCATTCAGCAGACGCGTCTTTGCCAAGCGGGGCCTCGGTCGGCGATCCATCGAGACGAGCGGGAACCGATTGTGCGGCACGGTCGTCCGGCTCGGCGGTGAGCAGTACGGGCTCTGGGGCACCGAGCGCGAAGAGCCGACATTCGCATTGAAGCTCCCAGTCGCAGCTACCGATCTGCTCCGTGTCACTGAGCCACTCCACAAGGTCAGCAATCTGCCCCTCTTTTTCCCGCTCCGCGGTTATCGCCGAAAGTACTCCGCACGCGACCAGCGCGAACTGCAGACGATCATCACGAAATGCGCTCTCGGTATGAAGGGCGGTTGAAGTAGGGCGTATCTCGCTCACGCTGGCGTGCCCCCACTCAGCAAAGAAAGGACTTCCTTCAGAGTTAAAGTGGACAGTATCCACGGAGACCGCCCCCAGAGCGATGCCCTCACTATGCAACTGATTCAACGCAGCAATCAGCGGGGCCAGAATCGTGATCGCCTCTCCGATACGCAACGAAGTACGATCCCGCATGAGCCTGCGCAAGGTGCCCGCGCTCTGCCAATCGAAGACAACGACGGGCCTGCCGTCTGGCGCAGCGGCAAGATCGTCGATCGATTGAACGTGGTCTCCCGGAGCCCGAGTGGCACACTCAATCTCGCTCAAAATGCGCCCTGCAGGAACTTCGGGATTGAAGCATTTGATAAGTCGCAATCCCGCGGCACCATCATCCGCGCCTCGGCCTTCCGCCCGGACCAGAATAGTTTGAGATCGCGGGCCCTCGCCCATTGGCCGAATAGTGCGATAGCCCGCAATAGTGTTCTCGTTCACCCTGCAACTCTCGCTTGCTCGGCTTTGTCGTGGCCATATTCGCGGGTCATTGGGGAAAGACGCGACTACTAGAACGGAAGGAGGAGTTGCACGACTACTCGAAGTCAACCGACAAGTCCACCTTGATCTCTCTGCTGGAGGAACTCACAGCTGCCCAGAAGGCCGTATCCTAGAGTCATGGCTCGCAGCGAAAAGACACCCAAGGCTCCCAAAGAACCCGGTCGCATCAAGCAGATGTATCAGGTCTTCCAGATGACGCGACGGTACGACAACCTCGCAGTCTGGTTCTTCTTGTTGGCCTTCCTCGTGCCGATTCTCATCGGGCTCGCGCTGGCCTTCCTGTTGTCGGCGGACAACGTTCTTGGCTTCGTGCTCTACATCGTGGCGGGCGTGATGGCGGGACTTCTCGCTTTCTTGATCGTTCTAGGCCGTCGCGCTGAACGTGCCGCATACTCCCAGATTGCTGGTCAGCCCGGCGCTGTTGGGGCTGTGTTGAAGAGCTCACTTCGTCGCGGCTGGACCGCGAGCGAAATGCCCGTAGCGATCAGCCCCAAGACGCAGGATGCTGTCTACCGCGCTGTGGGCAAGGGTGGCATCGCGCTCATCGGAGAAGGCCCGCGCAGTCGAACGCAGAAGATGCTCGAAGACGAACGTCGCAAGATGAATCGCTTCTTGCCTAACGTTCCGGTTCATTTTATCTACGTCGGCCCTGACGCTGAATCAGTGGCGCTCCACAAGCTCGCCCCCACACTTGGTCGACTCAAGAATGTCTTGCGCAAGCCCGAGATTCTCGCAATCTCTAACCGCCTGAACTCTCTCGACAAAAATAGTCTGCCGATCCCCAAGGGAATCGACCCTATGAAGGCTCGCGCTCAGCGTTCACAACGCGCTTAGATCGTTAAAACGCGCCTAGATCTAACCCCGCTAGATTTTCGCAGCCAACGCCGATGAGCCTCCACGCTCGTCGGCGTTGCTTGTAATAGGCCAGGCTCCCGCAAAGCTTCGATCGAAACAGTCATTCGAGCCGCACCCTTAGGAAAGCTCGGGCTTTACCGGCGCACCAGCAAGGTGCCCGCGACTCGATCGTGCATTCCGCGCTGGTCAGCGTCCCAGATAACGGCAGGGATGACGAGTGCCATAAGCACGGTGCGGACGATCGGTCGCCAGATGCCCAGGAGGCCACCCGCTACCGGGACCACTCGCATTCCAGTAATGAGGTGGCCGAAGCTTCCATTTGCGGTGATCAGTAAGACGACCTGAGCAGCAACGAAGATGCCAAGAGTAGCGAATGCGTCGTACTCGAAAAACGCAATCGATACGACAACCGCGAAACCCCAGTCGATAGCAAGGGCCACTAGCCGCCGCCCTAACCGACCAATTGATCTCGGGCCTTCCGCGGGAAGCCCGATTCTTTTGCCTGGCCAATCGTCGGAAGGTGCTGCTTGCTGATTCACTTCACCAGCCTAACGAATGACGGTCGCGTAACATGCCGGAAACATTTCTGACGTGACGGCGAAACTCGAGTTCTGTACCCTAAGAGATGGTTGTAACGACAGCCGATCATCAAATGAACCCCTTGGAGTTCCACTCAATGTCTCATCCGAAGTTTTCCAATTCGTCTGAGGTTCTTGATTTTATCAAGGACACTGACGTCAAGTTCGTCGACATCCGGTTTACCGATCTGCCCGGTATCCAGCAGCACTTCAACATTCCCGCCGCCGCAGTTGATGAAGACTTCTTCGCTGTCGGCCAGCTCTTCGATGGTTCATCAATCCGTGGTTTCCAGTCGATCCACGAGTCGGATCTCCAGCTGATCCCCGACGTCACCACTGCCTACGTCGACCCTTTCCGCGTCGAACGCACGCTGATCATCATCTTCGACATCTACAACCCCCGCAACGGCGAGATCTACCCTCGCGACCCGCGCCAGGTTGCTAAGAAGGCCGAAAAGTACTTGGCCTCGACCGGAATTGCTGACACCGCATTCTTCGCCTCCGAAGCAGAGTTCTACATCTTCGACGACGTTCGCTACGAAGTAAGCGCGAACAAGAGCTTCTACGAGGTTGACTCCAGCGAAGGCGCATGGAACAGCGGGCGCACCGAAGCAGGCGGAAACCTCGCTAACAAGACGCCATTCAAGGGCGGCTACTTTCCCGTCTCCCCCGTTGACCAGCACGCTGACATCCGTGACGACATCGTCATGAAGCTCATCGATGTTGGACTCGAAGTCGAGCGCAGCCACCACGAAGTGGGAACCGCTGGCCAGGGCGAGATCAACTACAAGTTCGACACCCTCGTTCACGCCGGTGACGACATCCTCAAGTTCAAGTACATCGTCAAGAACACGGCGAACGAGTGGGGCAAGACCGCAACGTTCATGCCGAAGCCGCTCTTCGGCGACAACGGCTCGGGAATGCACACCCACCAGTCGCTGTGGAACGACGGAACCCCGTTGTTCTACGACGAGAAGGGCTACGGCGGGCTCAGCGACACCGCTCGCTGGTACATCGGCGGACTCCTCAAGCACGCTCCTGCTGTGCTCGCGTTCACGAACCCTACGGTCAACTCGTACCGTCGTCTGATCCCCGGATTCGAAGCTCCCGTAAACCTCGTGTACTCGGCCGGAAACCGTTCGGCTTCCATCCGTATCCCGATCACGGGAACGAACCCCAAGGCAAAGCGCATCGAGTTCCGCGCGCCTGACGCCTCGGGTAACCCTTACCTCGCATTCGCTGCTCAGCTCATGGCTGGCCTCGACGGCATCAAGAACAAGATTGAGCCGCACGAGCCCGTCGACAAGGACCTCTACGAATTGCCTCCCGAGGAAGCCCGCCTGATTCCTCAGGTTCCCGCTTCGCTCGAAGAAGCACTCGTCGCCCTTGAAGCCGACCACGAGTTCCTCATGGAAGGCAACGTCTTCACCAAGGACCTCATCGAGACGTGGATCGACTACAAGCGTACGAACGAGCTTCTCCCGTTCGCACAGCGCCCGCACCCGTACGAGTACGAATTGTACTTCGGCGTCTAAGCGCTAAACACAGCTGAATAAGCGGGCCGCATCCTTCGGGATGCGGCCCGTTTCGCTTTCCGTGGCTCTGAGCAAGCACGGGGTCTCCGCGAGAACTCACGCTCTGCTAGAGGGACACTCAGCGGGAGCGTGGGTGCCTAAGAACTTCAGGAACGCGGAACATTCGTCACGCCATAGAAACGCCGCTCAAAGACGCGGCGCGCGCGACGAGTGGCACGCAGGTAGTCTTCCTCTAGTTCGCTCGCGGAGCCCGGCGGGTACTCGAGCATGCGAGAGATCCCTTCGAGCTGAAGGCGATCATTGGGAAGGACATCTGAGGTTCTCGACGTCCACAACGTGATCGCCGAGCGAGCACGAGAGGCCAGAATCCAGGCTTCACGCAGGCGAGCCGCATCCGAAGCGGTCACCAACTTTTCAGCGACCGCCGCATCTAACGCATCTAGTGTCGACGTGGTGCGCAGCCCCTCAACTTTGGCTCCGTGTTGCAGCTGCAAGAGCTGCACGAACCATTCGACGTCGCTCAGCGAACCGCGACCGAGCTTAAGGTGACGTGAAGGATCGGCTGCTTGCGGAAGCCTCTCCGACTCCACCCGTGCTTTGATTCGTTTGACCTCGCGAACGTCCTGCGGCGAAATAGCCTTGGGATAACGCACCCTGTTGGCGAGTTCTGTGAAGTCCGCGAGCAATCCCTCATCGCCTGCGACACCGCGAGCACGCAACAGAGCCTGCGCCTCCCACGTGAGCGACCAACGCTCGTAGTACGCCTCGTACGATTCCAGGGATCGCACGATCGCGCCGTTTTTGCCTTCAGGGCGAAGATCGAGGTCGAGGTCGAGGGGAAGCTTGACGTCCTCAGTGATACGCGTAAGCCCCTTCGCTATGGCCGTGGCGCGCTTGGAAGCGTCTTCGGCCGACGCATCGGTCGCCCGGTACACGTACATCACGTCAGTGTCAGAACCGAACCCGGACTCAGCCCCTCCATATCGTCCCATCGCGATAATGCCAAACTCGATACCGTCGGGTTCGGGCCGCAAAACGGCGAGCGAACCCTCCAGCATTGTTGTGGTGACATCGCTCAAGCCGCGACCAAGTTCTTGAATGGAAATCACGCCAACGATGGAACCGATGGCCAGGCGAAGCGTCTCGCGACGGCGAGCGGTCCGCAAGGCGACCGCTGCCGCGTCTTCGTGGCCCTTGTGGCGAGAGACAATAGCGCGAGCTTCATCGCGAAGAACCGCGAGCGGGCGCGCGTGAAGCTCTTTATCGTGCTCCAGCCAGGCGGCAGCTTCTGGAATGCGCTCAAACAAGCCACCAACATATTTGGATGCCGAGAGCACGCGAGTGAGCCGCTCTGCAGCTCCCGACGAATCCCGCAGCATCCGCAAAAACCAGTAGGCCTCGCCGAGCGCGTCGCTCAGCCGACGGAACGCGAGTAACCCGTAATCAGGGTCGGCGCCTTCGGAGAACCATTGAAGCATGACGGGCAGGAGGGTGCGCTGAATCGTGGCGCGTCGCGAAACTCCACCGGTAAGCGCCGCAATATGCGCGAGAGCACCTTTGGGATCCAGGAAGCCGATCGCGGCAAGGCGCGCCGCAGCCTGCTCACTCGAGAGCGCCAAGCCGTCTTCGGGAAGTGCCGCAACGGCTGAGAGAAGCGGACGATAGAAGAGTCGCTCGTGCAGCCGGCGCACCGCAATCTTCGTGCGCTGCCACTGCTCGGTGAGGTCAGCGGCATTCTTAGCGATGCCGGTGGCGCGTGCGAGTACCCGCAAGTCGTCAGGGTCGCGAGGCATGAGGTGGGTTCGACGAAGCTTGGACAACTGAATGCGGTGCTCAAGAAGACGAAGGAAGCGATAGTCTCGCGCGAACTCGCCCGCCTCAATGCGCCCGATGTAGCCGTGCTCCGCCAGAGCGATGAGGGCTCGAAGGCTTGAGGTTTGGCGAACCTCTTCGTCATTCTGCCCGTGCACCAGTTGCAGCAGTTGCACCGTGAACTCGATATCGCGCAGACCGCCGGGGCCGAGCTTGAGCTGAACATCACGCTCGTGGGGTGGAATGTTCTCGGTGACCCGTTCGCGCATGCGCTGCACCGACGCCACGAAGTTTTCACGAGAGGCACTAGACCAGACGAGCGGCGAAACACCGTCGATGTAGCGGCCGCCAAGCTCGCGGTCACCCGCGAGTGGACGCGCTTTGAGGAGTGCCTGAAACTCCCAACTCTCGGCCCAGCGGTCGTAATAAGCCAGGTGAGAGTCGAGGGTGCGCACGAGCGCGCCGTCTTTACCCTCGGGGCGGAGGTTAGTGTCGACCTCCCACAGTGCCGGCTCAATAGTGAGGTCTTGGATGCCACGAATTGTCTGCACTGCGAGCGGCGTTGCGATGGTGACCGCACGGTCGGCGCTGATGCCGTCGGGTTCCGTTACGAAGATGACGTCGACATCCGACACATAGTTCAGTTCGCGCGCCCCCGCCTTACCCATGCCGATGATGGCGATACGGGTTGCGGCGACATCTGCGTCAGGAAAGTTGACTGAACGACGGGCCACCGAAAGAGAGGCTTCAAGCGCGGCTCCAGCAAGGTCGGCGAGAGCCATGGCCACGCGGTCGACGGCAGCGAGCGGATCGTCCTGAGAGAGGTCCCAGGCCGTGATCTTCGTCAGCTCACGACGGTAGCGAACGCGCAGAGCGACCCATGCTTCTTCTTCTGCGAGTTCGCGCGTGACGGCGGTGAGAGATTCGACATATTCTTCGGGCGATGCTGGCGCCGTAATCGGCACGCACATCGCGTCAAGTTCAGAGGGATGGCGAGCCAAAAAGTCGCCGAGACCGGATGACGCGCCCAAGACCTGCACCAGTCGAATCGCAGCATCGTGGTTCTGCAAGAGCGGCGCCAACTGTTGTGGAGCCGACTCTGATAGCTCAAGGACAAAGCGCAGCGCTTGATCGGGATCAGCCGCTCGGGAGAACAACGCGGCCGGCACTTCTGGCCGATCGAGGGCAACAAGACGTTCTCGTGCCTCGCTGAGCTCGAGAAAGCCCAGCTTGGCAAGTTCGGTCAGAGTGTAGGTAGTCGTCGACATAACGTGACCGCGGAGTCTAGAGAATCTCTAGGCTGCTCTCGAGCTCGTACGGAGTTACCTGAGCGCGGTATTCTTTCCACTCGCGGCGCTTGTTGAGCAGCACGAAATTGAAGACCTGCTCCCCCAGCGTTTCGGCAACGAGTTCGGAGTTCTCCATGATGCTCAGTGCGTGGTTGAGGTTCGACGGCAGTTGCTCGTAACCGAGCGCGCGGCGCTCGTGATCGGAGAGATCGCCAACGGCATCCTCGGCTTCGAGGGGAAGCTCGTAGCCTTCTTCGATGCCCTTGAGCCCTGCGGCCAGCAGCAATGAGTAAGCAAGGTACGGGTTAGCCGCAGAGTCAAGAGCGCGGTACTCGATACGAGCGCTCTGCCCCTTGCCAGGCTTGTACAGCGGCACGCGAACAAGAGCGGAACGGTTGTTGTGCCCCCACGTGACGAAGCTCGGAGCTTCGTCGCCGCCCCAGAGGCGCTTATACGAGTTCACAAACTGGTTCGTAACGGCCGTGATTTCGGGAGCGTGCTTGAGAACGCCGGCCATGAACTGACGACCGACCTTCGACAACTGGTAGTGACCGCTGGCGTCGTAAAACGCATTCTGGTCGCCCTCAAAGAGTGACATGTGGGTGTGCATTCCCGAACCGGGCTGGCCCGACATCGGCTTGGGCATAAATGTCGCGTAGACACCCTGCTCGATCGCGACCTCTTTGATCACGGTGCGGAAGGTCATGATGTTGTCGGCCGTCGTCAGCGCGTCTGCGTAGCGCAGGTCGATCTCGTTCTGGCCCGGGCCAGACTCGTGGTGGCTGAACTCCACCGAGATACCGAGGTCTTCGAGCATCCGCACCGAACGACGACGGAAGTCATGGGCTGTTCCACCGGGAACGTTGTCGAAGAAGCCTGCCGAGTCAACAGGCTCAGGGCGGCCCTTCTTAAGCTTGCTCGACTTGAGGAGGTAGAACTCGATCTCGGGGTGCGTGTAGAACGTAAAGCCACGCTCGGCTGCCTTCTCCAACGTGCGCTTGAGCACGTTACGAGGGTCGGATGCTGCGGGCTGGCCGTCGGGCGTCGTAATGTCGCAGAACATACGGGCAGTGGGATCGATCTCACCACGCCACGGGAGAATCTGGAAAGTAGTCGGATCGGGGTGCGCGAGCATATCTGCTTCATAAGCACGCGTGAAGCCTTCGATGGCGGAACCATCAAAGCCGAGGCCCTCGGCGAAGGCCCCTTCGATCTCTGCCGGAGCAACAGCGACGCTCTTGAGCGTGCCCACGACATCCGTAAACCAGAGGCGGACGAATTTGATGCCACGCTCTTCAATCGTACGAAGAACGAAATCGCGCTGCTTATCCATTGACATTGAGTTCCTCGATCCGTGCCCTGCCGCGAAATTGCGACATCGATTCTGCCGCTCTAAGGCTACTTGCTCCGGGGCTTCTCTGCAGCGCACTCGCCGCCGCGATAGCCCAATTGAACCGAGCGCCAGTGTCGTTAGACTTGCGGCTATGACTGACCCCGCCGCCGCTGAGGCCCAAGCCAAGCTCAAACGAGTTCGCACTCGCCATTTTCAGACGGCGAAAGAGAACGGGATCAAGATCGTCGGGCTCACGAGTTACGACCAGCTGACTGCCGGCATCTTCGACGAATCCGGAATCGACTTCCTTCTCGTCGGCGACTCTGCCGGCAACAACGTCTACGGCTACGACACCACGCTGCCGGTGAGCATCGATGACCTCATCCCTCTCACTCGCGCTGTTGCTGGAGCGGTCACGCGCGCCTTTGTCGTCGCGGATATGCCGTTCGGCTCCTACGAAACTGGCCCCGACGAGGCGCTGCACACAGCGTTCCGCTTCATGAAAGAGACCGGAGCCCACGCCGTCAAGCTTGAAGGCGGAGTGCGCAGCGCCGAGCAAATCCGACGCATCGTGGATGCCGGCATCCCCCTGATGGCTCACATCGGCTTCACACCGCAGAGCGAACACGGCCTTGGAGGACACGTCATCCAAGGCCGGGGCGACGGCTTCGAGCAATTGCTCGCGGATGCACTCGCCGTCGAAGAGGCGGGCGCCTTCGCGGTCGTGCTCGAGATGGTTCCCGCGGATGCCGCAGCCAAGATCACCGAAGCGCTCACGATTCCGACGATCGGTGTCGGCGCCGGTCCGCACGTGGATGGACAGCTCCTGGTCTGGACGGACTGGGCGGGCCTCACCAAAGGACGCATCCCCAAATTTGTCAAAAAATACGCCGACCTGCGTACGACGCTGGCGGGTGCGGTAGACGAATACCGCGCCGACGTGGCCTCCGGCTCTTATCCGACCGAGGACCACTCTTACTAGGGCACAACCCTTTTTCTAGATTCACCACTATCGAGAAAGCCCTGAATGACCTCGTCACTTTCCCCTGCCCTGAGACTGATCTATAACGACGCGATTGCGCGCAACGCTCACGAGCCGGTCTTTCACCAAGCACTTCATGAGGTGCTTGAGTCCATCGCTCCCGTGCTCGAGAACCATCCTGAATTCGTCGACGCCGGAATTGTCGAGCGACTGGTGGAACCTGAGCGCCAGATCATGTTCCGCGTACCGTGGCATGACGACACGGGCACCGTGCGCGTCAATCGCGGGTTTCGAGTGCAGTTTAATTCGGCTCTGGGGCCCTATAAGGGCGGATTGCGTTTCCACCCCAGCGTGAACCTCGGAATCGTTAAATTCCTCGGGTTCGAACAGATCTTCAAGAATGCGCTGACCGGTCAGGGAATCGGCGGCGCTAAGGGAGGCTCAGATTTCGATCCCCACGGCAAGTCTGATGCCGAAGTTATGCGTTTCTGCCAGAGCTTCATGAGTGAGCTGTACCGTCACCTCGGCGAGCACACCGATGTACCCGCGGGCGATATGGGAGTGGGCGCCCGAGAGATCGGCTTTCTTTTCGGCCAATACCGTCGACTCACCAACCGCCACGAATCTGGAATGTTCACCGGCAAGGGCATCCAGTGGGGCGGCGCCGAGGTTCGCACTGAAGCGACAGGCTACGGCACCGTCTTCTTCGCCCAAGAAATGCTGGGTGTCAGAAAAGACAGCGTGGAAGGAAAACGAGCGATTGTTTCTGGCTCGGGGAACGTCGCGATCTACGCCATCGAGAAGCTTCAGCAGCTCGGGGCGAAGCCCATCACCGCGTCTGATTCCGGCGGCTACATCATCGATGAGGGCGGCATCGACTTGGAACTGCTCAAACAGCTGAAAGAGGTTGAGCGCGCACGCATCTCTGAGTACGCGCTGCGGCGCCCGTCAGCGCGATACGTCATGGGAGGTTCCGTGTGGGATGTGCCGGGCGAGCTGGCTTTTCCCTGCGCCACACAAAATGAACTCACCCTCACCGATGCCCGTACTCTGCTGAACAACGGTCTGCAACTGGTCGCAGAAGGCGCCAACATGCCGTGCACTCCGGATGCAGTTGAGACCTTCCAAGCTGCAGATGTGTTGTTCGCGCCCGGTAAGGCCGCCAATGCTGGCGGCGTAGCTACGTCAGCGCTCGAGATGAGCCAGAATGCAGCCCGCCAACGCTGGGACTTTAGCTCCAGCGAAGACAAACTGCACGAGATCATGCGTGGCGTCCACGCCTCCGCGTGGGAGGCTGCGGAATTCTACGGCCGCCCCGGTGACTATGTCGTCGGCGCCAACGCTGCCGGTTTCAAGCGAGTCGCCGACGCAATGCTTGCACAAGGAGTCATCTAGATCTTTCTTGCGGCGCCTGATCTTCTTGGGGCGCTTGATCTCCCTGCGGCGTCGGACTAGCAGTTCGACGCCGCAGCCCGCTGAAGCAAGCTCTAGGCGTCAGACTCCTCGTCAGCCCACTTGCGCGCGCGCTCAGCAATAATCTGCGGAGCGCGTTCAGCTTCAGCGCGCGTGTCGAACGGCCCGTCGCGATCGACCGCCAATGATTGCGGGCCCTCTTCGACTTCACCAGTCTTGTGGTTGTACCACCATTGCTCCATGTGGTTCGTCCTTTCGTTCGCGGTAAGACTACGCCGGTAGACTAGAGCAATGCCTCGGGATAATTCTGGTCACCTCGTTCCGGGAGTAATCCCACCTCAACTCGCTGTGCCGAAGTCGATAAGTCGACCGGAGTACGTCGGCAAGACGGCGCCACGCCCGTTCACTGGGTCGGACATCTATAGCGCTGAAGAGGTTGACCGTATCCGAGCCTCCGGAAAGATCGCTGCCGGCGCTGTCGAAGCGGTGGGCGCCGCCATCCGTCCCGGCATCACGACGGCAGAACTCGATGTAATCGCCCACCAGTACATGGTCGAGCGCGACGCCTACCCCTCCACTCTCGGTTACCGCGGGTTCCCGAAGTCGTGCTGCTCCAGCATCAATGAAGTGATCTGTCACGGAATCCCCGATGACACGGTGCTCGAGGATGGCGACATCATCAACATCGACATCACTGCCTACAAAGACGGCATGCACGGTGACCTCAATAAGACGTTCCTCGTCGGAAACGTGTCGGAGGACGCCCGCAACCTCGTCGAGCGCACTCAGGAAGCCCTCAACCGCGGCATCAAGGCCGTGGCACCAGGCCGTCAAGTCAACGTAATCGGCCGTGCGATCGAGTCGTATGCGAAGCGTTTCGGCTATGGCGTCGTTCGAGATTTCACCGGGCACGGAGTTGGCGCTGCGTTCCACTCGGGCCTCATCGTCCCCCACTATGACTCCGCTCCGCAGTTTGATGATGTGATCGAAGTGGGCATGGTCTTCACGATTGAACCCATGCTGACGCTGGGAACTCACGAATGGGATCTCTGGGCGGACGACTGGACGGTCACCACCCGTGACAAGAGCTTGACCGCTCAGTTCGAACACACCATGGTTGTCACTGAGCGCGGCACCGAGATTCTGACACTCCCCTAACGAGCTAGCTCGCATAAAATCTGACTCAACTCTCCGCACGCGAAAGTAGACACTATGACTCAGGCACTGGGAATCGACATCGGCGGCACCGGAATCAAAGGGGCCATAGTCGATACCGATACCGGAAAACTCGTGAGCGAGCGGGTGAAAATCGCGACTCCGAAGTCGGGTAAACCCGCTGCCATCGTCGATGTCGTCGTCGAACTGATTGAAAAGCTCGGTGGCATTCCCGAAGATATGCCGGTTGGCGTGTGCTTTCCTGCCATCGTTCGCAACGGCAAGACGATGTCTGCCGCCAACATTTCCAAAGATTGGATCGGGCTCGACGCGGAGAAGCTGTTCGAGAAAGCGCTTGGTCGCGACATCCACTTCGTCAACGATGCGGATGCCGCTGGAGTTGCTGAGGTCCGCTACGGCGCCGCCAAAGGCGTGTCGGGGCTCGTCTTGCTCACCACACTGGGCACCGGAATCGGCAGTGCGCTAATTTACAACGGAACGCTCGTTCCGAACTCCGAACTCGGCCATCTGCTGATCGGCGGTCGCGATGCAGAAAAAGGCGCATCGTTCGCCGCAAAGGAACGTCGCCGTCTGAGCTGGAGGGCCTGGGCGAA
Organism: Salinibacterium sp. UTAS2018; assembly: GCF_004118935.1. Classification (NCBI taxonomy): domain Bacteria; kingdom Bacillati; phylum Actinomycetota; class Actinomycetes; order Micrococcales; family Microbacteriaceae; genus Salinibacterium; species Salinibacterium sp. UTAS2018. The sequence continues at coordinate 704,589 of NZ_CP035375.1, forward strand.
ACGGCTGCAGCGCTACTACTCGCACCTTGAACTGCTCTTCTCCCCCGACCTCATTCTTGTCGGCGGTGGCGTTTCCAAAAGCCACGATAAGTTCTTGCCCCTGCTAAAGCTTCACACTCCGATTGTTCCCGCGAAGCTGCGGAACAACGCCGGGATCATGGGCGCCGCCGCCCTCGCCGTTAAGGAATAGGGATGAGCTTCCACACCAACGAGCCCCACTCCGGCGATTTCGCGGGACGCTTGAACTGGTTGCGCGCGGGTGTTCTCGGCGCGAATGATGGCATCGTCTCGGTCGCGGCCATCGTCGTGGGTGTCGCTGGTGCGACATCCGCCATCGCGCCGCTCATCACTGCCGGCGTCGCTGGGCTCGTCGGCGGGGCAATCTCGATGGCTCTGGGCGAGTACGTGAGCGTGAGCAGCCAGAGCGATAGCCAGCGTGCTCTGATTGAGAAAGAGCGCCGTGAGCTCGCGGAAATGCCCGAGGAAGAGTTGGCCGAATTGGCCGCAATCTATGAAGCCAAAGGCATTAGCGCTGCTACTGCTCAGCAGGTCGCCGAAGAACTCACGAAGCACGACGCACTGGCGGCGCACCTCGAAGCAGAACTCGGCATCACCGAGCATGACGTCGTGAGTGCCTGGCAAGCAGCCGGGGCATCCGCTCTCGCGTTCACGGTGGGCGGTGTGCTGCCGTTGGCCGCGATTCTGATCGCTCCCGAACCGATTCGAGTTCTTGCTACGTTCGTAGCGGTACTGACGGCACTCGTCATCACGGGTGCGCTCTCGGCACGGGTCGGCGGCAATAACTGGGTGCGGCCTACGCTGCGCATCGTGATCGGCGGAGCACTCGCGCTCATCACCACATTCGTGATCGGCACGCTGCTCGGAACAAGCGGCCTCGTCTAGCCGCCAACCCTGGCGATGCGTGTGCCGTACGGATGCGTTGCGCTGGTACACACGTCATGGGGCTGAAATGAAGGAATGGGCCGGCTAGTACGCCGGGTTCTGTTCACGCGGGACCGAAATCCCGTGCTGGACGGTCATCTATCTACGATGTACGTTGCCGCACACCTCTAGCGATCTACCCGAAGACTCGGCGAGCAGCCTTAGCGTCTTCTGTCTGATCTTGCTCCGGACGAGGTTTACCTAGCCGACCGAGTCACCCCGGCCGCTGGTGGTCTCTTACACCACCGTTTCACCCTTACCCCAGATCGAAATCTGTGGCGGTCTACTTTCTGTTGCACTGTTCTCGCGGGTTACCCCGGGTGGGTGTTACCCACCATCCTGCTCTACGGAGCCCGGACGTTCCTCGGTATCCTTGCGGATAACGCGACCGTCTTGCCGACCCATTCAACGGTCTAGCTTAGCGTTCAGGAAGCGCTTAGAGTCCCGACTCGTTCGTACGTACGAGAATGCCCTCGCTGCTGGCGCACATAATCACGGCGTCGGGAGCGGCCGCACGAATCTCTTGCATTTCGTTCTCCAGCAATTTCACGCCGGATGCTAGCGACACTCCACCGCGCAGCATCGAGGCGCCGACACCATAACGCTCACGCTGACGTTCGTACAGCGCGAGTAGGTCTGCCGGGATCGTGGCCTGAAGTGCCGTGCGCCCCGTGCGTGTCGTGCCGAGTTCAGCTTCCACCACAGCGAGAGCCTCGTCACGGCTAGCTTCGAGCTCGGCCGCCTGAGTTGTAAGGTTTCCGCCCTGCTCCAGGAGGTTGTCTACGACCTTCTGCTGCACTTCGAGCTTCTCCATAACCGCGAGCTCGATGTCTTCGAGGTTGCTGAGTCGCGTGCGCAAAGCAGTCAGCTCCTGCTCTAGGGCAGCAACATCTTTCGGTGAGGAACTCGCATCGAGGCGTGCGCTATCACGGGCGATGCGCGCCTCAACAACCTTGACGTCCGACTCGATGCGACTCATCTCAAGTTCGATATCTTCTTTGATTCCACGCTCTTCAAGAATCGACAATTGAAGCTTGTCACGGTGCTTCTTGAGCTCCGACAGCTGTTCGTGCTCGGGAAGCTTCTTAGCGCGGTGCTCCAACTGGGCAATCTTCGTGTCGAAGGCCTGCAGATCGAGGAGTAAAGCTTGGTCAGCGGGGCTAGCGGTCAACGCCATAGTCATGCTTCTTTCTGTCTAACGGTGCGCTTACTGCACAACCGCAAAATCCCAAGGGTCAGTGCGCAGTTCGCTCACCGTAATTGTTACGTCGGGCAGTAGAGCGCGCAGTTCGTCAGCCGCGGCGTCAAGCCACAACCATTCACTCGCCCAATGCGACACATCGATCAGTGCCGGGCCGTTCTGCAACCGAGCATTCTCGCGAGCCTCAGAGGCCGGATGATGGCGCAGGTCACTAGTGATGTACACATCCGACGCCAACACGGCCGGATCGTTCAAGTATGCGTCACCCGCTCCCCCGCACAATGCCACGGAGTGAACCAGTTGGTCGAAATCACCGGCAACACGGATGCCTGTTGCGGTCGGGGGCAAGATCTCGCCAATGAGGCGAGCGAGACGACCAAGCGTCATTGCCTGCGGCAGTTGACCCGTGCGGCCGATGCCACGATCCGGAGTTTCGCCAGCGACGATGGGTGCGATGGAAGACAAACCCAGCTTGGTGGCGAAGCGACCTGATGTTCCGGTTTCTACGACATCCGCATTGGTGTGGGCAGCGAGCAGAGCGCACTCGGCCCTTATGAGCTTGGTGAGCACCGCACCTTTGTAGCGGTCGCTGGCGACCGAAGTAACGCCCCTCAGTAAGAGTGGGTGGTGCGTGATGAGCATGTCGGCGCCGGCGTGAATCGCCTCGTCGACGGTATCGAGAACCGCGTCAACAGCGAGTGAAATCGTTGACACCGGAGCGTCGAGGTCGCCGGAGACGAGGCCCACGGCATCCCAGGCTTCGGCACCAGAAACGGGCCAGAGCTGTTCAGCCGCGGCAATTACATGAGCGACAGTAGTAGACACGCTGTCAGTCTAGGCGGGACGCGGAGCGCGCTCAGCCTGCTCAGCCTCTTGGCGACGAATGGCGGGGATTCCCGCTGCGAGCGGTGTCAGGAGTCCGAGCCCGAGAGCAACAAGCACGCCCAGGTCAGTTCCGGCGAGTTCAGAGGTGAGGTCTACACCGAGAGCGGTGAAGCCGTAACCCTGCCACGAGAGCCAGCTGATCGTCGCGCTGGTGAGAGCGAAGCCAATCACAGAGATCACGACGAAAGCGCTGAGGTTGACCCAGCGCACATCGCCGTAAACACCACCGCGGGAAAGCAATGCTGCACTGTCCAGCTTGCGAGTGCGGATCATAGTCTCCGACGCAAAGATGCCGGCCCACGCTGCGGTAGGCACCGCGAGAGTCGTCGCAACATCCCGGAACAGTTCGTTGATTCCTCCATTGACGCCGAACGCGAAGAGGATGGCGAGAGCACCGAGAAGTACGGCAACGATTACGATCGACCATTGACGGGGAACACGCACACCGATCGCTTGCAAGGCGAACCCGCCCGAGTAGAGGCTCAGGGTGATGCCAGAAAGCAGGCTCAACGCCGCCGCGAGAAGCAGCGGAATCGGGTACCAACTCGGCAGCAGAAGCATCAGCGTGTCAAGCGGCGATGCCAGGAATCCACGCGCAATTGCCGGGTCGGATGCGGCGAGAAGCGCGCCGTACGCGATCAGTGCGAACGCGGGCAGCGCGGCTCCGAACGTAGCGGAGAGCATCGAAGCTCCACCGCTTGAGGACGGACGCTGGTAGCGAGCGATGTCAGCACCGCTGTACGCCCAGACGAGGCCGAGGAAGCTGAATACGAGCACGGCGCCGGTGATGGTGAGCAACCACGAGCCGTCGGGGGTCGTGAGCGCCTGAGAGATATCAATGTACTGCGCCGTGAAGCCGATGAGGCCGACAACGAGAACACCCGAAATGATGCTCAGGATGAGCTGGATGCGCGCGAAGAGTGGATACCCGGCGAATGCGATGACGAGTGCAACCAAGAACGACAGAGCAAGGGCGATGAGCAGAAGTTGGCGGTCGCCCAACCCACCGTTCAGGCCGGACCCGACAAGAACAATGGCGACGGATGAAGCTAGAACCCAGAGCAGGACTGCGCCCCAGAAGAGGCGAGCGATGAGAGCGACTACTGACGGCGCGATATTACCTAGTACGCCGAAAGATGCTCGAGAAACCACCATGGTCGGCTGACCACTGCGCTTCCCCGCGAGGGTTGTGAGTCCCAGAGGAATGAACGACAGCGCCACTCCGGCCAAGATAGCCACGATCGACTGGCGCAGGCTCATGCCTACCGCGAAGACGGCGGCTCCCAACCCCAAACTTACGATCGAGGAATTGGCAGCGAACCACAGCCAGAATAGACGAGCTGCGTGACCAATTCGGCGGTCAACGGGAGTCGGTTCGAGACCACTCTCTTCGAGGCTGAAAACCTTCTGAGCTGTGGGCGCGACTTCATCGAGTCCGAGCGGCTGCTGAGAGACAACGGCGGTTGAGAGCGCTACAGGCTGCGGAACTGAAGGCGCCGGAGCAGCTTCTGCAGTAGCTGGAGCGTCGGCGGGCACGAGGAACGGCGCTGCCTCGGTCGCAGGTGCTGGCTGCGACGTCAACGCGGCGGCAGCAACGGTTCCCGCCGCGGCTGCGCCTAGGGCACCAGTCGCGAATGGGATCTCGTCGTCATCGAGGACTGAATTCGCGGCGGGAGCGTCGCTGACGTCCGCGGAGAGATCCGTCGAATAGGTCAGGCGATCGCTGTCATCGACCGCGTCATCAGACTCTGCCTCGAAGGTGACCTGATTGACCGCGATCGAACCGGTCTGAAGCTCGGAAAGAGGATCACCCTGCATCGGCGGGGCGGCGTTAGCCAGCAATGCAAGCAGAGGATCAGTCTCAGGCTCATCGGCGTCAACGTCGGCATCGTCGGCATCGTCAAGGTCGTCCGCCTTGAGCAGGTCGTCGAAGTTGATCGGCGAGGAGGCGACATAGTGAGGGTTCTCTGTCGACGCAAAGCTGAACACCGGAGCAGCCTCAGCCGCGATGTCGGGGGTCGGTTCGACCGCAGGATCGATTGCCTCAGCGAGCTCATCGTCGTTGGCGGGGGCCGGGATTTCATCGGCCTCAGTCTCTTGAGCGACCGAACCAGCGCCATCGATTACCGACTCTGACGCGTCGGGCAGATGAGTGTCGGCGCTGAGGTCGAAGGCGAAAGGAGCGGCGATCGGTTCCTCGTCAGCGGACGCCGCATGAACGTCTACGGGCGAAACATCAGCGGGGGGCGGGGCGAATCCAAAGTCGCCGAAGGAGACTTGCTCGTCGAGATTAGCCCGGGGCACGCGTGGCGCCACATCGGGCTGCACGAGAGCCGGCGGTGCAAACGGCAGTTCGTCGTAGTCGCCGTCTTCATCGGCAGGAAACTCCGGAGCCGCCTGTCCCGCGAAGCTGACGGGCTCGGCGGGAGCCGAAGGCGCCGGCGCTGCCGCTGCCGCGAAGGGGTCCTCGAATGCTAACGGCGCAGGAGTCGGCTCGTCAGCTACGGCGGGCGCTTCACCGTTTGATTCGGCCGACGCAGGGCTTTCTTCTGGACTGATGTCTGTAGCCGGAGCTTCAGTTTCTAGCACCTCGGTTGATTCCGGCAGTTCTGACGCTGCTGATACCTGGAGCGACTCTGGTGTTTCCCGTGTTTCTGGTGCCACGGCAACCTCTGGGGCTGCGCTACTGAAGCTCAACAACCCGGATGCAGGATCAAATAACGGTGCGGGCGCGGTGTGCTCTTCGCTGACCTGCAACTCGGGCGCGGGCTCGGGCTCGGGCGAGGACTCCTCCGCGGCGGGAACGACGGCTGCCACCTCGACCTCGGGAGTTGGTTCTACCTCGACGTCTGCCTCGACGACAGGATCGGTGCCAGTTTCAGCGTCAGCGTCAGCGTCGGCGTCAGCGTCAACGACAGGCTCGGTGTCGGTGTCGGTGAGGTCCGCGGCCATTGAAGATGAAGTGGCCGATGCAAAGTCCGCAGTTTCTGCGGTCGCGGCCTCGACATCCGCAGTCTCATCAATGACGGGCAGCGTGATCGCGCCAGTCGGGTCCGAGTGTGCAGCGAACGGAATCTCGTCTTCGAAATCGGCCGGAGGCGACCACGACTCGCTGGGCGGCGGAACATCCCACGCGGGCAATTGAGCTGCCTTGGCAACCTCAGGCACGTCAGCAACCCCAGGCACGTCAGCAACCTCGGGTTCGTCAGCAACCTCTGGAGTCTCTGCAACCGCAGGAACCTGGAGAAGGTCAGCAACCTCAGGTTCGTCGGCGATCTCTGAAGCCTCGGCGGCCTCCAGATCATCAGCGATCTCAGGCGCCTCTGCGATCTCAGGCGCCTCCGCGACAGCAGGGATTTCTTCGACCCCGGGAACCTCTGCAACAGCACGAGTCTCAGCCACTTCAGTGGCCTCAGCGTTCACAGGCGCCGCTGCACTTTCGAGAGGCGCTTCACCGGCGCTGGCTGGGGCGTGGGCAGCACTAGCGAACTCTTCCGGCGCGTCCTTGGCAGCAGGAACATCAGCGGTAAGCCCGGTCGCCGCAGCAGGTACGCTGCCGTCGACGACGTCGGCAAACTCCGAACGCACTTGATCGATGACCTGATCAGCAACGGGACCGCCACGCGAACGGAAGGTGGTCTCCCACTCCCGATATTCGCGCGCTTCTTCTTCGCGCAGACGCAACTGCGCTTCGAGAACTTCGATAACGCTGAGGGTTCCCGTCGACTGGTTCGCGGGATTATCCGCCCAGGTCAACAATTCTTCGTCGGCCATAGAGCGGCGAGTGGGCGGAGTGGGCGCGTCATCTCCGTCGCTGGCAGCAGCGCTCGCGTCGGATTCGATCGAGATCTCAGCCGCGGGTTCGCTGGCAGTCGGCGCCTCGTCTTCTGCGGATCGCGTACTGGCCGCGACGGGTACGTCAACGTCCGACGAAGCATCATCGATGGTCGACTCGTCGTCAACCATCGACGCCTCATCAACACCCGACGTGAACTCGGAGGACGGAACCTCGATCGCTTCATCTGCTGCTGGAGAAGCCGGCGCTGCGGGCATCCGCGGAGCGAAGCTGGAAACAAACGGAGCGGCGGGGAGCGACTCTTCGGCTGGTGAAGCATCCTCAGCGGCGGGGAACAAGTCCTCGATGCGAGGAGCTGGCGCGTCAGGCGACGGAGCAAAGAAGGACTGACGCGGGGCAAACGGCGACTCGAAAACGACGGGAGGGGCTGTATCCTCTGCCGTTGTGTCTGCGGCGTCAGCGGCATCAGCAGCCACGACATCGGCCGGTTCTTCGCTGACCGCTGGCGCGGTGAACGAGGGCAGCGGGAAGTCTAAATCAGCAGCCGGAACCGTTGAGTCACTTGCTTCATCGGGCTGGCTAGCCGCAGCATCCGGAGCGACACTCTCGGACTCAGCGGGATGCACAGTGTCGGCGTCCGTCGTTGCTGCGGCGGCACTTTCGGGAGGAAGCGAAAGGAAGGCGCTGACCTCATCGTCGCTAACAGGATTAGCCGCGACCGGTTCCACGGTCTCAGAGTCAGACAGATCGTATTCTACCGACTCTTCATCCACACTCAGGGCGGACGCGATGTCGTCATCCGCATCGATTGCATTCTCTGCACTCAATGACCATGGGGCGAGGGGCGGTGTGGTCGCGGTTACGTCTGGAGATTCCTCGAGAGCACGATCGGACTCCAGCGCATCCTCACCGGCGGCTTCATTCTCCGAGGCGAGAGGTGGTGTGGATTGCGAGAGCGCGTCGAGGTCGTCGTGGGCCTCATCGCCGGGCGCAGGAGTCACCGGTGCAGGGGCATGTGCCGCGAAGAAATTCACGACGGAATCGAACGGGGCGTCATCGGCGGGCTCGTCGACGCTGAACGAACTTGACATATCGCTAGCAGTAGAGCTCGGTTCATCGACGCTCTCGGCGGGGTCATCGACGCTCTCGGCGGGTTCATCGACGGTCTCGGCGGTTGCCCCTTCTCGGGAGTCGTCAGCGAAGGCAGCGACAAAGTCAAAACTGGCGTCGCCGCTCTCGACCGCTGCAGCAGAGTCAAATACCGGGGCCTCGGAACTCACACCATCTGCGGTGGAGTCGACAGCGTCCTCGACGGCATCAGCATCACTGGATTCGAGCGAGGTCGCAGGATTATTCGCTTCTCGGAACGCGGCGTCGAGGTCGAAGGCCGAAACACTTTCGACTAGCGGCGACTCCGCTGCGGCCTCTTCGACCTCGGCGGAAGCATCCGCTGGGGCGCCGTCGTGGTTGTCGGCGTCGTCGGCTACGGGAGCGATATCTGCACCATCGTGCTCAACGGCGTCTACAGGCTCTTCGGCGTTGACAGCGTCTCCGTCCGCCTCGGCTTCTTCGGCCGCAACGGCCGGCTCCTCGTCGTCGAGTGACAAAAGCCCATCGAGGCCAAGGTGGGGTACTTCGTCGGCCGTGGGCGTTTCCTTGCTATCGAGGTTCCACATCGGCGCACCCTCAACAACCGCTTCAACAGGAAGCGCAGCGGCGTCATCGACCGAGAGCTCGCTGGGCGTCGTCGGATCGGCCGGTGCCGGTGCAGCCGCTGCGGTTGCGGTAGGCGTTCCGACCTCAGGCTCGAGCGGTCCGAGCTTCCAGATGTGATTCGCGGGGGCGTCAGATGCTGCCTCGTCTGAGTCGGGCGCATCGCCAGCAACGTCAGAAGAAGGAGTCGCCCACATGGTCTCATCGAAGTCATCAGGCGATGCTGGAGGCGTGGGCACTGTGGCTTGAGGCTCATCAGGCGCGAAAAGTGACTCAAAACTGAACACCTCGTCGTCTGTCGAGGCCGCACTCAGGTCAAAAGCACCAGCGGACGGCACTCGTTCGTCAGTCGCGTCGTCCGCCGCATTCGCTTCTTCTTCAAGCGCCGCGAGTTCCGCTGCCGCCGCGGCCGCGTTCTCCGTCTCCGCCTCAGCGGGAGTTCGCCGACGGGAAATGCGCGAAGCAAAGAAATCGGGCGTGGTGTAGTCGGCCGGAATTCGGTAAGGGTCGTCGTCGTCGTCTGGCGAAGCAGTGGCTGAGGCATCAGCAGCTGGCTCCTCAGCGTTCACGGGCGCATCCGAAATCTCTGGTGACTCGGGAGCATCAAGTTGCGGGACCGCTTGAGCGGGATCTGGTGCTGGCGCCATCGCCCAGGGAGGCATTCCTTGGCTGAGCGCATCTGCAATGTCAGAGCGCTGAAATTCTTCGTTCAAATCGAAGGGCGCACGAGGTGTTGCGCTGGCGGTTGGTGCCGCTGAGCCGTCACTTGTCGAGACGGGATCGATTAGCTCTTCGTTGAGGGCAGCATCGAGATCGATAATGCCGTCGGCTGAGGCCTCGCTGAGGTCGACTCGACCGTCATCGCTCAGGTTGTCAGCCGGATCTGCATCGGAATTTTTCGTGGATGCAGCCTGCGGGAAAAGTAGATCGAACTCATGATTTGAAGACGTTTCGTCGTTCGCACCGTTCGCGTCGTCAACGTCGTCGTGGAATGCCATAGACAAACTCTAAGGTGAGACCAATGCTTTGCGGGTATGACTAGCCGTTATTAGCACAGTTACCCCAACAAATTGGTTCGCGATCCGAGCGGAACTCTTAACGCCGTGCGGGTTCGAGGCGACCTTGCTGCACGACGGATCAAGGCCGGGACGCAGAAAACCCCCGTCAGTGACGGGGGTTTTCTGTTGCGGTGGGCCCTACCGGGATCGAACCGATGACATCCACGGTGTAAACGTGGCGCTCTACCAGCTGAGCTAAAGGCCCGCAGCGACGCAATGCGAAGCAGCGCTCGATAATGCTACACGGGATTTGAGCGGCGGTTGCACACCCACCCTCAAACGGTCAGCGACGCTCAGATGAAAGCCGCTCGATTGCCCGCTGGTAGTCAGCAAACTGGCGCGGCTCGCCCAATTGAGACGAGATGACGTCGCGGACAATTCCGTTGATATCAATCAAAAAGCTCGACCGGCGGGCAAAGCCCTTCTCGTCGAGAAAAACTCCGAATGATTGCGCGACTGCGCCGTGGGGCCAGAAATCTGAGAGCAGCGAGAGACTGATGCTCTCGGCATCGGACCAGGCTCGCAGTGTGGCGGCAGAATCCACCGAAATCACGACGACTTCGACCCCGGCACTGGCCGCCACATCATGCCAGTCATCGAGTTGGACAAGCTCTTGAGAGCACACAGGAGAGAAAGCCAACGGCAGAAACACGACGAGAACGGCGCGACGCGTCAAAAGTTCCCGCGAATCGATCGATTGGCCGTGCTGATTGCGCAACACAAAGCTTGGCGCACGCGTCCCCGGCGTAATCGACATACACAACCTTTCGTGAAAACTGAGCGAATGCCCTGTGTTTACGGGAGAAAAAGCCCCGGTTCGAATCTTGCCGCATTCGACAACTAGAATCGGTGGGCGTAGTCGATCCCATCACATCCGCAACCCGGTAGTGCCTCGACTCGCACGACTCTGTTCTCTACACGAAAGAGGTCAACGGTGACGGTAAACGACCAGGACCCATACTCGGTAACCAACACCGACAAGGACCCGGAGGAGACCGCCGAGTGGAACGAATCACTCGACTCCCTCGTTGCAGCACAAGGACACGAGCGCGGTCGCGAGATCATGCTCAGTCTTCTCAAGCGTTCCAAAGATTTGCATCTTGGTGTCCCGATGGTCCCGACTACGGACTACATCAACACCATCGCTAAGGATGATGAACCCGAGTTCCCCGGCGACGAAAAGCTTGAACGTCGCTACCGCGCGTGGATCCGGTGGAACGCCGCAATCACGGTGCACCGCGCGCAACGCCCCGGCGTCGGCGTTGGCGGTCACATCTCGACGTACGCGTCGTCTGCCGCGCTTTACGAAGTAGGCCACAACCACTTCTTCCGTGGCGCAGACCACGAGAGCGGTGGAGACCAGATCTTCTATCAGGGTCACGCCTCCCCCGGCATGTACGCCCGCGCCTTCCTCGAAGGTCGCCTGAGCGAGGACCAGCTTCTGGGCTTCCGCCAAGAGAAGTCGCAGGCTCCGAACGGTATTTCGAGCTACCCGCACCCGCGGCTCATGCCCGAGTTCTGGCAGTTCCCGACGGTTTCGATGGGCCTCGGCCCGATCAACGCGATCTACCAGGCTCAGAACAACAAGTACATCAGCAACCGCGGCATCAAGGATGTCTCCGATAAGCAAGTCTGGGCATTCCTCGGCGACGGCGAGATGGATGAGGTTGAAAGCCGCGGAGCCCTGCAATGGGCCGCCAACGAAAAGCTCGACAACCTGAACTTCGTCATCAACTGCAACCTGCAGCGCCTCGACGGCCCTGTTCGCGGTAACGGCAAGATCGTTCAAGAGCTCGAGAGCTTCTTCCGCGGTGCTGGCTGGAACGTCATCAAGGTCATTTGGGGCCGCGAGTGGGACGACCTGCTCGCCAACGACCATGAGGGTGCCCTGCGCGACCTCATGAACCGCACGCCCGATGGCGACTACCAGACCTACAAGGCTGAGTCTGGAGCCTACGTTCGCGAAAACTTCTTCGGCCGCGACCCCCGCACGCTGAAGATGGTCGAGCACCTGAGCGACGACCAGGTCTGGAACCTCAAGCGCGGTGGCCACGACTACCGCAAGGTTTACGCCGCTTTCAAGGCAGCGAGTGAGCACAAGGGCCAGCCGACGGTCATCTTGGCGAAGACGGTCAAGGGCTACGGCCTCGGTCCCAGCTTCGAGGGGCGCAACGCGACCCACCAGATGAAGAAGATGACGCTTGCTAACCTCAAGCAGTTCCGCGACGAGATGCACATCCCCATTACGGATGCGGCGCTTGAAGCTGATCCCTACCAGCCGCCGTTCTACCACCCCGGTAACGACGACGAGGGCATCCAGTACCTGCAGGAGCGTCGCCGCGAACTCGGTGGCTACGTTCCCGAGCGTCGCAGCAAGTACACGCAGATCGAGCTTCCTGAAGCGAAGACCTACGACATCGTCAAAAGGGGTTCCGGAAAGCAAGAGATCGCCACCACCATGGCGTTCGCTCGTCTGCTGAAAGACCTCCTGCGCGATAAGTCGATCGGTAACCGCATCGTGCCGATCATTCCGGATGAGGCACGCACGTTCGGCATGGACGCGTACTTCCCGACCGCCAAGATTTACAACCCGGCCGGGCAGCACTACACCTCGGTAGACCGCGAGCAATTGCTGGCCTACAAGGAGAGCCCGCAGGGTCAGATCGTGCACGTCGGCATCAACGAGGCGGGCGCCTTCGCTGCGTTCACCGCGGTTGGCACCTCGTACGCGACTCACGGCGAACCGTTGATTCCGGTATATGTCTTCTACTCGATGTTTGGGTTCCAGCGCACGGGCGATGCCATGTGGGCTGCTGGCGACCAAATGGCGCGCGGCTTCATCATGGGAGCGACGGCCGGTCGTACGACACTGACAGGTGAAGGTCTGCAGCACGCTGACGGACACTCGATTCTGTTGGCATCCACCAATCCTGCGGTCATCAGCTATGACGCTGCTTACGGCTACGAACTGGGCCACATTGTGCGCGCCGGTATCGAACGCATGTACGGCGGCAAGCACGAAGACCCCAACGTTATGTACTACCTCACCTTGTACAACGAGCCTCTCGTTCAGCCCGCTGAGCCCGAGAACTTTGACGTTGAGGGCGCGCTTAAGGGCATCTATCACCTGTCATCGCCGACTATCACTGGCCCGCGGGCACAGTTGATGGCGTCAGGCGTGGCCGTTCCCTGGGCTCTCGAAGCTCAGCAGATTTTGGCTACGGACTGGGGCGTTGCCGCTGACGTGTGGTCAGTCACATCCTGGACTGAGCTGCGCCGCGAGGGGCTTGCTGCAGAAGAACATAACTTCCTCCACCCCAACGACGAAGCTCGTGTTCCTTATCTGACGACGAAGCTCGCGGATGCTAAGGGACCATTTGTCGCCGTAACTGACTTCATGCACGCGGTCCCCGACCAGATTCGTGCTTTTGTTCCCGGTGACTTTGCGACCTTGGGTGCCGACGACTTCGGTTTCTCGGACACCCGCGCAGCTGCCCGTCGCTTCTTCAAGATCGATAGCCACTCGCTGGTTGTTCGCACCTTGCAGTCGCTCGTAAAGCGCGGCGAGATGGACCCGGCTGTGCTTTCTCAAGCAATTGAGCAGTACGACCTCCACGACGTCAACGCTGGTACCACCGGTTCTGCCGGCGGCGAAAGCTAGGCAAAAACAATTCCCCCGGTACAGAAGACCAAGGCGCAAACGCTCGCTTGGTTGCGTGTCATCTCGGGCGAACTATCGACGGCGACGCTCAAGCGTCTTGAGGACACGCTGCCCTGGTACGGAGAAATCCCACCAGGGCGGCGTTCCGCCGTTGGGCTCGTCGCTCAGGCCGGAATTACCAGCTTCATTAGCTGGTTTGAAGACCCCACTTCTACCCCGTGGATCGCGGCCGACGTTTTCGGCGCGGCCCCCCGCGAGCTTTTGCGGTCGGTGTCGTTGCTCCAAACTTTGCAGCTCATCCGCATTGCGGTCGAAGTTGTTGAAGCGCGAGTCAAGGCTGACGACGACGTACTTCGCGAAGCGATTCTGCTGTACTCGCGCGAGGTCGCATTCGCTGCCGCCGATGTATACGCTCGCGCTGCTGAAGCGCGCGGACTGTGGGATGCACGTCTCGAGGCTCTCGTCGTCGACTCGATTCTCAGTGGCGAGTACGACAACGAACTCCCCAGCCGCATTGCGGCTCTGGGCTGGAACGGTCACGGCGAGGTCTGTGTACTCGTGGGCACCTCCCCACGCATGCTCGACGTCGACCAGTTGCGACGTACCGCGCGTCACCTCGACGCCGACGTTCTCATTGGCGTGCAAGGCTCTCGACTGGTGCTCGTCATCGGCCGTGCGGCTCCACGCTCGGAGAAGGCCGAAGACGACCAACCTCTACCCTTCATTACGATCGCGGAGCAACTCGAGCCTGGCTTTGGTAGCGGCCATCTCGTGCTCGGCCCTGAAGTGCCGAGCCTTGTCGATGCCTCCAAGAGCGCTAAAGCAGCTCTAGCCGGTTTTGCAGTGGCGCGCTCGTGGCGCAACGCTCCCCGACCGACGTTGGCAAACGATCTGTTGCCGGAACGCGCTTTTGCTGGAGATCCCCTCGCTCGCTCCACTCTCATCAACAAGATCTACAAGCCGCTTCAGGCTCACTCCACTGACCTCCTCACGACGTTATGGTGCTACCTCGACAACGGTCGGTCGCTCGAGGCCACTGCGCGGGAACTGTTTGTGCATCCCAACACCGTTCGTTACCGCTTGAAGCGAGTCAGCGAAGTCATCGGCTGGGATGCGACCGGAGCGCGCGAAGCGTTGATCTTGCAAGCGGCCCTCATCGTGGGTTCAATTTCTGATCCCGAGCCTGGACGCACCCGCTAACGTTCCGCCCTTTGGTGAGTTCACACAACGATCCCGTCGAGCTTTGGTGGGGTCATCCAAGCGATTCCGACGAAAGATTGGCAGACTAGCTAAGTGATTGTTGTAGTAGCGCCCGGACAGGGCTCCCAGACCCCCGGTTTTCTCGAGCCCTGGCTCGAAGACCCCGCCCTGCGCGAGCAGCTCGGCGCGATCTCCGAAGCGGCAGGCATTGATCTGATCACCCACGGCACCACGTCTGATGCCGACACCATCCGGGATACCGCAGTAGCTCAGCCGCTAATCGTGGCGGCGGGACTTCTCACGCTCAGCGCGCTGACTGCCGGGGACCGCCGCAAGCACATTGGTGCTGTTGCGGGTCACTCCGTGGGCGAGATCACGGCGGCAGCGGCTGCCGGCATCCTTTCCGAAGACGATGCGATGCGCTTTGTCGTGCAGCGCGGATCAGCCATGGCGGCCGCCGCAGCCTTAGAGACCACCGGAATGTCCGCGGTGATCGGCGGAGACGAAGCCGCCCTCCTAGAGCGTCTCGCCGAGTTGGGCCTTCAACCAGCGAACTTCAACGGTGGCGGCCAGATCGTCGTCGCGGGAGCGCTTGACGCGCTAGCCGCGCTCTCCGCAGAACCGCTCAAGGGAACCCGCGTTGTGCCGCTTCAGGTCGCAGGCGCGTTCCATACCCGTTATATGCAACCCGCGGTCGCTCACCTTGAGACAGTCGCGGCTGGCCTCACGGCGCACGATCCATCACTGCCGATCTACACGAACCGTGATGGTTCGCTCGTCGAAAGCGGATCTCATTTCGTGGATCTCCTCGTCGGTCAGGTCTCCTCGCCGGTTCGCTGGGATCTCACCATGAACTCCTTGGCGGATGCGGGAGTCACCGGCATCATCGAACTTGCGCCCGCAGGCGCGCTAACCGGCCTCGCCAAGCGTGGCCTCCGCGGAATTCCTGCCGTGGCTGTCAAGACCCCAGACGATCTATCCGCAGCATTTGACCTGATGGAGGCCAACGCATGACCGCACCCACCCTCGCCCAATCCACCGGGTCACAGTTCACCAAGATTTACAGCTACGGCGCCGCCCGCGGCGACCTCGTCGTTGACAACAACCAGCTCGTTGAAGCGATCGACTCGAGCGACGAGTGGATTCAGCAGCGCACCGGCATGATCACTCGTCGTCGTGCATCAGCGGGCATTCTTGCTGTCGATCTCGCTACCGATGCCGCTCGCGAAGCGATTGAGAAGTCCGGTATTGACCCCGCCGAGATTGACCTCGTCATCATCGCGACGATCAGCAACGTTCTGCAGACGCCATCAATGTCTGCAGTTGTCGCCGACCGTGTGGGTGCTAACCCTGCAGCGGCATACGACATCAACGCTGCCTGCGCCGGCTTCAGCTACGCCGTCACTCAGGCAGATGCCCTCATTCGTGCGGGTGCGGCGAAGTACGCTCTCGTGATCGGCGCCGAGAAACTTTCTGACATCGTTGACCCCACCGACCGCAGCATCTCGTTCCTTCTTGCCGACGGTGCGGGCGCAGTTGTCATTGGCCCGAGCGACACCCCCGGCATCTCCGCACCCGTGTGGGGCTCCGATGGCTCGAAAGCTGACGCCATCAAGATGAACGCGACACTCGTCGACTTCCGCGAAGGTGATGCTGCTTGGCCAACGCTGCGCCAAGAAGGCCAGACAGTCTTCCGCTGGGCCGTGTGGGACATGGCCAAGGTTGCGAAGGAAGCATTGGATGTTGCGGGAATCACCGCAGACGACCTCGCTGCCTTCATCCCCCACCAGGCCAACATGCGCATCATCGACGAGTTCGCGAAGCAGCTCAAGCTGCCCGAGTCTGTTGTAATCGCCCGCGACGTCGCCGAGATGGGCAACTCCTCAGCTGCATCCATCCCGCTCGCGACTCACCGTCTGCTTGAAGAGAACCCCGAACTGAGCGGCGGCCTCGCCCTTCAAATCGGTTTTGGTGCAGGCCTCGTCTTCGGCGCGCAAGTAATCGTTCTGCCGTAGTACCCCTCAGAATCACTGCTGCTGGCCTACACTGGCTAACGGTTATTTCACATCCCAAGGAGAAAAAATATGGCACTGTCCACTGAAGAAGTTATGGCCGGATTGGCTGAGCTCATCAACGACGAGACCGGCATTGCGACCGACACTGTTGAAATGGGCAAGTCGTTCACCGATGACCTCGACATCGACTCGATCTCGATGATGACGATCGTTGTCAACGCTGAAGAGAAGTTCGACGTCAAGATCCCCGACGAAGAGGTCAAGAACCTCAAGACCGTCGGTGACGCAGTGAGCTTCATCACCGCCGCTCAGGCGTAACACCCGCTCGACGTGGACGGCCAACCGCACTCGTTGCGGTTGGCCTCCGCGCAGCACTCCAGAAGCCTGCCGTTCGCGGGCTTTCTGAGCCATGCACTCAAAAGGAACGTGAAATGACCAAAAAGATCGTTGTCACCGGTATCGGTGCCACTACGCCCATCGGCGGAACCGCGACCGAGTCGTGGAACGCCCTTCTCGCTGGCGAATCGGGAGCCCGCTCGCTCGAGCAGGAATGGGTAGAAACCTATTCGCTCCCCGTTACTTTTGCTGCACAGGCCAAAGTGCGCCCTGAAGAAGTTCTCGAACGCGTTGAATACAAGCGTCTCGACCCCTCAAGCCAGTTCGCTCTGATCTCTGCCCGTGAAGCTTGGGCCGACGCCGGTTCACCCGATGTCGACCCCGAGCGAATCGGTGTTGATTACTCCACCGGTATCGGTGGACTGTGGACTCTCCTCGATGCGTGGGACACCCTGCGCGAAAAAGGACCGCGTCGCGTTCTGCCCATGACGATTCCGATGCTCATGCCCAACGCCGCTGCAGCCGCGATCAGCATGGCCATTCCGTCGCGTGCCTACGCTCGCACCGACGTCTCGGCCTGCGCTTCCAGCACCGAAGCGCTCGCTAATGCCTACGCTCACCTGCAAGCGGGTCTTGCGGATGTCGTTATCGCTGGTGGAACGGAAGCAGTGGTTCACCCACTTCCCATCGCCGCCTTCGCCTCAATGCAGGCGCTCTCGAAGCGTAATGACGATCCGGCGACGGCATCACGCCCGTATGACGTTTCTCGCGACGGCTTCGTGCTGGGTGAGGGGGCGGCAACGCTCGTTCTCGAGACTGAAGAACACGCCCTCGCCCGCGGCGCTCGCATCTACGCCGAACTCGCTGGCGGCGCTGTGACGAGTGACTCGTTCCACATCACGGCTCCCGACCCCGAGGGAACCGCCGCCGCACGCGCTGTGCGCGACGCTCTCGACGCTGCCGGAGCAACGCCAGAAGACGTGACCCACATCAACGCTCACGCGACGAGCACACCAGTCGGTGACATCGCCGAGTACAAGGCGCTTCTGCGCATCTTCGGCGACCACCTGCCGAACATCCCCGTCTCAGCCACTAAGGGCGCCACCGGGCACCTCTTGGGCGGCACAGGAGCACTCGAGGCTATCTTCACGGTCCTGGCTCTCCACCACCGCACGGCTCCCCCGACGATCAACCTCACCAACCAGGATCCCGCGATTCCGCTGGACGTCGTAACGACGCCCCGTGACCTCGGCTCAGGTCCCCAGCTGGCGATCAGCAACTCGTTCGGCTTTGGTGGCCACAACGCGGTCGCGGCTTTCCGTTCGGTCTAAACTCTCGTGCGCTCAGCGGCTTTGCCGCTCAGTACTTAACGACACATCGCCCGCTCGATCATCTGATCGAGCGGGCGATGTGTTTGTCAGCGTATGAGGGAATTAAACTTTGAAATCCCCGCAGCCGCTCCAGGTGGCGCTAGTTGACCGCACCTTCACCGGCGAGAGTTCCGCCGTCGATGATGAATTCAGATCCGGTCGAGAAGCTGGAATCGTCGCTGGCCAAGAACAGGACCATCTTGGTGACTTCCTCGGGTTCGCCCAAACGGTTGATCGGCGTTCCCGGGTTCCCGTTGTCGAGACCGTCCGTCATCGGCGTACGAATCCCACCCGGGTGAACCGAATTGACCCGAACTCCCTGCGAACCGAGTTCCATCGCTACCGACTTGGTCAGGCCCCGAAGTCCAAACTTTGACGCGGTGTAGCCGTGCAACGCCGCGTAGCCCTGCATACCGGCGGTCGAAGAGATATTGACGATCGCCGACGACTCGTTCTTCACGAGTTCGGGCGTCGCGGCTTTGATGCCGAGGAACGCTCCGGTGAGGTTGATGCCGATGATCAGCGACCAGTCTTTCGCCGTGTAGGTATCGAGCGTTCCAAAGTTGACGATGCCGGCGTTGTTGATGAGCACGTTGAGGCCCCCAAAGGTGTCGGCCGCAAGCTTTACAGCCGCGTTCCACTCTTCTTCGTTGGTGACATCGAGGTGGGCGTAAACCGCGTTGGAGCCCAGCTCATCCGCCAGCGCCTGGCCTTCGGCGTCGAGGACGTCAGTGATAACAACCTTGCCGCCCTCAGCGACTACAGCACGACTGTGCGATTCGCCCATTCCGCGGGCGCCGCCGCTAATGAGAACTACTTTTCCGTCAAAGCGAGACATGATGTTCCTTCCAAATACTGAATTGGTTTCAGCCGGAAGGAGATAGTCCGAGGACCCGAGGACGGTCCGTTGTGGCAACCGTGCCCGAATACTTCCGGCCACGTTTCAACGCTACTCCGGGAGTTCACTGAATGCGACCTGAACGCCACGCTCGCAGCGAACAAACAGCAACACAAATGTGTAGATAGCTGTTTTAGTGCGGACACGAAAGTGCTGCGTTCAGAAGAGAGAGCGCTTCAGAGGATGGAGCGGCATCCGTCATGGAGGGTGCACTCGCCGTCAAACGGCGAATCGCGACCGTCACGAACGACGTCTGTGCAGTCTTGCCACTCAATCAGTGGAATCCGCGTGTCAACCGCTACTTCAGGAGTGTGGGTGCGTTCGGAAATCATGATCAACCTACCTTGTGAAGCCACACAACTGCAGAGTCTTGACTGGCGTGACGGAACGACTCAAGCTCGTCGTCCCAGGCCTGGCCGAGAGCCAAGCGGAGTTCGCGATGCAGTTCGAACGCATCGGAACCGGCAGCTTCCATCGCGTAGCGCAGACGATCTTCGGGGATCACCATGTTGCCGACACTGTCGGTCTGCGCAAAAAAGATCCCGAGGTCGGGCGTGTGCATCCAGCGCCCACCGTCGGAACCGGGGCTGGGGTCTTCGGTCACCTCGAAACGGAGGTGCTCCCAACCGCGAAGGGCCGCAGCGAGTACCGCACCGGAGCCTTGCGGGCCTTCCCAGTAAAACTCGGCACGCTGAGATCCCCTGAGCACCGGTTGGTTATCCCAATCGAAGTTCACGGCACGTTCAAGAGCGCGACCAGCAGCCCACTCGATATGTGGGCAGAGCGCGCGAGGAGCAGAGTGCACGTAGAGCACTCCGCGAGCGTTATGTGCAGTCACGATATCTCCGTTCCGTTTGGGTGCGACTTCCCCATCGACCCACGAACGGTACCTGTGACAGCACGTCAAGCTATTAAATTGTGCGGCGAACCGCTTGGGGACATTATCCCTGACAAATCCGGGAAAATACAAGCGTGTAACTACATTTGTGCCGATTAGAGCCGGTTTAGAGCCTCAGGCATCGTCATCCGCCACTCTTCGGGGGCCTCCGCCGCGGGAGCTGCGGGCAGGATGCCCTTGCCATCTGGCTCGGGAATCGCCGAGATAAGCGCTCGAGTGTAAGGATGCACGGGGTCGTTCCAGATGCGGTCAGAGACGCCAGACTCCACAATCTTGCCGCGGTACATCACCACGGTTCGGTCAGCGATGAGCCGCACGATCGCGAGATCGTGTGAGATAAAGAGCAGCCCGGCGCCGGCATCGAGCGCAAGCTTGCGCATCATGTCAGCGACAGAGGCCTGACTCGAGGCATCCAGAGCAGAAATCGGTTCGTCAGCCACCAACAGGTCGGGGCGCGCAGCCAGAGCTCGTGCGATTGCGACCCGCTGGCGCTGGCCTCCGGATAGCTCGTGGGCGTAGCGCGACACCATGTCGGTGGGGAGACCAACACGCTCAAGCCACTCTTCGGGCTGAGAACCTTCTGCGCCACGCTCCAGTGCGGCACGAATGCCCTCGGAAATTTGCTGGCCAATGCGAATGCGCGGGTTCAGCGAGGAATTCGGGTCTTGAAAGACCATCTGAATCGACGTGAACTCAGATTTGCGCCGACGAACGCCCAGAAGCGGCACCTCGGCATCGCGGTACGTTACGGCGCCCGACCGCGGCTTCTCCATACCGAGCACGGCTCGCGCCAAGCTCGACTTGCCACAGCCGCTCTCGCCCACCAGAGCAAGGACTTCCCCGGGAGCGATCGTGAGGGAGACTTCGTCGACCGCTCGCACGACGCTGGCCCCGTGGTATTCGATCACGAGGTCGGATACTTCGAGCAGCTCGCTCATTCGCTTTCCTCCTGGAAACCCGCGGCACCCGGTAGCGACGCGAGCAACTCACGCGTGTACGGGTGCTGTGGCGCGGTGAAGATACTCTGCCGATCGTTCGACTCGACGATCTCGCCGTGGCGCATCACCGCAATGTCGTCGGCGATCGAACTCATCACTCCGAGATCATGAGTCACAAGAAGAACGGCAAGTTGACGTTCATCCGCCAGATCGCGCAGCAAGTGCAGGATGCCGGCCTGAACGGTGACGTCAAGAGCGGTCGTCGGCTCATCTGCCAACAGCACCACGGGGTCGCACGCAAGAGCAATGGCGATAGCAATCCGCTGACGCTGACCACCCGAAAACTGGTGAGGGTATCGCCCAAGCGCCTCGGCAGGGTTGGGAACCCGCACACGGTCGAGCAGCGCGATAGCGTGCTCGCGCGCCTGCTTCGTGGAGAACTTGAGGTGACGGGTGACGTGATCGGTGAGCTGAACTCCCACAGTGAGCTGCGGGTGCAGGCTCGACGACGGGTCTTGGAAGATCATCGCGATTCGACGGCCGCGGATCTCGTTCAGCTGTCGATGCGACATGCCGACGAGCTCGGTTTCCCCGCGATCAGGATGAGCCAGACGGATCGAGCCTCCCACGATGGCGTTACTGGGCAGCAAGCCCAGCATCGCGAGCGAGGTGACCGTCTTACCCGAGCCGGACTCCCCCGCGAGACCCTGGATGCGTCCGGGGGTGAGCGCGATACTGATGCCCTTGACGATGGATTTGACGTTATTGCGCGAGCCGATGCCGATCGTGAGACCGTCAACGGTCAGCACCGGCGCGGATGCAGCGGGTGCGGCATCCGCAGGCTGTGGTGTCGTTGCGTCGGTCATGACCGTGCCCCCGCTCGCGATACCTGTGACGTCGGATCGAAGATGTCGCGCAGCGAGTCACCCACGAAGTTGAAGGCCATCACCACGGTGAGGATGGCGAGACCGGGGAACAACCCGATCCACCAGCTGTCGAAGTTTTGAATAGCGGCGGAAATCATCGAACCCCACTCGGGCGTCGGCGGTTGGGCTCCGAGCCCCAAGAAGGAGAGGCCCGAGAGGAGCAGGATAGCGGTTCCCACATCGAGGCTTGCCAACACGAGGATGGGGCCGACGACGTTCGGAGCGATGTCAACGCGGAGGGTCTTGAAGGGCGAGAAGCCCATAATGCGCCCCGCCATCACATAGTTCTGAGTGCGAAGCCCGAGCACGATACTGCGGGTCATACGAGCGTACTGCGGCCACGACACCACGAAGGCAGCGATCACCGCGTTGAAAAGCGAGGGTCCGAGCGCCGCAGCGACAACCATGGCGAGGATGACCGTCGGGAACGCCATCACGAGGTCGGTCAAGCGCATCAACAGTTCGTCAACCCACTTGCCGAAGTAGCCGGCAATAGCACCGATCAGTGTTCCGACGAGCAGCGACATCACCACAAGCATGAGCGCCAGCGGAATAGTGACTCCGGCGCCGGTCATGAGCCGCGAGAAAATGTCGCGGCCGAGAGCATCCGTACCCATGAGCGTGTCGATGCCGGGAGCCTGCAATCGAGGCAAGTCTTGGGCCAGGGGGTCAAAGGGAACCCACAGTCGAGCGGTAAAGGCAATGCCCACCCACGCGACAGCGATAACAGCACCAATGACACCGAGCGGGGTTATCCACGCGGCAGGAATTTTTAGCCAACGCTTTCTCATGCGAGCCTCACCCTCGGGTCGAGTACACCGTAAAGAAGGTCGACGGCGAAGTTAATAGTCAGATAGACAACGCCCACGACGAGACCGACGCCCATGACGCCGGGTAGATCGAGGCTGGTTGCCGAGTTGTAGGCGTAGCTGCCGAGCCCCGGCCACGCGAAGACGGCCTCGACGAGCACCGTGCCCGAGAGCAGGGTTCCGAACGCGAGCCCCACGATCGTGAGGATGGGCAGCGATGCTCCGCGCAGAACGTAGCCGAACAGCAGCCGCGGGCCGCTGAGCCCCTTGGCGCGGCCGGCACGAACGTAGTCGGCATCCAGCACCTCGAGCACCGAGGTGCGAACGAATCGCGTGAGCAGACCGATCGTGAAGAGCGAAAGAACGAACACGGGCAGCATGAGGTGCGCCAGAGCATCCGTGAACGTAACCCACTGGCCCGCCAGCAGGGCGTCTGCCGTGTAGAAACCCGTCACGGTGGGTGGCGGTGCCAGCGCGGGCGAGAGCCGACCGGAACCGGGCGCAATACGCAATTGTAGGAAGAAGAAGTTGAAGCTGACCAGTGCCATCCAGAAGGTCGGGATGCTGAGGCCGATGAGCGAGAACACGCGCACCAGCTGGTCGCTGAGCTTGCCGCGGCGATAGGCCGCGAGGGAGCCGAGAGCCACGCCGACGCCCAGGCTGACGACGATAGCCAACAGGGCAATTTCTACCGTGGCCGGCACGGCCTTTGAGAGGTCGGATGCCACGGGCTGCGCTGTGCGCAGCGAGACGCCCATGTCTCCCTGGAACAGTCCGCCGATGTAGTTGACGTACTGCACGGGAAGCGGCTGATCGAGCCCTCGCTCCTGGATGTAGGCCTCGACGGTGGCGGGGTTGCTCGCCGCCCCTTCACCGAGCGCTGCCGCAATGGGGTCACCCGGCACAAGGTTCGCGAGAGCGAACGTGACGATAGTGACTCCGAAGAGGAGCAGGACTGAGGTTCCGAGGCGACGAAGCAGGTACCCGACCAGAGGTGATCTGGCCGAGTACCTGCGAGTCGCGCGGGGTGTGTTTCCCACGCTAGAGATTCCTTTTACTTAGCTTGCAGTTCAGCGATGTCCATCGTCCAGGTGGAGTTGTAGGCAACTCCATCAATGTACGAGGCGGTCGCAATGTTCGAGCCGGGAACGATCAACGGAACGAACGGGCCACGCTGCTGCAGGGCTTCAGCGAAGTTGCTGAAGGCAGTCTCACGCTCGTCGAAGTTCGTGGCGTTCTCTGCCGCTGCGGCGAGGTTCACTACATCGGCGTCCTGCTCGGCGGTCCAACCGGCGCGCAGTCCAACCTTCTGTCCAGCCGAGAACGGCAAGAAGTTGGCGGAGTCGGCGTAGTCGGGGCCCCAGAACCAGATGCTGAAGGCTTCGGTTCCGTTGACGTAGCTGTCAATCTGCGTGGTGAACGGGGCCGGAGCGAGCTCGATGGTGATTCCGGCATCCGCAAGCTGCGACTGGATACGCTCGGCTAGCGGGGTGAAGCTCACGCCACCAACCGGGTAGTCGTTCGGGTATTCGAGCGTGATGCTCTCCCCGTCGTAACCGGATGCTTCAAGCGAGGCAGCCGCAACGTCGAGGTCCTGCTCAACACCGTTCTCCAACGCGCCGAGGAACGACGGCGGGATAACGCCGGTGGCCTGCTCGGAACCTGCACCAGCAAGCTCGAGGAGCGCCGGGTAGTCGAGAGCGTAACGAACGGCGTTAGCGAAGTCGGGGTTGGCGGTCATGCCACCCACTTCTTCGCTCTGGTTGATGAGCAGGAAGATGGTCTGTGCCGACGGAGTCGAGAACACGTTGATGCCATCGCTCAAGCTAGCGACCTGGTCACCGCTGAGGTCAACGGCTACCTGGGAGTCGTTGCCCTCAAGGTTGATCTTCTGCGTTGCAGCCTCAGAGACGTTGCGGATGACAACACGAGTGAAGTCGATGTCTTCGTCACCGTTGTAGTTTTCGTTCTCGGTGAGAACAACCTGCGACTCGAAGTTCACTGTGTCGAGGATGTACGGACCGGAACCAGCCGACGTCTCGTTCAAGAATGCTTCAGCAGCATCCGAGTCATCCGTTGTTCCGCCATTTTCGATGACGAGAGCGGAGTTCAGGATGGCGAGCGACGGGTTCGTCATGAGGGCGGGGAGCTTGAGCGACGGGGTTTCCGTGCTGAGCTCAACGGTCATGTCGTCGACCTTGGTGACGGTAATGCCGTTCATCAAGAAGTTGGCTTTGCTCTCGGTCATTCCGGCGACGCGGTTGAGCGAGAAGACAACGTCGTCAGCGGTGATTGCTGAACCGTCGGAGAAGACGCGACCGTCTTTGAGCGTGAAGGTGAATACCGTTGCATCGTCGTTCGACTCGTAGGTCGCGAGACCGTCGACCGGGGTTGACTCATCGGAACCGGCGAAGTCGAGGAGAGTTTCGTAGAGCGCCTTCGACACCATGTACCCGGTGGGAACGTAGTTACGACCCGGGTCACTCGTCTCCAGCGTAAAAGCGGTGTCGATGACGATGCTGTCGCTTACTTCGGGTGCTGCTGCAGCGCAACCGGCGAGAGCCAGTGATGCAGTCAATCCGAACGCGGCCGCTACGTAGCGGAACTTAGTGCGCAAAGGGAACTCCTTGGTGGTTGTAGATCAGCCTCTGGACGGCTGTGCTTGAGATTCCCACAAATCCCGCTAGTCTGTCCAATCAAAGGCGCGATCGTTCAGACCATGAGATAAACATGAGGGAGATTTCACACAATATGTCCAGCAAAGCCACCAACGGTTCTTCCAGTACTGGACAATCACCCTCTGAATTGGACGAGATCAACCTGAAGATATTGAGCGAGCTCCGCTATAACGGACGAATATCAATGTCAGCTCTTGCCGAGAAGGTAAATGTCTCGCGAGCGAACGTGTATACGCGGGTAGAACAGCTGATGTCTGACGGCGTGATCACAGGCTTCAGCGCTCAGATCGACCCCGCCAAAGCCGGGCTCGGTATCTGCGCGCTCGTATTTCTCTCCGTGCATCCGCAAACGTGGACGAGCTTTCGCGACCGCATCACGAACATGACCGAGATCGAATCCTGCCGCATCACCACCGGTGAACATGACGCGATGCTGTTGATCCGCGGTCACGAGGTGGGCGCCATTCACGACTTCATTGTCGGAGTGCTCTCGGTGCTGCCCGAAGTGAAATCGCTCGAGACCGTTCTCGTGCTCGACGAAGTCTTTCAACGCCCCTACCTGCTGCCCTCAGATTTGCCCGAGCGCCCGCAAGAACCAGCGCAACTGGGCCTGACCCGGTTCACCCGGGCAGACCCCGGACGGGCAGGGCTGAACAGCTAGTCAGCTAGTCGCCCAGGCGCGCTAGACGACTTGAACGCAGACACTTTTTCCCGGAACACCATCGAGCACGAACTCCTCGATGAGCTCAAGGCGGCCATCGGGGCGCGAACCGAGCGTGGTGCTGCTATCGCCCAAGAGGGTGGCGTCACTCGCGATGACGTGGTGCACGAAGAACTCATCGAGCACGCCGTCGCGGTAGCGACCGACGCAGCGGCCTGCCGTAACCGTGTCGCCAAAGTAGAAGCCCCACACGATGCCCGAGTTCTCGTCGAACTCGAACTGCGTGGGCTGAGCGCTGACCGTGCTCGCCGTTGATTCCTCGAGGATGAATGTGGTGCCGTCAAGCCGGGGTGTGCTGCGCTGCGCTGGATCGAGCTCGGGCCACGCGCCACGCCGATCAGTCTCGACGCACACGCTCACGTGCGCTTCGCCGTTCTTCTCGAACTCTTCGTAGAGTTCGAGCTTGCCATCGTCGTTCCAACGGATAGTGCTCGAAGCCGAGCCGAGAATAATGTCTTCACTCGCGGCAATGCGGTGCGCAAAGCGAATTGACACCACATCATCATCACGGCGCCCGACGAAACGACCGAGAGCGACCGTGTCTCCGTAGTACTCGCCCCAAATCATTTGGCCCTCTTGGTGATACCGGAAGCGCGTGGGGGCGCTTGCCGAGACAGCGCTGCCCGA
Organism: Salinibacterium sp. UTAS2018; assembly: GCF_004118935.1. Taxonomy (NCBI): domain Bacteria; kingdom Bacillati; phylum Actinomycetota; class Actinomycetes; order Micrococcales; family Microbacteriaceae; genus Salinibacterium; species Salinibacterium sp. UTAS2018. The sequence continues at coordinate 731,261 of NZ_CP035375.1, forward strand.
TGACGATTTCAAGATGAATTCAAAATCGTGGATTGACTCGGGGACAGGCTGGGCCGCTGCGGCTCCTACAGGTGCATCACTCACGCAGATGAGTATGAGGCTCTCCGGTTGGCTGCACGAAATCGACCGCCAAGAGTCCAGTTCATCCAGCGGTCATCGACGAGTGAAAGACATTTAGTTGCGGAGGCCCCACGTTCGAGCCTATTCATCCATCCTGAAAATACGCGCTACACGGGCACGGTTGCAGTTGCACGACCTAGAGAATTCGACACTCCGAGCGGTAGCGGGCGAGCATGCACTCCCTCGCTAAGGTCGATTACTACATACTCGGTATTGATTTACTCGGAAGGTCTGGCATGTCGGTCCGCCACAGTTTGCTCTCAATCTTGGTTCAGGGGCCGTGCTATGGCTATCAGCTGCGCACAGAATTTGACCAGCGCACCGGCTCAACGTGGCCGCTCAACGTCGGTCAGATTTACAACACGCTCGATCGCCTTGTGCGCGATGATCTTGTGGTGAAAACCGGCGCACCGACCGCGCTGGCTGCTGACTCTTCACAGCAGACCTACTACACAATTACGGATGCCGGCAGGCATGAAGCACAACAGTGGCTTGCGACCCCCATCGACAGCTATGCGACCAGTCGCGATGAGTTAGCGGTCAAGCTCGCGATCGCGGTCACGCTTCCCGGAGTCGACGCTCACGCCGTGATCGCGCATCAGCGCCGAGCGACTCGTGGCGCAATCGACGAACTCTCGCTCACAGCGGAGGTGCGCGACGAAGCCCGGAACGCGCGCCAGTTCGCGGAACAACTCGTCACCGACTCGCTGCGCGCGCACGCCGAAGCGGAGCTGCTCTGGCTCGATCACTTAGACGCGGCGCTCACCACCGCTCAATCACACGGCTTCGCCGACCCTTTTCCCTTGAATCCCAGCCAACCGAAACGCGGGCGGCCCTCCGGGAACACCGAAACGTCCGTGGATAAATAAACGGTGTGCTTGGCCCGGCGGCTCGGGAGTATCTGTCGAATACCGGTCTATTTAGCGTGATCGTAGCGGTCGACGATCGCAGTGGTGAGCGGGAACGTGACTGGGATGTCGCCGAACACGAGCCGCCCGGCATCCGCTGCTGCCGCCGTCACATGTTCTGCAACGCGGTCGGCGAGCTCTGCCGGCACGTGCACCACGACCTCGTCATGCAAGAAGAACACGAGGTGGGGCGCGTCGGTGAGCCAGGCGCCCTCCGAGAGTTGGCCTAGTCGATTGCGGATGCTCGCCATCCAGCACAGGGCCCATTCGGCCGCCGTGCCTTGAACAATGAAGTTGCGCGTGAAGCGGCCCCACGAGCGCCCGCGTTCTTGCGACACCGCGCGCTGCGCGGGAGATTGCGAATCGTCATAGGTCGCGGCGTGGGTACCCGGGGGCGAACTGCGCCCGAGTTGGGTGCTCACCACTTCCCCGCGTTCACCGGCTCGCGCCGCCTGTTCCACGAGCGCAATCGCTTGCGGGTAGGCCCGGGCGAGCCGGGGCATCAGTCGGCCGCTCTCCCCCGACGTTGCACCATACATTGCGCCGAGCATGGCGAGCTTCGCGTGAGCGCGCGTGTCGACGGCGCCGCTCGCCACGATGCCTTCGTAGAGATCCCCGGATGCTCCGGCCGCGACCATTCCGCGGTCACCAGCCATCGCTGCGAGGATGCGCGGCTCTAGTTGCGAGGCATCCGCGACAACAAACTTCCAGCCCGGATCAGCCCGGACCGCACCGCGAATCAGGTGCGGAAGCTGCAGCGCGCCACCGCCGCTCGTTGCCCAGCGCCCGGTTACCACCCCGCCGGGGACGTAATCGGGACGAAAACGACCGTCGACAACCCAAGCATCGAGCCACGACCATCCATTCGCCGTCATGAGGCGTTGAAGCTTTTTGAATTCGAGCAATGGGGCGATAACCGGATGCTTGAGCTGCTTGAGTTCCCACGACCGAGTTGTGGTCGCTTGAATGCCTGCGACGCTCAACGCCCGCAAGAGTTCGGCGGGCGACTCGGGCGCCAATCGCGGAGAGTCGAGCTGCAGCCGGATCTCATCGACGAGTGTTTGCAGCTTTGCCGGCCTTTCGCCCTCGACGCTCGGGCGTGGCCCCAGCATCTCGGTGAGGATCTCGTCATGGGCCTGCGCGCTCCAGGGCAAGCCGGCGAAGCGCATCTCGGCAGCGATAAGCGCGCCAGCGGACTCGGCGGAGAGCAGTCGCTGCAACCGCCCAGCCTCCGGCGACGTTGCCACCGCCTCCAGCTGGCGAAGAAATTCAGTTAGCACGTCGAGGTCGCCGTCGGCCACGGCGTCAGCATCGTCGTCGAAATCAAACAGCGTTGAGTGCTGCGGCCTGAGAGGGTCTAGCGGTGCCGCGTGACCCGCCTGAGCGAGGGCGTCCCAGCCGCTCGCGCGCGCCTGAGCTAACGCCGACTCTCGGGTGAAGACCGAATTGCGCAGAATCGTGTGGCACAAGCGCAGATCGAAGCAGCGGTTGACCCGCACGCGCGCCTCGAGCAACTCCGGATACCACGCTGCGGTGTCGTGCCAGACCCAACGAATCGTGGGCTCCTCAGCCTGCGTCTGCGCGACAAAGGCAACCAGATTATCGACAGCGAGTTCGCCGAGAACCGCGCCCGCAGCATCCACTCGTGTGGCGGTGAGGGTGCGGCCGCTAGTCGCGAGCACGAGGTACACAGCACTAGTCTGCCGTGCTGCGCCGACAGCGGCCGCCTAGCTGCCCGCGCGAGTCACGGGCTAGCCGCGCTCTTCGTGATCATCATTGAGCACGTTAGAGCGAGTATCGGCTAGCCCGTGGAGCTGTCAGGCAGCGTTCTCGCGGGGCTGTTCGACGAGGTAGCTGCTGTACGCGCTGAGGGTGAGGAAGGTGGGGAACTCTTCCTCCAGCGTCACTTCGCGGAAGACCGCAGCGGCCTCATCGAAGCGATCGCCGGGCGTGCGCTCAATCGTGGAGAACACGTGGGCGAGCTCCTCCTCGATGCTGCGGTGCGTGATGGGCGTACCTTCCGCCGTGACAACATGCTGGTGCATCCACTGCCACAGTTGGCTGCGGCTAATCTCTGCGGTCGCGGCGTCCTCCATGAGGTTGTCGATCGCCGCCGCGCCAACTCCGCGCAACCAGCTCTCGATGTAGCGCAGCGCAATGGAGACGTTGGAACGCACTCCGGCATCCGTTACCGCACCGTCAATGCGCAGGTCGAGCAGGTGCTCCGCCGTCACGTGAACATCGTCGCGAAGGCGGTCAACCTGGTTAGGGCGATCCCCCAGTACCGCGTCGAATTCGGCCCGAGCGGTCGGGATGAGATCCGGATGCGCGACCCACGTGCCGTCGAAGCCGTCGGTGGCTTCGCGACGCTTGTCGCGCGTCACCGCATCGAGGGCACGAGCGGTCACTTCGGGGTCGCGACGGTTCGGGATGAACGCGCTCATGCCGCCGATGGCATGTGCACCCCGCTTGTGGCAGGTTGCAACGAGCAGCTCGGTGTAGGCCCGCATGAACGGCACCGTCATCGTGATTGCGGCGCGGTCAGGAAGCACGAAGCTGGCGCCGCGGCCACGGAAGTTCTTGATGATCGAGAAGATGTAATCCCAGCGGCCCGCGTTGAGGCCCGCGCAGTGTTCGCGCAGCTCATACAGAATCTCGTCCATCTCGAAAGCGGCCGGAATCGTCTCGATCAGCACGGTCGCACGAATCGTTCCGTGGGGAATGTTCAGAGCGTTCTCGGCGAACGTGAACACGTCATCCCACAACCGCGCTTCGAGATGGTTCTCGATCTTGGCAATGTAAAAGTACGGGCCGCTGCCGCGCTCAATCAGTTCGTGCGCGTTATGGAATATGTACAGCCCGAAGTCAACGAGCGAGCCGGATGCCGGAGTGCGCTGCCCCGCCCGGTCGGTGTACCGCAGGTGCTTCTCTACCAGGTGCCACCCGCGCGGTCGCATCACGATCGTGGGTGTCTCCTCGCCGAGAGCGTAGGTCTTCCCCTCCTCGGTGGTGAAATCGATCTGGCGGCGGATCGCGTCGCGCAGGTTCACCTGACCACCAATCACGTTGTGCCACGTCGGGCTCGTCGCGTCCTCTTGGTCAGCGAGCCACACCTTGGCACCCGAGTTCATGGCGTTGATCGTCATCTTGCGATCGGTGGGGCCAGTGATCTCGACGCGGCGGTCATGGAGGCCGGGGCCGGCACCCGCAACGCGCCAGCTATCGTCTTCGCGAATCGCGGCTGTTTCCGGCAAGAATCGCAGGTTACGGCCGTTGGTGATGTGCTTGCGCGACTCCATCCGAGCCGCGAGGCGGTCGTGACGACGACCCGCGAACTGGTCGTGGAGTCGAGTCAGAAAGTGGAGTGCTTCAGGGGTGAGAATCTCGCTTGATCGGTCATGCGAATCAGCGAGCGGTTCCATTCTGTGCGTGGTCATGAGATGTCCTTTAACGTGGATGAAGTGGTCTGAGTTGTCGAGGGGTTGGCGCCCTCGCGTGGGACGAGGGCGCCAGAGGGTTTAGTGAAACTGCGCTGTTTCGGTGCTTCCGACCAGGGCGAGGGTTTCACTGGTGGGGTTGAGAGCGGTCGCGATGCGATCGAAATACCCCGTGCCGACCTCACGCTGGTGGCGTGTGGCCGTGTAGCCGTCTGCTTCAGACGCGAACTCTGCTTCTTGCAGTTCCACATAGGCGCTCATGTGCCGCTCGCTGTAGCCCCGAGCCAGGGTGTACATCGAGTGGTTGAGGGCGTGGAACCCTGCAAGGGTGATGAATTGGAAGGCGTAGCCCATGGCTGCCAACTCGCGCTGGAAGCTCGCAATCTGAGCGTCGTCGAGGTGACGCTTCCAGTTAAACGACGGCGAGCAGTTGTAGGCGAGCTTCTTGCCGGGGAATTCTTTGTGGATGCTCTCCGCAAAGGTTCGCGCCAACTCGAGATCGGGCTTCGCGCTCTCCACCCAGAGCAGATCAGCGTACGGCGCATAAGCGTGGCCGCGACTGAGCACCGTTTCGATGCCCGGAGTGGTGCGGTAAAAGCCGTCACTCGTGCGCTCACCCGTCAAGAACGGCTTGTCGCGATCATCCACATCGTTCGTGATGAGGTCGGCGGCGAGCGAGTCGGTGCGCGCGATGATGATGCTCGAGACGCCCGCAACGTCGGCAGCGAGTCGAGCCGCGTTGAGGGTGCGGATGTGCTGCGAGGTCGGGATGAGAACCTTGCCGCCCATGTGACCGCACTTCTTCTCCGACGCCAATTGGTCTTCCCAGTGAACGCCGGCAGCGCCGGCTTCGATCATGGATGACATGAGCTCGTAGGAGTTCAGAGGCCCACCAAAGCCGGCTTCCGCATCGGCCACAATCGGCGCCATCCAGTCGGTGCGGGGAGCACCGTCTTCGGCGGTCTCAATCTGGTCTGCCCGAAGGAGCGCGTTGTTGATGCGGCGAACCACGGCCGGAACGCTGTTGGCCGGATAAAGGCTCTGGTCGGGGTAGGTCTGACCCGAGAGGTTCGCGTCGGCGGCGACTTGCCAGCCGCTGAGGTAAATCGCTTCGAGGCCGGCACGCACTTGCTGCACGGCCTGGTTGCCGGTGAGTGCTCCGAGCGCGGCGACCCACTCGGTGTTGTCGCGCTGCAGAAGCTTCCAGAGATTCTCGGCTCCGCGACGGGCAAGGGTGCGATCCTCCCGAACACTTCCGCGAAGGGCAATGACGTCTTCGGCGCTGAAATCGCGTTCGATTCCGTTCCAGCGGGCAGCTGTTTTCCACTCGGTCTCAAGCTCGGCTGCGGTTTGGATCTGGTCACCGGGGCGGTTGTGCGACATTGCTGGCTCCTTCGTCAGGTAGTGGTCGGTGGTGCGTTTCTTCGACTCTGCGGCCTCAGCACTGGTTCTTAACCGAGTTTTGCGGCAGAATTCTTTGCATTCTTCTGTTTTTCCGCAGAAGACCGTCAAGGAGGACGCTGAGATGACCCCACGCACGCTCGCGCAGGCAGACGATGAGGACATGATCGATTCCCTCACCATTGGCCGGCGCATCCGCCAGCTCCGCACCGATCGCGGTCTCACCCTCGATGACCTCGGCGCTGCCTTGAATCGAGCGGCCTCTCAGGTCTCCGTCATCGAGAATGGCAAGCGCGAACTCAAGCTCAGCGAGCTGCAGAAACTCGCCCGCATCTTTGACGTGACGGTGGATGACTTACTCAATGCCGAGCCGCCGTCGCGGCGCGCGGCTCTGGAAATCGCCCTCGAGCGTGCTCAGCGCGGCCCGCTCTACGCCTCACTGACGCTTCCCGAATTGCCCATCCGCAAGACACTCAGCGACGAAGCTATTGAGACCGTGCTCGGCCTCCACGACGAACTGCAACGACTACATCGCGAACGCGCAGCGACCCCCGAAGAAGCCCGCCGCGCCAACACCGAACTACGGCGAGTGATGCGCAAGCGCAACAACTACTTCGGCGAGCTCGAATCGAAAGCCACCGAGCTTCTGGATGCCGTTGGCCACACAGGTGGCCCGCTCTCGCAGCGTGTCGCCTCCGACCTGGCCTCGCACCTCGGGTTCTCGCTGCACTACGTGCCCGATCTTCCGGCATCCACTCGCAGCGTGACGGACCTACGCCACGGCCGCATCTATTTGCCGGTAACGCAGGCCGAGAGTACCGACCCGAGGTCGACTCTGCTGCAGGCTCTCGCGGGACATGTGCTGGGCATCCGCGAACCCGCCGACTATTCCGAGTTTCTGTACCAGCGCGTAGAGACCAACTATCTCGCGGCCGCGCTCCTGATCCCCGAGAAAACGGCCGTGGAGTTCTTGACCGCCGCCAAGGCGAAACGGGAGTTATCGGTCGAAGATCTGCGCGATGCTTTCGCCGTTCCTTACGAGACAGCCGCCCATCGCTTCACTAACCTCGCGACCGAGCACTTGGGCGTGCCCGTGCATTTCTTGAAGGTGCACGAGGGCGGCACGATTTCCAAGGCCTACGAGAACGACAACGCGGCGTTCCCGACCGATGCCCTCGGAGCGATTGAGGGGCAGATCGTATGCCGTCAGTGGAGTGCGCGCCAGGTCTTCGACGTCGACGATCGCTTCAGCCCGTACCACCAGTACACCGACAAGCCGGGCGGCACGTATTGGTGCACCTCGCGCATTCAATCGGGGCGACGCGGGGAATTCTCGATCAGCTTGGGAACACCCTTTGCCTCTGCAAAATGGTTCCGCGGTCGCGACACGACGAATCGTGCCGTGTCGACGTGTCCAGATGACCGATGCTGCCGCAGCGCGCCTGACAACCTCACGGAGCGCTGGGCTCAACATTCACTCCCGAGCGCGCGGCTCAACAGTTCCCTGCTCGCCGCGATGCCCACCGGAATGTATCCCGGCGTCGACTCCACCGAAGTGTTCGAGTTCTTGGAGTCGCACTCGCCGAGCGCTTAGTCGTGCAGCAGCGAGCCATCCTTCTTCAGCACGTTCTTTTCGCCGGCTTCAATAGCGACGGCGAAACGGTTCTGCTTCGGGGGCATGGGGCAGTTGAAGTTGTAGCTAAAAGCGCACGGGGGCAGGATCGCGAGGTTGAAGTCGAGAACGATGGTTCCGTCAGGGTTGGGGGCGACGAACAGGAAGCGGCCGACGCTGTAGGTGTCGACGCCGCTGGTGGCATCCGCGAATACGAGCTGAAGGGCACGGCCCGACTTGAACGCAGCGAGGTTGTAGTCAACGCCATCCTTCGTGAAGGAAATGTCGCCGGGAATCGGCTGCTCGCGCTCTTGGCCATTGTCTTTGAGGTGCTCGAACCCGAGCGTGGTGCCTTCCGGGTTGGGGGTAAACGCCGCAGTAATGACCCAGTCGGGGTTGTACGAGTACGCGTCAATGGTGCCGAATTCTTGGATGGCAGGCGAGTTGGTGTCCCAGACACGAAGTGCGTGGTTGCCCTCGGGAGCCTTGATGACGAAGCCCGTCACGGTCTCGCCAAAGACGATCGCGCTCGGGTTTTCGTGGCTCTTGCTGCGAACTACGGCGCTGCCATCCACGAGAGTTCCGTCGACCACGATGTTGTCGTCGGCGGTAGCGGTGACCGTGAGCCCATCCTCGTGGGGAGCCCAAGTGCCAGGCACACCCCAAATGGTCTGCTCCGCATCCACCCACTGCGTGTTGGTGAGCGCCAAATTGCCGTTCTGCTGCACGACCGCCTGGTCGCGGCGTTCGCGGAAAGTAGCGAGCTTGGCTTCGGGCGTGAGTGTGGGTGCAGCAGTGTCAGTCATAAGTCCATCCTTGTTGAAGTCCATCACGCCAACCACCGCCGACACGGGATTATTTCGGGAAAGCACAATCGGGTCGCAAATCTAGCCAGCGAAGTTCCCTAAGAACGCCACGCCGCGTCACTCGAACCCCACGCCACGGCGGGAGCGCTGAAACGCCCGGGACTGCCGGCATACGCAGGTGCCGGCACTGCGCTCGTGACACCGTCGTTCGTCGCCACCGTGGGCGTGAATCCGGCGGCTGCCCGAGGCGCATGGCGCGGACGGCGCTGCTGCAACAACTCGGTCGCGACACGCGCGAGCGATACCTCCACCAGCCACGAGTGCCCAGCATCGATGCGGCGACGCACGGCGGCGGTAACGGCAGCGGCCAACAGGTAACCCGCCGCATGATCCAAAGCCTGAGCAGGGAGCGCTCCCGGCGATCCCTTACCTTCTCCCTCGGTGAGCGCGATTCCTGTTGCCGCCTGAACGATGCTGTCGAAACCACGGCGTTCTGCCCACGGTCCGACTGTTCCCCACGCCGAGAGCCGGCCGACGATGATTCCCGGGCGGCGCTCGGCGAGAGCCGCGGGTGAAAGTCCGAATTTATCTAACGTTCCGGGGCGGTAGGCGGTGAGCACGACATCCGCGGTCTCGAGCAGTTTCTCGAACGTGGCGCGATCGGCGTCGTCGTCCAGATCGAGCAGAGCCGAGCGCTTTCCGGCTCCCGTGTCGCGGTGCTGCCAGTCGATTTCGGGATGCCGCGGGCTGTCGATGCGCAGAACGTCGGCACCCCACAATCCCAAAGTTCGAGCCGCGACGGGGCCCGCAATCACGCGAGTGAGGTCAAGCACGCGTAGCCCGGCCAGCGGCGCATCGATGGTCGTTTCGCCAAGATCAGACGGCGCGGTGTCGCCCAGTGACGTGAACTCAATCACCGGCAATTCGGCCACCGCGCGGCCTTGCGGATGCTCTGCCCACTCCTCTGGCGCGCGCACCACAGTCGCAACTCCCCCTGCTGCGGTGACCACCTCTTCGACGGCGGCGGCATCCATAGTGTGGAGGGCGAGCATGAATCCATCGGCGCCGGTGTCAGCGGGCAACCCCAACCCGGTGAGCAGCGCTGCGCGATGGTGCGGGTAGTTCGCGTGCGTGCGCACCCAACCATCGCTACACGGCCAGAAACCGGAGAGCTCAGACCACGCCGTAACGGGCTCGCCATCGTGGCGGAAATGCTGATCGCTCGTGACGGCAGTTGCAACTTTGAGTGCGCTTAGTTCAACCGCGGGCACCGCGCAGCCAACACGGCGGGCCGCCAACAAAGACGCAGAGAACGAGGCCGCGGCGATCGCGTCATGCACGAAACGGCCCGTGGGGAGAACCCCAGCAAGAGGCACCGCAGTACCGTTTTCGCGCACCAAAGCGAGGGCGGCAGCATCTTCGCCCAGTGACTGCCACGCAGCATCCAGCAAACTCATAACTTGATAGTGCCACGCCCGGTAGATTTAGACCATGGAACCCATTAGCTTCAGCTTCGGCATCGTCGGCCTCGTTATCTTTATTATCACCGTGGTCTCGATCGCCAAGAGCAACAACCACGGAGTGCTCGGCAAGCTCATCTGGATCTTGGTCGCCTTCTTCTTGTCCATTCTTGGCTCGATCCTGTGGCTGATCTTCGGTCGCGGCAAGGTGCGCAAGTAGGCACGCTCCCGGCGGCGACGCCTACGACTTGATAGTGTGCGTGGCGGCGCAGGCGCACTGAAGGGACACGGGATTTCCGTGCCTGCGACTGCGCGCCGCCACGCTGAACTCATCGCATCTGAGTGTGGAATCTGATGAGTTCGATTGTTGGGCCGTTACTGGCCCTTACGCGGCTTGATGAAGCCGGTGTCTTCGAGCTTGGCCCGCTTGTGTGCCCGCTTGTCTTTAATAGACAGCTTGGCCTCTTTTTTGGTGCTTCCTCTAGGCGATTTTCCAGCCATGATTACTCCGCTTCCCCTTGTCTCAGTTGGCGTGCTAACCCTGACCATAGCCCATTCCTCAGAGGAAAGCACTTTACCTCTGACCGGCTTTTTTACCGCGTCAGGAAAGAGCCTAAGCGCGGGCGCTAAAGCGCCACATCCAGTTCGAATCGCAGCGACGCGCTCGATACTGCGCGTACCGTAGAAGCCATCGTTCGAGCCCGCTCCTTCCAGATCGGCAGCAGCGGTCACAATCAGAAAGCTGGTTCGAGATGACAAGCAATCCCGCCACGATCTTCTTCGACGTCAACGAAACGCTCTCAGACCTCACGCCGGTTGGCGATGCGTTTGACGCCGTCGGCGCGAACCGCGAAATCGCGTCGTCGTGGTTCGCCAGCATCCTGCGCGATGGCTTTGCTCTGACGGCCACCAGCAGCGAGGCACGCTTTCTCGCTATCGCCACAGCGAATGCTCGCGACGCTCTCGGCAGCATCACGCTGCGCCTTCCGCTCGATGATGCCGTGGATGCCGTGATCTCCGCGTTCTCGAACGTGAGCCTGCACAGCGACGTCGCCCCCGGCATCCGCGCGTTACAACAAGAAGATCATCGACTTTTTACGCTGTCGAACGGACCGGCGAACAACGCTGAGCGCATGCTCGCCGACGCCGGAATTGCGGATGCCATGGCTGGCTTCCTCTCGGTGGAGGGACATTCCCCGTGGAAGCCCGCGCGCGCCTCCTACGAGAGTGCTCTGACGCGCACCGGCACGCAGGTCAGCTCGGCTTCCGCTTACCTGGTGGCGGTTCATCCGTGGGATATTCATGGCGCCATCGCAGCGGGACTTCTCGCTATCTGGGTTAACCGAGGCAACAAAACGTACCCCGAACATTTTCTCAAACCCACGACCTCAGTAACTAGTTTCCATGAACTGGCTTCAGCTTTTCAATAGAACTCGCTGCCCGCTCACCTCATAAGCAAACGTGCAAGCGGCACGAGTCCGCGTGAAAATATAATCTGACGATGCGTCGACATCCTGATATACGCTGACTGCAAATAGCTGTACACGGTTTTCTGGTTTGTTCTGGGAACGCTCCCAGAGCTTGCCAGCCGAGCACCCCCGTGCTCGCCGTTCTGAGTGGACCAGAACTGCGCGTCGGTGTGTGCACGCTCCCAGAGCGTCGGTTTACGAGAATCGAAAACACAGCACCCACACAACGACGAAGTTGGAGCGCATGGAAATCACGCAGCCCGCCCGACCGCGGAGGCACTCAGCCGTCGCGATAATCGGCATTGCAACACTGACGCTGTCCACCATGGTGGCGGCCTCCCCGGCCATTGCCGCTGACGTTCGACCGGCAGCAGTTTCGGCGCCGAGTTCAGTGGAACTCGACCTTTCGGGAGACTGGCAGTTCTCTACCGGAGATGACCCCACGTGGTCGAGCCCCGGTTTCGACGACAGCGGTTGGACAACCCTGCAAGTACCTGAGGTTGACGGCGCCCCGCAGTTCGCCGACTATGACGGATTCGGATGGTATCGACTCACGTTCACCCTCCCCGCCGATGCGCAAGGCGCCAACCTTGTTGCCTCGCTCGGCTTCATCGATGACGTCGATGAAGCGTTCCTTAACGGGGAAAAAATTGGTGGCTCGGGAACGATGCCGCCCAATGCATCAAGCCAATGGTTTGAGCAGCGCCTGTACCCCATCCCGGCAACTGCACCACGCTTCGGAGCTGAAAATACTCTCGCCGTGCGCGTCTACGACATGTCGGGCGGAGGCGGCTGGTACCAGGGCCCCGTCGGCATCTATTCGAAAGACCAAGTACGCGAAAACGTTCACGGAATATCGGGCGCTTTAGCCTCAGCAAGCATCACCGACAGCGTTCTCGCCACCCTCGCTCAACAGCGCACCGCACTCGCTGCCGGTGACGCCGACGCCTATCTCGCGACCTTGACAGATTCCTACGAGCACAACGGTCGCGACCTCGATCGCCGTGCAAGCGAGATCCGCGACTGGCTGAACGATTCGGGCACCCTCACACTCACTGACAGCGAGGTGGAGGTGATCGAGTCGTCCGATGGTCGCCTGATCGTTGACACCAACCGCACGATCACGGGCACCAAAGACGGCGTGGCGTTCGAATTCGAACCGACCACGCAGGAGTTCTTGGCTTTCGACCGCGAAAACTTCACTGAAGCTGGCAACGAATCCCGATTCTTCCGCGACTTTGTCGACTCTGACCTTGAAGATGCCCGACGGGAGTACGTAACGTACCTCCCGCCGTCGTACTTCACTGAACCGAACCGAGAATTTCCGGTCGTCTATCTTCTCCATGGAGTCAACGGCGGAAGCCGTGAGTGGGAACCGCGCGATTTCGGCGCCAAGCTCGACGAGCTGTACACCACCGGTGGACTTGCTGAGTCGATCGTGATCATGCCCGACGGCGAATCCCTCTGGTACACCGATCACGTCGATGGCACGCCCTGGCGCAGCATGTTCATCAACGAGCTGATTCCACAAGTCGACGCCGAATACCGCACTCTGGCCAGCCGAGAATTCCGCGGCCTTTCTGGCGTCTCGATGGGCGGCTTTGGTGCTTACTCCATCGGCCTCGCGTACCCGGAGATGTTCTCTTCGCTCGCCTCACACATCGGAGCGATTGGGCTCTCCCCCAGTCAGGTCGGCGTCACTGCTCCCGGCGGACCCGATGCGCAACCCCGTTCACCGATCAATGACGTCAAGGCGATGTCGACCGAAGTTCTCTCCACCTACGACTTCTACTTTGACGTCTGCGAGTTCGACGACTACGGCTTCGCTACTCCGGCACGAAGCATGGATGCCGCGCTGACAGAGAAGGGAATCGCTCACACGTGGGAGGTTTACCCCGAAGGTCGCCACAACGATGCCTGCTGGATGCCACACATCGCGGACTCGTTCGGCATGCATTCCGATCACCAGCGTGCAGCCGGCCTTCAAGAAGACTGGGTAGCCCCGAAGTTGTCGGTCTCGACCGGAGCAGTTGAACCGAACGCTGCCGGGTGGTTCACCGACGCGGTGACCGTCACGGCAGACGCCACCGACGCCGCCGACTCCACACCCATCGTCGAGTTCAGGCTTGATGGTGCGGCCTGGAGCCGCTACGACGGCCCCATCGAGATTACGGGCGACGGGCGCCACCCACTCGAGATGCGGGCAACGGATGCCGCCGGCAATGTCTCCGAGGTGGTGTCCCGCACGATCGCAATCGACGCCACCGCGCCAACCGCTACGGCGAAGTTTGATGCGGAATCCCGCACTCTGACGCTCGCTGGAACTGATGGTGGGGCAGGTATCGAACGGCTCGAGTTCGTGATGTCCGAGGCAAGCGCATCCGCCCGCGTTGCGTTCACGGAGTACGAGGGTCCGCTGACGGTCGGGGCCGAGGCCGCCGTCGTCAGCTACCGCGCGATTGATGCGGCAGGCAACATTGGAGAGCTTGAACGAATCTCCATCGCTGCGGCATCCGAGGTCACGCAACCCGGCAACGGAAGCGGAACCGGCACGACTGATGCCGAGGCCGCCGACGGAACCGACGCCGCTGCCTTGGCATTCACCGGGGCAAGCATCAGCGGCTACCTTACGCTGGCAGCGCTTCTCCTCACGCTGGGCGCAGCCTTCGTTCTGCGCCGGCGCCGAACACTCCCTGACGCGCCTCAGCGCGCCATCGAGAGCTAGTCGCTCGCTTCGGGCGGGGCCTGTCGCGCAGTAATGAGCGGCAAGCCCGTCCATCGCCCGGGTGAGCGTCTATGCCCGCTGAGGCCCGACCTGTTGCACGCCGTCGCAGAATGACGGATGCCGCGGTCGGGCCTCAGTGGCGTTTCCTGGCTGGCGTTTCCTCGGCGACATGTCCTCAGTGGCGCTCGACGAGGGCTACGGGAGATGAGAGATGTAGGGCGGATGGGACTTGAACCCATGACCGACGGATTATGAGTCCGCTGCTCTAACCAGCTGAGCTACCGCCCCGTGCCCACACTGCTGCGGGCGCGTATCTACGTTACCGGCAAAACCGAGTGATCGGCGCTACGACCGCCCGTTCAGCTTTCTCCCAAGCAACGTTGAGCCAGCGTTAATGTTGCGCTTCTACGATGAAGTTATGACTGATTCACAGAAAGCGCAGACCACAAGTCCGGCAAAGTCGGGGGCTCGCAAGACTCGACAGCAAAATGCTGAGTCGGGCTTCACCGCCTCGAAGGGGCTTGCCGACAAAATGCAACAGGTGTTAGTCGACCTGATCGAACTCTCACTTCAAGGCAAGCAAGCGCACTGGAACGTCGTCGGCAAGAACTTCCGCGATACGCACCTCGTGCTCGACGAGATCATTGATGCCACGCGCGGGTTCAGCGACACTATTGCCGAGCGGATGCGCGCGCTCCATGCCACACCGGACGGACGCAGCGACACGGTCGCCGAGACGACGACACTCCCCGCCTTCCCCGCCGGTGAGATCAGCACGACAGACACTATCGATCTGCTGACCGAACGGCTTGAGGGCACCATCGCCACTATCCGGGAACTGCACGACCCCATTGACGAAGAAGACCCGACGAGCGCCGATCTTCTTCACGGTGTGCTCGAAACACTTGAACAATACGCCTGGATGGTGTCGGCCGAAAACCGCACCCCCGCAAAGAAGTAGGCTCCACGCCTGCAGTTACGAGCCGATTGCTGTGGCTCCCGCGAGAGCGTCTCCTGTTAGGAGGCGCTCTCGTTCTTTTTGCCTAAAGCAACGGGATCCGTAACCATTTCGCCGCGATACATGCTCTCGAAGGTGTCAAGAGTGCGCTGGATATCGTGCGCAGCAACGATCTCTAAGCTCTCTTTCTTGAACTTGAGAACTTCATCCGGCGCCATCGTGAGCACTCGGGTGAGCTTCGCCGCTAAGTCTTCAACATTGCCCGGCTCGAAGAGGAACCCATTCTCGCCGTCATGCACAAGGTGCGGCAGCGCCATCGCATTAGCTGCGACCACGGGCAGCCCCGATGCCATCGCCTCCATCGTGGAGATACTCTGCAGCTCGGCAATCGACGGCATTGCAAAGACCGATCCGCGCTGAAGAGCGTCGCGGAGTTGATCCTGTTCGACGAAACCAGTGAGCGTGACCCGGTCCTGCAGACCCAGTGACTGAGCGAGAGCACGGAGTTTGCCCTCCAGCTCTCCCCCGCCAACGATCTCCAGTTTGGCGTTCAGCGCCGGGTCCATAATCGCGAGGGCGCGAATCAGCTTGTCGATCTGTTTCTCGTCAGAGAGCCTGCCCAAAAACACGATGAGGTTCTCGGGTTTGGGCTCAAGATTGCCGTTGTAGCCGTCGGCGTTGATGCCGCACGAAACCGCGACGACGTTTCGCACCTTCGTATTGCCCTCAAGGTACTCGGCAGCACGGCGTGTGGGGGTCGTGACGCTTTCAGCCCGCGCGAATGACCGCCCAGCGGCCTCCCACCCCATACGGATCGCCTTGCGGCGCAGGAACTTGGGGATGATGTAAGCGTGATCGAGAAGATTCTCGGGCATGAAATGGTTCGTGCCCACGAGACGGATCCCCCGCTTGCCACCTTCGATCGTCATGCCGCGGCCAATAATGATGTGCGACTGAAAATGGATGACGTCGGGCTTCACCTGGTCGAGGATGCGGGCCGAGTTCTGTTTTACACGCCACGGCATCATGAAACGCAGCCAGGGGTGACCGAGCCAACGCCACGAATAGAGGCGGTGGAGCGTCATCGACTGACCTTCATGCTCCTCGATCATCGTGCCCAACTTCTTGTTGGAGTACGACGGCGCCACGATGTGCACGTCGTGACCTCGTTCAGAGAGGCCGGCAGCGAGTCGTGCGATGAAAGTGGCGGCACCATTGATTTGCGGCCAGAAGGTGTCTGCGCCAATGAGGATGCGAAGTCGCGGTTTGCCCTCGTGGGGCGAGCGTTTCACAGCGGAAGTCACAGTCGAAGATTTCCTTAACAGTTATGCACGATGAGCCAGCCGTTTTCGACCCGGTCAGGTCATCGGCAACTAATAAGGTACCCCACGGCGCCTGTATCGACGGGGCGCTGAGCCGCAGACTGCGAAATGCTATGCCTTGATCTGCGGATGATGCTTCGACAGCGAAAACACCCCAAAGATGGCGATGGCGCCAGTAATCACAAACGCGATGACCGCCCAGAGTGGCGCATCCGCCGCTTCGCCCAACACCAGGATGCCGACGGTCACGGCAACGAGAGGATCGACGACGGTGAGTCCGGCAACAACGAGATCGGGTGGGCCCGAGGCATATGCAGTCTGAACAAAGTACGAGCCGAGCAACGAGGCGGCGATAAGCCCGACGATACAGAGGATCGTCAAGAAGTCAGTACTCTCGAAACCCGAACCGGAGATAACGATCGTCTTCACACGGTCGATCACGACCTTCGCCAGCGTAGCCACGAAACCGAACAGCATTCCGGCACCCAAAATGTAGAAAATGGGTGAGGCGTTCTTGCGGAAAACGAGAAACAGAACGATCCAGGCAGTTAATACGACAGCCAAAATGATGAGCACCAGCGAGAGCTCGCGCTGTGTCACCACCGTAGATTTCGCGAACATTGCTGCGATACCGACGAAAATGCCGACGCCGGCAACGCACATGACGATCGCGCGGATAGAGATCGCATCGAGCCGCACCTTGGCGATGCGCGAGTTCATGATGGCCGTCATCACGAGGGCAACAGCGCCGAGCGGCTGCACCACCATGATGGGAGCGATAGCGAGGCTCGAGAGCTGAAACACGATCGCTAAGCCGAGAAACGCTGTGCCGATTACCCACGAGGGGCGAGCGAGCAGCGCCTTGATTTGAGAGAAGTTAAGACCCGTGTTCGCGTCGCTGCCGTGCTTCTCTTCCATGCGAGCAACGCCGCGGTGCTGAAATTGTGCGCCGAGCGACAGCAGAATCGCCCCGATCAGAGCAAGAGGAATTCCAGCGACCTGAAGCGGGGTCAGACTGATCTGATCGGTGAGGTCAAGAATGTCTGGCGGCACCCGTCAAATGTACTGCGTTAACTCGGGATATTCTGGGCACATGGCCGTTCTTCCCATCATCATCACCGGCGAACCGGTGCTCCATTCTCCCGCGAATCCGGTAACGGCCTTCGACAGCGAACTCGCGACCCTGGTGGCCGACATGTTCGAGACCATGGAAGAGGCACCTGGCGTTGGGCTTGCGGCCCCTCAGGTAGGCGTAGGGCTGCGCGTCTTTGTCTACGACTGGGCCGACGAGAACGACACACTCTGGCGCGGCGTCGCCATCAATCCTGAGTTGTGGCAAAGCCCTCTCCCCCTGCTCGACATCGATGAAGCGGATGAAGAGGG